>JBOIAD010000071.1:0-41358 GCA_050738795.1 Steroidobacteraceae bacterium
ACTGCGTGGTAAGCCTTGTCAAACGCGCGAGCCATCGGATACCTCTGGTACTTCTGCCACGATAACGCTTTCCGGAATCAGCGGCCACTTGCGCCGCAATCGTATCGTGCGCCGCCGGGTGCAGCCCATCGACGCTCTGGCGCACGTGATCCCCATCCGCGGCCGGCTTGCTTACCGCCTTGCGGAACGCGCGCAAGCGCTTGGAATGCAGGTGCTCCACGGCGGCCCGCACGACGGCCAGAAGTCGGCGCCGCCTCAGGGCAGCGGCGATCCATTCGAGCGATGGCGGACCTGGTCGGCGGCGTTGGGTTCCGCATGCTGCGCAATGATGCGGTTCGGCGGGATCCTGAAGAACCGGTAGATCCGCCGGGACTGCAGCGCTAGCTTCAGATCCGGCACGAGCTCGATATCGGCGCCGAACGCGCCGGAGTTGATCTCGTGGACCAACCGCGCCTCGCCCGTCAGGCGTGAGCCGAAATTCATGTTGTCCAGCTCGTCGAAATAGATGACGGCGCCGTTCGGGATCCGGTCCATGAGGCGGCTGAGAATGGTCTTGGCCGAGGAATAGTAGTCACAATCGATCCAGATCAGGACCGGGGGCTGATCCCGCAGCGATTCCAGGAAGGCTGCATCGATGGAATGCTCGAAGTAGCCGCGATGGATCTCGTAGTTCGAGTAGCGCTGCGAGCAGTATTCCTGCAGTGCCTCGAAATTGCCGCGGAACTGGCCTTCCGCCCAGTCATCGCCCGCCAGCAGATCCTTGTCGCGCATGTCGGCCGATGCAGGCATGCCCTCGAAACTGTCGAACGTGTGCACCGTGCACCGGCGCTCGAGTCCCAAATAGCGCGTCGCGTACAGGAGCTTGACGAACGAATAGCCATCCGAGGTGCCGAATTCCAGAACGGAGAATCGATCGCGACAGCTCTCGGCGAATTCGCGCAGCACCGCGTACACGTGATCGTAGCGGTAGAACGCGAACAACATCTCCCGCATCAGGCGCCGCGGCGCATCGATGCAGTTCAGGTAGAACGCGGTCTTCAGATGTTCGCCCGGGATGAGACGCGCCAGGCCATGCAGCAGGCGAATCATCGCCGACCGTTTCATGTAGTCGCGCGCGTTGCCTTGATCAGCGGCGTGATCGACTCGTGGGTTATCGAGCAGCAATCCTGCACCTCAGCGTGCCGGCGGAGCCGGCATCAGGCCGCACTGGCTGTGGCCTTTCACGCATTTGAGCGCAAGAAGTATTCCCACAATCCACAATCGATTACGCGGGATTCCTTGCTGAAGATAAAGTTAAGCGAAACCCGGTCGCGTCCGCCTGACACCCGCCGCGGCCAGCAGGGTCCAAAGCCGGGCAACTCCAGTGTGGGCGACTGCGTGCGCCGCTACGCAATCAAGTCCCGGTACGCATGCCAGGTGGCGTGCCCGAGAAGGGGCGCGACGACGATCATCCCGAGCAGGAGCGTCGCGAAACCCAGCGCCGTCAGGGCGACGATGAGGCCCGCCCAGACCAGCATGGCCGGCAGGTTCCAGAAGGTCGCCTTGATACTGATCCACATCGCATCGAGCGCGCTCGCATGCCGATCGATGATCAGGGGCACCGCCACCACGGAAAGCGTGAAGACCAGCGCCGCAAGCACTGCGCCGGAGCCGACATAGGCCAGGATCTGCGGGCGACTGGCCGCATCGGTAAAGCCGCCCCAGAGCGCCACGCCGAGGCTCGGTACCGACGTGTGCAGAACCGACTGCAGTACGAGCGCGGACAGCAGGAACCAGACGGCCGCAACCACGGCGAGCACCAGGCCGAAGTACAGCAGGCCCTCCGGATTGCGCGTCATCCCTTGCAGAGACTCATCGAAGCCCAGCGGCGCCTGCGCCGCACGCCGCCGCGACAGCTCGCACAAGCCGGTGGTCATGATGGGCCCGACCAGCAGGTAACCGGAGATCGCGGCGGCAACCAGATACGGGTGGCTGCTCCCGAGCATCAGCAGGACCGCGCCGATCGCCGTGATCAGCGCGCCATGCGCAATACTTGCCGCCCGGACATGCCGCAGATCGTCCCATCCCCGACGCAACCAGACGATCGATTGAAGCCCGGGAACACGACGGATGTCGGCGTGCAGAAAGTGATGTCTGCCCAGAATGATTGAGTTGGCCACGGACGTCTCCTCATGTCTCGGCTACGAGCCTCCTGCTCCGATCACGACCCTGGCGCCAACGCCTGGCGGTAGCGCCAGCGGCCGGAAGAGAGCGTGATCGCGATACTACCCCCCTATTCAGGTGGAGAGCCATGGCGGCTTTGTTCGGGACGTCCTATGCAGCCGCTATGGGGAACCATGCAAATGCACGGGAGGACGATAACGTCCGTGTGGGCTGCCATGCGCGTGCGAGCGCAGAGCCGTCCTGCCCATTCGTTACATATGGCCGCCCGGCTCGGTAGACTTCGCCATACAGCGCCCCCGTAGCTCAGTGGATAGAGCGACCGCCTCCTAAGCGGTAGGTCGTCGGTTCAACTCCGGCCGGGGGCGCCACAACTACCAGTATTAACCTGTCTCACCTCAGCCCGCGGTGCATATAAAACTCAAATATAAATAGCCACTTGGTACCCATCTTGATGCTCAGACCGTCTCAGGACGGAACGGCAGACCTCTGAGGAGAGTGGGTACAATAGTGGGTATCTTTTCAGCCGGTGGGTACCAAACGGCTGGACACGACTTTCTGAGCGACACGCTGATCAAGGTGCGAAACCAAGCAGCCAGCCTTACAAGCTGGCGGACGGGGGCGGCCTCTATCTAATGGTGCACGCGCTGCTGGTCGATGCCTCAATGAATTTCGAGATCGCGGTCGCGGCGATGAATCGTCGATACCGGACGATGACACTCTGGAGTGTTCCTGAATTCAAGAGCGCATAGATGCCGTTGCGAGATATGCCGCCCAGCAGGTTACGCGCCTCGGTTATCGTGTAAAACTCACGCGTCGTAGTCCAACTGCGGATACCAATTCCCGCCGCGGCCTTCCGGAGTGCAATCCAGCACCATCCAAATCGGGGCCGGATCGGGAGCGCCGCGGGGATCCTGGCCGGGGTCGGCGGTGGAACCGGTCAGCTCGCCGGACCAGAAGTGGCGGACGGTCCCGTCGCGACGGGTGAATACGTTGAACGCGGGAATTTCCGAGCCGTCCGGCAGGACACCAAAAAAGTCGCGGGAATAGGCGCCGTTGAGGTCACTGTAGAGCCGAAGGTCCTTCCAGCCGCGCTCGTGCTTCCAGGCGATGAGGCGCTTGATTGGCGAGCGGGCGACCACGACAAGCGAGATGCGCTGGCCGATGTCGGCGGCGTTACCCTCCCAAGCGCCTAGCAGGTTTGTGCACATGGGGCACGGGCGCTCGCGTTGCGGCCCGAACATGTAGCTGTAGACGGCGAGCGTCTGTTTGCCGCCGAATAGCGCGGCGAAATCGGAGGTGCCGTCCTCGCCTTCGAAGCGGTAGTCGCCGATCACCTTGCCGCCGGGCGGTAGGCTGCGGCGCTGGGCGGCGACCCGCTCGATGTGGCGCCGCAGCTCGATCTCCTCCGTCAGGAGGGCGGTACGGGCGGCGCGATATTCGGCGCTTTCGTTGGGTACGCGGACGGGGTTCTTGCGGGCCAGTTCGGCGGCGGGAGTGAGGCTGTCGGTGTCCATCGCATGGTCCTCTGCCTTAAGGCAACCCGCGAGAAGAGTGACGTGTCGCAGCCGACCTTTGCAAGCGGGGCGTCAGCGGTAGTTCCGCACACCTTCTCATGACCCGAGCCCCCTCACCTGGGCAGACTCTCGACGCGTCCTCGGCGCTGTCAAACGTGGGAACCAACCTTTAGAGTCGCTCCACCAGCGACTCTGCCGCGCCAGCGAGTCCGCCACGACCCAGGCGGCGCCGGTCAAGGCGAGATTTGTGGCGTTCTCGGTCCAGGTCCTATGGTTGGAGAGATCGGCCAGGAACAGCGGCAGATGCACCAGCGGCGTGAAGGACGCGTACATGACGGTCAGCAGGATCGCGGCGAGGCGGGCCCGCACGCCGGTCAGGATGGCAACGCCCGCCGCGATGTGGGCGACCCCGGTCGCATAACCCCAGAACTCCTGCGAAGGCGGCAGCCATTCGGGGACCAACGGAGCGGTGAGGTTCATGTAGAAGAAATGCGCTCCGCCGAATAACAGCGCACAGACGCCGAACGCCAGTTGGCCCAGGCGTGTGAGGCGTGCGGCGAGCCCCGCATCGATCCTGGCGTTCGCAGCGTAGACGATCAGCCCGCCCGCCGCGATCGCGAGCTGCTCGGCGGCATTGCTGTAAGCGATGAACTCGGCGTAATGGGCGAGCAACAGGCGGCCGTCCATCAGGATGACGACAATGAGCGCGTAGTAGGCGCTAAGCGCCGCGGCGCCCCAGGCCGCGGTCCGCCGCCACTCGACGGCTGCCCCCGCGACGAGCATGAACGCAGCGGCGGCATAGGCCAGGACCGTGCGGTCGGGAAGGTTCCTGGGCACCGGCTGCCCCGGGAGAAAGCTCCCTAAGGCCAGGGAGACGATGGCCAACGCCATCACGCCCAGGCCGTAGACGCGCCAGCCGAGGGCCATCTTTGTTTTTTCCGCGGTCATGACTTTTTCCCTTCAATTGCGAACACGCGGTCAGAGCTACGATGAGGCGAACAACACCATGGCCGCCATGTTCTCGGCGAGGCTCAGCGGCGTGAAATGATAGGGTATTAATTAAGGGGTAGCGGCGTACCCAGCAAGGTGGATTATTGACTCGGGGCCCCATCGAGGCGCTAATCTGCGCCTCATCAAAGCTCGGCCTTGGAGTCCCCATGCCGGAAGACGGTTCGAATCTGATCTCCATGCATCCTGCGAATTCGCCGAACGCGTTCGACCTGCGGCGCGTGGGCGCGCATCCGGATTACTGGTATCCCGTGGCCTGGTCCGATGAGCTCAGGGCCGGCCGGACGCTCGGCCGGCGCTTCGCGGAGCTGCCGATTGTCCTGTATCGCGGCAAGAGCGGGCGGGTGTTCGCCCTCGAGGACCGCTGCGCCCATCGCCAGGTGCCCCTGCACCTAGGCGTGGTGAGCGGCGAGGAGCTCAAGTGTCACTACCATGGCTGGACCTACAACCACAGCGGCAAATGCGTGGATGTGCCGTACCTGGGCAAGGACCGGCTTCCCAACGGGGTCAGGAGCTATCCGGCGCGCGAGGTGGACGGACTGATATTCGTGTTTCCAGGCGATCCGCTGCTGGCGCAGAGCCGCTTGCCCACGACGCTCGGCTCTTCCCAGCGCAAGGATTACAAGACCCGGCGGCTGAACCGCCAGGTGGCCTGTCACTACACCTTCATGCACGAGAATCTCTTCGACATGAATCACCAGTTCATGCACCGCAAGCAGATGGGCTCGATCCGGGCCAGATGCCTCGGGCGCCAGCACGGCGAGAACTGGGCGCAGGTGGAATACAGCTTCAGCCGGACCGAGGGGAAGCCTTCGATGGGCGAGCAGGTCATCGTGGACCTGGTCCGCAGGCGTGGCGAGGCGAAGAAAGACTTCTCTGACCACATGCGCATTCGAACCGATTATCCGACGCAGAGCCTCAAGGTCTGGGTGGGACGCGATATCAAGGATACCCAGGATCCGGTGCTGGATGTCTGGCTGGGCTATACGCCCTTGGATGCCGAACAGCGCACCAATCGCACCTACGGTTACCTGTCGGTCAAGAAGCCGCCGATTCCGGGGCTGATCCACGCCGTGTGGCCGTTCGTAACCTGGTTTACCGAGCGGATTTTCGCCGAAGACAAGGAAATCGTGGAATACGAGCAGCGGGCCTACGACGCGCAGGGTGCGGATTGGAACAACGAGGTGTTCCCCGCGCTGCGCGATTTACGCAGCGTGCTGGCCCGCTGCGGCGCCCCGGTCCGCGGCTGACTTTTGCTGAGCCAAAAGCACCGCAGGGTCTTTTGGCAATTGGACTAGGGCGATTTGCCAAGCTCGGTGCAATGCAGGTCCAGCTCGTCGGACAGCGGCACGGTTTTTCTCGTGATCAACACCTGTTCCCCGGCGGCGGCTCGCCCGGCGCAGACTGCGGTGATGTACCCGGCGGAAGGGCTGAGCAGCCAGAAGCGCCAGCGTCCCGCGTCGTCGCCGAGTTCCGGGCGCACTTCAAACGAGAGTTGCTGCCCCCGAATGCCGAAGCCGAATCCGTCGAGCGGTATCGACAGGCCCTTGCCGCGAGCCTTGATATAGGACTCCTTGAGGGTCCAGAAGTCGAAGAACCGTGCGAGCTGCGCGCCCGGCGGCAACGCGCGCAGACTGCGCGCCTCCGCGTGCGAAAAATAGCGCTCCGCGAGCTCCAGCGCGGGGGTCCGTTCCCGGATGCTTTCAACATCGACGCCGAGGGCAGCCTGGGAGGTGATTCCGAGCAGGACCAGTCCGCGCGTGTGGGAGATGTTGAAGCAGATATCGGCGACGCCGGGGCCCTGGTTGGCGATGTGCGGCCGGCCATGGCGATCGTTGGCGAAGATCCAACTTTCCGCGGGCAATGGTGAATACCGCGACAACACGGTGCGCACCAGCGCGCGCGTGAGCAGGTAGCGGTGCCGGTCAGCGGGCGCGTGAAAGCGCAGCTCCTGCTCTGTCTCCGCGTTGCTCAGCAGCCTTCGGTAGCGCGCGAGCAGCGCCGTATCGGCGATCTCGTCGCAGTACACGAACCACAGATGAATTTCGTCGCGCGCGAGGCGAAGCATTGCACGGGCAGCTGATGTTGAGCGTGTGGATAGTAGAACAGAAAGCGGCGAGCAAGAAACGGGTGGTGATGTCCGCTGCCCGGCGGCAAAGTGCCACTTGCAGCGATTGTTGCCGGCTTGATTGAGCCACTTGCGCGGGCTGGCGCGGATCGATGGCCAACAACTGCGTGAAACGCTAGGCTCGCGGCCCTCATGAAATTTGACAATCCGCACACGAATACCACGGCACTCGCGCCCGGCAGTTGGAATCTGCGCGCGCTGTTCGTGCTTGGCGTTCTCGCGAGCGTTGGCGTCCACGAATGCGCAGCAGCTGCTGCCGCGTCCTCAGTGTCCAGCGCGCCGTCGGCAGCCTCCCCGGACCGGCAGTCGCGCGATGATGCCTGGTGGACCGGTCCCTTGCTGGCGCCTTCCGCGGGTACCTTGCCGCGCGGACACTTTCTGATCGAGCCCTATCTGTTCGATTCGATGCCACAGGGCCGCTATGACGCGCGCGGGACACGGCGCAGCGTGCCGCATCAGAACAACTTCGGCTCCCAGAGCTACGTCATTTACGGCCTGACCGACCGGATGAGCGTCGGGCTCATACCCCGGTTCGGCTTCAACGCGCCCGCCGAGGGGCGCAGCAGCTCCCGCATCGGCGTGGGCGATCTGGGCCTGCAGTGGCAATATGGGCTGAGCCGGTTCGAGGAAGGCGGCTGGATACCAACCACCTCGCTGGTGATCGGCGAGACGCTGCCAACCGGAAAGTATGACCGCCTCGGCGACCGTCCTGCCGATGGCCTGGGCGCGGGAGCCTACACGACGACGCTGGCAGTGTACTCGCAGTACTTCTTCTGGCTGCCCAATGGACGCATTGTGCGTACGCGCCTGGATCTGTCGTACGCCGCCTCGAATTCGGTGAACGTGCAGGATGTCAGCGTGTATGGAACCGGCCCCGGCTTCCGCGGCCGGGCCCATCCGGGCAATTCCTTCCTGGCCGATGCCTCCTGGGAATACAGCGCGACGCGCAACTGGGTGCTCGCGCTCGATCTCGTCGTCGAGCACGATTCGAACACCCGCGTCGGCGGGCTCGATCCGCAGGACTCCGTGGCAGGAATCGCCGCCACGATCGAGCTGAATTCGGGTCCCAGCCGTTCGCTCAGTCTGGCGCCGGCGGTGGAATACAACTTCAACAGCCGCATAGGGGTGATCGCCGGCGCCAAGTTTACGCTGACGGGGCGAAACACCAGCGCCGTCATCATTCCCGTGGCGGCCGTCAACATGGTGCTGTGAGCCGGAGCTTTCCCGCCGGGTCAGATCGCCGTTGTGTGCTCGCGGAAGTCGGCGGGGCCGTGCTTGCGCAGGATGGTCCGTGCGCTGTCCATCTCATAGTCCGTGCGCGGATGCACGGTGATGACCGAGGCGCCATTGCGCACGCGATCGGCGAAATGATCGGCGGATGCGAAATTCCCGGTTTGATCGAAGATTGCGTGAAAATAGTTCGAGATCTTCTGCCAGTACGACGCGCCCGGCTCCGCCTCAGCCTGTCCGGCCTCGACCCGCGAGGTCAGCTCTACCCGGTCGGTCGGAAACCCGTCGGCGACCAGCTCGGTCCTGACGTGCGCGGCCACCCCGAAATCGTCAAACAACGCAACAATCACTGGCGTCATACGTTCCCTCCTGCAGGGGCAACGTTCGGCGGACGCTCCGGTTCCGCTTGGATCCGGCGGCCGCCCGGCTGCCCCCCTTGAGGATGTGATGCGCGTCACGCCGATCGTGGGCTGCAGCTATAGAGCTCTCGCTAGAATGCTCAGCGGGGGAAGGGACTGCTCCGGGCCTGTGCGGGCCCGCGAGCCGGCGAACCGAACGAGACGAATGAATCGGATGAAAATGAAGCGGGAAGTGGCGAAATCGGTGGGCGCCGGCGATGCATCGTCCGCGGCTGAGCCAGTGGATGCGGCGACGGCAGCGGAGCGCCGAAGCGCCCCGGACCGGCGGCGGCGCACGCTGCACTCGCTCATGTATGGCAGCTTTCATCCGCGCAGGCACAAGCCGCGCCGCACAGGCGAAGCGATCCTGGCCGGGGTCGATCTGCATCAGCCGCAGTGGCTGGCGATCGCAATGCTCATCGTGCTGCTCTCCAGCGTGGATGCCGCTTTGACATTGACGCTGATCGAGCGGGGTGCGTACGAAATCAATCCGCTGATGGCTTCCCTGATCGGAGGATCCGCACTGGCCTTCACCGTGGTCAAGATCGGGCTGACGGCGGGCGGCGTGGTGCTGCTGACACTGCTGGCCCGGATGCGGGCGTTCGGGAGGATTCCGGTCAGCCTGATGCTTTATCTGCTGCTTGCAGGATACGGCGTGCTGGTCGTCTACGAGCTTCGGCTTCTGGGCCAGAGCTCGCTCGCCCTTTGAAGAGCGTGCTGGGCACGCGGCACACGGTGCGTTTCCTCTGAAGGCCGCATTCCGTTAAACTAGCGGGCAAAAGTCGTGCCTGCTGCTCGCGGGCCGGATGGGGCGCAGGCGACTTTCAGCAATCGAACCACGGCCCGCCCCGCTTCCTTCCCGCATGCTTGAACCCACACCCTTGTACGGCGGCAACGCCGGCTTTCTCGATGCCCTCTACGAGCAATATCTGCGCGATCCAGCCACAGTAGAGGAGCGTTGGCGCGGCTATTTTGAGCGGCTCGGGCCCCCAGCCGCGAGCGAGCGCCCACACGGGCCCATCCAGGCTGAGATAGCGGAACGTGCGCGGGAGCAGCGCCCTGCGCACAGCGGCCCCAGTGCTCTTGCAGGCGTATCGACGGGGGGCAACAGGACGGCCAAACAGGCGGCGGTGTCGCGGCTGATCCAGATCTGGACGAATCGCGGCCATCTGATCGCCGGGGTCGATCCGCTGGGGCTCACCATCCGGCCGCGCCCGCGCGTCCTCGATCTGGGGTATTTCGGACTCTCCGAGGGCGATCTGGATACGGATTTCTTCACGGGCAGCCGCAGTGACGCGGTGCCCCGGCGCATGAGGCTGCGCGACATCCTGGCCCAGCTCGAATATATCTACGCCGGACCGATCGGCGCGGAGTTCGCGCATGTGTCGGAGTCCGAAGAGCGGCTCTGGCTCCAGGACCAGTTCCAGTCGGGCCGGCTCATGCATCGCTTCACGCCTGAGGAGCGCCGGAACATTCTTTGGCAGCTCACGGCGGCCGAGGGGTTGGAACGCTACCTGCACACCAGGTACGTGGGGCAGAAGCGCTTCTCGCTGGAAGGCGCCGATGCATTCGTCGCGCTTCTGGATGATCTGATCCAGAGCAGCGGCGCGGCGGGAATCGAGGAAGTGGTCATCGGCATGGCGCACCGCGGGCGCCTGAATGTTCTCGTGAATCTGCTGGGCAAATCCCCGGCGGTGCTGTTTTCGGAATTCGAGGGAGTCTATGACCTGAGCCATCTCAAGGGCTCGGGGGATGTGAAGTATCACAAGGGCTTTTCCGCGGATCTGCGCACGGCGAGCGGTAACGTTCATACCGTGCTCGCCTTCAACCCCTCGCATCTCGAGGTCGTCAACCCGGTTGTCGAAGGTTCGGTCCGCGCACGGCAGGAACGCCGCGGGGACGAGAAGGGCGAACGCGTTCTGCCGGTGCTCGTTCATGGAGACGCGGCGTTCGCCGGACAGGGTGTCGTCATGGAGACGCTGCAGCTGTCTCAGGCGCGCGGCTTCTATACGGGGGGCACTGTGCACCTCGTCATCAACAATCAGGTCGGCTTCACGACTTCCGACTCGCGTGACACCCGTTCGACGATTTATTCCAGCGACGTGGCGAAGATGCTCGAGGCTCCGATTTTTCATGTCAACGCGGACGATCCGGAAGCAGTGGTGTTCGTTTCGCGCCTCGCGCTCAAGTACCGTTTGCGTTTCCGCAAGGACGTGGTGATCGATCTCGTTTGTTACCGGCGCCATGGCCACAACGAGGCCGACGAGCCTGCCGCGACTCAGCCGATGATGTACCGCGCCATTCGAGAGCACCCCACCGCGCGCAAGCTCTACGGCGACAAGCTGGTATCGCAGGGCGTGCTGGCCGACAGTGACGTTGTCGGAATGTTCGAGCAGTACCGGAACGGGCTCGATGAAGGCCGCCCCCAGGCACGCGCTTCCCTGGGGATGATCGGCAACAAGTACACCGTGGATTGGAGCCCCTACGCACAGATCGACTGGACCGAACGGGTGCAATCCGGCGTGGAGTTGAGCCGGCTGCGTGCCCTCGGCGAGCGCATCACCGGCTATCCGCAAGGATTCAAGCTGCATCCGCGCGTTGCGCAGGTCATCTCGAACCGCAGAAAGATGCTGGCCGGCGAGCAGCCGCTCGACTGGGGCTGCGCCGAGACCCTCGCCTACGCTGCGCTCATCGAAGATGGCTTCTGCGTTCGAATTTCCGGTCAGGACAGCGGGCGCGGCACGTTTTTCCATCGCCACGCGGTGCTGCACGACCAGGACAGCGACAACACTTATATCCCGCTGCAACACATCGCCGAGCGCCAGCCGCGCGTGCAGGTGATCGATTCGGTGCTGTCGGAGGAAGCCGTAATGGGCTTCGAATACGGCTACTCCACCACGGAGCCCAACGCTCTCGTCGTGTGGGAAGCGCAGTACGGCGATTTCGCAAACGGCGCCCAGGTGATCATCGATCAGTTCATCAGCTCGGGCGAGGCGAAGTGGGAGCGCTTCTGCGGACTGGTCCTGTTCCTGCCGCACGGCTATGAGGGCGCCGGCCCCGAGCATTCGTCCGCGCGCCTCGAGCGGTTTCTGCAGCTGTGCGCCGAATCGAACATGCAGGTTTGCGTGCCTTCGACACCGGCGCAGATGTTTCACATGCTGCGGCGGCAGATGCTGCAGCCCTTCCGCAAGCCGCTGATCGTGATGACGCCCAAAAGCCTGTTGCGCCACGAGCTGTCCGTCTCGGCGCTGGAGGATCTCACGCGCGGCAGCTTTGCTCGCATCATCGATGAGATGGACGATCTGCCGGCGGCGCAGGTGCGCCGCACCGTCTTCTGCAGCGGCAAGGTCTACTTCGATCTGCTCAGGGCGCGCCGCAAGGATGGCATCCGCGACGTTGCGCTCGTGCGCATCGAGCAGCTGTATCCTTTCCCAAGCGATGGGTACGAGGCGATCCTCAACAGGTATCCGAACGCTCGCGAGATCGTGTGGTGCCAGGAAGAGCCGCAGAATCAGGGAGCCTGGTATCAGATCCGGCATCGACTGCAAGAGCTGCTCGGCGGCCGCCGCCAGGTCCTGTATGCGGGGCGTGCTCCAGCGGCCGCACCCGCCACCGGTATTACCAGGATCCACGAAGCCGAGCAGCAAGCCCTGATCCACGCGGCTTTGCGCGCCACCACTACCGAGGATTCGGCGCGCGACACCACCAGGCTGACGGGCAGCGCGCCGGCCGCCGCTGCGTCGGCGCCGCCGCCTGCGATGAGAAAAAGCTCATGACCATCGAAATCCGCGTACCGCAGCTGCCGGAGTCCGTGGCCGATGCCACCCTGGTGGCGTGGCACAAGCAACCGGGCGACCCGGTCCAGCGCGATGAGAATCTCGCCGACCTGGAAACCGACAAGGTGGTCCTGGAAGTGCCCGCTCCCCTGACCGGTGTCGTACGTGAGATCAGGATACAGAGCGGGACCACTGTCACCAGCGGACAGGTGCTGGCCGTGATTGACGAGGGCGCCGCACCTTCGGCCGCTGCCGGGGCCGGTTCGGGAGCTGCGGCGAAGGCTGCGTCGGCCACCGCTGCCAAAGGCGGCGTTCCTTCCAACGTTGCGCAGGATGTTGATGGCGAAGGCGCAAGGGATGCCAGTCGCTTGAGTCCGTCCGTCCGGCGCCTGGTCGAGGAGAACAAGCTCGATCCGGCCGCCATTCCGGCATCGGGCAAGGACGGCCGCCTGACGAAGTCCGATGTCGTGCAATTCATGGGAAAGCAGTCCAACGGCGGCCCCGCCTCTGCCGCGCGACCCGAACCTAACACCCCAGCCCCGGCGACGCGCGCACCCGCGCCCGTGGCGCGGCCGACAGCTCCCGCAACGCGCCCGGCAATGCCAGGCAGCCGCGCCGAGCAACGTGTGCCCATGACCAGGCTGCGCCAGCGCATCGCGCAGCGGCTCATCGAGGCACAATCCACGCAGGCACTCCTGACATCGTTCAACGAGGTGGATCTGACGGCAGTACAGGAGCTGCGCGCGCGTTACAAGGAGCGCTTCGAGAAGGAGCAGGGCGTCAAGCTCGGATTCATGGCCTTCTTCGTGAAGGCCTCGATCGAGGCGCTGAAAAGATTTCCGGTCATCAACGCCTCGATGGACGGCAGCGACGTCGTTTATCACGAGTACTATGACATCGGCGTCGCGGTCTCCACCGATCGCGGCCTGATGGTGCCGATCGTGCGGGATGCGGATGCGAAGAGTTTCGCCACCATCGAGCAGGAGATTGCGCAGTTCGCCAGGAAGGCGCGCGAAGGCACGATCGGCATCGAGGACCTGACGGGCGGCACGTTCACGATCACCAACGGCGGCGTTTTCGGCTCCCTGATGTCAACCCCCATTGTAAATGCGCCGCAAAGCGCCATCTTGGGAATGCACAAGACCCAGGAGCGCCCCATGGTGGTGAACGGCCAGATCGTGATCCGTCCGATGATGTATCTGGCGATCACGTATGATCACCGCATCATCGACGGCCGCGAAGCCGTGCAGTTCCTGGTGGCGGTGAAGGAAGGTCTGGAGGACCCGGGCCGGATGTTGCTGGGGATATAACAAGCGGGCAGGAGTCGCGCGTGTTGCCCGTTGCCTGTTGACCAGGAGAGCCCATGGCTGATTCATTCGACGTCGTCGTCATAGGCGGCGGCCCGGCCGGCTATCCGGCCGCCATCCGCGCCGCCCAGAACAAGCTGACCGTCGCCTGCGTCGACGAGTGGAAAAACCACGATGGCAGCGCTGCTTTCGGCGGTACCTGCCTGAACGCGGGCTGCATTCCCTCGAAAGCGCTGCTGGAATCGTCCGAGCTGTATCACCGCGTGCGCGAGGAGTTTGCCGTCCACGGCATCAAGACATCCGGCGTCACGCTCGAGCTGCCGCAAATGCAGAAGCGCAAGGCCGGGATCGTCAGGACGATGACCCAGGGGATCCTGGCTCTGTTCAAGGCAGCCGGCGTCACGCCTTTACAGGGTCATGGCCGGTTGCTGTCCGGCCGGCGTATCGAGTTCGTCGCTCACGATGGCGGCCGCCGTGAGCTCACGGCGAGAAACGTCGTGCTGGCTTCCGGGTCCGCCCCGATGGAGCTGCGTTCAGCGCCGTTCGACGGCCGGCGGATCGTGGATTCCTGGGGTGCGCTCGAATTCGATGCCGTGCCGAAACGGCTCGGTGTCATCGGCGCGGGCGTGATCGGGCTCGAGCTGGGCAGCGTCTGGCGCCGGCTGGGAAGCGAAGTCGTGGTGCTCGAGGCGCTGCCGGATTTCCTGGCGATCGCCGATCAGCAGCTTGCCAGGGAAGCGCTGCGCCACTTCAGGAAACAGGGCCTGGATGTTCGCCTCGGCGCCAAGGTGACTGGCGCAGTAGTGTCCGGCGAGGCCGTCAACGTCACGTATACCGACGCCAAGGGCGAGCAGGCCCTCACGGTCGACAAGCTGGTGGTTTCCATCGGCCGCCGTCCGTACACCAAGGATCTACTGGCCGCGGACACAGGAGTGGAGCTCGACGAGCGCGGATTCATCAAGGTGGATCACGAATGCCGCACGAGTGCCGACGGTATCTGGGCAGTCGGAGATTGCGTGCGCGGACCGATGCTGGCCCACAAAGGCAAGGAGGAGGGCGTTATGGTCGCGGACCTGATCGCCGGGCGGTTCGCTGAAGTCAACTACAAGACAGTTCCGTCAGTCATCTACACGGCACCCGAGATTGCCTGGGTGGGACAGACCGAGGAAGAGGTGAAGGCCGGCGGGCGGCAGTACAAGGTCGGCGTGTTTCCGTTTCTCGCCAGCGGCAGGGCACGAGCGATGGACCAGACGCAGGGGTTTGCGAAGGTCATCGCAGCACAGAACGATGACGAGATCCTCGGCGTTCATATCGTGGGTCCGCTGGCAGGGGAGCTCATTGCGGAAGCGGTCCTGGCGATGGAGTATTCGGCCAGCAGCGAGGATCTGCAAAGAACCATCCACGCTCACCCGACCTTGTCGGAAGCCTTGCACGAAGCGGCATTGGCCGTGGACAAGCGGGCCATCGACTCGATCAACAAGTAGGGCCCGGTCCGGCGCAGCGCAGGGGCGGGTCGCACCGGTTGGGCCGGCTTGCGCCTACTTCGGCTTGACTGCCTTCTGCGCAGGGATGCTGGTCAGGATGGGGCGCTGGATCGGCGCACCGTAGACCCTGCGTTTCGAGCCTGGATGTGGCGCGAACGAGCTTGCCGGATGGCGCACGCCGGGGGCTTGCCGGCTCTTGGAAATGACCGGCCGGACCGGTCCGTTACGCGGTGCGGCGGCAACTGCGGGTTGCGTCGCGAATGCAATCATACAGACCGCGATGGCTTCGAGCGCCTTCATGATGGCTCCCTCAATGCGCCGCGGCGGCGAGTTGTCCAAGCTCCCGGCGGCCGTCTTTCCAGATGTCGAACGGGCGAGCGTCCTGATCGCCTTCGAGCTGCAGGCGTAATCGGCGCGCCATCGAGACGAACTGCAGTGTCGCACGATCCGTGCGATAGATCCGCGGCTCGCCCCGTACGTGCAAGGGAGCCTCGGGTGGCTTGCCGATTCCCGCTTCCTTCACGCTTCGTCCGTCGCGCTGCATGCGTATCGCCCGATCGTCCGCCAGCAACACCAGTGTATCCGTAGGGTGTACACCCGCGCCCAGCCGGGGGTCCACCGTGGACCACGCATAAACGAGAAGAAAATACTCGTAGCGGCCCGACCGGTTGACGGTGACGCCGACCACAGTCACATATTGCCGCGAATTGGCGGATATGTCCTGGCGGGCGCGCGCGAAGACGATCGGAGCCGATGCGCTGGACACCGTGGCGGCCGTAACCGGGTCCAGGTATTCATTCGCGCGCCGGGGAGGCACCTTGCAGGCCACCAGGCACAGACACAGCAGCGCGAGCAATGGGGTGCGCATATCAGAAGTTGATGCGGTAGCCCACACTGACGAACAGCCGCGTGCTGTTGCCGATCTGCAGTGCAGGTGGGTTGCGCCCGAGCTCGGCACCGGCCTCGAACTCAAGCAGCCGCCCGTTTCGCTGATAGTCGACGTGTCCGTACGGAGCGTAGGAAATCTGGGTGAAGCCGGTGTCGGTGACCGTTCGCTGCACCAGTATGCGCGGACCGGCGCGCCAGGCTCCAAAGAGCGGATAACGCGAGATGAACTGCCAGCCGAGTGTGTTGTACGCGGGCGTCTCGTCGTAACGGACGATGAGCTGGTTGAAGTCGCCGGCGCGCAGCAGGCTCGAGCCGAGCAGCTGGGCCTGGTATGAGAGGTCGTTGCCCGCCGTGCCGGTAAAAACTTCGACGCCGCCGGAGGCCGGCGTGCTGGAGAGCTGCGTGTAGAAAACATCGAGAATGACCTGGAAACGCTCGCCGAGCTGCTTCATCGCCGAGGCGATGTAGCTCGACAGTACCGGCGTACGGTCGCGCGCAAGCTGCACGATCTGCTGCTCGCTGTAGACCTGCTCGAGCTGGGTCAGCGTGGCGCCCTGCTGGCCGATGAGCGCATTGCGAGCCGTGAGGATGGGCGCATTGCGATGTTCCAGATCGAGCGTGATCTGCCAGCGGGCCGGCAGCTGCCAGTTGCCCAGCAGAACCAGCGCATTCAGCGACTGGAAGGCGGTGTCGTAATCAACATAACCGACCAGCGAGGCTCGTAGTACGGCGTACTGCACCTGGGCGCCTGCTGCCTGGCGGTTCCGGATCCCATCGAGCTGTTGCTGCGTGACGTAGATGCTCGTGTCCCAGTGCGACAGCGCAGGCGCGTAATCGACCGCCACGGTCTCGAAACGCCCCTCCGTCCTCACTCCGTCGCCGGCATCGTCGACCGGCATGCCGACCGTGCCGCGCAACGACCACGACGGTGCGAACTGATACGCCAGCGCACCGCCGTCGAATGTTCCGAATGTGCCGTCAGTCGTCGCGGTTTGCCTGCCCAGACGGCCGCGCAGCCCCAACAAGCGGTCGTCGAGGTCGAAGAACGCAGTCGTGATGCGTACCCGATCGTCGGCTCCCCGGATGTCGGCCGGCAGGAAGTTCTTCGCGTATCCGAAGTTGGTGCGCAAGGAGGTCGCGAAGCGCTCGCCATCCTTGTGTACGAACAGGTCGGCATCGGTGAAGATCGCATCCTGCACGATGGTGGAGAAGATCGGTCCGTTCACATCGGTACCGAAACTGTCGCGGCGGAACAGTTGCGAGACGCCGCCCGAGGCTTTCCACCCGTGATCGGCATTGTCCGATCCGTCCAGCCCCCCTGCGCGGGCGGCGGAGGCAGCGGCGCGCAGGATCCGCAGCCGGCTGCGGATGCGCTCCGCGGCCGGCCCGTTGGGATAGCGGCGCAGGTACTCCTCGTATTCCGCCTTGGCCTGCGCGACCTCACCCGCGCGCTCGCGCGCAAGCCCGAGCATCTCCTGCGCTTGCGCACGCTCGGCGAATTCCGGCTGCCGCTGCAGTTTGGTGAGGATCTGCACGGCCTGGGCATAGTCGCGCCCGCGCATGGCCTTGCGGGCCGCGGCGAACAGGCTGCTGCGTTCCTTGGGATCCATCGGTGGATCCACGCCAATGGGCTCGACAGCGGGCAATGGGGGCTCGGCCACCGCGGCATTGGGGTCGTTGGTGATCGAATCGTCGCCGACGGCCAGCCAGGCGCGCGGATATTCCCTGCTGGCTGCCCTGAGGACGCTTTCCGCGACGGCTCGCTGGTCAAAGGGTCCCGCCCGCAGGCGATACCACTTCTCTCCTGCAGTCTCGACTTGCGACACGAAGGTCTTGGTCTGGAGGCGTTTGGCGGCGAGCTCCACGGCACCGGCGTCGAAGGGCTGGTGCTGCGACTCCAGGTTTACGGCGAAATTGCTGGCAGTGTCGCCGCGTTCCGTCACCAGGATGCGCGGCTTGTCGTCGCGGGCCCTGAGCAGACGGATGCGCAACCCCCTTGCACTCGCCCCCTGAGCGAGCACGAAGGATTCCGGTTTCGCCCAGGTCAGTGTCAAGGTCACTTCCCCACCAACGGAGGATTCGAGGCGTGCGCCTGCGACCACACCCCGCGGGCCCGAGATCGGCGGAATCTCGGTGGCGAGCTCCCCCCCGCCCACGGAAGCGCTCGGACCGCAATCCGGGTCTGGGCGCAGCCGCAATCGGACCTCGGAGCCTTCGCTGGCCGGCGAGTGCCCGGCATAATGCAACGAGCAGGCGAACTGCAGTGTGATATCGATCTGCGAGTCACGCTCGTCGACATCGATGATTTCGATGAGCCGTGACGGCCCTTGCGTGGTCGATTGGCCGGGGAGAAGACCGCGCGGCTGGGCATGCACGGGATCCGACCCCAGAGCCGCGCAGAGCACGGATATGGAGACCAGCAGCGCCCAGCAGGTCTCAGGCGCAAACGTACCCGGCGCGTTAGTGGAACGCACCGTCGGTCACCTTGTGATGGCCAGCGGGCTTCGCCTTGAGGATCGTGGCCATCTTCGCGTCGGCATACACGTGACAGGCGCCGGCGCAGTTCTGCAGCTCGCTCACGTTGTACAGCAAGCCGCCGGCGGTCTTCTGGTGTCCCTGGGCTCTGAACAGGTTGGCATGGCAGCCCCCGCAAGTCGGGCGGTACGCCGCGAATTGCCAGGTTGCATGCTCCGTGTTGGTCGTGTGACAGGCGGTACAGGTCGCGGCTGTACGGTGCTCGCCCGGGTATCCGGCAGCGGCGTGTACGAAGGTCACCGCGCTCCAGTTGGGATAGCGGTGACAGGTGGCGCAGTCGATCGATGTCAGCAGATGGCCGGCGACCATCCCAGTCGCCGTTGCCCCGTTGTGACAACCGCGGCAGTTGGTCGAGAGTCCAGCGTGATCGAAGCGGGCGGGACTCCAGGCGAACGTCGTATGACAGCTGCCGCACTCGGCCGTGGTCGGAACGTGATTTCGGGGCGCCGATGCGGCTCTTACACCCGTATGGCAGCTTCGGCATGCGCGGCCCCGGGCGACGAGATTCACGTGCTCCAGCCTCGCCGGCGCAAACGCGTTGGTCGTATGACAGGCGTCGCAGTTGTTGTCGCTCGCGATGTGGCCGGGATTCTTGCCCTCCGCCGTCACCCCGTTGTGGCAGCTGAAGCAGCTTCCGCGAGCGGCGGAGTGATCCATGCGGAAAATCGGCAGGAAGTTGTAGATGGAGTGGCAGAGTGCGCAGTTGTCCTGTGTCGAGATGTGGCTGGGAGGCCGCGCGGTCGCACTGACTCGCGAGCCGATGGTATGGCAACCTTCGCACGTGCGCGGCGTGCCTTTGAACACACCCTTCGCGTGGCAGTATTCGCACGACAGGTCGCGATGAAACCCCCTGAGCTCGAAACCGGTCGTGAGGTGATCGAACTGCGTGCGCTGGACGGCCGAGGCATTCGGCAGGCCGAGCAGCAGCAGCAGGAGGACTGCGATCCCTGGTTGCGTATGAGCCTGCGGCATGTCCCTAGCTCGTCCGCGGCCTCTTGAAGCTCGTCGTGGTGTGACACTGCTGGCATTGAGGCCCGAACCGCCCCGCGTGCACATCGTCCCCCGCATGGCACGACGCACAGATCATCGAGGGCTTCACGAGGTTCTGCGGCCTGAGGTGGCACGCGGCGCAGCCGGCTTTCGCATGAGCGCCGAGCAGCGGAAAGCGTGTGTGGGCCGCATGATCGAAGTCCCACATCTTCCAGCCGTTTGGCGTGTGGCACTCGCCACAGTCTTTGCCGAGCCCTCCATTGTGGACATCCTCGCGGGCATGACAGCCGCTGCACTCCTTCGCGGCCTCCTTGAAGCGCTGCGTTGTGTGGCATTGGCCGCAGGTGACGACCGTGTGCAGGCCGACGAGCGGAAAGGCCGACATGTCGTGATCGAAGCTGACTTCCTGCCACTTGCTGGGCGCATGGCATTGCTCGCACTTCTTCCCGAGCGTGCCGCCGTGAGGCTCGTCCGCACGATGACAGTCCAGGCAGTCGGTCCCGAGCTTCTGTTCCCTGGCGACGCCCGTGTGACAGGCGTGACAGTCGAGGTCCGCGTGAACGCCTTCGAGAGCGAACTTGAAGCGCGCGAGGTGATCGAAGTCGCTCACGCGCCAGAGACTGTTGCCATGACATTCGGCGCAGCCAGGGCCCAACCGGCTCGCGTGGCGATCGTCCGACTGGTGACAGCCGGCGCAATCCTTGGGTATGTGCTCCTTCAGGTTGCCGCTGCGGTGACAGTCTGCACAGCCGATGTGTGCATGGCGCCCGAGGAGCGCGAAGCCGGTCTCGCGCTGGTGGTCGAACTTCTGGGAGACCCAGTCGGCCGTAGTATGACAATCGGCGCATTGGGCGCCCTGGCTGCCCTTGTGGACATCGTCGGGCATGTGGCAGGCGCTGCATTGCTTCGGGGTGCCACGGTACTTTTCACCGGCATGGCAGGCTGCACAATGGACGTCGGCGTGCCTGCCGGTGAGTGCGAAGTCCGTCTTGTCATGATCGAACCGCGTCTGCTGCCAGCCCCTGGCATCGTGGCAGGACGTGCAATCCGTCCCCAGCGCGCCACGGTGCACATCATCTTTGCGGTGACAATCGAGACAGGCGGACGAAGTCTTGCGATAGGGGACGGCCGGGCGATGGCAGCTTCCACAGGTGAGTGCTACATGGGCATCCTGCAAGGGGAAATTCGTCAACTCGTGAGTGAACCCCGCCTCATTGAGCTTGTTGATGTCCGCGTCCCGGCCAAGGTGCTCGGTGTGGCAGCCGCGGCACTGGCCGGAGGCGGCCTCGCGCATGCGCCCGTGGTAGCGGGACTTCGTGGCGAGATCAGCGGCGATCTCCTTGTGGCAATCCAGGCAAAGGGCGGTCTGGCGCTCCCGGTTCGCCCGGTCGTGGCAGTTGCTGCATTCGCCTTCGAGCTTGGCATGCGCCTTCGTCACGGGGCCGGGCATGATGAGCTTCTCGATACTGGCAGCGCGAGCGGCTGGCCAGGGCGACACCGCGAACAACACAAGCAGCAGTGCCTTCGCGTAGGGCCGTAACGCGCGCATGCACTTTCAGTACACGTGCACGGAGATCACATGCACGATGCCGGCGGCGATGAGCATGAGAAACAACGGCATGTGCAGAATGTGCCACAGCGAAAACAGGCGCTCGTAGATGCGAAACTCGACGACCTCGCGCGTCACCCGCATGCGGCGGGAGACGTACTCGGAGGTCACGCGCTCGAATCGCTCCCGCTGCTTTGCCACCGCTTTGTGACGGGTTGCAGTGACGCTGATGGCGGCACGCACATAGCGGCGGAGCCGGGCCCGGCTGCCCGCAAAGCGGGTCGCCACCGCGAACGGGGCAACCGCCATGCCGGCCACGCCCCAGTCAGCGACCGACAGCAGGCGCCGCTCCTCGCTTTCGAGCCGATCGACGAGCTCGGGCATCATCAGAATCTTCGTCCCCCGGTCCTTGAGCTCCTGCGCGCGCTGCTGCAGCTCGGCCAGCGTGGTCTTGCGGCCGTAGAGACCGTTGTGGATCTTCGAATAGAAATACCTGCCGAAGATTCCGCTTCCCGCCACGGTCAGCATCGAGAACAGAGCGATGTTGCTGTTGGTTGCGCCGAGGCTGAAACCGCAGTGAAGCAGGATGCACACCGGCCCGATGATTCCGAAAATCATGTGCGTCTGGAACCACCTGGGCACGCTGCCGAGAAAACGAAGCGAGCGCACCCGTTTGCGCACCGCGTACAGAAGCTGCAGGAGGATCATCACGCCCCCGACGATGCCGATCGCGTAACCGAGGCCGCTCTTCGGGCTCAGATAGTGCGCAACGGGCAGCTGGATCCCGACCAGGAGAGTCACAGCCGCGGCGAAAAACACTACCTGCTCGGAGGAGAAGGGCGATCGGACCTGCTGCATGGCGGTGCCTTCAACCAATTTCGCGGTCGATGGAGATTCTCACTGCCCGGTGGTCCAGCGCGCGGCGACCGCATCGCCCGGCGACGGTTCGGCGTGACTGTTGGTCGATTGATCTGCGGTGGCGAGGTGTGCCTCGGCCGCTTGCGCTTCCGCCGGGCGGCCCATGTACGTGTATGACTGAGCCAGCAGCCGCCACTCGTCGGCAGATCCGCCGCTGGCCGCGAGCCGTGCTGCCAGTTTCCGTGTCACATCGTCGAGCGAGCCGGCACTGTCGGCGCGGGCGGATGGCATCGCCGCCGACATTCCCGCCGCGCTACGGTACGGGTGCTGCGCAACAATGCCGCGTGTTGTAACAAACACGGCAACGGTGACGAGCGCACCGGCCAAAAACCAGAACGAATCGCGACGTGACATAAGTCTTGAGTTGAGTTGCAGGAATATCTGCGAAGCAGTTGTAGCGTGTGCGGGAGGATGCGTCTACGCGTCGCGATTTACAGACGCGGGTGAACTGCGAATCGGCTCACACTAACGCCGCGCCGGATTGTCTGTATGCACCGACGTCTTTGCGGGGCACGATCGGAAGCGTAAGTTGTGAGCGCGAGCCGCGCGCCCCGCGCGTACTTCATCCGCAAATGTGATATCCGCAAATGAGCGCATGGACCTGGATTGTCTATCTGATTCCCCTGGCGTTCGCGTGGGTCTGGCAGGTGGGCCGGCGGCGGCGCATTGCCGCGGCAAGCCGGTCTGCGCGCCGGCAGGCGCAAAGCGCCGGGGCTGCCGAACCCGTCTCGCTGCATCCGGCGATCAATGCGGGACTGTGTGTAGGTTGTAACGAATGCATCAAGGCATGCCCGGAGCGGGACTCGCACGTCCTGGGACTGATTGACGGCAAGGCCGAGCTCATCAATCCGGGAGACTGCATCGGACACGGTGCCTGTCGCGCGTCGTGTCCCGTCGGAGCCATTAAGCTCGTCTTCGGCACATCGAGCCGCGGCGTCGATATCCCGGTCCTCTCGCCGGACTTCGAGACCAACGTTCCGGGAATATTCGTGGCAGGGGAATTGGGCGGCATGGGACTCATCCGGAACGCGCTCGTGCAGGGAATCGAGGCCGTGGAGGCCATCGCACGGCACCGGCAACGGCGCCAGGGCATGCTTGACATCCTGATCGTCGGCGCCGGCCCGGCAGGATTCGCGGCGTCGCTCACGGCAATGTCCCTGGGACTCAAGTACGTGACGGTGGAACAGGAATCCCTGGGGGGCTGCGTGTTTCAGTACCCGCGCGCAAAGCTCGTCATGACTTCATCCGTGGACGTACCGCTCATCGGCAAGGTGAAGATCACGCAGACCTGCAAGGAGGAACTGCTCAACTACTGGCGCAACGTGGAACAGAAGACGGGCGTGGCTATCAGGTACAAGGAGCGTGTCGACAGCATAACCCGCCGCGCGGGCGGGTTTCTGGTGCGGACGACGCAAGGCCAACACGCCGCGTCATCCGTTCTGCTTGCAATCGGGAGGCGTGGCACGCCCCGCAAGCTGGGCGTGCCGGGTGAGGATCTCTCGAAAGTCGTCTACCGCTTGATCGATCCGGCGCAGTACAGCGGTCAGCGTGTGTTGGTGGTGGGGGGCGGGGACAGCGCGGTCGAGGCAGCGACGACCATTGCGGCAGCCGCCGATGCGAAGGTCGCGATTTCGTATCGGGGCGGGAATTTCTTTCGCGTCAAGGCGAAGAATCTCGAGCAGCTTGCGGCGGCGCGGCAGAGCGGTCGGCTGCACGTGGTACTGAAATCGCGTGTCCGCCAGATTGCAGCGCAGACGGTAGTCGTCGAGCAGCGCGGCAAGTTGCTGCGAATTCCGAACGAAGCGGTCATCATCGCCGCGGGCGGCAGGCTGCCGACGGAATTTCTCAAGGGCGTGGGCGTGCAGGTTCAGACCAAGTACGGCACCGCATGAGTTTGCCCAGGCGCGTGTTTGCTCCGTCACGCCTGCTTGCCCTGGTGTGTGCCACCGTGCTGGTGATTCCCGCATGGCCCGCGCAACCCAACGGCAAGCCCGTGAAACGCCGTACGCCTGACAGCGCGCCGGCCGCGGCGGCCAAGACCGCGCTCGATAACAAACAATTCGCGGCGGCGATTGACGAGCTGACGGCAGCCGCTAACCGTGGCGATACCCAGTCCGAATATCTGCTCGGACTGGTCTATGCCGGCGGTGTCGGTGTGCCGGTCTCGCTCGAAGACGCCGAACGCTGGCTCACCGCTGCCGCCGACAAGTCGCACGCGGAGGCCGCCTTCGCACTTGCGTGTATTCTTGCGCAGGGTGGTGCGGACGAGCGCGTGGCGGCGCAGCACTGGCTTGCGCGTGCCGCGAGCGAAGGGCACGCGGCGGCCGCAAAGCTGGTCTCTTCCCACACGCTGCCCCTTGCGGCTTCGCGCGGCGATCCGCGCGGTGGCGCCCTGCCTCGGGAGCTGCTGATTTGGGCGCTCCGGCATGCAGACGAAGTGTCGCTCGACACATTCATCAAGTCGGCCGGTGTCGAGAACGCGGATGAGTTTGGCCGCTCGCCGCTGGCCTACGCAGTGATGAGCGGTTCCGGGATTTCCGTTAGACGGTTGCTCGCCGCAGGTGCGGATGCCGCTCACACCGATCACTTTGGCGTGACACCCTTGATGCTGGCCGCGGAAGGCGAGAATGACTCCGTGCTCGATGACCTTCTGAAGGATGTCAGTGGCGTTGATTCCAAAGACACTGCGGGCGACACTGCGTTGTTCTACGCCGCTCGGGTGGGCCGCACCGGGCACGTCCGGCGCCTCCTTGCGGCCGGCGCCAGATTTGACCTGTCGAACGCGGATGATCTGACGGCGCTCGACATGGCTTCGAAGAGCGGTCACGCAGAAACCGTCCAGGCACTTCGCAAGGCCGGTGCTTCTGGCCATCTGAGGGCGTCGATCCGGGAGGGCGCGGGCATCGATCCGTCGCACGGTGGAAAACTCTACGAGGGCTGGCCGCCGATTACAGTTGCGGCAAGCCGCAATGATGCAAGAATCGTTGCGGAACTGCTGGCTGCGGGCGCGCGAGCCGATGAGCCCACTCCTCATCGGGACACCCCGTTGCTGGTGGCGGCGAAGTACCGGGCCCCGGCCGTGGTCGCGCCGCTGTTGAAGGCCGGAGCCAATCCGGCCCTCGTCGACCAGAACGGCGAGACGGCATTGGGTTATGCGGCGGCACACGGCGAGCTCGACATGCTCGATGCTCTGTTGCAGAAAGGAGTTGCGCCCGATACCCGCGGTCGCATGGAAGACCCACCACTGGTGCGCGCTGCGCGAGCGCGTGACGAAACCGCGGTCGAGCACCTTATTGCCGCTGGAGCTGACGTCAACCTGCGCTCTGCGAGCGGGCTGACGGCGTTGATGGCCGCGGCGGCGGCCGCGGATCCGCAGATCATGAAACTGCTGCTCGCCGCCGGCCCTCGCCTCGAGCTCGAGGACAGGACAGGACGAGACGCCCTATGGCTTGCCACCGATGCGGGCGATGCAGAAGCGGTCGACCTGTTGCTTGGAGCCGGAGCGCCGGTGGAAGCCAACCGGGCCAGGCAGTCACCGCTGTTTGCCGCCGTGCATGCCGGTCGCGCGCGGATCCTCGAGCACTTGCTGCGCAAGGGACTTTCGCCCAATCCAAAAGGTGCGAACGGCGCTACACCGCTCATAGCCGCCGCGGCTCGCGGCGACACTTCATCGGTCAGGGTGCTGGTGGACGGCGGCGCGACGCTGGATGAGCAGGATGCCGCGGGGAATACCGCTCTGATCGTGGCAACACGGGAAGGGCACACGGAAGTCTGCCAAGCGCTGTTGAAAGCCGGCGCGAACGCCGGGGTCCGCAATCTGGACCGCATCGACGCCCTCGATACGGCGAAGCGGCGCAATCTCTCCGAGATCGTCGCGCTGCTCGGCGCACGCTAGTGCATTGGAAAAAGTCGCCTGCGGCCCTTTCGGCCAGGCGTTCAACGCTCGTCCTGGCCCGGCTTGAAATCCAGGTGCACTTTCAAGTGCGCCTCGACCGGCAGTCCATCCACGAATCGGGGGTCGTATTTGTAACGCCGGACCGCTGCAAGCGCAGCCTTGTCGAAGACCTCAGGCGGATCGGAATGCGCCACGGAAACGTCCTGGACAATCCCTTCCTTGGAAAGGGTGACATCGAGGTCCACCGAGCCCTGGATGCCGTCCCGCTTTGCGGCGGACGGGTAGTTCGCTTTGACGTGGCGGATGAGCTTCGGTTCCCGTATCACGGGCGGAGGCTCATCCGAGGAAACGGCGGGGGTTGCGGAGGGTACGCTGGATCCTGAGGGGGCTCCCGATGCGGGAGCCCCCGATGTCGAGACTGCCGGTGTCGGAGCTGCCGATTGTACTGTGGCCGGGGCCGGTGTCGGCGCAGGTAAGGTCACCGACGCCAGGGGTGACAATGACATCCCCGCTCGAGTTTCCGGCGGGAGCGCCGCATCGTGCGGTCTAGCCCCAATACCCAAGGTCGCCGCATCGGGCGAAGCAGACGCCTCAGGCGCCGTGGATTCCACCTTTGACGCGGAGTTGCGCGCCTTGGCGGACGAGGACACTACCGCCGCCGCTGCCGCCTTATCTGAGGTGGCGCTCGGGTCCGCATGACCTGGCATACGCGGAGTCAGTTTGGCCTCTGCGTGCGTGTCTTGCCCTCCGTGGGACGGGTTAGCAGCCCGCCCTTTGGGAGCATCAGCTTTGGAGGCATCATGCTTGGGCGCCAGCAAGCTTTCAAAGAATGCCAAGCGTGGATGAGACGGCGCGATCTGACGAAGCTTCTCGACATCATCGCGCACACTATTGAAGTCGTCTTGCTTCAACGCAGTCTCGATTGCGGCGACGAGCTCGGTGACTTGATGCGGATACTCGGGCGCCTTGACGGCCGGCGCCGTTGCGTGGACCGCGGATTCATGGTTGGCACCGAACAATTTGAATCCCAGGAAGACGACACCTAACACGATCGCGGCACCTGCACCCATCAGCATTGCGCCACGCGTGGACTCGGGGTCCGTCGGGAACGAAATCGCGTTGGAGCGGGCTTCGCGCGCCGCGGTTGCCCCGATTGAATCGGTCACCGCGGATGTGCCTGGCGCTGGAGTCGGCGGACCTTGCGGTGCATCGATGGACGGAAATCTGACCGGCGGCCGTCTGTGCGATGAGCTTCGGGGACGCCCGGTAGTCGCGGCTACAGATAAGGCCGGCCGGGATGTCGCTGTACCCTGCGCTGTGGGGATGGGGCTCGGGCGCCGCCCCTGCGATGTCCGCGCAACGCTGCGAACGGCCTTCGGTCTGGATGGCTGAGGGCGTTGCGGCGCAACCCTCGGTTGTGGCTCGGGCGGCGGGAATGCGCTGGACTCCTCGAGCACCGTGTCGCCACCCAACACGACGTGCTGGATATTCGACATGTCCGCGTCCGCATTCTGTGCAGCATCTGCGAGCGTCAAGGTCGCGAGGAGTCGATCGGGATCAACGGGGTAGCTGAGTGTCTGGAATAGCTCGAAGGGTCCCAAGCGTCCCTTCAGGAGCTGCAGCCGATGATGATCCGCCGCGAAGATGCGAAGCATGGACGGCCAGCGCTTCGCCACTTGTCCCAACAACTCGAGACCTGACCCGTCTTCGAGGCGTTCGCCGGCGACGATGACCTCGAACGTGTTCTGGCGCAGGAGATCGAGGCAATCCCCCTTGTTGGTGACGGCGTCGACGGTATACCGCTCCCGAAGCGCGCGGACGATCGCTTCGAGCATGGCGGAATCCTGATCGACGATTAACACTCGCATATTCGGCCGAAACTCCAGTCCTAAGGCACTGGTCCGCCGCCGCGCAAGGCGGGCTCGAGGGGCTCCCTCGGGCAGGACCCGCCTGGAACTCAGGCAGTCAACGGGACAGTCGCAAATAGTTAACGTATTGGCGGCGGCGGCGGCGCAGCGATAGATCACGGTTTGCATATTCCGGTCCACGCGTGGCCTCGAGGCTCCGGCGCAGGACGCGTTCGGCTGGTGTTTACCGGGCTTGTTGTGAATCTGTCAGCGCACGCGCCGTGCATGGATCACACTTGGCACGCCGTCCAGCCTGCGCAGCACGCGGGCAAGCTGCTCCAGGTCATGGACAGACAGCGCGACGCGGACAAAGGCCGAGCCGGCCTCCTGATCCGTGGTGGTGGTCATCGCCTCGATACTCAGCCTCTCGAGCGCCAGGACGTCCGTCACGTCCCGCACCAGGCCGCGGCGGTCAAAGGCGTTGACGGCGATCTCCACGGCCAGCCCGGCCTCCCGTGCGGAGGTCCACTCGACATTGAGCACACGCTCCGGCTTCACCGACCGCATCCGCCTGAGGCTCGGACAGTCGCTTCGGTGGATCGTTACGCCTCGACCCAGGGTCACGTAACCGCAGATGGGCTGCGGCCGTAGCGGTCCGCAACAGCGCGCCAGCGTGATCGGCAGATCGCCGACGCCTTCGATCTCCACAGGGGAGCCGCCCTTGCCCGCGCGCGGCCTCGCAGGGCGCGCTGCGGGCTTGATGCGTCGTGGCTCCAGGAGGCGCTCCGCGGCCTGCACGAGCTGCGTCACCGTCCTTTCTCCCTCGCCGAGCAACTGGTACAGATGATCGGCATCCCGCGCCTCCAGCACCTGCACCATTGCGGCGAAGTGCTCGGGCCGCGCGCCGATCCGCGCCAGCTCACGATCGGCGATGGTCCGGCCGGCAGCCCGATTGTCCGTGACGTCCTGCTTTCGGAACCACGCGCGCACCTTCGCGCGGTTGCGCGCGCTGCTCAGATAGCCTTGCTCCGGGGCAAGCCAGTCGCGGCTTGGAGCTTCCTGTTTGCCTGTGATGATCTCGACGATCTCGCCGTTCAGCAGCGCATGGGTGAGCGGCACGATGCGGCCATTCACTTTCGCACCCCTGCAGCGGTGACCCAGCGAGGTATGGATGTGATAGGCGAAGTCGAGCGGCGTTGCGCCGCGCGGCAGTTCGATGACCTCGCCCTTCGGCGTGAGGGCGTAGACACGGTCCTCGAAGAGCTCGATGCGCATCCGCTCGAGGAAGTCGCGGTCCGTCTGCGCGGGCTGGTCCGCGCCGGCAGTGGCGGTATCCTGCGGCTCGAGCAACCTTCGAACCCATTCGATCTTGCGCTCGTAGTGCGAATCCCGGGCGCCGCCTTCCTTGTAGGTCCAATGAGCCGCCACACCAAGCTCCGCGTGCTCGTGCATCTCGCGGGTCCGGATCTGCACTTCGACACTTTTGCCGGCGGGGCCGATGACCGCCGTATGGATCGATCGGTAGAAGTTGCCCTTGGGCGTGGCGATGTAGTCGTCGAACTCGCCTGGAATGTAAGGCCAGAGTCCGTGCACGATGCCGAGCGCCGCATAACATTCCGGAATCGAGGCCACCACGACGCGCACTGCACGTACGTCAAAGAGTTGCTCGAACGCGAGCTGCTTGCGCTGCATCTTCCGGTAAATGCTGTACATATGCTTGGGGCGCCCGTAGACCTCGGCGCGCACGCCGGCATTGCACAGCTGTGACAGCAGGCTCGCGCAGAGGGCTTCGATGTATCGTTCGCGATCCGCTCGCCGCTCGTTGAGCGCGGCAGCGATATCGCGATACTGGTCCGCCTGCAGATATCGGAAGGCGAGATCCTCGAGCTCCCATTTGACCTGCCAGACGCCCAGTCGATTGGCGAGTGGCGCAAACACCGCACGGGCCTCGATGGCGAGGCGCTCCCTCTCACCGATGGACAGCTCGCGCGCGTGGCGCATCCCAACGAGCTGTTCGGCCAGCCGTGCAACGACGAGTCGCGGATCGCTCACGACCGCCAGCAGCATCTTGCGCAGAGTCTCGGCCTGGCGCGCATCGAGTCCTCTGGAGGGCGACCAGTCCCGCGGCAGTCCCAGCTCTCCGAGCCTCGACAACGCCACTGCGATGTCGGCAGCAGCCGGTCCAACGAGGCGCGCGAGCTTTTCGGCAGTGAGGCCTGGACGACCCAGCACCGCTCTGGCAAGCACGGCATTGGCCAGCACGGTGTCCTGCGTCAGCGCACCCATGACCTCGGCCGCCTCGGCTGCGAAGGCCAGGTCGGCGAAGGCAATCTGGCTTGCGTCCTCGATTGCGCGGCGCGCCGTCGCAATGGCTTCACGGATCGGCGCGGGACAGAGTTGAATGGTCTGCACTGCGGCTAGGGGATTCGATCACCGAGCGGGCGCGGCGTGTCGCGCGTGGCGGTTTACGGCTATCATACCCGCCGGTTTTCCCTGGCGGCGCCGAAGCTTAGCTGCCTGCCTGAAATTTCGCTGCGGTCCAGACACCTCATGGCAGGTCACAGCAAGTGGGCTAGCATCCGGCACCGCAGAAACGCGCAGCGCGCAGTGGCGGGGAAGGGGCGCGGGGCGCAATCCGGTGCGGGGACCGGCAGGCCGGTGCTGAGTGTACGCTATGAGGGCTATGGGCCAGGCGGTGCGGCGGTGATGATGGATTGCCTCACCGACAGCCGCGAGCGCACGGGTGCGCGGGTCAGACAGATCCTGGTGCGGCACGGCGGCAATCTGGGCGCCCACGGCTCGGTGAGCTATCTGTTCAACCAGGTGGGCCTGATGATCTATCCGCCCGGTACGAACGAGGAGCGCCTGATCCAGGTGGCGCTGGAGGCGGGCGCCGAGGATGTGGTGCCGAATTCGGACAGCTCGATCGAAGTGCTGGCCGATCCGATCGAATTCGAGACGGTGCGGGCCCTGCTGACGGGCGGCGGGTTCGTACCGGCAATCGCGGAAGTGACTGAGCGCGCCGCGACATCTGTGCCGCTCGCGGGGGATGCGGCAGTAGCGATGGTGAGTTTGCTCGAGGCGCTGGAAGAGCTGGACGACATACAGAACGTGTACACGAATGCCGAGATATCGGACGAGGTCCTGGCGCGCGTTTGACCCGCGGCCCATCCCCTTTGCCGGCACGCCGGCAAGGGCAGCCAACCTGCGCATCCTGGGTCTCGATCCGGGCTCGCGACGCACGGGATTCGGTGTCATAGAGTGCCGCGGCGCCGACTACACGCACGTGGCCCATGGCTGCATTGCCGTGGCGGGGCTGGAGATGGCCGAGCGTCTGCGCGCGATCTTCGAAGCCCTGCAGACCTTGATCGCGCAGCACGGCCCCGGGGAGATCGCGGTCGAGCGGGTGTTCGTCAACCGCAACGTGGACAGCGCGCTCAAACTCGGACAAGCAAGGGGGGCCGCGCTGTGTGCCGTCCCGCCAGGGGTGCCCGTGTTCGAATATGCTCCCCGGGCGATCAAGCTTGCGCTCGTCGGCTCGGGCGCGGCGGAGAAGTTTCAGGTGGCTCACATGATCAAGACGCTGTTGCAGCTCGATGGGAAGATCTCTCCCGACGCATCCGATGCGCTCGCCATCGCAGTCTGCCACGCGCATTCCCGGCGCCTGCACCAACTCGCCCTGAGCCCGCAGCCCGGCTCGTCGCAGAGTGCATAGGTCCGCCCCAGATGATTGGATCAGTGCGCGGCCGCATCGCCTCCAAGACCCCTCCGCAGCTCACAGTCGATGTAGGTGGCCTGGGATATGAGCTGGAGGCCCCGATGTCGACATTCTTCCTGCTGCCCCCGGTCGGGGAGGAGGTACGGCTGTTGACGCACCTCGTGGTTCGTGAGGATGCGCACATCCTGTACGCTTTCTCCTCCGAAGGAGAGCGGCGGCTGTTTCGCAGTTTGATCAAGGTCTCCGGTGTGGGGCCGAAAATTGCCCTCGCGCTGCTGTCGGGCATCAGCGTCGAGGCGTTTGCGCAGTGTGTGCAGAACCAGGATGTCGCGGCACTGACCCATGTGCCGGGCATTGGGCGCAAAACCGCGGAACGCCTCGTGGTCGAGATGCGCGACCGGCTGGGCGAACGCGATACGGCTGGGGGCGCCGCGCCCGGCGCAACGGGCGGCAGTCCCGAGGCGGAGGCATTCGGCGCCCTCGTGGCGCTCGGCTACCGGCCGGCCGAGGCGACGCGCTTGCTGAAGGCGGCGGGGCCCGGTACACACTCCACCGAAGAGCTCATCCGGCGGGCGCTGCAGGGCGCGATCTAAAGGAGCATGCGGTTGTCTCCAGCGGAAGTGCAAATGGCGGCAGAACGAGTCATCAGCGGCGCGGCGGGCCAGGAGGAAGAAGCCGTCGAGCGCGCCATCCGTCCCCGCCGCCTGGACGAATATATCGGCCAGACGCAGGTGAAGAAGCAGCTCGAGATCTTCGTGAGCGCCGCGCGCCAGCGCGCCGAGGCGCTCGATCATGTGTTGATCTTCGGGCCGCCAGGCCTCGGCAAGACGACCCTGGCCAACATCATCGCCGCCGAGCTCGGCGTCAGCCTGCGCCAGACCTCCGGGCCGGTTCTCGAAAGACCCGGGGACCTGGCGGCGCTGCTGACCAACCTGCAGCCGCGCGACGTGCTGTTCATCGATGAGATACACCGCCTCTCGCCGGTTGTCGAAGAGGTGCTCTATCCGGCGATGGAGGACTATCAGCTCGACATCATGATCGGCGAGGGCCCGGCGGCCCGCTCCATCAAGCTCAGCCTCCCGCCCTTCACGCTGGTCGGGGCGACCACGCGGGCGGGCCTGCTGACCTCGCCGCTGCGGGATCGCTTCGGCATCGTGCAGCGGCTCGAGTTCTACGGCGTCGAGGATCTCGAGCGCATCGTCCAGCGTTCCGCAGCCATTCTCGATGTCCCAATCGATGCGGCCGGGGGGCTGCGTATCGCGCAGCGCTCCCGGGGCACCCCGCGCATCGCGAACCGGCTGCTGCGCAGGGTTCGTGACTACGCGCAGGTGAAAGCGGACGGGCGCATCGATGAGCGCATCGCGGAGGCGGCGCTCGACATGCTGGAGGTCGATCCCCTCGGTTTCGATACGCTCGACCGCAAGCTTCTTCTGACGATCATCGAGCGGTTCGACGGTGGCCCCGCCGGCATCGACAGCATTGCGGCCGCCATCGGCGAGGAGCGTGGCACGCTCGAGGACGTCATCGAGCCGTTTCTGATCCAACAGGGATTCCTGGTCCGCACCGCGCGGGGGCGCATGGTCACGCGCGCCTCGTACCTGCACTTCGGCATGAAGTCTCCGGAGCGCGCGCTCGCGAGCCTGCAGCTGTTCGAGGACGAGCGGTGAGCGTATTTGCGTGGCCCGCCCGCGTGTACTGGGAAGACACGGACGGCGGCGGGATCGTCTACTATGCAAACTACCTGCGCTACCTCGAGCGGGCGCGCACCGAGTGGCTGCGGTCGCTGGGTCATTCCCAGCAGGCGCTGTCCGCGGAGCCCGGGATCGTGTTTACGGTGGTGAGCCTCACGGTCGAGTATCTGCGGCCGGCCAGGCTGGACGATGAATTGGCGATCACCTGCGAGCCGCAGGTGGAGGGCGCCGCGACGATGCGCTTCATTCAGAGCATCTATCGCGGCGGACGCGAGGCACTGTTGACCGATCGGCTGTTGGTCGAGGCGAGCGTACGCGTCGCCTGCGTCGACGCACGGACTCTGCGGCCGAAGCGGCTGCCGGATTTTCTTACGCAAGCGACGGCTGGGAGCCCGCAGGCTGTGCGGCCGGTCCTCGGGGAGCCATCTTGAATGGGTGAGCAGCTGTCCATCATTCGCATCATCGTCGAGGCGAGCATCCCGGTGCAGATCGTCATCGGCATCCTGCTGCTCGCTTCCTTGTCCTCGTGGGCGATCATCTTCCGCAAGCGGCTGGTGATCGGCCGGGCCCGCCGGGGCGCCGATCAGTTCGAGAGCAGCTTCTGGTCCGGCGGCGATCTGGCGCAGTTGTACCGCGCGATCGAACAACGAGGCGGCGCCACCGGCATGGCGAGCATCTTCGAGTTCGGCTTCCGGGAATTCGCCCGCCTGCGCCAGCAGGGCACGATTGCCGCGGACCAGCTGTTGGAGGGGGCGCGGCGCGCCATGCGCGTGGCACAACTGAAGGAGATCGATCGCCTGGAGGCGAGTCTCGCGACGCTGGCCACCGTCGGGTCGACCAGCCCGTACGTCGGCCTGTTCGGAACGGTGTGGGGTATCATGAGCGCGTTCGCCTCGCTTGGAAACGTGCAGCAAGCGACGCTCGCGATGGTCGCCCCGGGCATCTCCGAGGCGCTCATTGCGACGGCCATCGGGCTGTTTGCGGCGATTCCGGCTGTCGTGGCCTACAATCGCTTCGCCGATCAGGTCGGGCGGTTGGAAATGCGCTTCGACGCCTTCACCGAGGAGTTCTCCTCGATCCTGCAGCGGCATGCGGCGCGCGGGGCGGGCACCGCCGCGTCGGTCTCGGCAGCCGCCGTAACCCCGGTTTAGGAGTCCCCGACGATGGCGCAAGTCTCACGCGGACGGCGGCTGATGGGCGAGATCAACGTCGTACCCTACATCGATGTGATGCTCGTCCTGTTGATCATCTTCATGGTGACTGCCCCGCTGCTGACGCAAGGGGTGAAAGTGGACCTGCCGAAGGCGGGAGCGGAACCTCTGGACCCCGAGATGCTCAAAAACACGATCCCGCTGGTGCTGTCGGTGGATCGTGACGGCAGGCTGTACCTGAACATTGGAGGCAATCCGCAGGCCGTGCTGGATTCCGACATCGTCGCGGCGCGCGCGACGGCGGCGCTGCGGCGCAATCCGCAGCTTCCCGTCCTCGTGAAGGCGGACAACCGCGTGGAGTACGGCCGTGTGGTTCAGGCTATGGTGATTCTGCAGCATGCTGGGGCGAAGAAGGTGGGCTTCATCACCGATCCGTTGCCGCAGCCCGCGCATCGCGGACACTGACGGGAATCGCACGAACCGTATGGCCGAGCGTGCAAGCGACCGCTGGGTCTCGATTGCGCTGTCCGTGGTATTGCATGGAGCGCTGGTCGCCGCAGTGGTGTACGGCTTCTGGAGGTATCACACGTCGCGGCCGCCGGCCCCGACTCTCGCGATAGAGGCGGTCGTGGTCGATCCGCGCTCCCTGAGCGGCGCGGCGAAGCAGGCGCAGCCACAGCCGCAACCGGCGCCGCCGCCGCCCGCGCCAGCTCCGGCCCCCGCACCGGCGCCGGTCGAGCCGACAGGACCGCCGGAACCGACGCCCGAGGAGCTTGCCCAGCGCGAGCAGGCGCAAAAGGACCAGGAGCGCAAGGAGCAGGCCGACCGTGAGGCGGCCGAGCAGCGCAAGCTCGATGAGCAGAAGCAGCAGGAGCAGGAGGTGCAACGGCAGGCCGAGGAGAAGCGCCAGGAGTTGAAGAAGCGCGAAGAGCAGAAGCAGGCCGCGGAGGCCAGGAAGCGTGCCGACGAGCAGCGTCTCGCGGAGCAGAAGCGCCAGGAAGAGGCGCAACGCGAGGCCGACGCGAAGAACAAGGCGGAACTCGAAGCGGAGTTGAAGCGTAGTCTCGCCGCCGAGGAGCATTCGATGGCGGCGCGTTCGAGCGGCGCGCTCGCGAGCTGGCAGGCGCAGATCACCGCGCGCATACAGCATGCGTGGCTGCGGCCGCCGTCGGCCCGGACCGGAATCGAATGCGTGTTATACGTGACCCAGGTCCCAGGAGGTGAGGTGGTGAATGTCCGTATCGGAACCTGCAATGGCGATCAGGCCGTGCGCGAGTCGATCGAAGCGGCGGCCTACCGCGCCTCCCCGCTACCGCCGCCGCCGGATCCGTCGCTGTTCGAGCGCAATCTGGAAATCACCTTCAAGCCCGATTGATGTCAAACTTCGCCCAATACGCCATGAGATTCAACCAACGAGCCCGAAACTTCTGCGCCCGCCTGGCCCGGGGATTCCTCGGCGCCTGCGTGCTGACGCTGGCGCTGGCTGCCACGGCCCGGGCGCAGCTGAAGATCGAAGTCACCTCCGGTGTCACGGACCCGGTGCCGGTCGCCGTGGTGCCCTTTGCCAGGGCAGTGCCTGCCGACGGGGGCCTGGACGTAGCCCAGGTAATTCAACACGACCTCGAAGGCAGCGGCCGTTTTCGGGCCCTGCCGCGGACGCAGATGCCGGCGACGCCGACTCAAGCCGCGGCGGTCGTCCTTGCCGACTGGAAGGCCGCTGGCGACGATTACGTGGTCGTCGGGCGCGTGGTGCCGGTCGAAGGGGGTAACCTGGCGGTCGATTTCGATCTTCTCAACACGCTCACGGGTCAACGGGTCGCGGGCCAGCGGTTCGTCGGCACGCCCGGGGCGCTGCGCAATGCCGCCCACCGTGTCAGCGATGTCGTGTACGAAAAGATTCTCGGCATTCGCGGGGCCTTCGCGACTCGCATCGCCTACGTCGCGGTGGATGGTCATCCGCCGGCGCAGCACTTCCAACTCATCGTCGCCGATGCGGACGGGGAGAACCAGCGGTTGGTGCTCGAATCGCGCTTTCCTCTGATGTCGCCCTCGTGGTCCGCCGACGGGCAATGGCTCGCCTACGTGTCGTTTGAGAGCAAGCGGTCCGCCATCTATGTGCAACTGGTCCGAACGGGAGAGCGGCGGCAGGTCTCCGCGCGTGCAGGCATCAATGGCGCGCCGGCCTGGTCGCCGGACGGGCGCAGGCTCGCGCTCACGTTGGGGGGAAGTGGGGGCAACCCGGATGTATACGTCCTCGATCTGTCCAGCCAGGCTTTGACTCGAGTGACGGACGATCCGGCGATCGACACGGAAGCGGCATGGGCCCCCGACGGAAAATCGCTGTATTTCACCTCCGACCGGGCGGGTAGCCCGCAGATCTACCGCGTCGGACTGCAGCCCGGCGATCATCCCAAGCGCATTACCTTCAGTGGGACTTACAATGCACGGCCCCGCATTTCGGCCGACGGCACGCAGCTCGCGATGGTCACGCTGGATAGCGGCAACTACCGGATCGCGGTGCAGGATCTGGCCAGCGGGACGGTGCGGGTGCTGTCGCGCGGGCATTTGGACGAGTCGCCGAGTTTCGCGCCGAACGGAGCGACATTGATCTATTCCGAGCAGGACGGCAGCCGCGGAACACTGGCCACTGTCTCGGTCGATGGTCTGACGGGATTGCGATTGAAGTCCGAGCAGGGCGAAGTCCGCGAGCCCGTCTGGGGACCGTTTGCGCAGTAAATTGTTGCCGCACGTGCGGCGGAAGGGTGGAGTAGGGTATGCGAAAAATACTGATGGTTCTGATGTTGGCTGCCGCTGTGGCGAGCGCTGGCTGCGCCAGCAAGAAGCCCAAGACGGCACCCCCGCCAGCGCAATCCGACGCGAATTCGGGTGCGGATACTTCGGGTGACAACGCCGCCAACGCCGGCTCTACCGGGTCGGATGACGAGGCCGCAGGCCCGCAGGGTGGCCTGCTGGCAAAGCGGGTCATCTACTTCGATTTCGACAGCAGCGAGATCAAGGGCGAGGGGACGGGGGTCGTGTCCGCACACGCCAAGTATCTCGCAAACCATGCAAGTTCCCGGGTGCGGCTCGAAGGCAACACCGACGATCGCGGCTCGCGGGAGTACAACATCGGCCTCGGTGAGCGCCGGGCGCAGGCGGTACGGCGTGCTTTGCTGCTGCAGGGCGCCTCGGAGGGGCAGCTTTCCACCGTGAGCTACGGCGCGGAGCGTCCGGCCGTGGTGGGGAGCGACGAAGCCGCCTGGGCGAAGAACCGGCGCGTCGAAATCGTATACCTGAATCAGAACGCCCAGCCGCAGGTTGCGCAGCCACAGAGGTAGAATGATCCCATGCACGTGACCCTGGCCCATGAGCCGGCCAAACTGCCGGCGAATCTTTGGCCCGGAGCGCTGGCCGTTGCGCTGCTGGCGGCGTTGGCTGGCTGCGCTTCGACTCCCGCGGAGGATGATCCCACGCAGATCAAGCTCAATGAGCTGGATGCGCGCGTGGCGCGGATCGAGCGCGTCGTCTCGAACCAGAGCCTCGTGGAGCTGGCCCAGAACCTCGATGCGGTACAGGCCGACGTGCGTAAGCTGCGCGGCCGCGTCGATGAGCTCGAGAACAGCACCGAAGCCATGCGCAAGCAACAGCACGATCTGTACAGCGATCTGGACAAGCGGCTGGGCGGCGCGCAGGGGGCCGGTTCGGGCGCTGCGGGGTCAACGGCGGCGGGCACCGCGGGCGCGGCAGGACCTGCTGCGGGCTCCTCGGTCGAGCAGGCCGTCTACACGCAGGCGTTCGATGCTCTGAAGGCGGGCAGCTATTCGGTGGCCATCACGGGCTTCAAGGATTTCCTGACGAGCTACCCGGCGAGCCCGCTCGCGGAGAATGCGCAGTATTGGCTCGGCGAGGCCTATTACGTGACCCGGGATTACGACAACGCCTCCGGTGCGTTTCACACTGTCCTGCAGAAATGGCCCGATTCGCGCAAAGCGCCGGACGCTCTGCTGAAACTCGGATTCACTCAGTATGAGTTGAAGCGCTATGCGGATTCGCGCAAGACCTTGCAGGAGGTTACCCAGAAGTTTCCGGACAGCGACGCCGCGCGGCTGGCGACCGAGCGCCTGAAGCGAATGCCGGCGAATCCACACTGAATCGATCGACCCGGCCAGCCGGCGCGGTCGTCGCCAACCGACCCGATCCGGCGCTCCTATAGTATGATGCGCGCCCCGCACGGGCGCGGCCCCATCCGCGCCACGTGGAATCATTCCCCCATACGGGCCGTTAGCTCAGTCGGTAGAGCAGCAGACTTTTAATCTGTTGGTCGCGCGTTCGATCCGCGCACGGCCCACCAACAACCAGGTAAATCAAGCACTTCCGTAAATAAAGAAATAAAGCTTGCGGAAGGCTTTTATTCAGTCGTCATTCACGGCCGCGACCCCGCGACCGCGGCGGTAACGCGGTAACACGCCCCTATAGACGGTGTCCTTCCGTTCTCCTAAAAGACGTAGCTGGTGCGGAGCGCCCTTGGTGCGTTCGCGTCAGTCACACGCGCAGAACGTGAATCTAAGCGCCCGCGCTGACCGAGCGCCGTCTCGCAGAATTCCGTTCGACGACTTTGTTCTGTGCCTCGGATGCGCGCTTAAGAGCGGTCACGTAAACCTTCTTTTTTTTCGCGGACGGCGCGCGGACGAAGTCAGACAGCGGCGTCGATTTAACTGCCGCTTTCTTTCGTCTTTTGAGGAAGGAGAACATCGCTATCCTTTTTTACCCCGAGAGCTGTTTCGAGGTCTGCCCTCGTAAACCTCTCAGGAACGTGGGTATCGATCGTATCGATTCCCTGTTTAACGAGCTTGACTGTCTCATCGTTGGGTTTCAATAGGAGATCGACCTGTATCTTGGACCCGAACTCACACTTTAAAGCGTTGACCACGTCACGGGCCTTAAAATACTGATCTATAAAGCGCTCCGGCGGAATATGGCGGCCTTCCTCAGCCTCTCGGGCCTGTACAAAATCCCATGCCAAATAGGGACTTTGATAGACATACCAAATGGTTACGCGCCGATCCCGGCCAAGGCTGCGCTGAACGTTGTGCCGCGCCCGGTCGACGTTCGACAGCGTCCCATCCAAGAGAAACGTCTGCCGCTGCTCTAGCGCCAGATCGTGCATCCTATTGACCCAGACCGAGGTCGCTTCCTGAAAAAGCCACGAATTCGAACCAATGTAACCGGGAAATTCGGATCGCAAATCATCGGGGTCGATTCGCAGCACCTTCGGTGCGCCCGGCTCACTCTCTAACTGCGCGATGATCTCCTTCGCTGATTCAGTCTTACCCGCGCCCGGCGATCCGGCCATGAATACGGACACCGGATTTTCCTCCGGCGGATACACGCTCGGATCAGTGAGTTGCGCGCACATCGAACGCTTGTTCGCTTTCGCGTAGGCGACCGCGGCTTCCTGAATCTTGCGTTCGTCGTCTGTCACGTCACCGCTGCACCGAGCCCCCGCCCCACAGGGTCTCGTAGGTCTGAAGCATTGCCGGAAAGGCATGGGTTATCTGCGCGACCGTCGTGCGACCGCCGTCTTTGAATAGGCCTCGGACTGATAGCACTCGCTTCCATCGACGAAAAGACATCGATCGTGGAAGTTTGGCGCCGACCGAACCTCCGCACCCGCCGGCGCGCGTGATCAGTGTCGCGGTCGCCTTGGAGCCATCGTCCTGGTCGTGCTCCGGCGCATCGATCCCGTAAAGCCGGACCCCGGGCGGCAACGCACAGCAGTCCGGCGAGCAGTGGCGCGATGAATCGAATCACCTAGAACCCTTGTATAAAACGGAACCCGGCACGGTGCAACACAAACCCTATCAAACACGTCAGAGCAAATACCCCGAAAGAAAGCACACGAAAACGGAGCACGAGCTGCTTCTCGGTGCGGGACTCTTCAGAGGCGAGCGCTGGCGGGTCAGATAGATATTTCCTAAATCTGCGATTCAACAAAACAACAACCACTAACCAAACAACTACAGCAGCGATCTGCCCAAAACGTTTGTGGTCTGCAGGCGATCCTGTTCTTATTAGTGCATAGGCTACTACCACCGACACTAGTGTGGTCACCGCCAATGGCCACGATATGTATCCAGCTACTTTGTAGCAAGCCCGCTGCCAGGCCGATGCGATGTTCGAGTCACCTATTTGGCGACGATACCGTGCGAATACGATCAAAAACACTCTGTCCAACATTTCCACAGCTGGCGGCCCGTGTGTGAATGAAGTCACGGGCCGCATATTGCCGACTGCACGATACCCTTCGCCCCACCCGCATTGTAGTACAGCGCTGAAAGCGATCCGGCCGCCACAGCAGAACCACCAAGCGTCTCAATCGCGCCAGCAGCTCCCAATCCAGCGAGCGCTGAATACGCAAAATAATCTGCGGTATCGTAAAGGGCTGACGAAAAATCCTCCGTGAGTACGTCATAGCCAATACCCAATTGTGCCGCGAACCCTCCAGCTTTCCCGGCCATCGAGAGCCCACTCGCCAGTTGACTTCCTAAAAATGAAGTAGCCTGAGGTAAGGCCAAACTTCTACTCGCACCGGCAGCAGCCGCCCCAAGAGCTATCGCAGGCTTCGCAGTGTCAGCCGCACCGCCAGCGGTGCTCGCCGCGTTAACGGTGTTCTGTAGAGCACTATCTATCGAATTACCGCAGAGGAATTGCTTGACCGGGTTTTGATTCCCTTGCCGCTTGAGTAACGTTTTCTCCAAATCGTCGAGGGAGTCTTGTAGCCCACTCGACACGCGGGAAAAGATCGTGGGTATCAACAAGACACCGCGTGGGGGGTCTAGAGGCCCGAAGAACTCCTGGCTGTCATGGCAGGGGTCGCTCACGGTTTGCCCGGAACTGTCTTGAATGATGATGCAATTTCCGCTGGGGTCGATGTACGCGAGTGGATTATTGTAAACGTAGGCGTACCGATTGTACCCCTGGGACGTACGCCACCCGTCAACTAGCGAATCGGCCGATAAAAACCGCCCGAGCTGATTGTCGGCGAGCCCCGCACCCGCTTGAAGAAGCCCACGAGGCGAAAGTCCCCGATGGATCGGGCTAGAAACACCGCTCCCAGGCCAAAGGTCAGGATTCGAACAATCGGCGTTGGAACTGGATCGGCTACTAG
>JBOIAD010000072.1:0-21029 GCA_050738795.1 Steroidobacteraceae bacterium
AAACTCACGCCGGCCCATCAGTCAAACGCGTGGATCCGCCTTTTCGCTGCGCCGAGCCGAGCTGCGTGCAACGCGATTCCTGGTAGCATTTGCCCTGGCGGACAACCGCCCTCGCGAGATGCTGTTCTAAAGGCTTCCGCACCCAATCAGCAGGACCCAACCATGAACTTTGTCTCTCGAATATTGACGAGGCTTACCGTGCCCTGCGTGCTCCTCGTCGCAGCGGGGCTTCCTTCCCGTGTCAACGCCGAGGAGTACATCAAGTCATACCCGGTTACCGGTCGCGCTGATGTTCGCGTGCGCGCGGACGACAGCAGTGTTCGGGTCATCACCTCAGACAGCGCCCAGGTGGAATTCCGGGTGAAGTATGCGGGGTTCGCGGCAGTCGAATTCGGAGGAAAGCTGCACGTTGATTCCCATCAGAATGGTGGCCAGGTTGAACTTACGGTGCACTTGAGTCCGGGCATCGTGTTAGGCGTCAGCAACAGGCAAGTGAGCACGGAGGTCCATATGCCCAGAAATGCCGATCTGCGGCTGGAAACCCGTGATGGCCACGTTGAGGTTGCCTCCCTCAGCGGTAACATCACGGTCCGCACTACTGACGGCGGAATCAAGGCCTCGCAGCTCTCCGGGACGATCGATCTTCAAACCAGTGACGGCGGCATGAGCGTGGACACGCTCAAGGGCGATTTCAAGTTGCGCACCGGTGATGGCACAATCGGGGCCACGAACCTCGACGGCAAATGTGAAGCCTCGAGCAGCGACGGGTCGATTCACCTTGCGGGCCGATTCGACTCCCTCGACATCAAGTCCGGCGATGGCGGCGTGGTTGCACGCATCGCACCTGGCTCCAGGATGTCCTCTGCCTGGAGCATACGCTCGGGGGACGGCGGGGTGGATCTGGCCCTTCCGACGGATTTCCGGGCCAACCTCGACGTCAGCACGAAAGATGGCCACATCACTTTGGGGTTGCCCGTAACAGTCCAGGGCGACCTCGGGACGTCGCTGGTCCGAGGCACGATGAACGGAGGTGGGCCCTCTCTGGTCATCCGCACAGGCGACGGTTCGATCCATCTCAAGGGAGTCTAGCTCGAGCTCGGGCCTGGAGCCGCCATCACTTGTCCCGATCCATCGCGAAAACTACTGAAACGAGAGGAATTCTCCTATCCCGATCGGGATCCTTCCCGGCGACACCTTGGTACACTCCCTGACCGCAGAAAGCTCTTTGCGGCCTGTTGGGTTCAAGGAGGGCAGCCGCTTTCCCCTCCTGCGCGACCTGCTCCTGCTTTTCCAGGAAGTCGGCCATTTCGATCGCCTGTACCAGCATCCCGTCGGACATTCGCAAGTACCATCCTGCCGAGCCAGAGGGTAGTGTCTCCCCTTTCTCGATCGTCGCGCGGAGGAACACCTCGGAATTCTTGCGCAAGTCTCCCGGAACAGTCGCGGTAAGATAGGCCATTTTCTTGTGAAACGGCCCGCTCTCGCTGTTGGGTGGCCGATTCCAGCGCATTGCGAGCTCGAAGTCGCCGCAACTCTTCGCTTCTTCGAAGTGGGTATACAGTTTGCGGGAGTGGCTGTGTGACTCGGCGGATGACATGTAGCTGATCTTCTGCAGCTCTTGTTCGGCAGGTGCTCCATCCGGGACGGATGCTGCGCTGCCCATTCGGAGTCTGTCACAACCACCTGTCAAACAGGTCAAGATGATAACCAGGCTAACTTTCGACGACAGGCCGTCTATCATGAGTAGATCTCTGGCAGCGCTCGCCTGGACGTATAACGCTCCAGGTGGCCCTGGTATCCCGGCGGTGAGCGATGCAGGGCAGATCCCAAGTCACGCCGTGTCCTCATCCAATCCGTTGCCGCATTGACGCCCCGCCTCGGACTGATGCGGCGGCCGGGACATCGATGAGGTCTCGGGGATTGTCGTATCCAGGCCTGTCCGCGCGTCCTAGGGCAGAACCCACCACCAGGAGCTGTCATGTCCAACGCGATCACAAAGCCTATTCCGGACGGAATGCATACGGTGACGCCGCACCTCGTTTGCGCGGGAGCCAGCGATGCGATCGAGTTCTATAAGAAGGCTTTCAATGCCGTAGAGGTGTCGCGGCTGGCGGGACCCGGAGGGAAGCTCATGCACGGGAGCATTCGTATCGGCGATTCCACCGTGATGCTGGTGGACGAGATGCCGCAGCACGGAGTACTCGGCCCGAAATCGCTGCAAGGCTCTCCTGTGACGGTTCATCTTTACGTCGATAATGCCGACGCCTTGGTGGCGCAAGCAGCCGCAGCAGGAGCGAAGATCACCATGCCGGTCAGCGAGACGTTCTGGGGCGACCGCTACGGTCAACTGGAAGATCCCTATGGCCACCGCTGGTCGGTGGCCACGCACGTGAGGGATGTGACGCCGGCACAGATGCGGGCGGCCATGGAGGCAATGGCGCAAAGGCCAGCCGATCGTTGACCCGGTGAGGAAATCCCGACGGTCCATGAAGCCTCCGTTCTGTGGTGTACGATTTACCGCCGCGTGCGGGTGACCTGGCGGAAATCCCACTTCGGATGTGGCAGATCGTCTGCATCCCTGCCCGCTTGCAGTGCATCGTCTACGAGGAGTCATTCGAATGAAAATGCTCTGGATTGGCTGCATCGTACTGCTGTATGCAGCTGCGCCGATCTTCGGCAACGGTGTGTCCAATCCTGCCGGCGCAGACACCGGCCAGCCGCCGCTTTCCGAGTCGGCCTACATTGACTGGCTCGAGGCGCGCTCCATGTTGCATCAAGCGCAATCATTGGCGCGCCGCTACTCCGGAAATGCCCTTCAATGGCAGCATCCCTACGGAATACCGCAGCCGCGTGCGGCCACGTCGCGGGCGTCCGTATGGTTTACGGCATATCCTGCTTCGACTATCGCGGCCGCTTCCGGTGTTTCGGTTCTATCCACGCTCGCAGACGAGCGGCTGTGGAACGCGTTCCAGGCTATCGGAATTCAAGGCATACACACAGGTCCAATGAAGCGGTCCGGCGGGGTGCGCGGTCGTGACTACACGCCGTCCGTCGACGGCAATTTTGACCGCATCAGCTTCGATATCGATCCGGACTTCGGCACCGAGGATCAATACAAAAGCCTCGTCCAGGCGGCGCATGCCCACGGCGCCATCGTCATAGGCGATATCATTCCGGGTCACACCGGCAAGGGTCCCGATTTCCGTCTCGCCGAACGCGGGTATGCCGACTATCCCGGCCTCTATCACATGGTGCGCATCGAGCCCGCCGACTGGGGCTTGCTGCCGCCGGTGCCCGCGGGGCATGACTCCGCCAATCTGAGTCCGGCCGTGGTTGATGCTCTGCAGGCCAAGGGCTACATCGTCGGAATGCTGTCTTCGAGGATTTTCTACCAGCCGGGCGTGAAGGACTCCGATTGGAGCGCCACGGATGTTGTCCGCGGCGCCGACGGCGTGGACCGTCGCTGGGTATATCTGCACTACTTCAAAGAGGGCCAACCCACTCTGAACTGGCTCGACCCGACATTCGCTGCCCAACGACTCGTACTCGGCGATGCGGTGCACGAGCTCGGTGTGCTCGGCGACACCATGCTGCGCCTTGACGCGAATGGCCTGTTGGGAATCGAACGGGACCCGGGCAGTGGCCGTGTCTGGTCCGAGGGACATCCCCTGTCCAACACCTCGAACCAGCTCATAGGGGACATGGTACGAAAACTGGGGGGATTCACGTTCCAGGAACTCGCCCTTCCGCTGGACGACGTGCACGCGATGTCGAGCGGAGGTGCGGACCTGTCCTATGATTTCGTCACGCGGCCGGCCTATGAGCACGCGCTTCTGACTGGCGATGCGCAGTTCCTGCGGCTCGTATTCCAACTCATGCGCCGCTACGACATCGATCCGGGCGCGCTGATCCACGCTCTGCAGAATCACGACGAGCTGACGATGGGACTGGCCCACTTCGGCCGGCATGCCGATGACCTCTTTGCGTTTCGCGGTGGCGAGGTAACGGGGAAGCAGCTGCGCAGTACCGTGCAGGAAGAGATGTACAGGCGCCTGATTCTCAAGGATGCTCCCTACAATTTGAAGTTCGGCGACGGCGTGGCCTCGACCACGGCCACGGTCATCGCAGCCGCCCTGGGCATCAAGGACATTTCGAAGTTGACCGCCGTCGAGGTGGAGAAGATAAAGCGCGTGCACCTCCTGCTTGCCTTCTACAATGCGTTCCAGCCCGGCGTATTCGCGCTTTCGGGCTGGGACCTCGTAGGGGCGCTGACGTTGCCCGCGGCGGTGGTGCGGGATCGGCTCGCCGACGGCGATACCCGCTGGATCAACCGGGGCGCATACGATCTGATCGGTGCGAATCCGAAGGCGACCCGGTCATCTGCGGGTTTGCCACGGGCTATCGCTCTCTACGGGCCGCTTCCTGCGCAACTCAAAAGGCCGGACTCGTTCGCATCCCAATTGGCACGCATGCTCAAGGCGCGCGCCAGCCTGCGTCTGTATGCGGGGCGGCTGAGCGACGTGCCGACTGTGCAGTCGAAGGGCCTGTTCGTTCTCGTTCACGAGCTACCCGAGCACGCGGAGCTCGAGGTGACAGCGATAAACTTCGGATCGTCACCAGTAGATGAGACCGTGACCGTTCGCGGTGCAAGCCATGCTTCGATAGCCACCGATGTACTGGATCCCAAGGCGATTGCGCCGCAGATCGGCCCGGGAGGCACCCTGCGATTGAGACTCGAGGCGTTCGAGGGCAAGGCGTTGCGCATCAAAGGCTCATGATCCCTGCACGCACCGACCCAGGCGCCCCCTGCCGTGTTCGAAGCAGATCAAGGTGTCAGGCAGCCGCTCCTCGCACCTATGGACCTTGAGCCAACTCCAAGCCCGGGTATTAGAGCCGTGTCCGGGTCAGCCGCGTCACGCCGTGTGCATCACGGCTCACGGCGACATCGTAGTGCTGACCGCGGAACTCGATGTTGCGCAGCGTAACTGACTTCCAAGCGTCCGGCAGCACTGGCCGATAGGCTTCGCTCAAGCCCTTCCCGTCGATGCGCAGGCCCGTCAGGCCGTAAACGAAGCTCTGCACGAATCCTGCCGACGTCGCAAGTATATAGCCCGCATTGTTTTCAGCGGTCTCGCTGCGGACATTGAATGGCGGCTTCAGAAACCCGACGAGATTGCGGTCAATCCACTCACCAGCCACGTTGCCCTCGCCAAGCTCCGCGGCATGCACCGCGAGCATGACCATCATCATTTCATTCGGATCGTTGCCGTGGACCTGCAGTTCGTGGAGTTGAAACTCGAAATCGTTCCTGCGCACCTGCTCGGACATCGGCAGGTCGAGATTGGGATAGGCGAGCCAGGACAACGAGGATCCCATCCAGGTGACCTTGTCATGCGGCACGACCGCGTCGAAATCCAGATGGCGCTGTGCCTCGTTCGAAAATGGGATGTACATCTGCCGAGAAATCCGCGCCCATTCCGGGTCCGGTGTGGCGTCGACCAGCCGTGCAGCCGCTATTGCGATATCCAGCGCCTTGCGCGCGCCAGCGTTGGTGAACGAGTCGTTCGGGACGTCGTCGTACGCCTCGTCCGGTGAAGTGACGTGATGGATCTCGTAACGATTCGCGGATTTGTTGAATTCGACGCGACTTGCCCAGAAGTGTGCGATCTCCCGGATGACCGGCCAGCCGTAGTGCTTGAGCCAGTCGAGATCGCCGCTGGCCAGGTAGTATTGCCACTGAGCGATGGCAATGTCAGCGTTGACGTGGATTTCACGAAACACGCCATAAGCGAAATGGGGCGTGTAGTCCACACCCGTTTCCGGGTCGGCTTCCCACGGATACATGGTGCCGCGCACACCATATTGCAGTGCACGCTCGCGAGCGGGTTGCATCGTGCGATGACGGAACATGACGATCGGCTTGGCACGCTCTGGATGGAGGAGCAATAGCGCGGGGAACACCCACGAATCACTGTCCCAGAACGCGTGTCCGGCATAGTTCGGCGTCAGAGCACAAGCACCCATTGGCCAGGCCGTGCCGACGGTGGAGTTTGAGAGCAGATAGTACAAGTCTGAATGGATCGCCTGCTGCGCTTTTGCGTCGCCGTCGATCAGGATGTCTGATTTCCACAGCGCGTTCCAGGCCGCACGGTGCTCGCCAAGCAGTCTCTCGAATCCATTGCGCCGCGCGTCCTCGGCGAGCGCCAGGGTCTGGCGGGCGTCACCACCCCAATTCTGGCGAGAGACTGCCACATACTTGGTGAATGCGTAGGTCTTGCCTCTTTGAACCGGCACGCTCACCAGAAGACCGAGCTGGTATTCAGTCTGGATGAGTTTGACATCGGAGCCGGGCAGATCGGCGGGAAGGCCGATCGCCGCGGTCTCGCTCATGGACAGACCCTCCTGCGCACGGCCATCCAGCCACAACGTCAACTCGTTCGCATCGCCACCCTTCTTGAGCACGCCCGTGTAGCCGTAATACCAGATTGGCGCGCGATCCGCCGTTACGGAGTTAATCGGCTGGAGCACCGACATGTTGTTGGCGGCCACCGCGGCCATCATCTCCTCGCCCGTCATCCTGCGGATCGGGAAGCGCGGTTGGTGCGGTGCCCACAGCGTAAAAGAAAACAGCAGCTGTGCGCTGCCAGTGAAATCGGGCGTGATCGAAATCCGGGTCGCTGCCAGATGCGAAGAGGCCTGGCTGACGAGAGTGACCACTGCGATGTCGGTGCTGCGGCCGCTGTCGTCGGTATAGCGATAGCCCGTCTGCAATGTTCCGTCGTGCATGTTCAGCGTCTGCGCATAGCCGCTGAACGCCTTCTCCGCGAGTCTGGCGTCATTGAGCCAGAACTGCCCGGCACTCGATTTTCCGGTGCTGTAGTTGATCCCGCTCCATCCGGGAATTGCGGCCGGTCGAGCAATGTCGTCCTTCGAGTAGTCCATGAAGGCCACGAGATACGCCAGATTGCTCTCGGTGCCCCGTGGACCGGTCATGGTCGACAGATAGCCGTTGGCAAGATAGGTGGGGAAATAGGACTCGAAGTCCTTGCTGGTGGCGGTGAGCAGGAAGCTCGGATCGATCTGCGCTTGCGCGGCAGGCGTCGAGCACTCAAGCGCGGCAGCCAGCATGCACACCGCGAGGGGCCGCCCGAATCTCATCAGAGCTCCTCGCTCGAGAGCGGCCGGATCCTCATCCGTTCAATCCGGACAGCCCCTGCCAACCTTCGTTTCGCGTCGCACTCAGAACTTGTATTTCAGCTCGACATTGACTTCCCGACCCTCGAGGGGGCGCGCGAGGATCACGCCGCCCGTCCCGGACGCACTGCCGAATATCCGGGAATTACTCTCCGTCAGTCCCAGCGCATTGTTCATGTTCGTGCCCTGGACACGCAGTTCCCAATTTTCTCCGTATTCGGTGACGACGCCGAAGTCCAGCGTGTCATAAGTGCCGAGCTGCTGCAGGCCCGACTGGTCCTGCGTGTGCTGACCCACGTGGCTCCACGTCAGGAACGCGCTCAGGTCGCCCCACGGTACGGGGATCGAATAGCTCGGCTGCAGCGCCATGCGGAACTTCGGCTGCCGCTGCAGCTGCTGACCCTCGATGAAGGCGCAACCATTGCCGGACACGGAATTCACGAACGGGATGCAGGCATTGTAGTGCGTATAGTGCCCATCGAGGTAGGCGCCGAGGAATGCAACCTTCAGGCGCTCGATCGGACTGACCACGAAGTTGAAGTTGACGCCCTTGGAATCGGCCCCGTACACGAGCTGCGTGCCGATCGGAGTACCCTGCCCGTTGGTCGGCGTGTACTGCAGGCCCGTAAACTTCTTGTGGTACGCGGTGATATCCGCAAAGATCCAGCTCGCCTGGTACTTGAAGCCGATTTCCTGGTTGTCGACGCTCTGCTCGGGCGGGGTGTGACCGGTTGGATTGCCACGTATGCCATTGTCGAAGTCCAGGTAGTGATACCCCTTGTTCACCCGGGCGTAAACGCTCATGTTGCTGGACAGCTCGTAGTTGGCACCGATTGTCCAGGGCACACGAGTTGGATCGTAGTCGGTGACGATGAACGTGCCATTGCAGACCGGCGTGGCGTTGTCGTACACCGTGAGCGAATTGCCATCCAGGTTGACGGGGCTGAGATTGCAGACCCGGTTGCTCGCCTTGACATGCTCGCCCCGCACCGACGCGTCGAACAGCCAAGGCCCGAGTCGCCAGGAATCCGAGAGATACAGGGCCGTGTTTGTGGCGTGGCCGTCCTCGGTGATGTCGAAGTTGCCGTTGAAGTCGATGAAGCCCTGGCTGTCGGTGCGCTGGAAGGTCTGGCCATTCTGCACGTAGCTGACCACGATCGGCACGGCGTTGGGCGTATTCGTCATCAGCATCTGGTTGCCGAGCGACCACTTGTCGTGATCCGTGTAGTGTGCCACGTACAGGCCGGCTGTCAGCGTATTGCCGTCGAAGATCGTCTTGCTCACCCGCAGATCGTTGTTGATCGAGAACAGGTGCTTGTGAATGAACCACCAGCCCTGGTGGATGACGCTCTGGTTGGGATCGACCGGGCCGCCGCCGTTGGCATAAGTCGCCGTCGCCGAGCCGGCCGGAAGCTGATAGCCGCCGAGACCGGTTGACAGGTTGTACAGCTCGTCATCCAGTGAGGCGGGATTGCTGCCCGAGAACAGCGCATTCGTGTCCATGTTTCCGCCATCGAACAGGAATCTGTCGGAGACGATCCAGCCGCCGTCGAATTCGAGGTTCAGATTGGCTCCGAGGAAGTGAACGTCTGCGCCGCGGCCATTCGCAAGGTCGGCATCCCCACCGGCCCCGCCCGGATAGGTAGGCAGAAACACATGCTGTATGGCCTTGCTGTTGTACGTCGAAGTCAACGGATCGAAACCCGGGTACGCGCTGAAGCTGTCCGTGCCGTGCTGGATCAGCGGAATCGGCGTAATGAACTGATTCTTGTCACGCAGTACACGGCCATAGACCATCAACGAGCCGTTGTCCATGTCGTGTGCGATGGTTGCGGTGAACTGGCCGCCGTTGTCGGCTGGAAACTGCGGATCGCGTATGCCGTTGCTGTAGCGATAAAAGCCACCCGCGCTCCCGTACCAGCCGTCGCTGATCTTGCCGCCGTAGAAAGCGTCAACTCGCTCCAGATTCTCCGATCCGTAGGTGAAACCCACGCTGCCGGTCGGCTTGTCCGTTCCGCGTCTCAGTATGTAGTTCGCCGTCGCGCCCGGCTGGCCGTCGGCAAACACGACCGAAGGACCGCCCTGCACGATCTCGACACGCTCCACGGTGTCGTCGAGCCGGACCATCGAGCTCTGTTCGAAGAAGGACAAGGTGGGCGCGCCGTACAGCGGCGACCCCATGAACTGGTTGGTGAAATACGGCGCGTCGCCGCCCGTCGGGAAGCCGGCAACCTCGATGTTGGCGCCCGTCTGGCCGCCGGTCGATTCGGGCCAGATACCCGGAGAAACCTTCAGCAGGTCCGCCGCGCTCTTCGGATTCGCCTGCTTGATCTGGTCCGCATTCACCGTCGTGATCGAATAACTCGCATCCAGTTTCCTCACTCCGACCGCGGTCGCGGTCACGACCACCTGCTCCAGCGAGGAAGTATCGGGTGCCGCGGCGGTGTTGTCCGGGCTGTTTGCCGCCGCCTGTGTCTGGGGGTCCGCAGCATTCGCCGCATGAGCCGCGAGCGCTGCGCCGAGCAGGATAACCCCCGCGAGTCGCATCGAGTGCTGGTGATTCGCGGATCCGCGCGCGGGGCGAAAATGCGGTGTCATACTCATTCCCCTCCTGAATAAGTGGTTGCGAGTGCCCGAACGGGTCTTCGCTCGCAACTGCGATCCTAAGTCACGTGGACGTATATGCCAAGCCGGGCTGTCAGGTACCGGGCCGGCACGTAGTTTAGGAAGTGGTTGATGTTGTCGAGCTTGCTCGAACAACTTTCGGTCATGGGTGTTGCCAAGCTAACGACTGCGTCGCCCGAAACCTTGAACGGGGGCGAGAGCGGCCGCGCGCCCGATCCAATTGATCACAGTGTCAGTTGTGTAACGCGCGAACTGCAAGCTGTCGCGACGGCAGTTTGCCGTTCCAGGGAACGGAAAAAGGCGAACGGGCAGCAGCAGGAACTGGCGTCACGGCGCAATTCGGCGTCACGCGCAATGTCAGGTATTCGTGCGGGCGGGAACAAGCGTTGCCGCAGCACGATTCATGCCATCCGTGCAGGATCGTTGGCGTGGATCGACCCCGGATGAACTCAATCAGCGTCGTGCCGGCCGAGTGGGCTTCTTGCCAACGTGTCCGTAGTTATCGTGGTCCTGGGGTGTTTCTGTGGTCTGGCCGGACGCAGGCCTCGGGAGATCCTGCGGTGGCTTCGAAGGGTCCCCTCCCGGCTTCAAGGGGTCCGACCGACTCTGGTGTTCCACATCTTGCGATTGAATTCCCATGACATTCCTCTTCAGGCGGAGCTTTCTGTAGTGGATCCTGCCCGGTGCACCCGCGAAAGCGGACGCCGTGACATTCACAAGCAGGACGCGCCAGCCCGGAAGCTACGTCCACAGGCTTGCGCCGTCTGTCACAGCAAACCGCAGTCATAGGTCAGCGGTTTCCTACGGCGCCCAGGGCTCGAGATCGGCGCATACAGTGAGATTCGCTCGCGAGCACTGCATGGACGCCCACCGTTCGCGGCGAGAAGCTATGGTGATGTCCATTCCCCTCACGAGCAATGCTTGCCTGGCCCACTATCGCGGCGGCTATGTCATCGCGACGTGCGCGGACTGTAGTCACGAGCGCGATATCAAAGTTGAGGCACTGGCGCGCCTGGTCGGGTGGGATACGAAACTGCGCAATCGCCTCAAGCGTTTCCGCTGCTCGGAGTGTGCAGCGCGCAACGTCGTCCTCTCGTTCGCCTACGACCAGAAGCCGCGTGGCTGGCTCAAGAATCCATGCTAGATAGCGGCTACCGGCAACCATCCCGGCCCATCGGCTATTGATCCTTCAACGGCTCCGCTGCCCCGAGCTGCTCGTTCTTGATGCGTTCGTAGATCTCTTCCCGATGCACTGCAACGTTCTTCGGGGCGGCAATGCCGACGCGAACCTGGTTGCCCTTGACCCCCAGCACGGTCACCGTGCACTGGTCGCCGATCTTCAGGCTTTCGCCCACGCGGCGCGTCAAAATCAGCATTCTTCCTCTCCATGGGATTTGAGCGGCGATTGCCGAGGTCCAACAATACTCCCTACCGGCACCGCGGTCTGTACCAGATGCATTGGGGGAGCGGATTGGGTCGAGATGCCCAAACCCCCTCTCCCGGAGCGGCCCTGGGCCCGGGAATCCAGCGCGTCCCCTCTAGCCGCATTCTCCCCCCAACAAGCCGCTTTTCAGCTCCGGATTCGGCGGAACCGCGCCGAGCCAGATGGCGACGAATGCCCGCGCAAAATCGTCGCCCGCGATCGTGCCCTTCACGGTTCCATTGACCTGCACCTGGATGCCGGCGCCGGGTCGGCGGATGAATGTGAGCTGTTGATCTGTCTTCACATCGGACATCCAGGCGTTGAGGGTTGCGATGCGTTCGTTCAGCGCGGAGAGCTGCTCTTTCGAGTTACGGGCAAAACCCTCGCTCCATCCTTTGCGCAGATCCTCGACGCCGACGCTGCGCACGAAGTGGAGAATCAACTCATCCGGACCGCTGGATTCGATGAGCGTCTGCGGATCGTGTGATGGCCGGCCGACGTAGAGCGCTGCGACGTACACGTTAATCTTCAGAAAGGTCGCCTTGCGCATCCCCAACCCGTTGAGGGTCAGTTCACTGCCACTCACCTGAACTCGATCTGGAAACTGGACACCCTTGCACTCCTTTCCTTGCGCAGCGCCGGTCGCCAGGATCAGCGACAGAGCCGCTGCTGAGAAACTGCGCCTCATGTCTACTCCTTGGGCGTCACGCGAATAACGCCTCACGCAACGGATCGAACTGTGCAGTCACGATCAACGAGGTCGCCAAAACTCCACCCGCCACCATGAAAATAGACGGCGGAGGCCGGATTTGCGCCGGAGCGGCGTCCCAACACCATCCCGCGTTGTGTGCTCTGCCTGATTTTTGGCCGGCGGCTGCGCATCTTCCCGCGGGAGAATAAGAAGCGGACAAGGCAGCGGTCAACCAGTTCCGCGCTTACGATGTGGGGGTTCGAAAGACCGGTGCGGCGCTGCGCGCATGAGGTAGCCAGTGCGGTGCTGCCCGAGGTAGCCGACTGGCGCCCGGCAGCCTTAAGATGTATATTGTATGCATCTTATGGCGACACGAATACAGACCGCACGGATCAGGCGCGTCCATGAACCGCCGCCGCGCGCGGATGGCGCTCGCAGGCGCCACGGATCGGCAGCTCGCTGATGCGCCTCACGTTTCACACCGATTACGCCCTGCGCCTGCTGATGCTCCTGGCGATGGAGCCCAACTGCCGGCACACCATCGCGGAAGTCGCGCGCCGCTACGGCATTTCGCGCAACCACCTCATGAAAGTTACGCAGACTCTTGCGCAGGCCGGATTCGTCGACAGCCAGCGTGGGCGCGGCGGCGGACTGCATCTTGGCAAGCTGCCCGCTTCGATCAACCTGGGCGCGGTCGTACGCGCGACCGAAGACAGCTTTGCGCTGGTGGAATGTTTCGAGCAGGAAAGCAGCCGCTGCGTGGTTGCTCCTGCCTGCGGCCTGCGGGGGCCGCTCGAAGAGGCGCTACGCGCCTTCCTGGCGGTGCTGGATCGCTACTCGCTCGCCGACCTGATCAGGAATCCGGTTGCGCTGCGCAAGATGCGCACACTCCTGGCCGTACCGGCTGGCAATTCGATCCGGGTGCGGCGATGAGCGAGTCTGAGTTTTCCGGTGCAGAACGCCGTGCGCGCATCATTGAGCGGATCCGGGCCGAGACCGGCATCGATGAGGCGATGATCGAAACCGTGGTGCACAGCTTTTACGCCTGCGTGCGCACGGATGCCTTGATTGGACCGGTATTCGACGCACGAGTGACCAACTGGGAACTGCACCTGCAGCGCATGTGTTTGTTCTGGTCGTCGGTAATTCTCGTGAGCGGGCGCTACCACGGGCAACCGATGCAGAAGCATCTGCCGCTGCAGATCGAGGCCTCTCATTTCGACCGCTGGCTCGAGCTCTTCCGCCAGACTGTCCGGGAGATCTGTCCGCCGAAGGCCGCCGCGACGTTCATCGAACGTGCGCAGCTCATCGCCCAGAGTCTCGAGATGGGGATCGCAAGCCGCCACGGAGTACTGCTGGCCAAGGGCGAGCGTTTCCTCAATACGCCAGCTCAGCTTCCGTGAGTTGCCGGCGCGGAGCAGCCGGAGATGACTTTCAACAGCTCCTGCGATACGCGCTCGTCGATCTCCGCCGCATGCCGCAGGTGTACCGGATAGCGGACGAGTGCCTCCACACCGGCGGCCGAGAAACGCAATTGCACGTGCGGTGTCGCATCCCCCGCGGAGCCAGTGGCGGTGGCCCTTTCGATCTCCTTCGTCTGGCGCAGGATTTCTGCGTGGTACTCCTTGACCACGTTGCTCACCCCCGCGAGCAATCGCTCCTTGACCACGGCGTAGTCGCACCCCGCAGGCAGGTTCAGGGTCGTCTCGTGCCAGGTGAAATTCACGCCCGGAATCTGCCTGAATAATCCTCCGGAGGCCTGGAACACGATCGAATTCGCAAAGGCGACGACCCTGCCGGTGGCTCCGAGCGGCCCTTGCGGATTGAGCTCCATGAGATGCATGCGGACCAGGCCCAGATCGATCACCTCGCCGGTTACGGTCCCGATCTGCACCCGGTCGCCGACGCGAATGCCGTATTTTCCGATGAGAAAGAAGTAGCCGACGATCGATACGAGCACGCTCTGCATGGCGACCGCCACACCGGCGGTCAGCAATCCGGCGAACGTCGCAAAGGAGCTCAATTCGGTCACGAAGGTAAAACCGAGAATGGCTATGACGGCAGTCCAAAGCGTGATCTTCCGCAACAGCAGCAACTGGTAGCGGCGGCGAGGCTCGCGTGCATACCGGAGCACCGCGCGCCGCCAGAGCTCGGCGCCGGCGAAAACGATCGCCAGCAGTACCGCGAGGATGCCCAGTCGAACTGCAAGTGCCGCCAGGGCGTCCCGGTACTGACGTTTGATGGCGTCGCGCCAATTACTCAAGTTGTGGCGGTACTGCTGCAGCAGTACGCCCTCCTTGCTCAGGGGAATCAGGATGGCCGAGGTCTGCTTGAACAGCCACGCCAGGGTATCGAACTGATCGCGCACGCCTTTCAATGTCGCGCCGTTGGCATTGTCCGCCTGAGTCGCGAGCGCATCGCCGCGGGCCGACAATTCCCTGAGCTGATCGAGCGGCGCAGTGCGAATCTTCCGGAAAGTCGCCTCCAGGGCGGCCGTGCGCTGGTCGACCGTATCAATCGTACTCACCTTCTTCGACAGCCGCAGCACACTGCCGGCCAGATCCCATATGCCCATGCCGCTTTGCGGATTGCCGCTGGTTGCGCTCAGAGTTGCAACCGCGGCAGCCGAGCCTGCTGCCGGCACCACTGCGGAATTCGCCGGCGCGGGGGCGGGGGCGGCGCTCGCGGAAGGTATCGAATCCGCGATCGCATCGATGTGCGCTTTCAGCGCGCTGGCTCCCGCTGCCTTGGCGTCGCTCTCGCTCAGGAACTGCGTCATCGTGTCGAGCAGGTTGCGCCGCGCGCTGACCATGTCCAGCTCGCCCTGCAGCTCGGCTAATTTCGCTTCCAGATCCGGCTTGGCGGCCTTGGCGGCGGCGGCCACCTCGCGGCGGTCGGAGTCCATCTCCGTTTGAATGACCTGCCGCTGCGCCTCCAGTCTTTTGCGCTGCTCACCGAGCGCGCGCGGCGATGAGCTCGCATCCCCGGTGGGCTGCGTGTTGCTGGCCTCGCTGCTGAGCAACTCGGCATTGGCTCTGGCGATCTCGAAGGCGAGGCCAATGACCTTGTCGGCGGTCTGCCGGTTGGCATAGAGAATCAACAGGTCGCTCGGCTGGGTGGCGGTCTGCTGCTGAGCGCCCAGTGTCCGATACCAATCCACCGTCTCATCGAGAATCTGCACGACCTCGTTTGCCGTCAATACGGCGACGTGGGACCGCGCGGCGGGCTGGACTGACTGCTGGGACGGGACTGACTGCTGCGGCGCGGATGACGGTTGCCGCAGGGATGGCTGCTGCCGTGGAGATGACTGCTGTGGAGATGACTGCTGTGGCAAAGCCGCCGCGAACGCATTGCACACACAAGCGCCCAGGACGGCGAGCAAAGCGGGTTGGTGGCACTTGCGCATCAGCGGATCGTACCGCAAGTGCACGGCGCCTGAACGGACCAATTGACGCTCAGGCGGTGTCCGGTCGATCGTACCGGCTCAGAATCCACAGCGCTCCAGGTAGCGCGGTGAAATCGGCCAGCAGCGCGAGGATGAAGGCTGACGAGGCAACAATGCCGAACTGCCGCATGGGCGGCAGGTCCGAGAGCACGAGCGCCAGGAAGCCGCTGGCATTGATGAGCGTCGCAAACAGGATCGGGCGGCCGGCAACCAGCAGGGCATGTCGCAGCGCTCCGCTCGTGTTGCCGGCCGAGTGGCCCTCCTGAAAGTGATAGAAGAAATGGATCTGGTCGTTCTCGGTCGCGCCCAGCACCGTCGAGCCGATGAGAATCGTGGCGATATTGAGCGGTATGCCCGCCAGGCGCATCACCAGGAACACCGACAGAATGGCGAACAGGGACGGAATCATCGTCATCAGACGCGCGGAAGGCCTGCGAAATACCAGCAGGAATGCCAGAAAGATGACGCTGGCGGTGAGCGCGAAACTCTCGGTCAGAGTGGGCAGCAGGCGCTCGGTGATGACGCTGGCTAGGACTCCCTTGCCAACCACTCTGCCGCGGACGGCGCTCAGCGCTGGGTCGCGCGCATGCGCCTCGGTCCATGCCCGCTCGACGAACCGGCGCATAGCACCGGTCGGGCCGAAGAGATTCCCACGTCCGCGGACGCTGAGGCGGACGTTAGCCAGATCCGCCACGTCGACGTACGCTCGCGCCGCGGGCTCTGTCAACATGATCTGCTCCAGATCGGAAGCGAGCTTTACCCAGGCGGAAGACGCTGTTGGCAGTTGATCGGAACCGGTTTCGACATAGTGCGCCCAGCGGAGCGCCGAAGTCGGTCCATCGACGGCGGTGATGCGCGCATCGCCTTCCAGCTGATGGCTCAACTGCTGCAACGCACGCAGGAACTCTGGGTCCAGTGCATGGCCCACCGGCGTCTGCAGCCAGAGCTCTACGACATCGAGCCCGCTCGTCTGTTCGAAAACACGGGTGTCCTGCGCAACGCGTTCGCTGGGGTTGACGTAAGTCAACGTGTCGGTTTGGAGTGAAAGCGGTGCGAACACGCCGTGGATGCCGAACAACGCGCCCGCACCGCAGAGCATCAGCAAAATGGCTCCGCCAACCAGCGGCCATCTGTAGCGGCGGCTCGCGGGCACGAGGACATCGACGAAGCGGGAAAACCGCTTGCCGGCAGCGACCCGCTCCGAGCGAAGCGGAGTACGCAACAGCGACTGCAGCGCAGGAAACAGAGTGAAGCATCCGACCCACGCCACGATGAGTCCGCATGCCGTCCAAAGCCCCATCTCACGCACGGGACGGATGTCCGAAACCGCGAGCGCACCAAAGCCGACCGCCGTCGCGAACATCGAGGCGGTGCACGGCAGGAATTTATTGGCCAGCGCGCGCGCGTGGTGTTCGAGAAGAGTCGGTGCATCGTCCGGCTCCATATACCGTGAATGTATGTAGACGAGAGTCGCGGTCGTCGTGACCATTACTGTCAACGGAACGAGAGTCGAGATCACGGTGTTCGACCAGCCGACCGGATCAGCCAACCCCACCGCAATCGCGAGCACGGCCCCGAGGGTCAGAATGATGGCCCCCAGTGCGCGCAAAGATCGGTAGACAACGAGCACCAGCGTCATCAGAAATATCCCGAACAGAGGCATGAAGCGCGCAGTGGCCGCACCCGTTTGCCGTTCGAGCCAGGCGTCGAGCCATGGAGATCCAACACGGCGGACTGCGGTGAACGGTCCACCGGCTGTCTCGAGGGGCAGCACGAGTGAATCGATCGCGGTCAGGACGCGATTGCGCTCGGCACGCGAGCTCACGCGCAACTCGAGAGCTATGCCGAGATAGTGTTCGCCCAGCAGTCCGGCGCGATGAAAAAGCGGCGTCCCCGTGGCGAAGGCTCGCAGTCGCGCCGCCTCGGGGGGCCCGATATCCCGCAACGAGGTCGCCCGACGGTAGAGAGTGAGCAGGCTATGGGCCTGGACGCCCGGGATCTTTCCCAGCTCGTTCTCGAGTCGGTCCGCGGCGCGCAGCGCTGTAAGGCCCAAAGGGTCCGGCGCCTCGAGCATGATGAGCGCCTGATCGCCTTCGGGAAACAGCCGCTCGAACTCGAGTGTCGCGCGCGCGAGCGGATCGCCCGCCACCACCAGGCGGTCAATGGCGGGATCGTTGGGCACTCGCAGGGCCCCGCAGCCGCCCGCCACGGCCAGGAGCAGGAATGCCGCGACGATCCAGGCCCGCGCTTGCAGCACCCGGAGGAACATTTGAACGACCTTGGGCGAGGCGGGCACACTCATGGATCACGTGCGCCCTTCTTCGACCGCGGAGGTTCTCAGCGCGGAGGAATGATAGCCTAAAGGCATGAGTACACTGTTGGCGGCAGCGGTTGCGACCCTCGTGTTCTGCGCGCCCGGATACCCCGGGGGAGCCGGCGATGCGCAACCTTTCGTCGATCAGTTCGCCAGCGCCGCCGCGGCCGGCGCCGGATGGCCCGCGGGCAGCCTTGCCGCAGTCTACGACCCGACCGAGGAAGGCGGACTGGCGAAACTGGGCCGTGCCGATACCGTGCTGGCGTTCGTGCCCTATCCGTTCTTTGTCGAGCATGCGTCCCAGCTGCATCTAACACCGTTGGCGCAGGCGGACGTGGCCGGTACCGGCACACAGCAGCGGTGGACACTGATTGCAAAAACTGGCCGCGTGACAGGACCGGAATCCTTGGCGGGGTACACGGTACTCAGCGTCGCCGGTTATGCCCCCGATTTCGTACGCCACTCCGCGATCTCGGCCTGGACGCTGCCGCCGGATGTCAAGATAGAAGCTACGGGACAAATACTCAGCGCCTTGCGGCGTGTCGCAGCGGGCGAAAACGTCGTGGCATTGCTCGATCAGACGCAGGGGGCAGCGCTTTCGACTTTGCCCTTCGCAGGTGAGCTCAAAACCGCGCTGCAATCCGCACCGATGCCCGTTGCCATTGTTGCGGCGGTCGGTTCCCGCCTGACTGCGAGCCGGTCGCGGGCCTTACAGGCGGGGCTCTTGAAGATGGGACACACGACCCGGGGCGCCGACACCCTGGGGCCGCTGCATTTGCAGGGCTTCGTGCTGCCGCAGCTTCCCGGCGTCAAGATGGCGCCGTGAAGTGGCGGATCGGATGCGGTTTCCTGGCGCTCGCGGCGGCGGCTTGCACGGCCCCTCTGCGGCCGGCGGTGCAGAGCTCGGAACAGTCCTCGGTCGCGGCACTGGCTGCGGCAATAAAGGTGGACGCCGACCGTAGCGAGCATGAGTCCGACTCGCGGGTTCGCGGCGAGCTTGCGTCACAGGCTGGCCGCGACGCGCAGAGCTGCCTCGCGGGCGAGCCGGAGGCGGTTGCGTGTCTATACGGCAGCGCCGTTGCCCTTGGACTCGAGGCACGGGCACATCCTACGCACGCGGGAGAGCTGTTGAGCAGGATGCTCGAGACATTGACGCGCGCCGAAGGGGCCGACCCCGGGTACGACGAAGCGGGACCCGCGCGCGTGCGAGCGCTGGTGTTGGTTCGGGCGCCGGGTTGGCCGCTGGGTCCCGGTGATCCCGACGCGGGTTTGGTTGCCGCGCGCCGCGCAGTGACACTGCGGCCGCAATATCCGCCAAACCTGCTCGCACTCGCGGAAGCATTGGCGAAGTCGGGGGACGCGGCCGCTTCCCGCGAAGGCTATACGCGCGCCCGGGACGCGGCATTCGCGTTGCCCGCCACCGCAGACCGCGAAGACTGGCTGCGCGAAGCGGATCGGGCACTACGGCCCAAATAGACAGACCTCATGGCAGGCCGAAGAGTCAGGCAAGTCCCCGACATGAGCAAAGAGATTGTTTTCCGCGTAATGGCTCTGCTGGATCGACGCGCCATGCTGCTGACCGTCCTGCTGGGAGCCGCATCGCCGGGATCCGCGGCGCAGCCCAGGTACGTTACAGAGTTGCCGTTCACGTTTTGCGATGACGGGCTGGTCTGCGTGCCCGTCGAGGTTGACAGCGGCCGGTCGCTGACTTTCGTCCTGGACACGGGCAATGTCATTTCCTACATTGCCAGCGACTCCGCGGCGGAGCTGGGCTGGCCGCTGCAGGCGGTGACCGGAAAGGACGGTAAACCCATTGACGGCGTCCAGCATGCGGGGCAGAGGACTGTCCGGCTCGGAGGTCTGAGCCTCAGCATGCGCATGCTCGCCTTCCCGCGCGCGCGGATGGGCCCGCCGAACCATAAGGTTGCATTTGACGGCGCCATCGTCTTCACCGACCTGAAGGACCGGATCCTGCAGATCGACTATCGGCATCATTTGCTCCGGATTTCCGAGCCGCTCACGGACACGGGGACTTCGACACTGCCCGGCACGCTGAAGACCGTGACGTTCGGGGCCAATGGTCCGGCAATCCTGACCGGGGAGCCGTTCACACTCAACGGGAAGAACATACAGGCGCAGATCGACACTTGTTTCACCGGTACGATGCTCGTCTACGACGCGGCAGTTGAAAAACTGCACTTGAGCGCGATCGCCGGGAAAGGCAGTCCGCGGTTCTTTCCCAACACGGACGGAGGCGTGACCATGCTGGGCGCCACTACACAGAGCGCAGGCTTTGCACATGTGGCTCTGGGAGGCCGCCACCCGACGATCTATTTTCCCAGCCCCGGGGTTCACCAGCCAGACGGACTGTTCGAGGCCACGGTGGGAAACGAGCTGCTGCTCAGCTCAGTGCTTACACTGGACCTGCACCATATGAGATTCGATGTGACCTCAGCGACATGAGATTTGAGGCACCCGTGCAACGACTACAACCGCGGGCCCGGGAAATCTCCGCGTCGCACCAGCGCGGGAACGGCCGAAACCCGTTGTGTTGGCGTCGGTGTCTGCGCCGTGCGACGGTTTTCGCGGGAACCTCTGCCTGACGGGATCTTTGATTACTGGCGTGGCCCGATTTCGCCGCGTTGTAGCCAGGAGATCCTCCTCATGAAGATGCCCAACGCAATCCTGTTCACCGCCCTGCTGAGCAGCGCCGCTTTCGCTCAACAGGAGCCGCAGAGCGCGCCGGCGACTCCAAACGCCGTCACGCAGCCACCCGCGACGCCACCAGCCGGACCCCCGGTGGATGTCGGGGCAATATTCAGCAAGCTTGACACGAACCATGACGGCAAACTGACGGGGCAGGAGGCACAGGCCCATCCAACAGTCGCAGCTCATTTCTCCAACGCGGATACCGACGGCGACGGATTCGTCTCCAAAGACGAGTTCATGACGGCTTTCAAGCCGCAACAATAGAATCCAGGTGACGCGGAGCGATGCGGGGCGGTCCACAACCGCCTCGCATTTCCTTGCTACCGCGTTGGCCGGGACTACGCGCCCTCCGGGAACGGTTAGCGTTCGAACGTGCCGATGACTTCCGCTTCCTCGAGGGCATGGGCACGGGCCGCCTCGAGCACAGCTTCCACGCCATCCTCCGGAGCCACGTCCAGATCCGGTACATCGAGTGCAAACAGCCGGAAATGGTAGTGGTGAACTCCGTGGTTCGGGGGCGGCTGCGGGCCATCGTACTGCGGATTCCCAAAATCATTGACGGCCATCTGCACCGCTGCGCCCTGCTGCCTCGAACCCACGCCCTGGGCAAGATTGGTCGCATCCCTGG
>JBOIAD010000073.1:0-59979 GCA_050738795.1 Steroidobacteraceae bacterium
TCTTGCCGCTGCCGGCGGGGCCCAGCAGCGTGACGAAATCGATCTGCGGATCGAGCAGCAGGTTCAGGGCAAAGTTCTGCTCGCGGTTGCGTGCCGTGATGCCCCAGACGCTGTGCCGCTCGCTGCGGAAATCGCGCACCAGCTCCAGCTTGGCCGACTGCCCGTCCACCTCGCGCACGATGGCCTCGATGCCCTGTGCGCCCATCTCGTGCACGAACAGGTTCGGCCACCAGGAAGCGGCCATCGCGCCATTGATCTGGTACCAGGTGCGCTCGGCATCCTTCCACGAGCGCATGTCCTTGCCGTGCCGCTCCCAGAAGTTGCCTGGCAACGCCGCCATCCCGCTGTAAAGGACGTCCGCGTCCTCGAGCGTCTTGTCGCTGTAATAGTCCTCGGCATGCACGCCCAGGACCGCAGCCTTGATGCGCAGGTTGATGTCCTTGGAGACGAGAATGACGCGCGCATCCTGCTGCTCGTTCTGCAAAGCGAGAGTCTGGGCCAGGATGACGTTGTCATTGCCCTGGCCGGGAAGGCTCGCGGGCAGCGCGCTCGAGAGCTGGCGCGTCTGGAAGAACAGCCGCCCGGTGGAAGGCTTCTTGCCGTGATTGCCCGAATAGCCGCTCGGCAGTTGCAGGCCACGATCGATGTGCTCTTTCGTGGCATCCCGGATCATGTCGTCGAGAAACCGGCTCACCTGGCGCACGTTGCGGGAGGCTTCCGACAGCCCCTTCTTGTGGGCGTCCAACTCCTCCAGCACGACCATCGGCAGATAGACGTCGTGCTCCTCGAATCTGCAGATCGATGTTGGATCGTGCATCAACACATTGGTGTCGAGCACGAATAGCCGGCGCCCGTCGCGGGCTCTGGCCTTCAGGTCGAGCGGCTCGCCGGCAGCGGCCGTCGACGCACCCGGATCAGATAGACTTCGCCGCTTCAAGCACTTCCTCCGCGTGACCCGGAACTTTCACCTTGCGCCACTCGCGCCGCAGGACGCCGGAGCCATCCAACAGGAATGTGCTGCGCTCGATGCCGAGATACTTCCTGCCGTACAGACTCTTCTCATGGATGACATCGAACCGCTTGCAGAGTTTCTCTTCCTCGTCCGCCAGCAATGGGAATGGAAGCTGCTCCTTCTGCGTGAACTTCTCGTGCGATTTGACGCTGTCGCGCGAAACGCCGACCACGAGAGTGCCCGCCTTGCGGAAGGCGCCGTACAGGTCGCGAAAGTCCTGGCTTTCGCGCGTGCAGCCGCTGGTCATGTCCTTCGGATAGAAGTAGATCACCAGCTTGTGCCCCGCAGCCGCCTGCAGGTCCCACGTCGCGCCGCCGCTCGCAGGCAGCGAGAAGCTCTTGATCCTGCCGCCGATTTTCGCAGTTGTCATGTCGCTGGTCCTGTTACCGAAAGCGCGCGGCTGTTGCAGCCCACGGCGCAAGGCGCGGCTCTCGCCCGCTAGGATTTCACCGGTTCAAGGATGGCGTCGAGATTGAGTGAATCACAGAATTCCATGAACTCTTCACGCAGGTGCGCGACGTGGATACGGCTCGGCACGTTCACGATCATCTGCACCGAAAACATCGGCGCGCCGGTATGCGCCGCCGGATAGCTGCGGGTGGAGACTTCCGCAATGTCGATGCCGCGGGTGGCAAAAAAACCCGACAGTCCCGAGACGATGCCGGTCTGGTCGAGGCAGACGACATCGATCGAGTAGGGCAGCATGTCCGTACGCGCGGGGCGCGGCTCGGTGCGTTTCAGGTGAATGCTCAGGCTGCTGGTGTCGGCCAGGCGCTTGAGCTCGGTTTCGAGCTTCGCCAGCGCGTGCCAATTGCCCGATACCAGCAGCAGCATGGCGAACTCGGTCCCGAGGCTCGCCATCCGGCTTTCGCTTATGTTGCCGCCGCACTCGCTGATCACGCGCGTCAGCTCGTGTACCATCCCCGTGCGGTCGCCGCCGATCGCCGAAACGGCCAGGTGCTGCTTCATCTTGCGTGTCGGTTTGAGGTCCGTCGTCGTCACGGGTGAGTGTACCGGGTGCGCATCGACTCGTCATGCGCTGCGCCCAACTTTCCTCGGGCTTGCGCCAAAGCGGCGGACCGGGAAACCGGCGCCCGGCGCAGTGCTTGCCTGCGCGCCCCGCGGGACAGCGCTCCGCGGGACAGCTTGCTTAGGCGCAGCACCGGCTCGTAACATCGCACGCTCATTCGAGCACCGTGGACAGATTCATGCTTTCAGGCAGCCTCGTTGCCATTGTCACGCCGATGCGGCCGGACGGTGCGGTGGATTTCGGCGCCTGGGAGCGGCTTCTGGACTTGCATCTGGCGAGCGGTACCAGTGGTATCGTGGTCGGTGGCACGACGGGCGAATCCGCAACTCTGAGCGATTCCGAGTTGTGGCGGCTCACGGAGCTGGCTTGCGCGCAGGCCAGGCGCCGAATCCCGATCATCGCGGGCGCCGGCACGAGCAGTACCGCCACGACCGTGGCGCGTGCGCGGCGGCTCTCGGAGCTGCCGATCGATGCAGTGCTCGTGGTCACTCCTGCGTACAACCGGCCGACTCAGGAAGGGCTGTACCAGCACTTTGCGGCCGTTTCGCGCGCTGCGCGTGCGCCGGTGATCTTGTACAACGTTCCGGCGCGTACGGCGGTCGACATGCTGCCTGCGACGGTGGCACGGTTGTCGCAACTTCCGGGTATCGTGGCAGTCAAAGAGGCCGTCACCGAGCCGGAGCGAATGCGCGAGCTCGTCGGCGTCTGCCGCAAGGATTTCATCATTCTGAGCGGCGACGATGCGACGGCACGCCGCTCGATTCTCGCGGGCGCGCGGGGGCTGATCTCGGTGACCGCCAATGTCGCTCCCCGTGCCGTGTCCGATATGGTGGCGCTGGCATTGAAAGGCGACGCGGGGGGCGCTGAGAGGCTCGATGCGCCAATCGCCGCGTTGCATCGCGATCTGTTTCTGGAGCCCAATCCGATCCCCGTGAAGTGGGCAATGGCACGAACCGGGATCATGGAGAATGGCATTCGGCTGCCGCTCACAGAGCTGTCGGCGGTGCATCAGCCGGCGGTCCTGGCGGCGCTGCGGGCCGCGGGCGTGCTGAGTTGAAGTCACACAAAGGGTCGAAATGAAATATCGCGTCGCGTTGCTGGGATTGATGGCCGTTCTGGTGGGCCTCGCAGGCTGCCATCCGTTGCGTGCAATTCGCAATGCCGGCCGCTCGTGCCGCGATAACCAGGCGTATGTGAAGGCGACGAGCATTGCGCCGCTGCGCATCCCGGCGGGCATGGACTCGCCCGACACGACCAACGCTTTGCACATACCCGCTCTCAACGAGCCGGAACCGCCGCGACGCAATCCGAAGGATCCCTGCCTCGACGAGCCGCCGGCGTTCCGGACGGCGAAGCAGGCGCCTCCTCAGGCTTGACGGTGTATCATGCAACACCCCTCCGGGGGAGCACTAGACGCAGTCGAGGAAACTCCCGTAAGTGATTGATTGGAGAGGTGGCCGAGCGGTCGAAGGCGCTGGACTGGAATTCCAGTAACATCTTCACGGGTGTTCGTGGGTTCGAATCCCACCCTCTCCGAGCCCACCCGTCGCGGCAGAAGCTTTCATCACTCCGTGAGCGCCAGTCGTTGTGCAACGAAGCGGGGTGGGATTCGAAGCCACGAACCAATGGACAAGAGGGTTCGACTAGCCCGCTTCAGCGGGCTGGACGCCGCGCGTCGCGCGCGGCGGTCCCGAGCTGTGCGAGGGACGAGCGGCCCTTGGGGCCGCGAGCAATCCCACCTTCTCCGCCAGCATTATACGGCCGAACAGTGGAATCCGTGCCCTGCTCGCAAGGAAGTTCGGGCTCTCTTTTTTAGAATGTCGCCAGGCCCTGGGGCCGGATGTTGCCCGGCACCGGCAATGCGAGCGGCGAATCCTCCTGTTCCCGTAAGCGGCCGTCGCGCAATACCTTCATGACGTGGAGGTTATTCCCTTGGCCGAGTGGAATCTTCGCCGAGTCGCGTTGCGACACCGCGTAGAGCGTCCTGCCCCTAGGATCCAACTCGATTTGAAAGCCGCCGCCCACACCCTTCAGAGTCAACCGTTGCATCTCGACCGGTTTGAGCGGGTCCGATGTATCAAATACAGAAATCGTGTGATCGCCGGTGTTGGAGGCGTACAGCCGCGTGCCCTCGAGGTTGAGGCGAATCCAGCACACAGCCGCCCCGCTATCCGGCACAGAGCGCACGAAAGACAGCACGCCGTCCGGATCATATTGATACACCCCGATGCGATTGATCGTGACGAAGCCTGCGTACATCACCGCACGGTTGGGATGGACCGACAAGCCTAGGGGCAGATGCGGCGCGGAGGAGCCGGCGAAGACCGCGGCGGGAAGTTGCTGCGGCACATTCTGCTTGAGGGTCCCATCGGCTTCGATGAGAAACGACTGCAGCAGACCGCCCAGGAAATCCGCACCAAACACATAGCGTGCGTCGGGGGAGATCAGCGCTTGCGAGGGCGAATTGCCGGGCGCCACGCTGATGCTCGAAGAAGCGACCGCTGCGAGCTCGCCCTCTGGCGAGACGTGGAAGGCCGTGTAGTTGGGGAGTGCGGGGTTGGGTCGCGCCGGATCCATGGATTTGTTGACGACCACGAGCGTGTCGCGACTCAACCCGAGGCTGACCGGGTTGCTACCGCCGGAGGGAAACGGGGAGCCCTCAACGTGCTGCAACGTCCCGTCTGCATGGATCCGAAAGACCGCGATGGTGTTCGAGCCGGGATTCACAGCGAAGAGCAGGGTGCGTTCGGCATTCGTGATGATTTCCTGATCCGAATCGAAGGGGCCCAACTTGAGAGTGGGATCCACTACGCCCCGGCCGTGGGTCAGGAACGGCGAACCCGGCAGTGGACTCAGCTCCCCCTCGCGATCCTGCCGGTACGCGAGAATTGAGTTCTGTCCGGCCGCGGCGATATTGCTTTCGACATAGACCACTCCCCGGGGACTGGCGTGCTCATCGTCATCCTCGGCTCGAGCGGCAGGCACCGCGAGCAGGATGCTCAACAGCGCGGTCCCGAGCACAGCTGAGGCGTAAGCAGCGGCTTTTAAAGGGGGGCGGCTGAGGGGAGAAAAATCGAGTGGCTGACGCATGATGAGCTCCCAGTTGTGTCACCAGGAGACCGCGTTTCCGCGCGGTTTATTTCAGCCCAGCCCCAAACCGCACGATAGGACCGTCGGTTCCACCAAAGCGCGCCTTGGCCGGGTGCGTGAAGTCGCGCCGGTCGTGTCCATGGCGCATTGCCGAACGCTTGCGCAAGTGCCACGAGCCGCCGGAAGCGCTGCTGCGCCTTGCTGGGATGCTTGTCCCGAGCGAGCGCTTCGGACAATGAGAGGCTGGTCGCGGGCGTGTCGAAGAAGAGGGAGTCCGAGATGCTCATCAAGACCGTCGCTCCACCCAATCGACCGACGATGCTCTCAATCTACAGGCAAAACCACGGAATCGCCATTACCCGCTCATCGAGCAGCTCCGGCCGCGGCACCCGACAGACGACGAATCCAAAGGTCGACGACTTCGGTCGCTCCGCCAGGAACTTCAGCACGTGCCGGGCGTCATCGCGCTTCGGCCGCTCTGTCCATTTCGCCTCAATCGGGATGACGTCACCGTCGATCTCCACCAGAAAGTCGATTTCCGCGCCATCCTTGCTGCGCAGGTGGTGCAGGCGGCCCTTGCCGAGATAACCGAGCCGCTTCCACAGCTCGATGCCGACCCACTGCTCGAAGTAGCGCCCGGGATCTGTCTTCACGATCTCCCGCGAAGGCGTGAGGCCAGCTGCTGCGTGGCGAATGCCGAGATCGAACATGAAGAATCGCGGCGTCGACGTAAGGTTCTTGCGGGGACTGCGTGAGTATCCGGGCACGGTGAAGCCCACGAAGATGTCTTCCAGGAGCTGGAAGTACGAGCGTACGGTGACGGGTGCGATGCCGACGTCGTCTGCGATGCGCGCGTAGTTGACAACTTCTCCGGATTCAGCGGCGGCAAACTGCAGAAACCGTAGGAACGCGCCCCAGTCGCGTACGAGTGCCTCGCGTCTGATCTCTTCCTCGAGATGGGCGACCACGTAGCCGCGCAGCAGCTCCGCTCTGTCCTCGTCAGCGAGCAGAACGATGCCGGGCAGATCGCCGAACGCGAGGCGTTCCATCAGATCCGCGGTGGGAAACATTTTCGCGCCGTCCCCTAGCGGTGGGAAGGGCAGAGGGCTGCGAGCGCCCTTCGGTGGCGGTTCGTCAGCCGGTCGTTCTGCCAGCGTCAGAGGGAACAGTCTGTGCTGCAGGCTTCGTCCTGGCAGGAGATTGGCGCCGCTCAATCTCAGCTTGCGCGCCGAGCTCCCACAGAGCACGAACCGCCACCGCTTCTTGTCCTGATCGTAGAGGCTCTGGACAGCATCGAACACCGCGGGCACCGTCTGCGCCTCGTCGACGAACACGAAGTGCGGCTGACGCTGGGCAGGCAAAGCACGGCAGGCGCGAGAGAATGCACCGATGTCGGCGAGCAGGTGGTTGCGCTCGGCCGGATCGGCAAGGTTGAAGGCGAGAGACGGGGAGGACAGCAATTCGCGCAGCAGGGTCGTCTTGCCCGTCTGGCGCGCCCCAAACAGCACGTGCACGAAAGGCTTCGTGAGGCGGCTGGCGAGGGGGTCTCGAAGCCAGCGATAATTCAAGAGGTCACCTCATTTATATCGCCCATAAATAAGGTGAATTTTAGTGCGCCTGCGGCCACATGTCGAGGATTCCGGCCGGCCATGTGACCCGCAGACGCGCCTTCGCACCCGGCGTCAAACAGGCGGGTCTTCAAAGCCGTGATGTCCCGCTCACCCTCACGCCACTAACTTCGATTTACCGCATATTGCGACGCTGGCGCTGCATAACGTGTCGCCATTGCGATATCGCAGACTGCCCCCGGCTGGCGTATCTCGAATGGGTGCAGGCACGCCCAAGGCGGCGAGTGTGCGATACACCCGCCACCCCGAGCGCTAACTTATGACGCAGTAGTACTAGCCGTTTGTCCGGATATCGCTGAAGCTACACGCGTTCGGCCCGGAGGGTTACAAGACGATCGCGTGCGAAGACGCGCTTGCAACGCAGGGGGAGTCCATACAGCGGGGCTAAAGGGACTTCAGTCGCCTCGCGTGGGAGGGTTCCAGGGGCGGGTCAATAAAATTCGACGTGGCATGGGGTCCGAGAGCCGAAAATCGTGCTCTATCCTTAGAGAACCCGCACTAGGCGCCGTAAAGGCATGCGAAACCGGACCGTGCTGGCAGGCTGGCGCAAGCGCTGGAACCGTAGCTTGCTGCACTTCCTCTCGCACCGCGTACGCGCAGCGGTGGACATCGAGGACTTGGCTCAGGAGACCTACCTGAGGCTGTTGCGCGTCCGGGATTTATCCGAGGTTCGTAACCCTCAAGCCTACCTATTGCGCGTGGCGAGCCACGTGGTCACCGAGTGGCGTCACCACCAGCTGCCAACCGACTCCATCGGTGCTGAGGACGAGGAGATCCTAATCGATGAGAAGCTGCCGGAGCTCGACCTCGATGCGCGGCTCTCGCAGGCGCGACTCGATCAGGCGCTTGCCGCGATGACACCACGTATGCGGGCCGTGGTTCTATTGCGGCTGCGGGATGAGCAATCGATCAAGGAGATCGCCGCGGCGCTGGATCTCACGGTACGGCAGGTGCGTCGGTATCTCGCACGAGGCTATCACAGCCTCCGGACGGCCCTCCAGGATTGATATGGCTTCCGAAATCGACTCCACCTTGTCCGTTTCCGAGCAAGCCGCGCAGTGGTGGACGCTGCTGCACTCTGAGGGGGTGACCGCCGCGGACCACCGCGAATTCGGTGAGTGGGTCGCGCGCTCGCCCGAGCGAGTCGAGGCTTACCTCGAGATGACGCGGCTCATGGAGGCGCTCGAGTCCGGCAAGGCGAGCTGGCCGGCCACTCCGGCTCATGTGCTGATTGCCGAGGCCCGGGCAGCTGCTTCGGAACCCGTACGGCTGCCGAGAGGGGCGGACGGGAGGGTAGATGAGTCGGCGCGCGTCACATCATCGGTGTCTGGCCCTCAGCGACGAGCCATTGCCCGAAGACTCCGCGTGGCGCTCAGCGTCGCCGCAGTGCTTGCCGGGGTGATCATCGGGGTCGCCTGGTTCCTGATGCCCGTGGTATCGCAATACACGACGCGCTTTGGCGAGCAGCGGTCAATCCTCCTCGAGGACGGCTCGCGGGTGACCTTGAATACTGCCTCACAGATCGATGTACAGCTCAAGAGAGATAAGCGGACTGTGCGATTGCTCGCAGGTGAGGCGCTCTTCGAGGTCGCTCACGATCCGGCGCGGCCCTTCGAGGTGCACGCGGGCACGACCGTGCTGCGCGCGGTAGGCACCGAGTTCAATGTTGACCTGCGCGAGAAGAAGACGACGGTTACCGTGCTCGAGGGGCGCGTGGCCGTCCTGCCGGATAGAGTTCCGGTGAACCGCTCGCAGGCCTCGGCGGCTCAGGGGAGTGCGTCCGAGGAGGGTAGCGCGGACGTCGAGCCCCTGATTCTCGGCGCGGCCGAGCGACTCGTGATCACACCGGCGGGCTTTAGCGCACGCGAGCGTGTCGAGAACCTCGCCGCGGCTACTGCGTGGACGCAGCGACAGCTCGTATTCGAGCACGAACCCTTGAGCGAAGTAACCGAAGAATTTAATCGCTACAGTCGTCAACGCATTGTGATTGCCACTCCCGAGCTCGCCCGTCAGGAGGTGACGGGGGTTATTCAGTCGGGTGATCCGGCGTCTTTCCTCTCATTTCTGTCGGGGGTGCCGGGTGTGGAGATTCACGAGGAGCACGGCAGTCGGATTGTGACGCTTCGGTCAGGGACGAACCAGCGACGCGTGCAATAAAACTCAAAAGTTTTTCACACCCCCCGGGGTCCCATCGAGAAGAACGGCGCTCTATAGAAAGAGGTCGCTCGCTCTGGAACATAACCACTCTCGGGGGATGACAAGATGCCCAGTCGACGCTGGCGCCAGATTTTCGCCTTGCTGCTTTTCTCGGCTCTGCCGTTCTATTCAGCCATGGCCGTGAGCACGGAGAATGAAGTCTTTGATCTCAAGATCGAAAGCCAGCCGCTGGCAGCGGCACTGCAGGAGTTTGCCAAGCAGAGCGGGATACAGGTCATCTTTTTCTCCCAGGTCACGGAGGGACTGAACGCTCCCGCCGTGCACGGTCGCCTCACCGCTTCAGCCGCCCTGCAGAAGCTGCTCGATGATTCGAAGCTGACGTATCGGGAAATCAATCCGAAAACCATCGAGATCCGCCCGCTCGCGGCCGTCAACTCGCTTGTGAGCGGTAATGCAATGGCGGACGGCGCCGCGGCTACCGTTGACGACAAAAGGGAGGGAAAGACAGATTCTTCCGACGGGTTTCGTGTGGCTCAATCGACTTCTGGAGCGACTGCGACGGCCCCTGCCTTAGCTGCAACGCCGACCACGCCGTCGCCGCCAGTTCTCGAGGAGGTCGTTGTCACGGCTCGAAAACGCGAGGAACGCCTGCAGGATGTGCCGCTCTCGATCAGCGCGGTGACTGCCGAAGAAGTTGCTGCTCGGGGTGTTACCAACCTCGAGAATCTTCAATACTCAATTCCGGGGTTGTCCGTGTCGGCCTTCGGCCCCGGTCAGGAAAACATTCAGATTCGCGGCGTTGCGGCAATTCTGGGTCGGCCCACAACCGGTCTGTATCTCAATGAGCTCTCCATCAGCGGGGATGACGCGAATAACGTTCTCCACGTGAGTCTTCTGGACATGCAGCGCATCGAAGTACTTCGCGGCCCGCAGGCGACGCTCTACGGCGAGGGTTCGATGGGAGGCACCATCCGGTACATCACGACTCCGCCCGATCTCAGTAGTTATTCGGGACAGCTCGAAGCAGAGGGCGGGCAGGTTTACCGGGGCGGTGGCAGCTATCGGGGAGCACTGATCGCGAATCTCCCCCTGGTGACCGACAAGCTCGGCTTACGCCTCGTCGGAGGCTACGAAAGAGACGGTGGGTGGATCGACAACACGTACTTCGGATTATCGAATGTCAATGGCTTGGCAACTACAACCGTGCGGGGTGAACTGCGCGCACGGCCCATCGAGGGAGCCGAGCTCTCGATCCTCTATGCGCACCAGGAGAATCGTCAGAACTACAGCAACTTTGCGATCGATCATACGTCCACGGCTACTGTCCCGACCTACTATCGCGACACCTACAATTTGGTCACTGCGACGCTGCAGTATGATTTGGGTGGCGTCGTTCTGGTGGAGGCCCCCGGCTACATCGATCACAACACACAGGAGCAGTTTGACTTCACGCCCTACTTGCAGCCGATTCTGGTGGCGGCCCTCGGTGTGCCACCCTCCTTTGCCGCTCAAATCTTCAACCCGGAAACGGAATGGACGCGATCATTCAGCAATGAGTTACGCATCGCCTCGCGAGGTTCGAGTAAGCTGAAGTGGACAGTCGGGACGTTCTATCGAAGCTCCAAAATGGACCAGACCAGCGAGGCGACAACCGCACCCGGTACGTTCCCCTTCGAGCTTCTGAACCTGCCCGCAAATCTCAAATCGAGCTCCTACTCTGCCTATGCCGAGGGCGAGTACCAACTGACATCCTCGTTGAATTTCCTGGCCGGGCTGCGGTACTACCACGACAGCGAAAGGATCTACGCAAACCAGGTGTCCTTCGGTGTTCCGGCAGTCACCGCCGGTGAGCAGTCGTTCCACTCGACAAATCCCCGATTCAATATCCGATATCGGTTCTCTGCGGATGCCATGATGTACCTGAATGCAGCCGAAGGGTTTCGCAGTGGCGGATTCAACGTCGGGACACCACCCGGGCCGCAGACCTTTGCCCCCGATCACATATGGACCTATGAGATCGGTACCAAACAGCAGTTGTTTGATCGGAAGATGGAGTTCGACGGGGCGGTGTACTACAGCAACTGGACCGACGTTCAGTCGGCGTTTTTCCCGCCGGGGACCGCCGGTATCGTCGTCACCGAGAACGCCGGCAGGGCCGCCGGGTGGGGTACGGATCTGTCCGTGGCGGTCCGCCCGCTCGACGGCCTCACACTGACTGCGACCTACGGCTGGAATAACCTCGAGTTCAAGACGAATACCGCTGACAAGAAGGTCGGCGATCCTGTTGACTATGCCCCCAGCAAATCGGCCTCGGCTTCCATCGAGTACAGAAGGCCGATCGCCGGGAAGAGCGCAGGGTTTGTGAGAGCGGACTACCAGTACGCTGGACAGGCGCAGGTTACGATCCGGGACTTTGATGAAATTGTTCCCCTTCCCTCACGGAGCACTGTGAACCTACGGACGGGAGTGGATTTAGGCTCGCTCGAGATCTCCGTCTTTGGTACCAATGTGTTCAACGATTCCAAGTCCATTCAGATTGGTCCATATGCCGCCGTTGCCCAGAACCTCGAACAACAACCCCGCACTGTGGGCGTGACCCTGCGGGCGCACTTCTGAAGGGGCGCTGTCATGTCCAGAGCGACCGGGGTGTATTTTGAGGTACGCGGGCAGGGCTATCCGCTGGTGCTCGCTTTCCCGATGATGGCTTCGCACATGCCTGAGGACCCGAGCGGTCAAGCCTTGAGGGGCTACCTGGATATATTGACCGATCGGTATCGGGTACTGGTCATGGACTACCCGGATCAGGGGCCCGATATCGGTCGTAGCCGCAGAATTGCGCCAAGCGAGCTGACTGCGCGACGTGTATGTGAAGATATGCTCGCTGTAGCGGACGCCGCGAACTTTCAGCAATTCATCTGGTGGGGATTTTCGTGGGGCGGGGTATGCGGTCTGCAGCTCGCATCACGCACGAACCGCATTGCCGCGTTAGTCTGCGGTGGATGGCCACCTCTCGGGGGTCAGTACGCCGACATGCTGCGCGCGACGCGTACCGTGGCCGCGAACCCCCCGCCTGATTTCCCTGAGCTCGCTGATCAGTACGTCACATTCTATGAGAGCGTGCAGGGATGGCCGGAGTCCGAGAGGGTTGGGGGAATAAAGTGTCCAAGAATGACGTTCGCTGGATCGAAAGATGAAGTCGAAGTGGGCGGTGTGATTGTCCGGGTTGCACCGACAATTCGCGAGCACCGTGTCGAGCTCGAGCGGCAGGGCTGGTACGTCGCTGAGATCCCGGGGCGGGATCATTCGGTGTATCTCGATCCCGAAGCTGTGGTCCCGGTTGTTCGCCCGTTCCTCGACCGTGTCATGAGGACTTGAAACTTGTCGCCTGATTCTGCAACGCCGGTACTCGTCAACCAGGCTCTGCGAATTGTCGACGATGCCTGGGACGAGCTGCGAGGCAGCCTGGTCATCCAACAGCACTTGGGACTTCCAATCGTGCGGCTGCCGGATCTGTCGCTGGCGGAAGCACAGCGCCGCAGTCGCGTTGGTCATTCGCTGCTATCGCGCATCGATGCGCTCGATGGCAGTGGCTTACCTGCCGATCTTGCACTCACGCTCAGGGTGGTACGTTTTCACGCGCGCACGTGGTCCCGCCAGGCTGATTGGTACTGGTTTGTTATTGATCCCCTGGGGTTGGGCCTGTTTGGCATGTTTCTGCCGACCGCCTATTGCGGCGGCTACATGCTCAATGTCGTGCACGGTGCCTTGGCCGACTTTACTTTCGCGTCCGCCAATGATGCCGATCGCTACTTGGCGCTGGTAGCCGACTACGAGCGATTGATCGATCAAGGCATCGAGCGGACGGCAGAGCAGGGAGCGCGGGGGCTACTCGTCCCTAAAGCGCAAGTTCACCAGGTGCGCGCATTGATCAGGGCATTGAGGCGTGCGGCATGCGGGGTGATCCGAGTCGCACCGGCTCGCTTGCCAGCGAACGTCGGCGCCGATTTCCTGAGGGAGCTGGACGAGCGCATTTCCCACGGCATAGAGCCCGCATTCGAGAGACTGAGTTGTGTCTTCTCGGATCACTACCTCGCGAAAGCACCCGATACAGTCGGGCTGGGTCAATATGAGGGTGGCGCGCAGGTGTATTCGGAGCTTGTGAAACTACACACCACACTGGACCTCACACCAACGGAGGTGCACGAGCGCGGGCTGAGGCGGATGGTCGAAATCGAGGGCGCCATGCACGGCATTCGTCGGGAGCTTGGTTTTCAAGGCGAGGGTACGGCGTTCCTTGCGCATCTGCGGGACGATGCGCGATGGCGTGCCGACACTGTCACTGGCGTCATCAGGGTATTTCAGGGCTACGTGGATCGGCTCAACGAACACTTTGCCGACTACTTTCCTCCGCCACCGAAAGCGCCATTCCGGGTAGCTCCGTTGCCGGAAGCTCTGCAGGGGTCCATGACCTTCGGTTACTACGATGAGCCCCGGCGGGATCGCCCGGAAGGACTTTATCTATTCAATGCCGCCAATCTCACTCAGCAGTCTTTGTTCAACATTGGTGCACTGACCTATCACGAGCTCATGCCCGGGCATCATCTTCAGATCGCCGGTCAGCAGGAGAACGAAGCGCTGCATCCCTTTCGCGCCCACAGCTCCGTGAACGCCTATAACGAGGGGTGGGCCGAATACGCTGCAACATTTGTCGGTGAAATCGGCCTTTACACTCACCCGGAAGAACGCTACGGACGACTGGTGATGGACGCATTCCTCACGTGCCGGCTCGTCGTGGACACCGGAATGAATGTGCTGGGATGGTCACTGGAGGAGGGCCGGCTATACATGCGCGAGCACAGCGGAATGACGGAAGCAGAAATCCAGACAGAGACACTGCGTTACTCCTGTGACATTCCTGGCCAATCGCTCGCCTATAAGCTCGGCGATACTCACATTATGAGGCTGCGCAAGCGTGCACAGGAGGCCCTCGGACCGGACTTCACGCTCGAGGAGTTCCACTCCGTGATCCTGGCGCCCGGGGCTCTGCCATTGCCGGAGCTGGAGCGACACGTCGAATCGTGGATAGCCGAGCGTTCACGTGCCTCTTGATCTGGTGACCCATAATGAGATTCTGATTGAGGCCCCAGCCAAGAGCGTGTGGCCGCGGCTCTTAGACCTGAACGCCTGGAAAAAAGGTCCGGAACTGGTGCACGCAGAAGGTCCGATCAATGCGTGGGGGGAGGTGTTCGCCGCGACGGATCGGATATCGAAAGCCGTGCTCTACTTTGCAAAAGTCGTGGAGCTCGTCCCTCCAGAATGCCGGACGATCAAGCTTTTCCGGGACCACGAGGTGAATCTTCTGGGTTTCGCGAGTTGGCAACTGCGCGAGCGTGATGGGTTGACCACGGTGGTTTATGACGTGTACGCGCAGTTCGAAGCGCCGTCAGACAAGGCATGCAAAAGGCCGGAGGCGGTGTACGAGGAACTCGAGGACAGTCGCCAACTCGAAGAGCGAGCGAGGTTTCAGGAGGAACTGAAACAACTCAAGAAACTCGTCGCAGGGGTCAGACCACCCCGGGCCTGACACGGTCGCCAGGCTGGCACGAGGCGGCGGAGTGTCCACTTTTTTGGGGAGAATGTTTTGCGCAATGCATCTCTTGGCAGACCCCGAACGATGATCGCCAAGGAAACGCAAGAGCTGACCGGCCGGACGATCCTCTGGGACAACCACGCCTGCATGCCCCTGCGCCCCGAGGACCAGTCGTTCCTACCGCAGCTCTCGAGGTACAAGGCCGCCGGGGTCAGCCTCGTCTCACTGAACGTCTCGTTCGACCTCGAGCCTCCTGAGAAGGCGTTCGAGGTGCTCGCGTCGTTCCGGCATTGGATCGGCAGGCACCCCGAAGATTACCTCCTGGCCGAGACCGTGGCTGACGTCGAGACGGCCAAGCGCGACGGCAGGGTCGCGGTCATGTTTGACATCGAAGGAGGCAGGGCGGTCGAATCCCACCCGGGACTCGTGGAGGTCTTTTATAGACTGGGCGTCCGCTGGATGTTGATTGCCTATAACAGGAACAACAAACTCGGTGGGGGATGCCAGGACGAGGACTGGGGGCTCACTGATTACGGCCGTCAGATCATCGACGAGATGCAGCGGGTCGGAATGGTGCTCTGCTGCTCGCACACCGGGTACCGGACGGCGCGGGAGGCGATCGAGTATTCGAAGAATCCAGTGATTTTCTCACACTCGAACCCCCGGGCGGTCCATGATCACGAGCGGAACATTCCGGATGACTTGATGCGCGCCTGTGCCCGTACGGGAGGTGTGGTCAATATCGATGGGATCGGGATCTTTCTCGGTAATAACGACAACTCCACCGAGACTATCGTCAGGCATGTTGATTATGCGGCGCAGCTGATCGGCGCCCAGCACGTCGGTTTGGGACTGGACTACGTCTTCGACCGGAACGAACTCAAGGACTATGTCCAGGCCCATCCCGATATCTTTCCGCCGGAGAAGGGCTATCAAGGCGGCATCGCCATGGTCGAGCCCGAGCGTTTTCCGGTCATCGCCGAAGCGTTGCTCAAGAAGGGGTATCGCGAAACGGACGTTCAGGGGATCCTCGGGCACAACAACCTACGTGTTGCTCGCCAAGTATGGAAGTGAGCACCGGCTGCGGGGGCTTGTGCTCCCGCTCGCACCCTCACGACAGGTCATCGAGCCGGGCGAACCTGATGGGTTTGCTGGAGCACTGGATCGGATTCGGAAAGGGCTACCGTTCGTCGGCAAATGGTCGATCATGCCGATCAGCAGCGATAGCGGCTCATCAACAGTTCGCGGGCAGGGGGGCATCGACCGGCACCGGTGTCCATGGACCGGCTGTTGGGCTCTTCACCTGTTATTATATACAGTATAAGGCAGCGCCGAGCGTGTTCTTGGCCAATGCGTCCCTATGAGGTTGGGTTCGAAGGACAGGTTGTCACTTGACAACCTCAGTGGCGCAAAATAATCTGTGAGTGCGTGGAATGGGACGAGCCAGACATCCGAAGAAGGAAGTCGAAGAGGCTATTCGATATGCCGAGGCCAGCCGGCTGGCGCGTCGAGGTGGGCGGTAGCCACGCGTGGGGCAGGATTTATTGTCCGTACAACGACGTCGTGTGTCGTTGCGGTCAGTTCTGCATCACCAGCATCTGGAGTACGCCGAAGAATGCGGACAACCATGCGAGGCAGCTCAAGCGTGTGGTCGATAACTGCACGACGCGGCAACGAAGCGAGAAGGGCGAGCCCGGCGAGCCTCGGAGTGATTGAGCGATGCAATACGAGTTCGAATTGAGATTCAAGCTTCCGGCAGACGACGCTGATGCTGGCGAGCTCGTCGAACGTCTGGGTGAAGCAGGCTGTGATGACGCCTTGATTGGCGTTGGGCAGCCTGGGCGGATTGCATTGAAGTTTACCCGTGAATCCGAGTCGGCGAGGCGCGCTATCGTCAGTGCTCTTGAAGATGTGAAGAAGGGCATTCCGGCAGCCAAGCTCATTGAGGCCGGCCCGGACTTGGTGGGCCTGACCGACGTAGCGGACATGCTGGGAATGTCACGTCAAAACATGCGAAAGCTGATGCTGACGCATGCCGCAAGCTTTCCTGCTCCCGTCCACGAGGGTAGTGCCGCCGTTTGGCACCTCGAGTCCGTGCTCCTGTGGTTCCAGGTCAAAGGTGGCTACGACATTGGCCAGGAGCAGATTGATGTGGCACACATCGCTATGCAGATCAATCTGATCAAAGCAGTGGATCGCCTTGAGCTTCCCATGCAACGCGAAGTTCGGGCCCTGGTCGCGTAAGTGAGGCTTCTGCGTGTCATGCACGAAAATCAAAATCCACTGAAGTTTCGTGCAAGCTTTGCCTCCGCCGCCGGGGTGATTGAGGTGCGCTCCTCGGGCGCGAAACCGGCATGCGCTGACGTGGTAGGATCGCCGCCCCGGGCGGGAGGCGGTTCGGCTACTGCCGGCGAGCACGAGTGGCGTGGCACGCCGAGTCCCACAGGGGCGAGCGAGCAAAAGTCACGCCTTTTGCTCGCGCCAAATTTTGCGGAAGCGCCGAGGGGGGCTTTCGCCGATTGGAAAGCGAGCAAAAGTCACGCCTTTTGCTCGCGCCACGTTCCGCGAAAGCGCCGAAGGCGACTTTCGCTTATTGAAGAGTATGGTGGCTCGCATCGGCTTCTCCGCGACGACCAGTCGTGAATCCCGTCAGGGCCGGAAGGCAGCAGCGGCAGCGGCGATGTCGGGTGCCGGAGCCAAGGCTGATGCGGGCCGCCTCCCTGCTCGGGATTCGCAAGCGAGCGGCGATCTTATCCGGCGCGCCGTGCGCCGCTACTCTTGCGCAGGCTCGCGCTCCGCGAGCTGCGAGGGAAGTTGCGCGCAGCGCATGAAGAGACAATGACCTACACCGCGCTGGCGCGCACGTGGCGCCCGAAAAAATTCTCTGAGCTGGTCGGGCAGGAACACGTCCGGCAGGCGTTGGTCAACGCGCTCGAGTCAGGGCGCGTTCACCATGCGTTCCTGTTCACCGGCACGCGGGGTGTCGGCAAGACCACGATCGCACGAATCCTTGCAAAATGCCTCAACTGCGAAATCGGCGTGACAGCCGAGCCATGCGGAGTCTGCTCGAGCTGCCGCGAGATCGACGCCGGGCGATTCGTCGATCTGATCGAGGTCGACGCGGCTTCCCGCACCAAGGTCGACGATACGCGGGAGTTGCTCGATAACGTGCAATACGCCCCGGCCCGCGGCCGTTACAAGGTCTACCTGATAGACGAAGTGCACATGCTGAGCACGCACTCGTTCAACGCCCTGTTGAAGACGCTGGAGGAGCCACCGCCGCACGTCAAATTCCTTCTGGCCACGACCGATCCGCAGAAATTGCCAGTGACGGTCCTGTCGCGCTGTCTGCAGTTCAACCTGAAACGCCTGCCGGTCGCGCAGATCGCCGAACGCATGCGCAGCATTCTCGAGAAGGAGCAGGTCGCGTTCGACGCCGCAGGATTGAGGCTCATCGCACAGGCCGCGGATGGCAGCATGCGGGACGGTCTGTCGCTGCTCGATCAGCTGATCGCGTTCGGTGGGGGAAAGGCTTGCGAAGCGGAAGCCCGCGCAATGCTCGGGACGATCGCCCGCGACCACGTCGTGCGCCTGGCCGAGCTGTTGGGCGCGCTGGATGCACCGGGGCTGTTGCGTTGCGCACAGTCGCTGGAGGAATGGGCCCCCGACTATGCGCAGCTGCTCGATGAGCTTGCCGGACTCCTCGTGCGCATTGCCATGAAGCAGGCGGTGAAAGAGTTTGAAGGCGACGAGCTGTACGCGCCGGAGGTGCTCGAGCGCCTCGCTTCTGCGCTGGCCCCCGAGGACGTGCAGCTGTTCTATCAGACGGCGATCACCGGGCGCCGTGATCTTGCGCTTGCGCCAGACCCGCGCGCGGGCTTTGAGATGACGCTGTTGAGGATGATCGCATTTCGGCCGCCCAGTGAAGCCGAGCAGTCACGTGTCGCAGGCGCTCAGGGGACGCGTGTGCCGCAAGCCAGCGCGCGGGGTATTTCCGGAGCGCCTACGTCGCACGGCGGCGTGGGGGGCACGTCACGAACGCGTGCGCCACAAAGCGGCGGGGACGCGTCCACAGCGCGTATGCCGCGAGCTGCAGGAGGCACATCGGAAGCTCGTGCGGCTGGCAGTGAGCGCGATGCGCCCGCGAACGCGTCAGTAACGACGCTGGGCGGTGTGCCAGAGGCAGCACGCGGAGAGGCCGCCGTTGGCAGTAGCGGTCCTGGCGCAGCTGTGACGGCCATCCCGGACAGCCCCGATTCCTGGCCGGCGATCGTCGGCCGGCTGGATCTGCAGGGCGCTGCGCGCCAGCTCGCGAGCCACTGCCTGCTGATCGGCCGCCAGGGCGCCGTCGTGCGCCTGGCGCTCGATACTCGAAACAAGCTCATACGCACGCCCGGGCAAGAGGACAAGCTCGCGCAGGCGCTGTCCCGGTATTTCGGCCAGCCGGTACGACTCGAGTTCGAGACGGCCGCTGTCGGCGCGGAAACGCCCGCGGAGGCGGAGCAACGCGCCTCCTTGCAGGATCTGGATGCTGCACGGCGCGCGTTCGAGGCTGATCCCGGCGTGCAAGTATTGCGTGACCGCTTCGGCGCGACTCTGTTGCCCGATAGCGTCCGTCCCGTAAAGTAAACCTCCTTTCCGTTTGCAGGAGCGCCCAGACATGCGCGGCAATTTCGGCAACATGATGAAGCAGGCCCAGGCCATGCAGGCCAACATGCAGAAGGTCCAGGCCGAGATCGCAAGCATCGAGGTCAGTGGCGAGTCCGGCGGGGGCATGGTCAAGGTCGTCATGACCGGCAAGCACGAAGTGAAGCGCGTGCAGATCGAGCCTGCCGTCGCGGGCGAGGATCGGGAGATGCTCGAGGATCTCATCGCCGCCGCCGTGAACGACGCCGTGCACAAGGTTGAAGCGCGTGTGCAGGAGAAGATGGCAGCCGTGACTGCCGGACTGCAGTTGCCCCCGGGGATGAAGCTGCCATTTTGATGAAGCATTCGCCCAGACTGACCCAGCTCATCGATGCGCTGCATGGCTTGCCGGGCGTTGGCCCCAAGACGGCTCAGCGAATGGCGTTTCATCTTCTCCAGGAGGGAAGATCCGGAGCGCGGGCGCTCGCGGGCGCGTTGGACGCCGCACTTGAATCGGTCGTGCGCTGTAGCCGTTGCCGCATGCTCACTGAAGAGGATCTGTGCTCGATCTGTGCGGCGCCGCATCGTGATCCGGCGCTTCTGTGTGTCGTCGAGTCACCCGCTGACGTGGTCGCAATCGAGCTCTCGGGAAGCTATCGCGGGCGGTACTTCGTCCTGATGGGCCATCTGTCGCCGCTCGATGGCATCGGCCCGGAGCAGCTCGGCGTGCGGGAGCTCGAAGCCATCCTGAGCGAGGGCGGCGTGCGCGAGCTCATTCTCGCGACCAACCCCACGGTTGAGGGAGAGGCCACCGCGCACTTTCTCGGGGAGCTGGCCACGAAGCGAGGCATTCGCGCGAGCCGTATCGCGCACGGAGTGCCCATCGGAGGCGAGCTCGAATACGTCGATGGCGGCACTCTGGCGCATGCCCTGGCGGGTCGTCAGTCGGTTGGGTGAAAGGGTGAGCGGGCGATCGGGGCCCAGTCCGTTGGGTGAAAGGCTCAGCGCCGGCGATCGGGGCCACGTCGTTGCGGACCGCGACCCTGGTTGCCGCGGGACTGCGGACCGCGTGCCTCGGTCAACTCCTCGAACAGCCTGCGTAACCTGCGGTAGCTCTCGTAGCGCCTGGGGTGGAACGTGCCGGCTTCCACCGCGCTGCTCACAGCGCAGCCGGGCTCGCGCATGTGGCGGCAGTCGGCGAATCGGCACGCCGGCGCCAGCCGCGCAACCTCGATGAATCCGAGGTGGCCGCCGTCGAGGCGGTCGATTGCCGGCGCGAAGTCGCGCACACCCGGCGAATCGATCAGGCCTCCCCCCGCGGGCAGATCGAACAGCCGCGACGCCGTGGTGGTGTGGCGCCCCTCCTCCTCGCGCACGAGGTCGCCGATCTCGATCTGCGCTGCGGGAACGAGCTGGCGGATGAGGGATGACTTGCCCACTCCAGACTGGCCGACCAGCGCCGAGACCGCTCCCGCGCATGCGGCCTGCAGCGCATCCATTCCCTCGTTCGTGCGCGCCGAGCACGTGAGCCAGTCATAGCCGGCAGCCCGGTAGACCTCCAGCTCAGAGCGCAGCTCGCCGCAGACTCCAAGCTCACTCTTGTTGACGATGAGCGTCGCCGCGATTCCGGCGGATGTCGCTGCCGCGAGATAGCGGTCCAGGACGAACAGATCCGGCACGGGCATGGGCGCCAGAACGACCAGCAGCTGCGACAGATTGGCCACCACCGGCTCCGCGCCGCCCCGGACATTGGATCTGTACAAGGCATTGCGTCTCGGCAGCAGCTCCAGAACGTGTACTTCACTATTGCGCGGATCGTCGCGGCATACGACGTTGTCGCCGCACACTACGACGAGGCTGCGCCCGAAGGGACGCGCCTTGAGCTCGTGCCCAAGCGGCTCGCGCACGAGCAGGTGACGCCCGAAAGTGGCGATGACGAGGGCGTTGAAATGATCGCTCATAACACCTCAGGGTAGCCTCTGCTAAACTCGGGCTCAACCATCGAACGACCCATGCGCATGCCGAGCGGCGACAACCTGATCTGGATCGACCTCGAGATGACGGGCCTGAAGCCCGACAGCGATTCGATCATCGAGATCGCGACTATCGTGACGGACAAGGATCTGGCGATCATCGCCGAGGGTCCGGTGCTCGCCATCCATCAGCCGGAGGACGTGCTTGGGCGGATGGACGACTGGAACCGCAAACAGCACGGCGCGTCCGGCCTGGCCGCACGCGTGCGGGCAAGCCGCATCAGCGAAGCGGAGGCGGAAGCGCGGACCCTGGAATTTCTGGCGCCGCTCGTGGTTGCCGGTGCCTCGCCGATGTGTGGCAACAGCATTTGTCAGGACCGGCGCTTTCTCGCGCGCCACATGCAGAAGCTCGAGCGTTTCTTCCACTATCGGAACCTCGATGTCAGCACGCTTAAGGAGCTCGCGCGCCGCTGGGCTCCGGCGGTCTCGGAGAGTTTCGTGAAGCAGGGAACGCATCTTGCGCAAGCCGACATCCATGAATCCATTCGGGAGCTGAGGCATTACCGCGCGCGCCTGTTTGCGCCCGCCTACGCGGGGTGACGGTGCAAGCCGACGCAGCCTTGTTGCCGACTTTCGCGGACGTCGTTGCCGCCGCGGAGCGGATCGGCTCGCGCGCCGCGCGCACGCCGGTCATGAGCAGCGCAGCCCTGGACGAGCGTGCCGGCAGGCGGGTCGTCTTCAAATGCGAAAATCTCCAGCACGGCGGTGCTTTCAAATACCGGGGCGCACTGAACGCCGTGCTGCCGCTCGCCGTCGCCGGAGGGATCACGGCGGTCGCAACACATTCCTCGGGCAATCATGGGACCGCGCTGGCGCTCGCGGCGCGAGTCTGCGGCTTGCAGGCGCATGTCGTCGTACCGCGCGACTCGGCGCGCCCGAAGATTGCAGCCATCGAGCGCGCGGGCGGTCACGTGATCTTCTGCGAGCCCGGGCTTGCGGCTCGCGAAGCAGCACTGGCGGAACTGCTGCGGCGGATTGACGCGCATGTCGTGCACCCGTTCGACGATGCGCGGGTGATCGCAGGGCAAGGCACCGCCGCCCTGGAGCTTTTCAGTGATGAGCCGGATCTCGACGTCATCTGCACTCCCATCGGCGGCGGCGGGTTGATAGGAGGAACGGCCTTGGCAGCGAAGGCGATCGCGCCCCGCTGCGACGTCGTGGGTGCGGAGCCGCTGGAGGCGGACGATGCGTATCGGTCGTTTCACTCCGGAACACGCCAGGCCGCCGTGGCCCCGGCGACAATCGCCGACGGCTTGCGTGGCTCCATCGGAGTGTTGAATTTTGAGCTCCTGCGGCGCTACGTGCAGGACGTAGTCACGGTGACGGAGCGCGAGATCATGGATGCCATGCGCGTCGTGTTGCAGGACCTGAAGCTGCTCATCGAGCCGTCGTCCGCCGTTGCAGTGGCGGCATTGCTCGCGGGAAAACTGGGGCGCAGCGGACAGCGGGTCGGCATAATCCTGTCCGGGGGCAATGTCGATCTGGAGCAGTGTCCGTATCTTCGCGGCGAGCGGCTCACGTGACGAATGATCATGTCACTCACCGTGGAGGGTGCCACTGCGGCGCCATCGCGTTCGAAGTGGACGCGCCGGCGAGTCTCACCGCGAGCGACTGCAACTGCTCGATCTGCCGGATGGGCGGTTATCTGCACCTCATCGTGCCCCGGTCGCGATTTCGCCTGCTGCGCGGTGCTGGCGAGCTGACCGAGTATCGGTTCAACACGGGCATGGCGCAGCATCTGTTCTGTAGACGTTGCGGTGTGAAGTCGTTCTATGTGCCCCGATCGAATCCCGATGGCTTCAGTGTCAACGTGCGCTGCCTGGACCATTCAACGGTGCGCCACGTCGAGATCGTGCCGTTCGACGACAATGATCGCGAGGCCTCGACCGCGCGCATCCGGGAACTGTCGAAGCCGGAGTGACGGTGCGCAAGCGCGAGCACGGAGCTGGGCACAGCCGGTGAAGTCAACAGGAGCAGTGCGCCCCGTTACGCACCCTTGCCCTTCTCCCCCAGGAACAGCCAGGTCTCGACGACGGTGTCCGGGTTGAGTGACATGCTCTCGATACCCTGCTCGAGCAGCCAGCGCGCCAGCTCGGGATGATCGGACGGACCCTGGCCGCAGATACCCACATACTTGCCGCGCTTCTTGCAGGCCGAGATCGCCATCGCCAGCAGGATCTTCACCGCCGCGTCCCGTTCGTCGAACGCTTTCGCAACAATCGACGAATCGCGATCCAGGCCGAGCGTCAACTGGGTCATGTCGTTCGAGCCGATGGACATCCCATCGAAGTGATCCAGGTACTCGTCGGCGAGCAGCGCGTTGGTCGGCAGCTCGCACATCATGATGATCTTCAGTCCGTCGACCCCGCTCTTCAAGCCGTTCTGAGCGAGCAGCGCGGTGACCTGCCGAGCCTCCTTCAGGGTGCGAACGAACGGCACCATGACCTGCACGTTGACGAGTCCCATCGTCTCGCGAACCTTCTTCAGCGCCCGGCACTCGAGCTCGAAGCAGGGCCGGAATGTCTCATCCACGTAGCGCGAGGCGCCGCGGAAGCCGAGCATCGGATTCTCTTCCTCCGGCTCGTAGCGCGAGCCCCCGATGAGATTCGCATATTCGTTGGACTTGAAGTCCGAGAGGCGCACGATCACCGGCTCCGGCGCGAAGGCGGCGGCGATCTGCGCGATGCCCTCGGAGAGCTTGTCCACGTAGAATCCGACCGGGTCCGGATAGCCCGCCATCTGGGCGCGGATCTGCTCCTGCAGCTCCCCGTCCAGCCGATCGAATTCGAGCAGGGCACGCGGGTGCACGCCGATCATCCGGTTGATGATGAATTCGAGCCGCGCCAGCCCGACGCCCCGGTGTGGAATGCCGGCGAAGTCGAAAGCGCGATCCGGGTTGCCGACATTCATCATGATCTTTACGGGAATCTTCGGCAGCGAATCGAGCTCTATCTGCTTGCGCTCGAACTCGAGAAGCCCCTCGTACACGTAGCCTGTATCGCCTTCCGCGCACGATACCGTGACTTCCTGGCCTTCACGGATCCGTTGAGTCGCATCGGTGCAGCCGACGACCGCCGCGATTCCAAGCTCGCGCGCAATGATCGCCGCATGACACGTGCGGCCGCCACGGTTGGTGACAATTGCCGCGGCGCGCTTCATCACGGGTTCCCAGTCCGGATCCGTCATGTCGGCGATGAGGACATCGCCAGTCTGGACCCGCGCCATCTCGGATGCGTCCTTGATCACGCGCGCAGGACCTGAGCCGATGCGCTGGCCGATGCTGCGCCCCGTGGCCAACACCTTGGAGCGCGACTTGAGCGAGAAGCGCTGGATCGTGCGGCCCGCGCGGCTCTGCACGGTCTCCGGGCGCGCCTGCAGAATGAAGATCTCACCGGTCGCGCCATCCTTGCCCCACTCGATGTCCATCGGCGCCTTGTAATGCTCCTCGATGACGAGCGCCTGGCGGGCGAGAGTGAGGATATCCGCCTCATCGAGACAGAAGCGCATGCGGTCGGCCGGTGCGACGTCGACCGTCTGCACGCGCTCGGGGGAGCCTGCGGGGGCGTAAACCATCTTGATGGCCTTGCCACCGAGATTCTTGCGAAGGATCGGATACTTTCCCGCGCGCAGCCCATTCTTGTAGACGTAGAACTCATCGGGATTCACCGCTCCCTGCACGACGGTTTCGCCTAGCCCGTAGGAAGCGGTGATGAAAACCACATCGCGGAAGCCCGAGTCGGTGTCGAGTGTGAACATCACGCCGCTGGCGCCCAGGTCGCTGCGGACCATGTGCTGCACACCGGCCGACAGCGCGACGGCGCTGTGATCGAAACCCTGGTGCACGCGATAAGAAATGGCGCGATCGTTGAACAGGGAGGCGAACACTTCGTGCATGGCCTTGAGCACGCTCGCCTCGCCCCGCACGTTCAGGAATGTCTCTTGCTGCCCTGCAAACGAAGCCTCGGGCAGATCTTCGGCCGTCGCCGAGGAGCGCACGGCAACCGGGATCTCGCGGCCATTGCCCATCCGCCGCAACTCGTCACCGACGGCCTGGCGGAAGTCAGGCGGAAACGGTGTCGACGTGACCCAGCCGCGGATTCTGGCTCCGGTCGCCGCGAGCCTGGTGACGTCATCCACGTTCAACGCCGCGAGCTCCGCGCGAATGCGCTCATCCAGGCCGCCTTGTTTGAGGAAGTCCCGGTATGCCTGCGCAGTGGTTGCGAAGCCACCCGGCACGTGTACGCCGAGATTCGCCAGGGACCCGATCATCTCACCCAGAGAAGCATTCTTGCCGCCCACGGTCTGGACGTCGTGCATCCCAAGACGCTCGAAAGGAATGACATACATGTTCAAGGGGACTCCTGGGACCACGCGCGGCTACGCACAACCGAAGCTTGCTCCGGCAGCTGAGCGGTGAAACACTCGCATCTCACTGGGCAGCCGGGCAGGCCTCGAAGCCGTGAGTCGTCGAACCGTGTTCTTCGTTTCGGACCAGACGGGTGTGACTGCGGAAACCATGGGCCACAGTCTCATGACGCAGTTCGAAGGCCTGGAATTTCGACCCGTAACTCTGCCATTTGTGTCGAGCGTTGACAAGGCGCACGAAGCTGTGCGGCGGATCAATCGCGCCGGGGAGGAGGAAGCCGTCCGGCCCATCATCTTCAGCACCCTAGTGCAGGATGACGTACGCGATATCGTGATGTCGGCCAACGGTTTGTTCCTCGATTTCTTCGCGGCGTTCGTCGGGCCGCTCGAGCGCGAGCTCAACACACGCTCGACACATCGCGCGGGGCGCGCGCACGGCATGGCGGATCTTGCGGCCTACACCGCGCGCATCAACGCGACGAACTTCGCGCTCGCCAATGACGACGGCACGGGCGGCGACTATTCGCACGCGGATGTCATTCTGATCGGAGTGTCCCGCTCAGGCAAAACCCCGACGTGCCTCTACATGGCGCTTCAATACGGAGTATTCGCCGCCAATTATCCCCTCACCGAGGACGACCTCGAGGCCGGGCGCCTGCCGGCGCGCCTGGACCCGCACCGCCGCAAGCTGTTCGCCCTGTCGATCAAGCCCGAACGCCTGCAACAAATACGCAACGAGCGCCGACCCGAGAGCCGCTATGCTTCCCGCCAGCAGGTGCAGTACGAGATCCGCGCCGCGGATGCCCTGTTCACGAGATATGCAATTCCGTGCCTTGACACGACGGAATGTTCCATAGAAGAAATCGCCAGCCGCATTCTAAACACCTCGGGAATCGAGCGGCGTCTGCGCCCGTGAAGATGCGGTTCCCGCGGTCCGGCGAACCCTTGCGTGTGGCACGATTTGTGCGTCCATTCACAGTGCCGGCAAGGCGGTGAAAATCACGCCACGCATGACTTGCACCAGCGCCGACCTGCGTTATAGTCGGGAGAATGCTGATACGACCAACGAAATTGCTCTCTACAGGAGCCGACGGCCTACAGCTGCGATCGGAACGCTGGATCTCGCGGGGCGCGGTGGATGACACCCTGACTCCCGTTTCCTGGCGGGCGCGGCCGCGGAGCTTCGTGGCGCTCATGGGATTGTACGAGAGCAACTACATCCGCCTCAGTTGGCTGGCGGGCCGGCTCGAGGCACTCGATGGCCGGCATCGTTCCGTCGTCGATGGAGACTGTGACCTCCTTCTCACGATGACAGAGCGCTCCCCGTATACGAGCACCCTGAATTTGACCTATCTGCTCCCCGAGGGCGAGGGCGAGCGGCAGCTCCCCGATATGCGCGTGCGCGTCTACCACGATGCCCATCTCGTCGAAGCGCAGGAATGGGCCGGAACTCACGGTCCAGCCGTCCTCAAAGCGCTCCGCAGCCGTGCGGAGCGTGAACTGGATCAGCGCTGGGCGCGCAATGTGATGCTAAACAAGTGGCTGGAATATTGCGTGGAGCGAGGTCATCGCTTCTCATCGGCTACGAGGTCACCGGCCGGACAATGAGAAGTGGCGGTTCCCCGCCGCATCTCTCATGAAGGCTCTGCGACAACTAGGATTTCTCAAGCTCAACTTCCGTCAGGACGCGCCTCCCGAAGAGGAGGGACGGGTCTTGGCCCTGTTCCGCAATCGGGCCGAGCTCAAGAAGGCCTATGGGGAGCTGCAGGAAGAGATCTACCGCCTGAAGGATCGCATCAAGCAGCAGGAAGGCGCCACGCAGCGTGTGCAGGAGATGCTCAACACGCTGGAGACCCGGTTGAGCATGGCCGACACGGCGTATCCGGCGCTCGTGTTCTACCAGTTGCGCCGGCTGTGGCAGTCCGGCCGCGAGCTCATCGAACAGTTCGTCGCCGACCTCGCGCGCCAGCAGGAGGAGCGCGAGCGGCGGCAACATCTCGCCGAACACAACAGGCGGCAGTTTTCCACCCGACAGGCTGTCGCGAAGCAGCTGCGCAGCGCGGAGTCGCTGGCGGCGCAGCAGGCGGGCCAGGTTGCAGCGCTCGGAGCCGGGCGGGCGCGGCTCACCAGGTTCTGGCATTACTTCAAGCGCCGCGCGCTCGAGCATCGGATCGCGAGCGCGGTTGCGGCGGCGGTGGCTGTCAACGCGTCCCTGTCGGACGCGCGCGCGGCGGCCGAAGAGCTCGACAGGCAACCGATTCCGGAGTTTGCGGGCCTGTCGTTGGAAACGCGGCGCGCCATCAATCTTGCCGCGCTCGCCTACGCCGAAGTGTTGTGCCTGAGGCTCCTGAAAACGCGCCTCGTGACGCTCGCGCGCGAGGCCACGAGCCGGCGCGAGGTCACCGACGACTACGGATCGCAATCCGAATGCGAGACCCTGATGCGCGAGATCGAAGCTGCGAGGTTGGTAATCCAGGCGCGCGCGAGCATTGCGCAGGAGATCACCAGCCGCACCGACAGACTCAAGCAGGTCGCGCGCTACCGAAGTCCCGCCGATACCTCACCCACCCCGGACTCCCTCGCATTTTCCGAGGGCGACGTGATGGGTAGCGAGCCAATCGGTGCCAGCGCGGCACGCATGCCCAACGTGCTCGCGGAAGATACCTGGGACCTGTTCCGGATTCTGTTGCGCTGATCGCGTTCCGGCTGGTCGCGCCCTGGCGAAACGAGCTCAGGCGCGGTCATCGCGCGGCTCATAGTATTGCGCCAGGCAGCGTGTCAGCCGCGCCGAGCGGTTTTCTGCGGCTGACCGGCTGGCGCCGCGCGCACGCCGGTGACCATGTCGGCCATGATCTCGGCGGCTTGCGACAGCACCACGTCGGGCATTTCATTCTTGTCCTTGTCGATCTCCTCCACCGACTTCAGCGGCGGCAGATTCTTGGCCGAGCGGCGGCTGTTCTCGCGGTCGAGCCGCTCCTTGTCCTGCTTGGCACGCTCTTCGCGCCGCTCCTTCAGGTTCAAGGACACAGTGTGCTGCTCGCGCACTGAGTCGATCGCAGCGATGTCGGAGACCAGCCAGCGATAGTCGGGGTCTCGCTGCGCACGCACGTCCTCGTCCGACGCCAGCGTCGCAACAGGCAGCGCTGTTGCAACGGTCGAGCTCGCCTGGAACGGTACACCACCAATCCGGTCCCACGGCAGCGCGGCTTCGAGTGCGCTCTCCCCGACTTCCTTCATGTCGATGGGGGAGGGTAGTGACACGTCCGGCTCGACACCACGATGCTGCGTGCTTTCGCCCGTAACGCGGTAGAACTTGCCGATCGTCACAGTCAACTGCCCACTGACAGGCTTCTGCGACCAGCGGTCCAGGGGCACCAGATTCTGTACCGTACCTTTGCCGAACGTGCGCTGGCCCAGGATGATTCCGCGGTGATAGTCCTGGATAGCGCCCGCGAAGATCTCCGACGCGGATGCGCTGAAGCGGTCCACGAGCACCGCCAGCGGGCCGGCATAGGCAGGCGCGGCCTCCGGGTCATCGAGAACTTCCAGGCGCCCGGTGGTGTCCTTGAGCTGCACCACGGGTCCATGGTCGATGAACAGCCCCGTGAGCGCGGTGGCTTCGGGCAGATAACCGCCACCGTCCCCGCGCAGGTCCAGCACGAGACCGTCGACGTTTTCCGCCTTCAGCTCGTTCAGCAGCCGCAGAACGTCCCGCGTCGTGCTGCGGTAGTTCTGATCGCCCGCGTTCTGGGCCGCGATGTCCTGATAGAAACCCGGCACTGTAATCACACCCACCTTGAGCGTATGGCCGTTGCGCGTGATGGTCTTGACTTGCTTGTGAGCCGCCTGAGCCTCGAGCGTGACCTTGTTGCGCACAAACTCCAGGGTCTTCTCCTTCGAGCCCGGCGCGGCGCCGGCGGGCAGCACCTGCAGGCGCACGGTCGTGCCGGCCTTGCCGCGAATCAGCTGCACCACATCATCGAGCCGCCACCCGATCACATCCTTCAAGTCCCCCTCGCGTCCCTGTCCGACTGCAGTGATGCGGTCGTTGGTGTTGAGCGTGGCGGCAACGGCCGCGGGGCCGCCCTCGATCACGTTCATGATGGTCACGTAGTCGTCGAGGAGCTGCAGCGAGGCGCCGATGCCGTCGTAGTTGAGGCTCATCTGGATGCGGTATTCCTCGGAGTTGCGCGGCGAGAAGTAACTCGAGTGCGGATCGAACGAGCGCGCGTACGCGTTCATCAGGTTCTCGAAGACATCCTCGGAGGTGATCTGATCGACGCGCTTCAACACGCGCTCATAGCGCTTGCGCAGCAGATCCGCGGCCTCCGGCCATTGCTTTCCCGTCAGCAGCAGCGACAGGGCATCGTTCTTCACGCGTTTGCGCCACAACTCGTTCAGCTGCGCTTCGCTGTTGGGCCACGGTGCCTTCTGGCGCTCGAACTCGAATGATTCGTTGACGGTCCAGTCAGGCTCGCTCTTCAGCAGCTCGATCGCGTGTGCGATCCGCTCGCGGTTGCGTTGCTGGAAGCGCGCGAAGATCAGGTACGCGGGCTCGACGTCGCCGGTACGGATCATGTCGTCGAACTTGAAGCGGTAGGCCTGGAACTCGGCGATGTCGCTCGCCAGGAAGTAGCTGTGCTGGCCGTCGAGGAAATCCAGATAGCGCTGGAAGACCTGCTCCGACATCTTCTTGTCGATCGGCGCGCGGCTGTAGTGGGCCTCCTCGAGGATCCGGCCCACCTTGCGGGCCGTCGCCCGCTGGGCATCGGTCGGGGCGATGGCGCCCGGGGGCAGGATCGAGGTGCTGGCCGGCGCTTGCGCCGAGCCCGCCACGGCGAGCGCCAGGACGGCCAGGGTTGCCAGGACTGAGGCGGCTAGCCACCCGGTCGTGCGGCGAAGGGGTTTATGCATCATTCATGACGCTCGCGTTTTGCGGATGCGGTTTGGCATTACACTTTGGAGCAAGGCTAGAGCGTGCGGTTCGGCTCAGCAAGTGCGGGAACCCTCAGGTCGGTAGATTTGCGCGAAATGCGTCCTCTCACCATATTGCTCGGAATCGCCATGGGCTCGACAGTTTCCCTGGCCTTCGGATTGATAATGACCTGGGTGGTCATCCTGTTCCTGCCGCAGCATGCGGACCGGTTCGCCCCGGAACAGGCGCCTCTTCTGCAGGCCATCGGCATCTTCACAGTGCTCGCAGCCGCCAGCGCCGCCAGCTTTTACGGCGACCTTCGCACCCGTGCATGGCGACTCGCTGCGCACGCCGCCACATTGGTGCTCCTTGCTGCAACAGTATGGGTGTATTGGCCGACTTAAAGGTCCGTGTCCAGCTCTGGCTTTGACCCGCCCGACGTCCGCAAGTGCTGCGCGGGCGCCCGCCTCACCAGCAGTTCGAGCGCTGGCAGGCCGTGCAGGTTCCCGCGTAGCGCTTGCCTCAGGCACGCTTGCGCTTTCCGTTCCAGATGTCCCGCGCCCGCGCGGCGGATGTGTCGTAGGGATCATAACCGAGGCGCTCGCGCTCGCTCTTGTATTCATCCAGAAGCGCCAGCTTGATCCGGCTGAGAACCCGGCCGCTCAGCGGCTCGGCCGCGGAATGCGCCTTCGCCACGTCCGGATCGGCCGGACGCACGATGTGCTTCATTTCCCCTTCCCCTCGTCGTTCGTTCTCGTTGTTCGAAGCGGCGCCGGCCATTGGCCACACCGCCTGTGTGAAGCTTGTCACGCCCGGTACAACTGCGGTACGACGCGCTTCACAGTCTGCCTTTGGAGACGTCGCGCGCCATGGGGTGCGAGCGTTGATTTTGTTCGGGATTACTTAATGACGGGGAGGGGCGGTCTGCGGCCGGTACCGCAAGGCGGCGACAAACAGGCGAATGAGCAGAATCATGGTGGCGGGCCCGAGGGCGACCAGCCAGTAGGTGATCGCGCCGTGCCCGAGGCCGATGAAAAAATCCTCCAGCAGCGCAAACGGACCGGCCCGCGTGTCCGCTGCGTGTGTGTATGGCCCCAGCATCCGGTTGCCGACGAGCCAGATCAGCGGTGGGACGACCAGCAGGCCGGCGGCGAATGCGATACCGAAGATGAGCAGCTCGCGGCTCAACCGGGACAGGCCGGTGAGCGAGCGGCGGGCGCGGGCCAGCAGATCCAGCAGAAGATGGACTCCTTGCGAGGCGCAGCCGCAGGACTTCGGTCAACCCGACACGGGTCGAAAAGAGCCGCGGGCCGCTTTCGACGCTAGAATATACACCCCCATGCAAAAAATCAGAGCAGCGGTCATCGGTGTCGGCTATCTCGGCCGGTTCCACGCGCACAAATACGCTCAGGCGGCCAACTGCGAGCTGGTGGCCGTCGCGGATGCCAGCCAACAGGCGCGCGAGCAGGTGGCCGCCGAGCTTGGGGTTCGCGCGGTAGCCGATCATCACGAGTTGCTGGGCCTGGTGGATGCGGTGAGCGTCGTTACGCCCACGCCAGCCCATTTTGCAATCGCGCGCGATTTTCTGGCCGGCGGCGTACACGTGCTCGTCGAGAAGCCCATCACCGAGACCGGCGCCGAGGCGCGCGAGCTGATCGGGCTGGCGAGCCGCCGGAAAAGCGTTCTGCAGGTCGGACATCTCGAGCGCTTCAACGCGGCGATCCTGGCCGCGGAGCCGTACCTGCGCACGCCGCGGTTCGTGGAATGCCATCGGCTTGCACCCTACCGCGAACGCGGCACGGACGTGAACGTCGTCCTGGATCTCATGATTCATGACATCGACATCGTCCAGACGATAGTCGGTGCACCGATTGCAACGATCGATGCCGTGGGAACTCCGGTGTTCTCCGATGAGATCGACATCTGCAACGCGCGCATCCGGTTCGCCAACGGCTGCGTCGCGAATGCAACTGCAAGCCGTGTCAGCCTGAAGACAGAGCGCAAGCTGCGCGTATTCGAGGATGACGCGTACCTGTCGCTCGACCTGCAGCAGAAAATTCTTACGCTGATTCGCAAGCGGGCCGCGACGGACGGTCCGGGCCCGTTGCCCGTCACGATCGAGGAGCAGGCACTGGAGCAGGGCGATGCGCTGAAGGCGGAGATCGAGTCGTTCCTGGACTGCATACGCAACGGCCGCGCGCCCGTAGTGAGCGGCGAGGCAGGCCTGATGGCATTGGAAACGGCCATGCGGATCACGCGCCAGGTTCACGAGTCCCTGGCGGAACGCCACGCGGCGGACGGTCGCCGCGTCGACGGACGCCCTGCGCATCCCAACACGCGCAACGAAGGGTGACGCATGCCTGCTGCGCAACTTCTCGCCGACTTGCGGGCGCTGGTAGGAGAACACGGTGTCCTGACAGGCGAAGGCCTGAGCGGTCGCGCTTACGATCCACAGGTTGGCGCGGTCAAGGCGCAAGTGCTGGTCCGGCCGGCTGACACCGCCCAGGTCGCGGGTGTGCTACGCATCTGCCACGCTCGCCGGCAGGTGGTCGTACCGCACGGCGGGCTGACCGGGCTCGTCCATGGTGCAGCGGCCGGCGCGAGCGATCTCATTCTGTCGCTGGAGGCATTGAACCGGATCGAATCGGTGGATGTCGCGGGCCGAACGATGCGAGTCGGGGCCGGCGTGACGCTGCAGCGCGTGCAGGAAGAGGCGGAACGCTTCGATCTGATGTTTCCACTCGACCTCGGCGCGCGCGGCAGCGCGACGATCGGCGGCAACATTGCCACGAATGCGGGCGGCATGCGTGTCCTGCGCTACGGCATGATGCGCAATCTCGTGCTGGGCGTGGAAGCGGTGCTGGCCGACGGAACGGTGCTTTGCTCGCTCAACCGGATGTTGAAGAACAATGCCGGCTATGACTTGAAGCAGCTCTTCATCGGCACGGAAGGAACGCTGGGCGTCGTGACCCGCGCCGATCTGCGGTTGGCGGCGCGCCCCGGTACCTGCAGCAGCGCCTTCGTCGCGTGCCGCGATTTCGAGGGGATGATCCGCCTGCTGGGCACGCTGGATGCCCGCCTGGGCGGCCAGCTCAGCGCGTTCGAGGCGCTCTGGCCGGACTTCTACGAGATCACCACCACGGCGCCCGCGCCCCACCCGCCGCTGCTTCCCTACGGACATGGGGTCTATGCGCTGATCGAAGCACAAGGCGCGGATCCGGGAGCCGATCAGGAGCGCTTCGAGCAGGTGCTTGCCGCCGCGCTCGAAGACGGAGCGGTCGTCGATGCGGTGATAGCGAAGTCGGACGCGCAACGGCGGGCGATGTGGGCGCCGCGCGAGGACGTCTTCCAGACTCGCCGGCATGGACCGACGCACAACTTCGATGTCAGTCTGCCGATCGCCGCCATGCCGCAGTACCTGGACACCGCGCGGCGCGCTCTCGCGGAGCGTGTACCGGCAGCGAGATCCTTCGTATTCGGGCACGTCGCAGATGGCAATCTTCACGTGATCGTCTCGGCGGGGGACGCGCAGGCTCACGCGGCCACGTTCATAGAAGTCGAGCGATGCATCTATGAGCCGCTGCACCGCATTGCCGGCTCCATCTCCGCGGAACACGGCATCGGCCTCGAACGCAAGGCGTATCTGCACATCTCGCGCACGGCGGCGGAAATTGCGACGATGCGCGCTCTGAAGAGCGCCCTCGACCCGCGCACGATTCTCAATCCGGGAAAAGTCATCGATGTCCACTGATCCGGAACACTTCCGCCGCCGTCCGCGCCTGGTGACAGTTGCGGCGGCGCAGATGGGCTGCGACTGGAACATCGAGGGCAACATCGCCAGGGCCGAGAGCCTCGTGCGCGCCGCGGCGGCCCGCGGCGCGCAGATCGTTCTGCTGCCGGAGCTGTTTGAAACGCCGTACTTCTGCATCGAGCAGGACAACCGTCACCTCGGCCTCGCGGCCGCCGTCGCGGACAATCGTGCCGTGCAGCACTTCAGCCGGATCGCTCGCGAGCTGGGCGTGGTGTTGCCGATCAGCTTTTTCGAGCGTGCGGGACCGGTGTTCTTCAATTCGATCGCGATCATCGATGCGGACGGCGCGAACCTCGGCGTGTACCGCAAGTCACACATCCCGAACGGGCCGGGCTACCAGGAGAAAAATTATTTCAGCCCCGGCGATACCGGGTTCAAGGTCTGGCCGACGCGCTTCGCCCGGATCGGCGTCGGCATCTGCTGGGATCAGTGGTTCCCCGAAACCGCCCGCTCGATGGCCTTGCTGGGCGCGGAGCTGCTGCTTTTCCCCACGGCGATCGGCTCCGAGCCGCCGCCCGCGCTGGCCGTTAATTCCCGTGAACACTGGCAGCGGACCCAACAGGGGCATGCGGCCGCCAATCTGACGCCGCTGATCGCTTCGAACCGCTACGGCCTCGAGCGCTCGCTGCAGGATCCCCAGGGCCTGTTCATCCGCTTCTACGGGTCGTCGTTCATCGCGGATGCGACGGGAGCCAAGCTTGCCGAGGCCGCGCAGGAAGGCGATGCGGTGCTGACCGCCACGTTCGACCTGGAGGAGCTCGCCGGGCTGCGCAACAACTGGTTCGTGTTTCGCGACCGGCGCCCGGATCTGTATGGAAATCTCGTTTCGCTCGACGGGCATCCAAAGATCCCCTGAGCGCAGGTCCGCTCGAGCGGCACAGGCAGCGCCACGGTCGAGTCGCATCTGCGTGCAGGCGTTGACTTGGCGGATGTCAGTCAGTGTGCGCCGATCCAATGCGCCGCATCTTTCAACTCCTGGACGAAGCGGGCAAATTCATCGCGCCGCCGGTCCTCGTCGGGTATTCGCAGCAGGAATGACGGGTGAATCGTGACCCACAGATCGGTCGTGGCGCTCAGGCGCGTCGGTGAGCCGCGCAGCTGGGATATCGTGACCACGCGGCCCAAAAGCGCACGCGCGGCCGTGGCGCCGAGCGCGATCACGAGCTTGGGCTCGACCAGCCGCAGCTCCTGCGCCAGCCACCAGTTACAGGCCTCGATCTCGCCGGCGTCCGGTTTGACGTGCAGCCGCCGCTTGCCGCGCGGCTCGAACTTGAAGTGCTTGACCGCGTTCGTGACATACACGGACCCGCGATCCATCCCAGCCTCGTCCAGGGCACGGTCGAGCATCGCTCCAGCAGGTCCTACGAACGGGCGACCCTGCCGGTCTTCTGAGTCTCCTGGGGCTTCGCCGACGAGCATCAACCCGCTTGGCGCCTTCCCTTCACCCGGCACTCCCTGTGTGGCGGATCTCCATAACCCGCAACGCCTGCAGGCGTTAACTGCGCTCGGCAGCTCGCGCGCGGACTTCGGCGTTCGCTCGCCCGTCAACGCATGCGCGTCATCATCACCCACCCGCGATCGCGCCCGCGCGGACGGCTGTTCGTCCTCGTGCTTCATCCCGTCAGTTCAATGACAGGAGGGCGCGATGGTTCCCGTGCCGGAGGCTGGTGGCGCTCCGGGCTTGATCGATGGAGCACGCACTGAGATCGCAAAGAATCGATCTTCGAACTGCTGCCGCGCCGCCCGCTGCTCTGGACCATAGGCTGCGGTTCCCGGCCTCGTGGCCGGGAACAACCCATTGGTGGAGGCGGGGGGACAGCACATCCACGGCTTTCGCCGCGGGCTGGACTATGCCTTCATCCGAACGCTCAGGTGAACGCGCGGATGCGGAGCGTGTTATCCCGCTGATCGAATCAGCCGGATCCTAGTGCCCGCCCAGGCTTTCGCCGTCGGCGGGTCTATGAGTCTCTACAGGGCAGGCCTGAAGTTGGCCTTCTTCCTACCCCTCGGCGTTGCCATGCCACCCCGAAGGGTGCCGTCAGGTTTCACCGATGTGAGCTCCGTTATCAACCAACCCTCGCGGGTTGGTGCGACCCTCGATCGAACCCCCGTCCGCAAGCGCTAGACTCCAAGCTCTACGTACGTAGCTCTCTCTTTGTTTCTCGCGTCGCGCTACCCGAGGAGCAGGGAAGACGCTTCGCCAGCCACGGTGACTCTTAACAACCCAGCCCGTCGCACACTGGATCGCGATCCTATGAACGCGTCCCCTGATTCAGTCGCATAGGCACGAGCTGGTCAGAGGTCAGCTGCGTTTAGGCAGCTAGAGCGTAGTTGTCGTCGTTGGCAACTATGTTTTGCAGCATTATTTACGAGGGCACTGCGCCTCGGTACGCCCCTGGAGGTTTGCAACCCACGTCGAAACCGGTCGCCCCCAGTCAGCAGCGCCAGCATACCTCAAGAGCGGCTCTGCCGGGCAAAGTTCGCCGTCCAGGCCATGGCTCAGCCGCGGCGCAGCAGGCGTGCCTTGTCCCGCTGCCAGTCCCGGTCCTTCTCGACTGCACGCTTGTCATGTTGTTTCTTGCCCTTGGCGAGGCCGACCGCCAGTTTGGCGCGCCCATGCAGCCAGTACAGCTCGAGCGGCACCAGCGTGTAGCCCTTGCGCTCGACGGCGCCTATCAGACCCGATAGCTCACTGCTGTGAAGCAGGAGTTTGCGAGTGCGCACCGGATCGGCGATCACGTGCGACGAGGCTGAATTGAGCGGCGCGATGTGAGCCCCGAACAGGAAGGCCTCGGATCCGCGGACGAACACGTACGCTTCCTTGAGCTGCGCGCGGCCCGCTCGCATCGCCTTGACCTCCCACCCCTGCAGGACGAGCCCCGCCTCGTAGCGCTCTTCGATGAAATAGTCGAAGCGCGCCTTGCGGTTCTCGGCAATCAGGCGGTCGGTTCGTTCGGGCTGACTCATGGGGCGGGAACGCGAGGGATCTGGCCCGTGATTGTAGCGCGAACCGCGTCATGACAAAGGCGGTTGATCTTGTGACAATCAGCCCCATGCGGCAGATCCAGCACTCGGCACTCGTCGCCCAGCCGCCGGGCCGCCTGTTTGCGCTCATCAACGACATCGAGAGTTATCCGCTCTTTATTCCCTGGTGCACGCACGCGAGCGTGCACTCGCGGTCGGAGCGGGAAATCGTCGCGACGATCGGCATACGGCGTGGACCCCTGCACGGCGAATTCACCACACGCAATGAGCTGGAAGCGGATCGGCGCATCCTGATGCACCTGGTCAGCGGGCCATTCCGGATGTTGGAAGGCGAGTGGCTGTTGTCGCCCATCGAGTCCGGTGTGGCAGGCGTTGCGGGCGGTTCCCGCGTTCAACTGTCGATGCAATTCGCGTTCAAGAATCCACTCACTGCAATGCTGTTCGAGCAGAAGTTTGCGCAGACAGCGGCGTCGCTCGTGGATGCGTTCGTCGCTCGTGCGCGGGCGACGCCGCCGTGACCTTCGGTGCGGGCGAATGAGCGACACCCCGCGCAAGCAGTGCGTCGTGGCATATGCTACTCGCGAGCGACAGTACTTGTGGAAGGTCGACCTCGCTCCCGAGGCCACCATCGCGGACGCCATCGAGGCTGCGCGCCAGGTTGCGAAGCTGCCGCAAGTGCCGTGGGATAGCGCGCCGGTCGGCATATTCGGCGAATTGCGCGCTCGTGCGGACCGGCCGGCCGATGCGGATCGCATCGAAATCTACCGTCCGCTGCGCAGCGATCCACGCGACCGGCGCCGCGAGCGGGTCCAGCGCCTGCGCAAGGGCGGCGGCAAATAACGCGAGTATCCGCTTCCTGACCTAACCGGCAGACTTTTCGCCGGCACAAACCACGCTTTCTGCCGGCGAGCGGGAATCAGCCGATAGGTCTGGCCTGCGGCAAGGGCCTTGCGGCCCTTGCAGCCAGTCAGATCATATGACCGGGAACTTGGAAACCGACGGCCCCTGGTCCGGACCCTCCGGCGCCTTGGCCGGTACGTTGATGCGCTCGAACCGCTCGACCTTGTCCTCGTGGAAGTACACGATGACATGGCGCTCCTGCGGTCTGCGCCAGCGTCCCTTCTTGAAGTAGTACAGATAATCCCAACGCGCCTTGTCGAAGGCGTCGGGGACCATCGGCGTGCCGAGCAGGTAGCGAACCTGGCTGCGGGTCATGCCCACCTGCAGCTGATCCACAGTACGCGCTTCCAGGTAGTTGCCCTGCTGGATGTTCACGCGATAGACGCAGCCACCGAGCGTTGTCGCGAGCAGCAGGGCCGTAATCCAAAAAAAAATGGGTCTCATGCAGGTCCAATGGGCGATAATGCCCGTGAATCATACCCGAACGCGATCGTCCGCGGCCGGCGCAGCGCCAGCCGATTCGACGGAGAGCAGCAGTGGAAGGCAAGGACCTCCGCAAGGCCGGCCTGAAGGTAACGCTGCCGCGGCTGAAGATTCTCGAGATTCTCGAGAGCAGCGCGACACGGCATCTCTCGGCTGAAGACATCTACCGCAATCTCCTCGAGTCGAACGAGGATATCGGGTTGGCCACCGTCTATCGCGTGCTGACGCAGTTCGAGGCCGCCGGCCTCGTGACGCGCCACCACTTCGAGGACGGCATGGCGGTCTTCGAGCTCAATCAGGGCACTCACCACGATCACATCGTGTGTCTGGACTGCGGGCGCGTCGAAGAGTTCATGGACTCGGGTATCGAAGACCGGCAGACCTCCGTGGCGCAACGGCTCGGATTCACCATCCGCGACCATTCGCTCATCATGTACGGCCATTGCCGGCGTACGAATTGCGCCTACCGGAAGAAGAAACCCAGCTGAGCGCTCAGCGCCGCCTGGAGGCCGGGCGGGCCGTCTCCAGGCTGGCCGCCTGCTCCGCCTCCACCGCACTCTGCAAAGTGCTGCCGGGCGGCAGCGTGTGCTGCGAAGCGGTGTCCGGCGCCGGCGCACCCTGCGAAGGGCTGCCAGCGGCCGGTGCCGCGGCTCGGGCAACCGGCGGCGGATCCTGTCTCGATGGCGCCGCACTCCTGGGGGGCGGCGCAGGATTTGTCGAAGTCTGTGCGGGGACTCTGGCGGTCGGCTCGGGATCCTGGGCCGGTTGCACGGGCACTTTGAGCATTTCGCGCGCATGCTCGCGCGCCTTGGCCGTGACTTCGATTCCACCCAGCATCCGAGCCAGCTCCTCCACGCGGTCCTGCGCGGTCAGCTCGGTGAGAACGGTACGCGTCGTGCGGCCGTCAGTGGATTTCGTCACTTTCAAGTGATTGTGGCCTTGCGAGGCGACCTGCGGCAGATGGGTGACGCATAACACCTGCCCCCGCTCCCCGAGCGCACGCAGCTCACGGCCGACGATCTCCGCCACGGCGCCGCCGATGCCGGCATCGACTTCATCGAACACCATGCAACGCATTTCGCGGGCCGCGCAGGAGACTTGTACGGCAAGCGACAATCTCGACAGCTCACCGCCCGAGGCTACTTTCGACAGCCCCCGGATCGGCTGGCCGGGATTGGCTGTGACCCGGAAGTCGATCTGGTCGATGCCGTACTGGGTCGGATCGGCCGAGGCTTCCTGGGTAACCTCGACCTGGAAGCGGCCGCCTGACATGCCCAGCGTCTGCATCCTCGTCGTGATGTCCTTGGACAAAGCGCGTCCGGATGTCGTGCGTTTTGCGGAGAGTTGCGTAGCGAGCGTCCGGTAGTTCTCCAGCGCCGTGTTGAGATCCTTGCGCAACGAGGCCAGATCCATGTCGGCCCGTTCCAATGCCTCGAGCTCCGCGGTGAGACGCCCGGACTGTGCGGACAGCTCGATCGGCGGGACGCGGTTCTTGCGCGCGAGCTCTTCAATGGCCGCCAGACGCCTCTCCACCTGGTCCTGGCGGGCCGTGTCCAAATCGAGGTTCGCCCTGTAGTGCTGCAGCTCATGCGCCGCCTCGCGGATCTGGATCGCCGCCTCCTCCACCAGCGGCAGCATGGATCCCAACTTGGGATCCACGCTCGTAAGCCCCCGCAATGCCTGCAGGGCGCGGCTCACTCCCGCGTGCGCGCTGCCTTCCTCGCTTTCGTAGAGCAGGTGCAGGGCGGTCTGGGTCGCATCCACGAGTTTGCCCCGGTTCGCCAGCCGCAGGCGCTCCTCTGCCAGCCGCTCCACCTCGCCTTCCTTGAGCTGCAGCGCGTTCAGCTCGGAGACCTGGAAGCGCAGCAGCTCCAGCTTCGCATCGCGGTCGCGCGCCTTGGTTTCCAGCTCGAGCGTGCGGTTGAGCAGCTCCAGCCATACGCGGTGCGCGATGCCGACCTGGCCGGTCGCGCCTTCCAGGCGGCCGTATCCGTCCAGCAGCTCACGCTGCGCGGCGCTGCGCGTCAGCGATTGAAATTCGTGTTGGCCGTGGATGTCGATGAGAATGTTGCCGGCCTCCCGCAGCAGCTGCACGGCGACGGCCTGACCATTCAGGTAGCCGCGCGAACGGCCGTCGCTCGCCACGACGCGCCGGATGGACAGCTCATCGCCGGCCCTGATCGACTGTTCCTCCAACCATCGTTTCAACTCGCGCGGCGTCTTGCTCAGATCGAACGTCCCGGTGATCTCCGCGCGCTCGGCGCCGTGCCGGACGACTTCGGCCCCCGCCCGGCCCCCGGCCAGCAGTTGCAGGGCGTCGACCAGGATCGATTTGCCGGCACCGGTCTCGCCGGTGAGCACGGTCAATCCCGGCCGCACTTCCAGCTCGATGGCGTCGATGATCGCGAAGTCACGGATATGCAGATAGGTCAGCATGATCTGGCAGTCCTCCATCGTTGAAAGTCGCCTGCGGCGCTTTCAACCTGCGGCGCGCAAGGCGCGACTTTTGCCCCGCTAGCGTTCGAAGCTGCCGCGACCCCAATGAAGCTTGGAGCGTAGCAGCCTGTAGTAGTCATAACCGGCCGGATGCAGAAGCGTGATCCGCTCGGGCGCCGCCTTGATGCACAGGCGGTCGCCGGGCTCGAACTCACCCAGCACCGTGCCATCACAAGTGATCTGCGCACGCGTGTCCGGCCGTTCGAGCAGCTTCACCTCGATCTCGGAGCGCGCCGAGACGACAATCGGCCGGTCCGACAACGTGTGGGGGCATATCGGCGCCATCACGAGGACATCCAGATGCGGCTCGATGATCGGGCCGCCGCACGACAGAGCGTACGCGGTCGAGCCGGTTGCGCTCGCGACGACGATTCCATCGCCCGCATGCGTGTTGACATAGATCCCGTCCAGGTGTGTTTCAAAATCGAGCATCCGGCCCGTGGCGAGTTTCTGCATGACGACATCATTCAGTGCGAGCGCTTCGGAGACCAGGCCGTTGGCATTGAGAAGACGGGCGGCCAGCAGCGGACGCTCATCAGCCTTGAGCGCGCCCTGCAGCGCCGCGTCGATGCAGGGAAACATGTCCTGGGGCATGACATCCGTCAGGAAGCCGAGCCGCCCGCGATTGACCCCCAGCAGGGGCACCTTGTGCCGGGCCACCAGACCCGCTGCGTACAGCAGCGTGCCGTCTCCGCCGATGGCGATGACCAGGTCCGCATGCGCACCGATCTGCTTTTCGGGCATGCGCACGATCCCGTCGGCGTCCCCCGCGAACGAGGTCTCCTCACTGATGAGGACCCGCACACTGCGCGACAGCAGATGCCGGATCAGCGCATTGACGGATTCCGCCACACGTGGATCCGGGAATCTGCCGACCAGCGCGCACAGTCGCACGGGAAAGCCCATCAGGAGCCTCGTTCGAGACCTCGCGAGCGTGCGAGGTGGGCGCCTTTGTAGCACGACCCTGTGGCAGGGCCAAAGCGGCCGCCGCGGCATGTGGCTCCAGTTCACACCCTGGCTCGCTCCCTGGCGGATTTCATTGCTTGACGCTGAGAGCCGCCGTCGCTAGCTTGCTGATGTCAACTGGCGTTCTGTGGCGAAGAAGTGACGCGCTGATCAAGCATCCAATGGCGCACGAAGGGCGAGAAACGGAAGGCCTGAGCGATCGCGCTCAACATCTGCTGCGGATACTCATAGAAAGCTATATCCGGGATGGGCAGCCCGTGGGCTCCCGCGTGCTGTCGCGCGATTCCGGGCTGCAATTGAGCTCGGCCACCATCCGCAATGTCATGGCGGACCTGGAGGAGTTCGGCTTCGTCGCCTCCCCACACACCTCCGCCGGCCGGGTCCCCACGGACAAGGGATACCGGTTCTTCGTGAACACGCTGCGGCTGCGGCCGCTGGACGAGCCGGCCATTGCCGAGATCCGCCGCCAGGTGGATGGCAACCGGGAAAGCTCCAAGGAGCTCATCGCCACCGTGTCACAGTTGCTGTCCACGATCACGCAGCTCGCTGGTGTCGTTACGGTGCCGCGTACGCAACAGGCCTCGATCACCCAGGTGGAGTTTGTCGCGCTGTCCGAGAACCGCGTGCTCGTCGTGCTGGTGTTCAACGACCGCGAGGTACAGAACCGCATCATCCAGCTCGAGCGTTACTACTCCCCGGACGAGCTGAAGCGTGCCTCGAACTACCTGAACGAGCAGTTCCGCGGCCGTACGCTGCCGCAGGTGCGCCAGGAGATCCTGCGCCAGCTGGCCGAGACCCATGCCCACATGAACCAGATCATGCTGGACGCCATAGCAGTGGCCCAGCACGTCTTCGAGGCGGGCGAGGGCGAGGATCGCCTGGAGTACGTGATCAAGGGGGAGACGAACCTGATGGGCGCGGCGGAGCTCACGAACGTCGAGAAGCTGCGGCGCCTGTTCGAGGCCTTCAACGAGAAAAGAGACTTCCTGCATCTGCTCGACCACAGCCTGAAGGCGGAGGGTGTGCAGATCTTCATCGGGCATGAATCGGGGTATCAGATCCTCGACGATTGCAGTGTGGTGACCGCCCCCTACGCGGCTGGAGACTCGGTCGTGGGCGTGGTCGGCGTCATCGGCCCCACGCGGATGGCCTACGAGCGAGTGATCCCGATCGTGGACATGACCGCGAAACTGCTCGGCGCCGCCTTGAATTCAAGGCGCTGAGCCCCTTATTAATGGGCTGAAAGTGGCCTGGCGGCCCTTTCAGCAGCCAGCCCAGGGCTGGGTGTTGGACCCGCCGGGCAAAAGGCGCGGCTTTTGCCGTGCCGGGTTGGTTTGCGCGGCCTGGTATGGCTTGAGGAGGGTTTTAATGAGTACCGACGAGGCCGGAGCAGAGCGGCAGCCCGCGGGTGAGCAGACGACGGTGCTGCCTGAGACAGCCTCGCAGCTGGTCGAGCTGGAACGGCTCCAGCAGGCGCTGACGGAGGCCGAGGATCGCGCCCGCAATCATTGGGAGCAGTACCTGCGCGCGGTTGCGGAGCTCGACAACGTCCGCAAGCGTGCGCAGCGCGACATAGAGGCGGCAAACAGATACGGGCTCGAGAAGTTCGCCGCGGAGCTGCTCCCGGTGCAGGATAGCCTGGAGCTGGCGGTGCAGAACGCCGGAAAGGCCGATGCGCGCAGCCTCGCGCAGGGCCAGGAGGCGACGTTGCAGCTGCTCAAAAAGGCAATGGAGAAGATCGGCGTCGTCGCCATCGACCCCCGGGGCGAGCCGTTCGATCCGGCCAGACACGAAGCCATGCTGACCCAGGAATCGGCCACCGCGGAGCCCGATTCCGTACTGCAGGTCGTACAGCCGGGCTACGAGCTCAACGGCCGGCTGCTGCGGCCGGCCCGGGTGATCGTTACCAAAGGGCGCAGCTGAGGTGTCCGCGGGGTATCCCGCGCGCGCCCCCGCAACCGCCTCCGGCACGGGCATTTTCGGCCACTACTTGAATAGGTACCGGCAAGCACCCAAGAAGTGCTGACCAGGACAGACCCAAATGATTTCCTGCGGAGTACACCCATGGCAAAGGTAATCGGCATCGACCTCGGGACCACCAATTCCTGCGTGGCCATCATGGAGGGCGGCAAGCCTCGCGTGATCGAGAACAGCGAGGGCGACCGCACCACCCCATCGGTCATCGCCTTCAGCAAGGACGGCGAGGTGCTGGTGGGTCAGCCCGCCAAGCGCCAGGCGGTGACCAATCCGCAGAACACGCTTTTTGCCATCAAGCGGCTCATCGGCCGCAAGTTCGACGACGAGATCGTGCAGCGGGACATCAAGATGGTCCCCTACAAGATCGTGCGCGCCGAGAACGGCGATGCCTGGATCGAGGTGCAGGGCAAGAAAATGGCGCCGCAGGAGATCTCGGCGCGTGTGCTCATGAAGATGAAGAAGACGGCCGAGGACTATCTGGGCGAGACGGTGACCGAGGCGGTGATCACCGTGCCGGCCTATTTCAACGATTCGCAGCGTCAGGCGACCAAGGACGCCGGCCGGATCGCGGGCCTGGAGGTCAAGCGCATCATCAACGAGCCGACCGCCGCATCGCTGGCCTACGGCGAGGACAAGCAGGGCAAGGACCGCAAGATCGCGGTCTATGACCTGGGTGGCGGCACGTTCGACATCTCGATCATCGAGATCGCGGAAGTGGACGGCGAGCGGCAGTTCGAAGTGCTCTCGACCAACGGCGACACCTTCCTGGGCGGCGAGGACTTCGACCTGCGCATCATCAATTTCCTGGCCGAGGAGTTCCTGAAGGAGTCCGGCGTGGACGTGCGCAAGGACCCGCTCGCCATGCAGCGCCTGAAAGAGGCCGCCGAAAAGGGGAAGATCGAGCTCTCCTCGACCCAGCAGACCGACATCAATCTGCCCTACATCACCGCCGATGCCTCGGGCCCGAAGCATCTCAACATCAAGCTGACGCGGGCGAAGCTCGAGTCGATCGTCGAGGATCTGGTGCAGAAGACGATCGGCCCGTGCCGCACGGCCATGAAGGATGCCGGCGTCTCTTCGGGAGACATCGCGGAGGTCATCCTGGTCGGCGGCCAGACGCGCATGCCCCTCGTGCAGAAGTACGTCAAGGACTTCTTCGGCAAGGAGCCGCGCAAGGATGTGAATCCCGATGAAGCGGTCGCGGTAGGAGCGGCCATCCAGGGCGGCGTGCTGGCAGGCGAAGTGAAGGACGTGCTGCTGCTCGATGTGACTCCGCTGTCGCTGGGCATCGAGACGCTCGGCGGCGTCATGACGAAGCTCATCGAGAAGAACACCACGATCCCCACCAAGGCGGCCCAGACATTCTCGACGGCGGATGACAATCAGACCGCGGTGACGATCCACGTCCTGCAGGGCGAGCGCGATCGTGCGCAGGACAACAAGTCGCTGGGCAAGTTCGACCTCACCGAGATCCCGCCGGCGCCGCGCGGCCTGCCGCAGGTCGAGGTGTCGTTCGATATCGATGCAAACGGCATTCTGAACGTGTCAGCGAAGGACAAGGCCACCGGCAAGGAGCAGAAGATCGTCATCAAGGCCTCGAGTGGACTCACCGAGGACGAGATCAAGCGCATGGTCCGCGATGCCGAGGCGCATGCGGAGGAAGACAAGCGCTTCCGTGAGTTGGTCGACGTGCGCAACAAGGCCGACGGCATGACTCATGCGGTGGAGAAGACCTTGAAGGAGCTGGGCGACAAGGTCGATCCGGCGGAGCGCGCGCGGGTTGAATCCGCCATCTCCGATCTGCGCTCGGCGTTGAAGAGCGACGACAAGAATGTGATCGAGAAGAAGACGGACGCGCTTGCGCAGGCGTCCGCCGCCATCGCGCAACGCGCCTACGCCTCGGAGCAGGGTGCTGCCGGCGGTGCGGGCCCGGGGGCGGCAGGCGCAGGCCCCGCCGGAGCGGGTGCCCAGGGCGGCGGCCGCGATGACGTGGTCGATGCGGAGTTCGAGGAAGTCAAAGACAAGGATCGCAAGGCGTCGTAAGGCGATCTGGCCCTACGGAGTTCGCAGGAACGCGAATTCCGTAGGGTATCGGCGTACCGTGCGCCGGTAGGATGAACGGGGTTTCGAAAGTGTGACTGACTAACGCATGTCCAAACGCGACTATTACAAGGTACTCGACGTACCCAAAAACGCGACTGAGGCAGAGATCAAGAAGGCGTACCGCCGCCTTGCCATGAAGTATCACCCCGACCGCAACCCGAACGACAAGGAGGCGGAGGAACGCTTCAAGGAAGCAAAAGAGGCGTGTGAGGTTCTCACCGACGCACGCAAGCGGGCCGCGTACGATCAGTACGGTCACGCGGGCGTCGAGGCCGCGGGCCGCTCGGGCGGGCGTTCGGGGGGCTTTGGCGGGGATGCCTTCAGCGACATTTTTGGCGACGTTTTCGGCGACATCTTCGGCGCGGCGCGCCGGGAAGGCCGATCCCAGGTATTCCGCGGCGCGGATCTGCGCTTCGAGCTCGAGCTGGATCTGGATCAGGCGGTGTTCGGCTACGCCGCGGAGATCGAGGTCCCCAGGCTGTCCGAATGCGAGACTTGCCATGGCAGCGGAGCGGCCAAGGGGAGCACGGCCGCCGCGTGCGAGACCTGCGGCGGCTCGGGGCAGATCCGCATCTCCCAGGGCTTTTTTCAGCTACAGCAGACGTGCCCGCGCTGCCGTGGCGCCGGCACCGTGATCAAGAATCCCTGCGACACGTGCCTCGGGCAAGGCCGTGTACGCCGCAGCCGCAAGCTCTCCGTAAAGGTTCCCGCCGGAGTCGACGCCGGAGACCGGATCCGCTTGAGCGGCGAGGGTGAAGCGGGGAGGAATGGCGGTCCACCCGGGGACCTGTATGTTGAGATCAGCGTGCGCGAGCACCCGATATTCGAGCGTGACGGCGAGCATCTGAGCTGCGAGGTCCCCGTCAGCTTTGCGACGGCCGCACTCGGCGGCACGGTCGAAGTTCCAACACTCGATGGTGATGTCACTCTCAAGGTGCCCGCGGAAACCCAGTCGGGCCGGGTGTTCCGGCTGCGCGACAAGGGTGTGAAGCCCGTGCGCGGCGGTTCGCGCGGCGATCTGTTCTGCCGCGTCGTAGTTGAGACACCCGTGCGCCTGTCCGCGGAACAGCGGGATCTGGTCCGAAAGCTGGAAGAAACGCTCAAGCAGGACTCGAATCGCCATGCCCCGCGCGAGCAGGGATTCTTCGAGGGTGTGAAGCGGTTCTTTTCCGGCAGCAGCGGCTGACGCAACGTGATTCGCGCAGTTGTCATTGGCGCTACGGGCCGCATGGGCCGCGCGCTGGTGCGCGCGGCATCGGAATCATCGGACATGACTGTCGTCGCAGCCGTGGCGTCACAGACCAGCTCTTCGTTGGGTCAGGACGTGGGCGAGCTTGCCGGCCTGCGCCCTCTCGGCGTACACATCACCAGCGATCTGCCGGGGGCGCTTGCCACGGCGCAAGTGGCGATCGATTTCTCCAGCTCGAAGGCGACGCAAACCAACCTGGCTGCCTGCCGTCACGCGCACAAGCCGCTGATCATCGGCACCACGGGCTTCGGCGAACAGGTGACCAACATGTTTGCCGCGGCGGCGCGCGAGATCCCGCTGCTGGTCGCCCCCAATACGAGCATCGGCGTTGCGCTACTGACCGAGCTCGTCCGAACGGCCGCACGGACACTGTCCCAGTTCGACATCGAGATCATCGAGGCCCATCACCGGACGAAGCGGGATGCGCCTTCGGGAACCGCGCTGGCGCTGGGCCGCGTGGCCGCCGAGGCCCGGGATCGGCAGATCGATGCGGCCGCGACCGGTACAGGCGCCGCCCCTGAACGCAGCAAAGGCGCACGTGGCGGCGCGACTCCGCGCCGCCCGGGTGACATCGGATTCGCTGTGGTGCGCGCCGGAGACATCGTAGGCGAGCACACGGTGCTGTTCGCGGGTCCGGGGGAGCGGATTTCCCTGGGGCACTGCGCGACCGACCGGGCAATCTTCGCACGCGGCGCCCTCCAGGCCGCGGCCTGGCTTGCGTCACAGCCGGCTGGACGCTATGACATGCGCGATGTAATTGGTTATAAATCATAAGCTTGCGAGAATCTCTGCGGAATTACGCACCCTTGTGGAAGGGCTCGCGCGGATGAGTTTTCCCGTGGACACATCGGCCGGTAAGCCCGTAAAATTTCGTTCTAATCCGAGTTCGGGTTAGTCCAATGCAAGGCGGGAGGATGTTCGAGAGAACTCCTCCCGCTTTGTATATCTGGCTGAAGCGCCGTAGGCGCTTCAGCAGGCCAAACCGAGTGGATATTGGTGGCGCGCGAGCAAAAGGCGTGGCTGTTGCTCGCGAGAAGCGTGCCGGTTATGCGGCGCGCGAGGTTCGGAACCACGGAGCACGCAATTTTGCAGGGGTGGGAGAATAGGTGAGTGCGACTGCGGTGTTGGCGCTGGCGGATGGCACGATCTTCCGCGGCCAGTCAATCGGAGCCAAAGGCAACACCACCGGCGAAGTCGTTTTCAATACCGCCTTGACGGGTTACCAGGAAATTCTCACCGACCCGTCCTACGCCCGTCAGATCGTCACGCTCACGATTCCGCACATCGGCAATACCGGCACCACGCCGGAGGATCTCGAATCCGCGCAGATCTATCCGGCGGGCCTGGTGATCCGCGATCTGCCGATCCTGCCGAGCAACTGGCGCTCCAACGATTCGCTGCCGGAGTTTCTCGAGCGGGGCCGCGTCGTGGCCATAGCGGGCATCGATACGCGCAAGCTCACGCGGATCCTGCGCGAGAAGGGCGCACAGGCCGGCTGCATCATGACGGGCGAGCAGGTCGATCAGGCCGCCGCGGTGAAGGCCGCAGGCAAGTTCCCCGGCCTCAAGGGCATGGACCTTGCGAAAGTCGTCACGGCCAAGCGCAGTTTCCAGTGGAACGAGGGCAGCGTGTGGCCGGAGAACCCGCGCGCGCCGATACGCTCCCATCAGCGCCTGCACGTGGTCGCCTACGATTTTGGCATCAAGCGCAATATCCTGCGGATCCTGTCGGACTACGGCTGCCGCATGACCGTGGTACCGGCACAAACCGGCGCGGACGAGGTGATCGCGCTCGCGCCGGATGGCGTGTTCCTGTCCAATGGCCCGGGCGATCCGGAGCCGTGCGAGTATGCGATCGATGCGACCCGCAAGCTGCTGGAGACGGATCTGCCGGTGTTCGGTATCTGCCTCGGCCATCAGATCCTGGGGCTTGCGTGCGGCGCACGCACCGTGAAGATGAAGTTCGGCCATCACGGGGCGAACCATCCGGTGCAGGACCTGGACTCCGGGCGCGTCTTCATCACGAGCCAGAATCATGGATTCGCCGTAGACGAGACGACGTTGCCGCCGAATGTCAGGGCGACACATCGCTCGCTGTTCGACGGCTCGCTGCAGGGTCTCGCATTCAAGGACCGGCCGGCGTTCGGCTTCCAGGGCCATCCGGAGGCGAGCCCCGGTCCGCATGACCTGAAACCGCTGTTCGAGCGGTTCAACCATCTGATGCTGCGCCGCCTGCAGACACAGCTGAAGCTCGCCGAGGAGAATGCACGCCGCCAGAGCGCCGGACGCCCCGGTACGTGAGCTGCGCATCGGCACCGTTCAGGGCGGCGCTCGACTCGACATCGCTTCGATCCCGTTGGCACTAGCACCTATGCCCAAGAGAACCGACATCAAGAGCGTGCTGATCATCGGCGCGGGCCCGATCGTCATCGGCCAGGCCTGCGAGTTTGATTACTCGGGAGCTCAGGCGTGCAAGGCGCTGCGCGAGGAGGGCTATCGCGTCATCCTGGTGAACTCGAATCCGGCCACGATCATGACCGATCCGGAAATGGCCGATTCGATCTACATCGAGCCCGTCAACTGGCGCACGGTTGCGCGCATCATCGAGAAGGAGCGGCCGGATGCCCTGCTGCCGACGATGGGTGGCCAGACGGCTCTGAATACGGCCCTGGATCTCGTGCGCGAGGGGGTGCTCGAGAAGTATCAAGTCGAGTTGATTGCCGCCTCGCGCGCCGCCATCGACATGGCGGAGGACCGGGAACTGTTCCGCGATGCGATGCGCGAGATCGGACTGGAGACCCCGAACTCGCAGATCGCACGCAGTCTCGAGGATGCGTTCGAGATCGTCGGGCAGATCGGCTACCCGGCGGTGATCCGCCCCTCGTTCACGCTCGGCGGCTCGGGAGGCGGGATCGCGTACAACCGCGAGGAGCTCGAGGAGATCGTCGACCGTGGTCTGGATGCGTCTCCGACCGGCGAAGTGCTGCTCGAGGAGTCGGTGATCGGCTGGAAAGAGTTCGAGATGGAAGTCGTGCGGGACCACAAGGACAACTGCATCATCGTCTGCTCGATCGAGAACGTGGATGCGATGGGCGTGCACACCGGCGATTCGATCACCGTTGCGCCCGCTCTTACGCTGACCGACAAGGAATACCAGCGGATGCGCGACGCGTCGATCGCGGTGCTGCGCAAGATCGGCGTCGACACTGGCGGCTCGAACGTGCAGTTCGCGGTCAATCCGCGCGACGGCCGCCTGTTGGTGATCGAGATGAATCCACGGGTGTCGCGCTCCTCCGCGCTCGCATCGAAGGCTACCGGATTTCCGATTGCGAAGATCGCCGCGAAACTTGCCGTGGGATACACGCTGGATGAGTTGAAGAACGACATCACGGGGGGCGCGACCCCGGCCTCGTTCGAGCCGACCATCGACTACGTGGTGACCAAGATCCCGCGCTTCACGTTCGAGAAATTTCCCGCGGCCAACGACCGGCTGACTACCCAGATGAAGTCCGTCGGCGAGGTCATGGCCATCGGCCGCACCTTCCAGGAGTCGCTGCAGAAGGCGCTGCGGGGACTGGAGACGGGACTCGACGGATTGAACGAGCAGCTCACTGTGCCACTGACCGATGAGGGCCAGGACAAGCTCGGCTACGAGCTGCGGGCACCGGGCCCGAATCGCCTGCTCTACGTCGCGGATGCGTTCCGGGCGGGCTGGCCGCTGGAGCAGATCGCCGAACTGACGCGCATCGATCCCTGGTTCCTGGCGCAGATCGAAGATCTGATCAAGGAAGAAGCGCGCGTGCGCGGGGAGGGTCTCGGGGCACTCACCGCCGAGCGTCTGCGCTCGCTCAAGCGCAAGGGCTTCTCCGACAGCCGTCTCGGCAAGCTGGTGGACATGACGGAGAAGGCCATTCGCGTGAAGCGCCACGAGTGCGGTGTCGTGCCGGTGTACAAGCGGGTGGATGCGTGCGCGGCCGAGTTTTCGACGCCGACGGCGTACATGTATTCCACCTACGAGGAGGAATGCGAGGCCAACCCTACGCAGCGGCGCAAGATCATGATCCTTGGCGGTGGACCGAATCGTATCGGCCAGGGCATCGAGTTCGACTACTGCTGCGTGCATGCGGCGCTGCAGCTGCGCGCAGACGGTTTCGAGACGATCATGGTCAATTGCAATCCGGAGACCGTCTCCACCGACTACGACACCTCCGACCGGCTGTACTTCGAGCCGCTGACGCTCGAGGATGTGTTGGAGGTGCTCGCGAAGGAGAAGCCCGAAGGCGTCATCGTGCAGTTCGGCGGCCAGACGCCATTGAAGCTGTCGCGCGCCCTCGAGGAGGCGGGAGCCCCCATCATCGGCACGACGCCCGATTCGATCGACATTGCGGAGGACCGCGAACGCTTCCAGGCTCTGGTGCGCAAGCTGGGCCTGAAGCAGCCCGCGAACGCAACGGCGCGCACCGAGGAACAGGGAGTGCGCCTCGCTCGCGAAGTGGGATTTCCGCTGATCGTGCGCCCGTCCTACGTACTCGGCGGACGAGCGATGGAGGTCGTCTTCACCGAAGATGACCTGCGCACTTACATGACCCATGCCATGAAGGTATCCAACGACAGTCCGGTACTGCTCGATCGCTTCCTCGATGTCGCAATCGAAGTGGATGTCGATGCTGTGTGCGACGGCGAGGACGTGCTGATCGGCGGCATCATGGAGCACGTCGAGCAGGCTGGCGTGCATTCCGGCGATTCCGGTTGCTCGCTGCCGCCAAACAGCCTGGGCGCGCAAGTGCAGGCGGAGCTGCGCGAGCAGACCCGCAAGCTGGCCAGGGCGCTGAACGTCGTTGGGCTCATGAACCTGCAGTTCGCCATCCAGAACGGCGTCATCCACGTTCTCGAGGTGAATCCGCGCGCCTCGCGCACGGTGCCGTTCGTGTCCAAGGCAACCGGCGTGCCGCTGGCAAAGATTGCTGCGCGGGTGATGACCGGCCGCAAGCTCAAGGAGCTGGGGGCGACCGCGGAGCTCGTGCCGGCCTACTATTCGGTCAAGGAGGCCGTGTTTCCGTTTACCAAGTTCCCGGAGGCCGACCCCATCCTCGGACCGGAAATGAAATCCACGGGTGAGGTCATGGGGACCGGCCGCACCTTTGGCGAGGCCTATGCAAAAGCGCAGGCGGCCTCCGGAGTGACGCTGCCGCGCAACGGGGTATGCTTCATCAGTGTCCGCGACCGGGACAAGCAGGGCGCCATCGGGCTGGCCCGCAAGCTGATCGAGCGCGGCTTCGAAGTGCTCGCGACCAATGGTACGGCACGGACGCTCAACGAGTCGGGGATCATCTGCCGCCGTGTGAACAAGGTGCGCGAAGGACGGCCACACATCGTGGATATGATCAAGAACGACGAAATCGACCTGATCGTGAACACGACGGAAGGCAAGCAGGCCATCCGCGAATCGAATTCCATCCGCCGGGAGGCGGTTCACCGCCGGGTCACGTACTACACGACGCTCGCCGCGGGGCTCGCGACCTGCGAGGCCCTCGACCACGTGGACGAGGTCGAAGTCAATCGCCTGCAAGACCTGCATCAAGAGGCGCAACGGGCATGAAACGCACACCCATGACCATGCGCGGCGCCGAGGCGCTGCGCGCCGAGCTGAGGAAGCTCAAATCCGAGGCGCGGCCCAATGTCATCAAGGCGATCGCGGAGGCGCGCGGACACGGCGACCTGTCCGAGAACGCCGAATATCACGCCGCGCGCGAGCAGCAGGGGTTCATCGAGGGCCGCATCAACGAGATCGAGTCGAAGCTGGCGAGCGCGCAGATCATCGACCCGAGCAAGCTCACGAACAGTGGCAAGGTCGTGTTCGGGGCGGTGGTCGAGCTGGACGATCAGGAAGATGCCAACCGGGTCGTCTATCAGATTGTGGGCGAAGACGAAGCGGATATTCGCGCCGGACGGATTTCCATCACCTCGCCGACTGCGCGGGCGCTCGTCGGGAAGTCCGAGGGAGATGTCGTCGACGTCGCAGCCCCGGGAGGCGTGCGCTCCTACGAGATCGTTGCTGTCAGGTTCGAGTGAGACCGCGGCCCGGACTCAAGGCCGGCGGGAGGTTGTCGGGCAGCAGGATGCGCGGCAGGTCGGGGCGCGGCCGGTAGAGAATCGCGACGTTGCCAATCCGATGGACCAGGGCGCTGGCGGTCAGCCTGGCCAGATCGCTGAACAGCGCATCGCGCACCTCGCGGTTCCCGCCGCCAGGGGCCTTGACCTTGATGAGCTCGTGGTCGTGCAGGGCGCGTTCGGTCTCCCTTGCGACGCCATCGGTCAAGCCGCCGCTACCCAGCCGGATGGTCGGCTTCAGCTCGTGAGCGAGGCCGCGCAGATGCCTGCGCTGCCGGTCCGATAGGCTGGGACTGGCCGGTGCCGCAGACTTCCCGTCTGTCCTGGCGGCCGGCACTGTCGCGGCGGCCGGCGCCCCGGCAGAGAGCTTCTTCGGCCGGCCGGCCGGCTTGCCGCGCTTCGTGCGGTTGCTCGCGCGGCTACCGGATCTGGCCGCCTCCTGGCCGGCGGAGCGTGGTTTCGGCCGCTCGCTGCGGTTGACGGGTCGGGTCGGGTGTCTTTTGCTCATGGGCGATTCTACGGGGGCAGCCAGTGCCGGAACTTTACAGCCGAGCAAGCGTTCGAAGGGCGGTAATCGCCGGCCGCGGCTCCTCGAGTGCCGTCGTTCACCCCGCTGAGGGTACTGCCCCCGGGCCGGCGCTTGCGATGTCCTCGACCCGCCGCAAGTGATTTATTTGTCCAGCCGATATCCGATATGGCGGGGCAGCTCTTGAAGGCCAAGGGCGCTGCCCTGATCAAGATATTCCAAGGCCAGCGCATTTGACGCGAACCGGTGTGTGCCGTGCGGATCTGCCCTGGCGCAAACCTCGCAAGACGCTTGGGTTTGTGGCCGGTGGCGCCGAGATGTATTTGCTGGCTAAGGACTTTCTGATGGTGTAGGTTGCTTTTTAGCCACCTCATCGCGCTCCAAAGAGGGCAGACGCTTTGAACGATTTGACTAAAAATATCCTCCTCTGGGTGGTCATCGTGCTCGTGCTGCTCGCGGTATTCAGCCGCTACATGCCGACGGTGGGCCAGCCGGAAGAGGTGCGTTACTCGACCTTTCTCGATGACGTGAAGGCGAACCGGGTGGATTCGGTCGTGCTGCAGGGCGACATGATCTACGGCGCCCGCAAGGACAAGACGCAATTCAAGACCTTCAATCCCGAGACCGACTACACCGCCCTGATCGGCTCGCTGCAGAAGGCCAACGTGGCGATCGAGGGCCGGGCGCCCAAGCAGCCGAATTTCCTTGCCCAGTTGTTGCTGCAACTCGCACCGGCGCTGCTGCTGATCCTCGTGTTCGTGTACATGCTGCGGCAGATGCAGGGCGCCTCCGGCGGCCGGGGGGCCATGTCCTTCGGCAAGAGCCGCGCGCGGCTGCTGGGCGAGGACCAGGTCAACGTCACCTTCGCGGACGTGGCGGGCGTGGACGAGGCCAAGCAGGAACTGTCGGAAATAGTCGACTTCCTCAAGGACCCGGGCAAGTTCCAGAAGCTCGGCGGCAAGATTCCCAAGGGCGTGCTCATGGTCGGCTCGCCGGGCACGGGCAAGACGCTCCTCGCCCGCGCCATCGCCGGCGAGGCCAAGGTGCCGTTCTTCACCATCTCCGGCTCGGATTTCGTCGAGATGTTCGTGGGAGTCGGGGCTTCGCGTGTGCGTGACATGTTCGAGCAGGCGAAAAAGCACGCGCCCTGCATCATATTCATCGATGAAATCGACGCTGTCGGCCGCCATCGCGGCGCCGGCCTGGGTGGTGGGCACGACGAGCGCGAGCAGACACTGAACCAGCTGCTGGTGGAGATGGACGGCTTCGAGGGCAACGAGGGCATCATCGTGATCGCCGCCACGAACCGCCCGGACGTGCTCGATCCGGCCCTGCTGCGCCCCGGTCGTTTCGACCGCCAGGTGGTGGTGCCGCTGCCCGACGTGCGCGGCCGCGAACAGATCCTGCGCGTCCACATGCGCCGCGTGCCGCTGGCGGACGATGTGAAGCCGGGGCTCATTGCTCGCGGGACGCCAGGGTTTTCCGGCGCGGATCTCGCGAATCTCGTCAACGAGGCCGCGCTGTTCGCGGCGCGCGCCAACAAGCGCATCGTCGGGATGGAGGAATTCGAGCGCGCGAAGGACAAGATCATGATGGGCGCCGAGCGGCGCTCCATGGTGATGAGCGAGGAAGAGAAACGCATGACGGCCTATCACGAGGCCGGTCACGCGATCGTCGGCATGACAGTCCCGGAACACGATCCGGTCTACAAGGTGACGATCATTCCGCGCGGCCGCGCACTGGGCGTGACACAGTTCCTGCCGGAGCAGGATCGTTACAGCCTCTCCAAGCGGCGGCTCGAGAGCGCGATCGCCACGCTGTTCGGCGGCCGCATCGCCGAAGAGCTGATCTTCGGGCGCGAGTCGGTCACCACCGGCGCCTCGAACGATATCGAGCGCGCGACCGAGCTGGCCCGCAACATGGTCACGAAATGGGGGCTGTCGGACAAGTTGGGCCCCCTGACGTATTCCGAGGAAACCGGCGAGGTATTCCTCGGGCGCAGCGTTACCCAGCACAAGCAGGTTTCGGACGGCACCGCGCACGCGATCGATGAAGAGGTGCGCAGCGTCATCGAGAGCAACTTCCAGCGCGCCAGGCAGATCCTGATCGGGGCGCTCGACAAGCTGCATGCGATGGCGGATGCGCTGGTCAAGTACGAGACGATCGACGAGGAGCAACTCAAGGACATCATGGCGGGCAAGGTTCCGAAGCCGCCCAAGGACTGGGACGAGACGTTGTCCAACAAGCCGCCGAAGGCGCCGGCCGAGGGTACGCCGGGTGGGCCGATCGGCTCGCCGGCCGGACAACACTAAGAATCGAGAACCCGATCCGCCGTGTTGCTGCGGTGTGGTTCGAGAACGTTGGATCTGTCGCGCGCCCTGGTCATGGGCGTGCTCAACGTCACTCCCGACTCCTTCTCCGACGGCGGCTGCTTTGCAACTTCTGACGCCGCGGTCAGCCATGGATTGCGGATGGCGCAGGAAGGGGCGGCGATAATCGATATCGGTGGCGAGTCCACCCGTCCCGGTGCGCAGCCAATATCCGCGGACGAGGAGCTGCGACGCGTTATTCCAGTGATCGAAGCGTTGCGGAACGCCACATCGTCGGTCATTTCCATCGATACGAGCAAGCCGCAAGTCATGCGGGCGGCTGCGGCGGCGGGTGCCGGATTGATCAACGACGTGCGGGCTCTTTCGCAGGATGGTGCGCTGGAAGCTGCAATCGGCACCGGATGCGCCGTATGTCTCATGCACATGCAGGGCGACCCGGGAAACATGCAGCATGCTCCGACCTATGTTGATGTCGTGAAGGAGGTCAAGGCATTTCTCGATGCGCGCGTGCACAGTTGCCGTGCCGCGGGTCTGGCGGCCGACCGCATCGTGATCGATCCGGGCTTCGGCTTCGGGAAAAACCTGGAACACAATCTCGAGCTGTTGCGCCGGCTGCGCGAGCTGAGCCCGGATCGGCCCGTGATGGTGGGGTTGTCACGAAAGTCGATGGTGGGTCATCTCACAGGCCGGCCGCCGGGCGAACGCCTGTACGGCAGCATCGCGCTCGCCGTGATGGCCGTGATCAATGGCGCCCGGATCGTCCGGGTCCACGACGTTGCTGCGACCGTGGATGCGATCAAGACGGTCACCGCGGTTCAGGAGGGTTGAGAGTTGGGACGACAATATTTCGGCACTGACGGCGTTCGGGGACGGGTCGGAGAACACCCGATGACGGTGGACTTTGCGCTGCAGCTGGCGAGCGCCGCCGCGCGCGTACTGGCCCCCGGGGGCGGTACCGTACTCATCGGCAAGGACACCCGGGTGTCAGGCTACATGTTCGAGTCGGCGCTGGAGGCCGGCTTCGTCGCGGCCGGAGTCAACGCCATGCTCATCGGCCCTCTGCCGACTCCAGGCATCGCGTACATGACCCGCCGCTTCAACTGTGATTTCGGCGTCGTCATCAGCGCCTCGCACAATCTTTACGACGACAATGGCATCAAGTTCTTCGACGCGACGGGCGCCAAGCTCTCCGATGAGCTGGAGGAGCGCATCGAGGCGGAGCTGCTGCAGCCGCCCGTCACACGCACTTCGCGCAACCTGGGGCGGGCCACGCGGGTCGACCGGTCGCGCACTCACTACCAGGATTTCTGCGCGTCGACCATTCCGCCCGGCGTGGATCTGACGGGCCTGAAGGTGGTCGTGGATTGCGCCAATGGCGCCGCCTACAAGGTCGGGCCCCGGGTGCTGGCGGATCTGGGCGCCGAGATCGTACCGATCGGTTGCTCGCCGAATGGCCGGAACATCAACGATGGCTGCGGCTCGACCGCGCCGGACCTTCTGCAGCTCACGGTACCCGGGGTGCGCGCGCATGTGGGCCTTGCTCTGGACGGCGACGGCGACCGTCTCGTCATGGTCGATCACCTGGGTCGCATCGTCGATGGGGATCAGCTCCTGTATGTCATTGCCCGCGCCCGCAAGCAGGCGGGAACGCTGCGCGCGCCCGTGGTGGGCACGGTGATGAGCAACCTCGGTCTGGAAATCGCCTTTCGTGAGAGCGGTATCGAGTTTCTTCGCGCGCAGGTCGGCGACCGTTACGTGCTCGCCATGCTGCGCGAAACGGGAGGCACGCTGGGCGGCGAGACCTCCGGCCACATTCTTTGCCTGGACAAGACAACCACAGGCGACGGTGTGGTAAGCGCGCTGCAGGTTCTCGCTGTCATGAAGCAGTCGGGACGCTCTCTGGCCGAGCTTGCCTCCGGTCTGCACAGGTTCCCCCAGGTCTTGCTCAACGTGAAAGTGGCGAAGCGGTTCGACCCTTCGGGCGTGCCCGCAGTGCAGGCTGCGGTGCAGAAAATCGAGCAACGGATGGCGGGCAACGGACGTGTCGTGCTGCGCGCCTCCGGTACTGAGCCGGTGATCCGGGTCATGGTCGAGGGTAAGGACGAAAACACCACGCGCGCGGCGGCATCGGAGCTCGCAGAAGTTGTACGGGCCGCGGCCGACTAGCGAAGCAAATGAGTGACACGCAATACGCGAGGTCCAGGCATCTGCGTGGCGCTCATTTTCGCGGGGCCCGGTAGCGCGTAAAGCACAATTCCCCGGGGTGGTTTATGATCCGCGCCCCACCGGGTCCGAGGCCGGTCCATGCGCCGCCCTATCGTCGTTGGAAACTGGAAGATGCACGGCTCGCGTGCCGAGAACGCGCGGCTGATCGAGGAGCTGTCGGGGCAGTATCCAGCGGATCCGGCCGCCGATTGCGTCGTGTGTCCTCCATTGGTGTACCTCCAGGAAGTGGGACGGATGTTGCGCGAGACGCCGATCGGTCTGGGCGCACAGGACATCTGCGCCGATACCCACGGCGCATTCACAGGCGAAGTCTCGGCGGCCATGCTCAAGGACGTCGGTTGCGAATTCGCGATCGTCGGACATTCGGAACGCCGCCATCTGTTTCGGGAAAGCGATCAGCTGGTGGCCCGCAAGTTCGCGGCGGCCCATTCGAAGATGCTCGTGCCGATCCTGTGCGTGGGCGAGCAGCTTGCCGAGCGGGAAGCGGGCCGGACGGCGGAAATCGTTTCCCGGCAGCTCGACGTGGTGCTCGAGCTGTGCACTGCGAAAACCCTGGAGCGGGCCATCGTGGCCTACGAGCCGGTCTGGGCGATCGGGACTGGCCGCAATGCATCGCCTGAGCAAGCGCAGGAGGTCCACGCTTTCATCCGGGCGCGCATCGCGGCCCGGGATGCTAGAATCGCCGCCGCTACCCGTATTCTCTATGGCGGCAGCGTCAAGGCCAGCAATGCGGCGGAGCTGTTCGCGATGCCCGACATCGACGGCGGTCTGATCGGCGGAGCCTCGCTCAAGGCGGATGAGTTTCTGGCCATTCTGGCCGCTGCCAGGCTTTCATAAAGCGGATTTCCTATGCTGCGAATCATTTTGACATTCGTGCAGGTGTTTTCGGCGGTGTTCATCGTCGTCCTCGTGCTGTTCCAGCGCGGCAAGGGGGCGGACGCGGGCGCAGGCTTTGGCGCGGGCGCATCGGGCACTGTCTTCGGGGCGCGGGGCGCCAGCACGGCGCTGTCGCGCGCGACCGCCATTTTCGCGGCCATCTTCATGATCAACAGCCTCGCGCTCGCCTACATGGGTACGAAGGCCGCCGCGGAGCCGAAAACAATCCTCGACGAGGCAGGCGAGACAGCGCCCAAGCCGCCCGCCGGCGCCGTTACGGTGCCGCGGTCGGTGCCCGCGCCGGCTTCAACGCCGGGCGCCCCTTCGGCTCCGGTGCCGGCTTCGCCCGCCGGCTCGACGACCGGCAGCCCGAAATAGCCGCCGCACGAGTTCGAAGTTGATTTTGCCGACGTGGTGGAATTGGTAGACACACTAGCTTGAGGGGCTAGCGCCGCAAGGTGTGGGAGTTCGAATCTCCCCGTCGGCACCAAATGT
>JBOIAD010000074.1:0-6945 GCA_050738795.1 Steroidobacteraceae bacterium
AGGTGGCAGACACATTCGCTCGGGAAGACCCCTACGTCCTGAACGGTCTGGTGACTCGCTGGCGCGTGCGCGAATGGGCGACCGTCGCGGGCGACGGCGCGGCGACTCCAATCCCGCCCGATCCCATACAGGCGGGAACTCCGCGCACACAATCCGAGCTCTGAGTATGATCGTGCTTTCGCCGGAGATAACCCGGACGTGGCCGTCGTGGAACCCGCAGCGAGGGCGGTACTGGAGGAGTTCGACAGCTTCGTCCGCCATTTCGAAGTAGCGTACGACGCTTGACTCACAGCTACCTTCCGGGCTCAAAAATTTTGCGCCGGAACGCACAGCGCTGCCAGAAGCCTAGATCGGGGGATGCGGGGCCTGGATCCTGAAACCTGTCGCTCGCTCTTGGTCCTGCACCAGCCGGTGCGCCGAGCGCAGGAAGTGCCAGCTCGCCCAGAATCCCGTCGGCGCGAGACACAACAGAGCCAGCCGCAGCGAGGCGGCATTCCCCAGATGATTGGGCGCGAGCCAGTCGCTCAATAGCCCGACCAGCTGGGGTGCCACGATCAGGTTGCACACGTTTGCAAAGAACAGGGAAGTTGCACACAACATCGCGCGCATCCGCGGCTCGGCAAGGTTGCAAACGAGGCCAAAGCTCGGACCAAGATAGAAATAGATCGCGGGAATGAAGATCCAGAACAGGGCGGTCGCCACCCGCAACGAGTGGGTCCAATAGACCCCGATCGACACGGCGGTTGCGATGCCCACGCCCGCTGCGAGCAACCAGACAATGCGGCGTGGATCAGTCATTGACGGACGGCCGAGCAGCCAGCCCGTGAGGACGGTCGCGGTGATGCCGCCAATGAGATGGATGGGGCCGAGGAGGGCGCCTGCCGCGCCGGCCGTAAGGTCAAAGCTGCGCATCAGGTACGTTGGCGTCCACCACATGAGTCCCCACCCCCACAACGTAGTAAGCGCAGTGCCGGCGAAGACATGCACTGCCGCCCGCTGACTCCACAGGAAGCGCATTGTCTCAAGGAACGAAGGCATATCCGCCTTCGTGCGATCATCCAGTTGCCCGCGGCGAGGCTCCTGAACCGTAAAGAAGACCAACGACCCAAAGACAACCCCGGGAACACCGAGCGCCAGGAATACGGCTCGCCAGCCGTAGAGATCCGCCAGGGCGCCGCAGAGGTCGGCCCCCAGCCACGCGCCGATCGGCGCGCCCAGGGAGAAGACCGTCAGCGCCATCGGGCGGCGGTCGGCCGGAAAGTAGTCGGCGATCAGGGAATTTGCGCCGGGCGTGCCGCCGGCCTCGCCGATGCCCACACCGAGGCGCGACAACAATAACTGGGCGTAGCTGCGCGAGACACCGGTGAATGTCGTCATGGCCGACCAGGCGATCACGGATGCTGCGATGACGTTGCGCCGATTGCCCCGATCGATGAGCCAGGAGATCGGAAAGCCGAAGAACACGTAGAAAAGGGCGAGCGACACGCCTGTGAGGAAAGCAACACTGGAATCGGTCAGGTGCAACTCCAGCCGGATCGGCTCCAGCACCGTCGAGATCACGTAGCGATCCGCGATACTGAGGGTATACACGGCGACCATGACCAGAAGAACGTACCAGCGCTTGGTGATCGATGCCTGGACGATTTCAGGCTGTGAGTGCAGATTTGGCGCATCCAGTGACATCCTGCGCATTATGGGGGTTTCACGCCGTATCGCGGCCGGAGCCATCATGACGAGAAGACTGCGCTCATGAGATTCAAGGGAATGGGCACGTCCATGCGGCACGCTCACCAGGTGGCAGATATAGAAATTTCTAATAACAGAGGTAAAAATCCCTGATCGCGACACGATTCAGTGTCATCCGCCCTGACCTTGCTCTGAGGGATGTAAGGATGTGAGATTGACGTGAGCACGCGAACGCTCCTAGATTGTACGCGGCATCGCGCCCGTCTCCTTCCCCGGCAGCCGAGCGCCTCCAGCGGCGCGTGCAGAACAATGATCGCGGAGCGAATAGGCAGATGAAAGTCACGATCGCCGCCACACAGATGGCGTGCAGCTGGGACATGAACGAGAATCTCGACACGGCCGAGAGGCTGGTGCGCCAGGCGGCCAAACAGGGCGCCAATGTCATCCTGCTGCAGGAGATGTTTGCCTGTCATTTTTTCGCCTTCATGGACTGGAAGGCGGATTATTTCAGGTTCGCGTTGCCGGTCGAGGGGAATCCGATCCTGGCGCGCATGGGGAGCCTGGCCCGGGAATTGGGCGTCGCGCTGCCGGTCAATTTCTTCGAGCGCGCCAATAATGCCTATTACAACACGATCATGATGATCGACGAGGAGGGCCGGGAGCTCGGCACCTATCGCAAGGCGCATATCCCGATGGGGCCTCCTGGCTGCTTCGAGAAAGTGTATACGAGCCCGGGCGACACAGGGTTCAAGGTGTGGCCGACCAAGTTTGGCAATCTTGGCGTCGGCATCTGCTGGGATCAGTGGTTTCCGGAATCCGCTCGTTGCATGTGTGTCATGGGTGCGGACCTGCTGTTCTATCCGACCGGCATCGGCTCGGATTGTCACGATCATTGGCAGACCGTTATGCAGGGCCATGCTGCCGCCAATCTCACGCCCGTGGTGGCGGCCAACCGAATTGGAACCGAGGAGGGCGAGCTCGGCGCGACTACCTTCTGGGGCCGCTCCTTCATCGCAGGTCCAACCGGCCAGATCGTTGCCAAGGCCAGTCGTGATACGGAAGAGGTTGTCACGGCGAGTTTTGATCTGGAGGCAAACCGTCAGATGCGGGCCAACTGGGGCGTCTTTCGGGATCGGCGCCCGGAGCTGTACTGGCCATTGATGACGCTGGACGGCAAGACACCTCAAGGCCTGCCGCCGCGCCGTCCGGATGACCGCTAGCATGAACACGACACAATACAATAGCGCCGCCCGAGCCGACCTTGCACAGGTCGACCGGACGAACGCCTTGCATCCCTGGGGTAAAGTTCATCCCGACACCGACAGCACTTTCGTGATCAGCGCTGACGGCGTGCATGTGACCGATGGCGAAGGGCACAGACTGCTGGATGGAATCGCCGGGTTGTGGTGCGTCAATATCGGCTATGGCCGGCGCGAAATGGCGCAGGCCATCGCCGCGCAGGCGCTGCAGCTGCCTTTCTATTCCGCCTTCATGGAAATGGGCAATGCGCCCTCGACCGAGCTTGCTGCGAAGCTGGCTGCCGCGGCGCCGGGCGATCTGAACCGTGTCTTCATGACCAGCGGAGGGTCAACCGCGAATGACTCCGCCATCCGGTTTCTGCATCTGCTCTTCAACCGCACCGATCGGCCGCAAAAAAAGCATCTGCTTACGCGAGCCGACGCTTATCACGGCAGTACGTTCCTCACCGCCTCCTGCAGCGGTAAATTCAGCGATCGGCAGGATCTGGATGTCCTGGAGAACCGGGTACATCATCTGTCATCCGTCAATCCCTATCGCCGGCCACAAGGCATGTCGGTGTCGGCGTTTTGTGACGAGCGCGTGGCGGAGCTCGAGCGCAAGATCGAGGAACTGGGCCCGGAGAACGTGGCGGGGTTCATTGCCGAACCGATCCTCGCTTCCGGTGGCGTGGTCGTGCCTCCGTCGGGATACCACAGCGGGACGCTGCAAGTTTGCCGCAAATACGGCGTCAAATACATTTCCGACGAGGTGGTGACAGGTTTCGGCCGCCTCGGCCATATCTTCGCCAGCGAGGCGGTGTTTGGCGTCACGCCGGACATCATCACCTGTGCGAAGGGCCTCACGTCCGGTTACATCCCGCTGGGAGCCATGATCCTCTCTGATGCGCTGTGCAACGAGGCGGATCAGGACCGCAGCACCGTTTTCAGCCATGGCTTCACGTACGCCGCGCATCCGGTGGCTTGTGCCGCCGCTCTCACCAATCTTGCTATCTTCGAGCGGGAAAACCTGTGCGCCCATGTCCGGGAGGTCGCGCCACGCTTTCAAGAGAGCCTTGCGGGACTCGGCGTGCTGCCTATGGTGGGCGATGTGCGGGGCATGGGTCTGCTGGCCGCCGTCGAATTCGTCGCGGATAAGAAGTCGCGGCAGAGTTTCCCGGCAGACTTGACGCTTGGCAGGAAAGTCGCCGCTGCCTGCCGCAAGCGCGGGCTGATCGTGCGCCCATCCGGCGGGATGGTGATGATCTCGCCACCCTTGATCATTTCTCGCAGTGAAATCGACACGCTAGTGTCGGTCCTGCAAGACAGCATCCGCGATGTGGCGGACGCCTTGATTAGGGACGGAATACGGATGAGCTGATGGCGAAGACGCGCAGGAGGGTCAAACGGCAGCTGCCACTGAATGCCCTGCGGGTCCTCGACGTCTGCGCACGCCATCTATCCTTTACCAAAGGCTCCCGCGAACTGCGCGTCACGCAGGCAGCCGTCAGTCATCAGATCGCATTGCTCGAGAACTATCTGGGTGTGCGGCTGTTTCGCCGCTCCGGGCGCGGTGTCGTCCTGACAGAAGCCGGGAGCGCCTACCTGGGCGCTGTGCGTGAGGCCTTGGCGCATTTGGAACAGGCCACGGCACGGCTGCGGGCTGGACACAGTGCCAAGAGCGTGGATTGCAGCATCGCCACGACGATCGCTATGCGCTGGCTGGTGCCGAGGCTGCGCGGTTTCTCGATTCAATATCCCCAAATCGCCATCCGGCTGAACCTCACCGAGCGCTTCGTGAACTTCGCGACGGAAACCGTCGATGTGGCGATCCGCTATGGCACGGGTTCCTGGCCGGGCCTGGTGGGCGATCTGTTGTTCCGCGAGGTTCTGGTTCCCGTCTGCAGTCCCGATGTGCTGCGCGGCAAACCCGGCCTCGCCGGACCAGAGGATCTGAACGTGCATACACTGCTGCATGCCTCGGCCAGCTTGCGCGATTGGGATGACTGGCTGGCCGCACGCGGCGTCACGGGTGTTGATACCCGCAGCGGCCTGATTTTTGATCAACCTCATCTGGCCATGCAGGCTGCGGCCGATGGCCTCGGTGTGGCGCTGGCGGATCGCTGCCTGGTGCAGCAAGATCTCAGCAACGGTCGCTTGGTCATTCCATTCGAAGGCGTCCTGGCGCGGGCCGAAGGCTATTACGTGGTGGGCACCGCCGCGACGCGTGACAGCTTGCATGCCGGGACTTTCTGGCAGTGGCTGTTGGCGCAGGCGATGGATGGAATAGTCGAGCACACCGCTGCGCTGCAAGCGTTTGGGCAATAGTGCCAGGAGCTGCGCGGGAGCCGCCCGAGGCCTGCCGCGATCTCACCGGCCGGATGGGCCAAGGAGTACTCCATGCCGATGAAGTCTTACTGGCAGAGCTATATCGGCGGTAGTTGGACCGATTCGGCCTCCGGACGGCGCATCGTGGTCGAGGATCCGGCGACAGCTGAGCCAATCGCAGAGATCGCACGGGCGGAAGCCGCCGACGTCGACCGCGCAGTCCAGATGGCACGCGCTTGTGTCGAATCCCGTGCCCTTGTAGATATGCGGCCGGGCAACCGCAGCCGCATGCTGCTCGAGGTTGCCACGTATCTTCGGCAACGCATCGAGGAGGTCGGGCGGATTTTGACGCTCGAAAGCGGTATCCAGCTCGATGCAGGCAAGGCGCAAGTCGAGGCGACGGCACGCTATTTTGAATATTATGGTGGACTGGCCGACAAGATTGAGGGCCGTTACATCCCGCTGGGCCAGGACTTCCTCGATTACACGATCCCCGAACCGCACGGCGTCTGCGCGCACATCATTCCCTGGAATTTTCCGCTCGAGCTCGCCGCGCGCGGACTGGGGCCAGCCCTCGCGGCCGGCAACGCCGTCGTGGTGAAATCGCCGGAGCTCGATCCGCTTGCGATGACTTACATAGCGCAAGCTTGCGAGGCAGCGGGCTTCCCACCGGGCGCTGTGAATATCATCTGTGGCTATGGCCACGATGCAGGCGCTGCGCTGACCGCGCATCCGGGCGTCGATCACATCGTATTCACCGGCTCGGTGGCCACCGGCAAAGTGATTCTGCACGCCGCAGCGGAACGCCTCGTTCCCACGGTCGTGGAGCTCGGCGGCAAATCCGCGGGCATCGTGCTGCCGGATGCCGACCTCGAGCAGGTTGCCGAGAGCGTCAAATGGGGCATCTTCTATTTCGCCGGGCAGGTGTGCTCTGCGCAGTCGCGTCTACTCGTGCATCGGTCCATCTACGATCGAACGGTCGCACGCCTCAAGAGTGTAGTCGATACTCTGACGATGGGGCCCGGGCTCGAGAATCATTTTCTCACTCCGGTGATCTCCGCCCAGCAGCTCGCTCACGTGCAAGCTCTGGTGGCTGTTGGTCTGAAGGAAGGCGCAGTCGCGGTCACCGGTGGTCACCGCGCGCCCGGATACGATGGCCATTACATGCAACCCACGCTGTTGGCCGATGTAACCCCCGCGATGCAGGTCATGCGGGAGGAGATTTTCGGGCCAGTCCTCTCGATCTGCATCTTCGACACGATCGAGGAGGCCATTCGCATCGCGAACGGTACCCGCTATGGCCTGTGCGCCGGTCTCTACACGAAGGACCTCGATAAAGCTCACTGGATCGCTGCTCGCCTGGTGGCGGGTCAGGTGTACGTCAACCAATGGTTCGCGGGCGGCATTGAGACGCCGTTCGGCGGCGTGCGGGAATCGGGCTTCGGTCGCGAGAAGGGGCAGGAAGCCATCAACAGCTACATTCGCACGAAAAATGTCGGCGTGCGGATTGTCGGCGTAGACTGAACCGGCCCCGCCGGGTGAGATGATCGCCCCAGAGCTTAGTCCCGGAGGTCTTGCGCAAATGATTGACATTCGTAGCGATACCGTCACGCGCCCGACGCCAGCCATGCTGGATGCGATGATGCAGGCAAGCGTCGGCGACGACGTCTACGGTGAGGACGAGAGCGTCAACACC
>JBOIAD010000075.1:0-40686 GCA_050738795.1 Steroidobacteraceae bacterium
GATCAGTGCCGCCCCCACTTCGTCCATCGTACGGCGGGCCGCATCGCGCGGCGACAAGCCCTCGGCGATGTTGCGCTCGATATTCTCCACGATCACGATCGCATCATCGACGACGATACCGATCGCCAGAACGAGGCCGAACAGCGACAGCACGTTGATCGAGAATCCGAATCCGAGCAGCACGGCAAACGTCCCGATGATGGACACCGGCACGGCCACCAGCGGAATGATCGACGCACGCCAGGTCTGCAGGAACAGGATGACGACGAGCACGACCAGAGCGACCGCCTCGAGGAGCGTATGCGCCACGGCATCGATCGATTGCCTGACGAAGATCGTCGGGTCATAGACGATCGTGTAGTCGACGCCCGGCGGGAAGTCCTTCTTCAGCTCTTCCATCTTGGCGCGAACCGCATCGGAGAGCTGCAAGGCGTTGGAATTCGGGGCCTGGAAGATCGGAATGGCCACCGCGCCCTTGTTATCCAGCAGACTCTGGATCGAATACTGCTGGGCGCCCATCTCGACCCGCGCGACATCGCCCAGCCGCACGACCTCGCCTTCGGTCCCGGTCTTGATGACGATGTCACGGAACTGCTGCTCATCGGTCAGCCGGCCCTTTGCGTTCAAGGCCAGCTGGAACTGCGAGTTCGTCGTAGGCGGCGCACCGATCTGCCCGGCCGCGACCTGGACGTTCTGCTCCCGGATGGAGTCCACGACGTCGCCGGCAGTCAGGTTGCGGGCAGCCAGCTTCTGCGGATCCAGCCAGACCCGCATCGCATAGTCGCCGCCGCCAAAGAGCTGAACGTCACCCGCGCCGCTGATGCGAGCGAGCACGTCGCGGACGTTCAGGGTTGCATAGTTACGCAAATACTGCGCGTCGTAGCGTCCATCCGGCGACGTCAAGTGCACCACCAACGTCAGGTTCGGCGAGCTCTTGATCGTCGTTACACCGAGATTGCGGACTTCTTCGGGGAGCCGCGGCAGGGCCTGCGAGACGCGGTTCTGCACCTGCACCTGCGCGCGATCGATGTCGGCACCCTGGCGGAAGGTCACGGTCAGATAGAGTGAGCCATCCGTCGTGGAGGTCGAGGACATGTACATCATGTCCTCCACGCCGACGATCTGTTGCTCGAGGGGTGCCGCGACCGTATCCGCTACCACCTTCGGGTTCCCGCCAGGGTAAGTGGCGCGAACCACGACGGAAGGCGGCACGACCTCCGGATATTCACTGATCGGCAGCTTGAACAGCGCGATGGCGCCGCCAATCGTGATGAATGCCGACAGTACGGCCGCGAAGATCGGCCGATCGATGAAGAAGTTCGAGAGTTTCACCGCGGGTCCTTGGAATTCTGGGCGAACATCACGCTGTCGGTGTGCCGCTCACCCATTGCGACACGCTGCGGGGTGACCGGCGAGCCCGGCCGCACACGCTGCAGCCCGTTGACTACGACGGTCTCTCCCGAACTGAGGCCTTCACGCACCACGCGCAGGCCATCCACGATCGGTCCGAGCTTCACCGGCCGGTACTCGACCTTGTTGCCGGCGCCCACGACCAGCACGTACTTGAGCGTCTGATCGGTGCCGATCGCGCTGTCATTGACCAGTAGCGCGTTATACGTGCTGTTGCCAAGGAGTTTCACGCGGGCAAACAGCCCTGGAGTGAAAGCGCGGTCATGATTGTCGAGTCGTGCACGACCCCGAATCGTGCCCGTGGCCGGGTCGAGCTCGTTGTCGACGAACACCATGACCCCTTTGTGCGGGTAGCCGGTTTCGTCCGCCAAACCAACGAGGACCGGATTCTGGACGTCTCGAGAGCTGGAACGCTTGCCTTCGCGAGCGAGCTTTGTGTAGCGCAGATACGCCTGCTCGTCACCGTCGAAGCGCACGTAGATCGGATCGAGCGAGACGAGCGTCGTCAGCATGGTTTGACCGCTGGTCACCAGATTTCCTGCAGTGACCTGAGCGCGGCTGATACGTCCATCGATCGGCGCGGTCACGCGGGTAAAGGTCAAATTCAACGCCGCCGAATCCACCGCGGCCTGAGCGGCCTCCACGTTGGCCCCCGCCTGTTCGCTGCCCGCCACCCGTGTGTCGTAATCCTCCTGCGAGATCGCGTGCTGGTCCAGGAGCTTCACGGCTCGCTCGCGCTCGGACCTGGCCAGCGTCGATTGAGTGCGCGCCTGCTCCAACTCAGCCTTCGCGCGCTTGTAATCGGCATCGTAGGGGCGCGGGTCGATCACGAACAACACGTCACCCTTGTGGACTTCGCTGCCTTCGGTGAAATTAACGGACGAGATGTAGCCGGAGACGCGGGGGCGGATTTCCACGCGATCGACTGCCTCGAAGCGGCCGGTGAACTCGTCGAATTCCGTCACGGGACGGGAGACGACCTGCGCCACGGTGACCTGCGGAGGCGCCGCGGCAGCCGGCTCGGCCGCCTCGTTGCGCCCGCAGGCCGCAAGAGTCAGTGTGAGGATGGAAAGAGCGGCAAAGGTGTAAATCGGTCGCATGGGTTCGCCAAATTTGTAAGTCGGTCGCATGGAATTCTCCCTGAACATCGATCCGTCATGAGCTGCATGCAGCGGCACTCGGCGCTGAGCCACGGAGCCGCACGCAGGGTGCAGATACTGGTGATCTGTCGACGACTTAGATATTCACCTGCAGGAGGGCGAAGAAAGCACCCAGGGGTGGGGAGTGCTCTAATCCTTTAGAGGCAGGGTGAGCTCCGGAGAAGCGAAGAAGGGAATGTTGCCCTTACAAAAAGCTATCAGCGCACCAATGATGTCGGCGTTCGCCGACCTGCATGACAGGCGTGTTAAGGCCGACGACGAGTCGAGCCGCAGCAGACGCGCACAATCACGACAGACCGCCGTGGAGATCCAATCCTCGGCTGACGCAGCCAGACCAAAACACTAAGCGGGTGGATGCGGGGCCGCCGCGCGGACCAACGCAGGCGACTCCATTGCCGGCTTGCTCAGAGACAACCGTTTGTCAGGGCGGCGCTTGCGCGGGGGCACGTCCAAAGCTACCCATTTGCCGCTGAGAATGGAGCGGTTGAACGCTTCGATGATCCGGATGTCGGCCAAGCCTTCTTCCCCGGAGGGTTCCGGCTCACGGTCATGAAGAATGCAATCCGAGAAGTGAATCAGCTCGGGGGCGAACTGGTCACTCTTTTTGTAGTGCCGCGAGCGCGTGCGGTTGCCCACGCGTAGCTCGTAAGCGATGCCTTCGCTCATCTCGTACCCTGGATCCAGCGTGATGCTGCCTTTCGTGCCGACGATCTCGTACACGGACCGAGCCGCACTACCGAAGCTGCAGGTGAACGAGGCTATGGCCTTCTGCGGGAACTTCATCACGGCGACTACCGTTTCCGGTACCTCTTTGAAGCGCGGATCATTGTGGGTCACCGCCGTCGCCAGCACCTCGACAGGCTCTACGGCAAATACGGTGCGCGCCGCATTGATGCAATAAATACCGATGTCATAGAGAGGACCGCCGCCCATCTCGCGTTTCACGCGGATGTTCTCCGCTGCAACCTGCATCGAGAACTGTGATGTGAAGAAGCGCAAATCCCCGAGCTGGCCGGAGCGGGCGATATGCAAGGCATCGAGATTGCCCGGCTCAAAGTGCAGGCGGTACGCGATCATTAGCTTGACGCCGCCCTGCTGTGCAGCCTCGATCATGCGTTCACAATCGTGCGAAGTGACCGCCATCGGCTTCTCACTCAGAACATGCAAGCCTGCCTTCGCGGCACGGATTGCATATTCTGCATGCATCGCGTTCGGAAGAGCGATGTACACGGCGTCGATCGCCCCGCTGCTGAACAGCTTGTCGACGTCGTCGTACTTGCAGAGCAGGTCAACGTCGTAGTGACGTCCCAGCTTCTGCAGCTTTCTTGGATCGTCCGAGACCAGCGCGGCCAGCGCACTGTTCTGTCTGGCGTTGGCGAACGCGGGGAGCACCGCGACCTGGGAAATGTAGCCCAGGCCTATGACGGCGTAACGAATAGGGCCGCTGGCACTGCGCGATGTGGGGGCGGAGCTGCGGATGCGGACAGGGGTTCGCACGAAGACGTGGCGGCTGCGCTTGCCAGCTCTACGCGCGGATGCTTGGCGGCTGCTCGCGCCGGTGCCAGAGGACACGGCACGCCGGGCGGCGTGGCCTTCGGAACCGTCACTTCGGGATAGGCCGCCGCTTCGAGCGCTCCTGGGCCCACTGCTCTTGCGGGTTCCGCCGGTGCGGCCATTCAGGGGTTGGCGTCGAGGTGGCATGCGAGCTCCGAAGCGTAGGACGGAAGGGTTCCGCAGAGGGAGCAAGCCGGGTGCCACAGGTCCAAAGAATCAATGGCTTAGGCGAGGCGTTGCTTGACGGCGCCACGCCCGGCCGGTCTAATACGCGCCCCCCTTCCGGCGGCCAGGTAGCTCAGTTGGTAGAGCAGCGGACTGAAAATCCGCGTGTCGGTGGTTCGATTCCGCCCCTGGCCACCATTCTAACTACGCTGATTTGCTGAAGTTTTCTACGCTCGGCCGCTCGAGTTGAGTTGGCAGATTCGCAACAAGTTCCATTTTGTTTCCAAAAACCAAGGATGCGAGCCGGTCGCCGCTCTCATCGTGCTCGCGCGGCAGCATGTGGCTGTAGACATTCAGCGTGAAAGACGCGGTGGCGTGTCCCATGAGCCTCGACACGCGGACGATGTCCTCGCCATTGCTGATCATCAGGCTTGCGAACGTGTGTCTCAGGTCGTGGAAGCGAATTCTTCTGATGCCGGCGCGCTGAAGCGCAGGAAAGAAGCCGCGCTGCATCAGGTTCGAGTGGCTCATGGGCTGCCCGTCAAGATTCGGGAAGATGAGATCGTACGGACTGTTGGGGCAGGCCAGCCGCCACACTTTCAGCTCTTTCAAAAGAAAAGTCGGGAGCGAGAGGCGCCGATACGAGGTGCGCGTCTTCGGTTCTTGAAATTGACCTTCCTTGAATGTCCGGCGAACGTGAAACTGACCGCTTTCCCAGTCGATGTGACTCCAGGCCGCACCCAGGACCTCACCGACCCGGCAGCCCGTGAACACGGCGAACGAGATCAGCAGTCGATAGTCGTTGGTGACGAGCTTCCCGTTGCGGTAGGTGGCGGGAATTGCCGCTTCGCGCAGAGCTGCAATTTCTTCAGGTAGGAGGACATCCATGTCCAGGGGCCGTTGTTCCAGCGGCCGTTCATCTCGTGCATGATCAACATACTCGGCCGGGTTTCGCATTAGCCATTGATTTCGCATCGCGTAGTTGAAAATCATGCTGAGGACTGTGAGCGCCTTGTTGATCGAGCGCCTGCCGAGCTTCACGTGATTTGCGCGTTGCTTCGCGCGCGCTTCGGCGAGGCCGGGTTTCGCTGTCAGCAGACGAACGACGAACGCCTCCCTGATCGAGTCTGGAATGCCCCGGCTCAGCTCGGCTCGAAAGCGTTCAATGTCGGTAACCTGGATCAGGCGGAGCTTGCGGTCACCGAAATAGGGGATGAGATAGCAGACCAGGAGGTGCTCGTAGCTGCGCCGCGTAGAGGGCCGAATCCTCACCTTGCTCTTAAGCCATTGATTGGCCACGTCATCGAAGGTGCCACGGCCCTCGTGCACCAGACCGTCCGCTACCTCCGCTACTCGATCTGCCAGCAGCACCTGAGCCGCGTGCAACTCTTGTTTCGCTTTCTCAAAGTGTCCTTCGGGCCGCTCGATTCGGCGGCGCTTCTTTGCATCGTAATAATCGGCAACCCAGTGCCCTCGATAGAGTCTCACCGTCGCCATGGCTTCAGCTCCTCTCGGGTTACGACCGCTCATCCCATTCTTATCAATCGGCCTATTGTTGTGACGCCCGGGCGTCAAACCCCGGAAGCCCCCAGAGGCGCGGCTTGTATCGGCGGACAACTTGGCAGATTGCGAGGAACTGCCTCATCTGCTGCGCAGCAGGGAGACGCAGGTCATGACCTAACGCAAGTGGACAGAAAGGCTCCAACAGGCGATGTTCGGTGACTATTTGTGCGGTCGCGCCGCCCGCCGATTCGCGGGTACACCTCTGCGGTGTTTCTTCACGGGTTTCACGGTGTCGGTTGCCTCAAACAATTGCCGAAAACCGTGTGCCAACTGTTCGACGGCCTTCCCCAAGGCGCCGAGTTGCGAAACCCGGACTATCGCGACGGAACGGTGCATGTCAAACGACGGAGGCCGCAACACTTTCACGGGATCGATCGACCGATTCCTGGCAATAAAGCGAGCGGGTAGGAGCCCCAAACCATAACCGGACTGAACGAAGGCCAGCTGCATATGCATGTTGTGGACTTCAGCCGCAATCATGGGTGTGAAGCCGGCACGCTCCATCCGATCGATAAGGCTCGCCCGAAGAAAGCACCCGGGCGGATTGAGCACCCAGGGTGCTCGGCCCAAAGTTTTCCAATCACCGTCAACGTTGCTTCCGGCGCCCTGAACGATCTCCATGCGGTCGGTGGCGATGATCGTCGTCAGAAGAGGGGCAGGCGCGGTTCTTCCTTCGGGCAACAGCACGGCGGCAACGTCGAGTTCACCAGCGAGCAGCCGGTTGATTAGTTCGGGGGTCAGTTCGCTCGACAGCCGCAGTCGGACCTTGGGGTATTTTTCAGTCAGCGCCTGAATAGGTTCGATTAGCGACCCCTCGGCCAGGGCATGCGAGAGCCCGACCCGCAAGAGTCCCCGAGGTTCGGCGTCGCTTGACGTCAGAGATTTCAGCGCCTCGGTCCGCTGCAGCAGATCCCGTGCTTGTTCGAGGACTCGGGAGCCGAGCGAGTTCAGACGCGGAGGCTTTACCGAGCGGTCGAGCAACTCGGCACTCAATGCAGCCTCCAGCCTTTGCACCTGCCGGGTAATCGCAGAGGGCGTCCGAAATAATCGGCCGGCTGCCCCGGCGATGGACCCGGCATGGGCGAACTCCACCAGGGCGCGTAAATCTTCGAGCATCGGGGGTCTCCTCAAGGGGTTTCGCGAACAGTTACGTAACGTGCTCAGGTCGCATTATAATCGTGATAATAATGCAGTTGTGGAATTACTTGCGGCGCATCACAGTATTGCCGATTCCAGGCTGCTGCGGGAAACAGAGGGTGACATGCGCGTTGGGCCGACTTCGCATTCCTTGCTGATGTTTATCGCCGGCGGCACAGCTTTCCTAATACTGGCCGCGAGACCGGTGAGCGCTGCTGCCCCGTGCGCGCAGACCGATCTGGTGGAGTTCGAGAAAATGACTTGGGTGGAAGTGAAGTGCGAGATCGCGGCGGGGAAGACGACGGCGCTCATCTACACCGGCGGTGTCGAGCAACGAGGCCCCCAGAATGCGAACGGCGGCCATAACTTCATAGCGCATGCGACGGTCGAGGCGATCGCGAGAAAACTCGGCAATGCGATCTTCCTGCCCGTGCTGCCCTACACGCCGAACGATGCAGAATCGATTCCTGGCACCATCGGGATTACGAACGAGCTGCTCGCCGCCATGCTCGAACGCATCGCACAGCAAGCGGCCTTCAACGGTTTCCGCAACATTATCATCATGGGCGATCACGGCGGCGGCCAGCCGCAGGTTTACCAGGAGGTCGCCAAGAAGCTTGATGGGGAGCTGAGCGGAGGCGCTCGCGTGTTCTACTGTGACCAGGTCTATAGGCCCGCGAATGATGCGTTCGATCAGTACCTGACGCAGCACGGCTATCCAATCGGCCTCCACGGTTACCTTTTTGACACCTCGGAACTGATGTATCTCGATAAGGACAGCACGTGGGTACGCAGAGATCTGGTCTCCTCTGCAGTGGGAGATTCCATCGTCGATGGCAAGGCACGGTTCGGGCCGAACAGTCCACAAAACGGAATCCTGGGTGACGCGCGCCGCTCGACGGCAGAGCTGGGGAAGCGTGCAATCGACATGAAGGTCGATTTCGCGGTGAAGCAGATTCGCAGCCTCCTACCGACCTCATGATTCAACTTCAGGTTGGCGCGGAAGAGCTGCGTCCAGGCGGATCTGTCTCCGGCCAGTGCTCATGACGCTTGCGCATGTCGCGCTGTATGTGGCTCTCCTAGAGGACACTCAAAAAGGGCGCTCGGTGGCCGTTGCAATCGGTTTAACCAGGATTTGGAGGCTCGATCATGCGTAGAGCTCTGTGCGCGCCGTTGCTGGTACTGGGCTTGAATTTCGTAGCCTCCGCCTTTGCGGATGAGGGCCTGTGGACCTACGACAACTTCCCGAGTGCCAAGATGCGCAAAAAATACGGCTGGGCGCCCGACGCCCAGTGGCTCACGCACGTGCGTTTGGCAAGCATCCGCCTCGCTCAGGGTTGCTCGGCGAGCCTCGTCTCACCCGATGGCCTCGTTATGACCAACCACCACTGCGTGCGCGAGTGCCTGAGCGATCTTGCGAATGCACAGCACGACTACATCGCGCACGGCTTTTACGCTCGCACGAGCGCGGAAGAAAAGAGATGCCCAGAACTTGAGGCCAATCAGTTGGTGCAAATCACCGATGTCACCAAGGACATGGAGGCCGCCACGGCTGGAAGATCGGGCCGTGAATTCGACGAAGCCGAGCGTATGGCAAAAGCCAAGATCGAGAGTACCTGTGGGACTGCGGCCGACGTGCGCTGTCAAGTCGTGACGCTCTATGAAGGCGGTAGCTACGATCTCTACAAATACAAGCGCTATCAGGATCTCCGCATAGTCTTCGCGCCGGAGGAGAGCGCGGCGTTCTTTGGCGGTGATCCGGACAACTACACGTTTCCCCACTACGACCTTGAATGCGCCTTTGTCAGGATCTACGACAACGGCAATCCTTTGCATACCGACAATTACCTGAAATTTGCCACCAAAGGTGTGAAGCAAGGCGACATCGCGCTCGTCAGCGGCAACCCGGGCGTTACACATCGTGGCGACACGCTCGCGGAACTGAAATTCCAGCGCGATGTGGCACAGCCGTTCATTCTAAATCTGTATTCCGAGCTGCGCGGCGTGCTGAACGAGTATGCCACCGAGGGCCCGGAACAGGAGCGCACTTCAAACACCCTGAAATTCAGCATCGAAAACGCGCTCAAGGCCTATAAAGGCCGCCAGCTTGCACTCGTCGAAGGCCCGCTCATGAGCGACAGGGGGCGCGCCGAGAACGATCTTCGCAGGAAGGTCGGTGCGGACAAGAAGCTCGCGGCCGGCACCGGCGAAGCGTGGGACGCCATCGCGGCGGCCCTGAAGCACTACCGCGATATCTATGTGCGCAACGCACTCCTGGAGGACTTCCCCACACGCCTATCCCCCTTGCTGGGGCACGCGATCGAACTCAACCGTTACGCCGCCGAAATCGACAAGCCGGACGGAAAGCGCCTCGAGAGATATACCGATGCAAGCTTTCCGGCCTTGAAGCTCCAAATCACCTCCGCCGCGCCGATCCACAAGGATCTCGAGAAGACGATGCTCACATGGTGGCTCACGAAAGTGCGCGAAGACCTGGGCACGAGCGATGCGGACTTCAAAACACTCATGGGCAAAGGGAGCCCGGCTGAGATCGCAAATAGCCTGGTCGACGGCACAAAGCTCACTAGCGCCGAGCTGCGCACCCAGCTCCTGAAGGGCGGGAAGAAGGCAATCGATGCCTACCATGACCCGCTAATGGATTTCGCCAGGAAGCTCGATGGGCCGGCACGCGCGGTTCGCACCGACTACGAAGACTCCGTCAAGGCAGTGCTCACCAAGAATTCCGCGCTGCTCGCCAAAGCCCGCCTCGCGCTATATGGCAGGAACGCCTATCCCGATGCGACCTTCACGTTGCGGCTCACCTATGGTGAGGTGGCAGGTTACGAGGAGAACGGACACAGGGTGAATCCGGTGACGAACTTCGCCGGTGCCTTCGCGCATGCCACGGGACGGGATCCGTTTAAGCTGCCGGAGACCTGGCTAGTCGCGGAAAAATCGATCGATCCGAACACGAACCTTAATTTTGTGTCGACGGATGACATCGTCCCGGGCAACTCCGGCTCGCCGGTAATCGGACGCAAAGGTGACGTGATTGGGCTCGTGTTCGACCTGAACATCGCGGCACTGGGAGGCGACTTCGGCTACGACGGCTCCGTCAATCGTGCCGTGGAAGTTGATGTCACCGGCATCACCGAGGCCTTGAAGAAAATCTATCATGCTGACCGACTGGTGAAGGAACTCACTCCTTTGCTTCTGCGCCGCGCATGCTGTTAAGCGTCTGGTGTCCGGCCCCGGTCGCACGAGGTTTAACCGTGCACCCATATCCACCCGGCCTCCATGGTTACCTTTTTGACACCTCGGAAATGTTGTATCTCGACAAGGACAGCACATGGGTGCGCAGAGATCTGGTCTCCTCCGCAGTGGGAGATTCCGTCGTCGATGGCAAGGCGCGGTTCGGGCCGCACAGTCCACAAAACGGAATCCTGGGTTACGCGCGCCGCTCAACAGCCGAACTAAGGAAGCGCGCATTCGACGTGAAGGTCGATTACGCGGTGAGGCAAATTCGCAGCCTCCTACCGAACAAATGATTCGACCCCCCCATCAGCACGCCATCCCCAGCCGCCATAAGCGCAATGCCGCGCCCTCGACTGGGGAGTCGATTCTCCGTCGCGAATCGCCGCGCGCCGAGGGAAGCTGCCTGCACCACGCGGCGGGTCGCCGGTACTTGGATGGCTCCGGCGGCCCGCCAGCGTTGAGCATCGGTCACCACCTAAAAGGCGCCGCTGAAGGTGATCAAATGACGAGTTTCGCTTGGAAGTCGGGATATATCCCAAGGGTGAAGAGAGTATGACGAAGACTATTATCTTATCTATGTGTCTCGCAGTTTCCTCACTTTCGCTTGCCGCACGGGCCCAGGATGTGCGCCACTATTCCGAGGGCCCGGTTACTGAGGTGGACTACATACAAGTTGAGTACGGGCATTTTGAAGAATACATCGATTGGTTGAATTCGACATGGAAGCCGACCATGGAAGCCTTCAAGAAAGCGGGGCTAATTATCGATTACAAGGTTCTCAAGCTGACACCAAAATCACCGGATCAGCCCAATATAAGTCTCTGCATCACTTTCAAAAACGCGGCCGCGGCGTTAGATAAAGGCTTCGAGCTGGAAGAAGTGGCAAAGAAAGTAATCGGCAGCACCGAAGTTCAGAACAAGGCCAGAGTGGGCCGCAATGAATACAGAAAAGTTGTGGGCAACGAATACGTTCGTGAAATCATTTTAAAATGACATTGTTATTTGTGTTCAACACCGGTCATCCCTGTTTGACCCTGAGGGCTCTGAGCGGAATATGATCCTAAAGCAGTCGATTGACTGGAAAGATGAATGGTTTCCGATCGATGATGTTACTTACTTGAACTTCGCGGCGCACGCGGCAATCCCTCGCGTGGCGCTCAACGCGGTACAGTCATCTGTTGCGGCAAAAACGCGCCCGCACATCGTCGATGACCGGTCATTCTTTTCCGTTGCGGCGAGTTTGCGCCAGACGTTGGCGACCTTGATTGGCGCTAGCCCGGATGAAGTCGCTCTGACGAGCGGAGCGGGTGCGGGCCTCGCGGCTATAGCCTACGGAATTAAGTGGACTGCTGGTGACGAGGTGATCATCGCGCGCGGCGAGTTTCCGGTGCAGTACGCAACGTGGAAGCCGATGGAGGCGCGCGAAAGTATCAAGGTGCGGATCGCAGTCCCGCAAGGTCAGTTCATACAGTCGGATGATCTGATCGCAGCAATGACGCCGAGCACCCGAGTCGTTTCCGTGAGTCACGTTCGATTCGACGACGGATCGATGCTCGACGTCACCTCGCTTGCCGCGGCATGCAAGAGGAACGGGACTTTTGTGGTTCTGGATGTTAGCCAATCCTGTGGCGCCATACCCATGAACGTGTGCAGTCTGGGAGCTGACTTTATAGTCTGCGCGGGCTACAAATATCTGCTCAGTCCCTGGGGGACAGGCTTCCTGTGGACCAAGAAGGAAAACCTGGATTCACTTCGACCGGGACCCTACAATTGGCTGTCCCAAGGAGTCGAGAGTTTTGCGCGGCTCAACTATGTGAATCCGGAACCTTCTCCGACGCTGAGCCGTTGGGACTCGGCCGAGGCAACATCAATATACAACTTCAATCTCACCGTCATGGAGGCGTCTACGAGGTTTGTGCTGGAAGCGACTCCGGCGCTGATCCGTGATCACAACCAAGCTCTGATTGACTATTTCTTCGAAAGACTCCCGGAGAGCTATCGGCTGGCAAGTCCGCGGCAGGCTTCTCAGCGCGGGGTTTTTGGTTGCATTGAAGCCGGCAGCCGCCGCGATACGGAGTTCCTGTATCAAACGCTGCGAGATGAGCGGTTCGTGGTTGCCTTGCGTGAAGGCAAAATTCGAGTCGCCCCACATCTTCTCAATTCGACGCAGGACATAGATCGACTCCTTGTCGTGTTGGCGAAGGCGCGGAAGGAAGCAAGACATGTCGCCCATTGAGGAGCGCCTGAAGGCTCTCAACATTGTTCTACCCGAGGTCATGCCGCCAGTCGTCGACGGATATGTGCCCGCGTTCGCGCCGTTCATTCGCTCAGGTAACCAAATTCATCTCTCCGGCCGCCTTGGAAAGGAGCGCGGCGAGCTGCTCTGCGGGAAGGTGGACAATGAGATTAGCGTGGATCAAGGCAAGCTCGCCGCGCGCTACGTGGCAATTGAATTGTTGGCCGTGCTCAAAGCTGCCATCGGCGATCTTGGCTGCATTCGAAGAATCGTGAAGCTCTTTGTCATGGTCAACGGTGCCCCGCACTTCACGGAGCCTCACCGAATTGCGGACGGGGCGTCTGAGCTCCTTGTGCAAGTATTGGGGGAGCGAGGCATCCATTCGCGCAGCGCCTTCAGCGTGGCGCAGGTGCCATTTGGCGCGTGCGTCGAAATTGACATGATCGCCGAGATTGAGGCGAGACCGCTCACCCAAGGTGAATAGTCCAACGCAGCGACACCGGTAACTAACGCGGAACAGATTAACAACTGCTATCAGGGCGCCATTCAGACCTTCGGGATCTGCTGCGGGCACTCGTCAATTCAGCGAATTCATTTTGTTTGAGTTTAGGGTGCGTAGGCACCGCTATCACTGGTGTCGGAGGTCCTTCTGGAACCAATGGTGTGCGTACGGTTCGTTATTGAAGGGTTCCACCTCGACGAACCCAGTTCTCTGGTAGAGGTGCTTTGCTTCGAAAAGCGAGCGGTTAGTCTCCAATCGCAGGATCAGCATTCTCCGCGACGCGGCCTCCGCCGACAGTCGTTCTAGCAAACGTCGCCCCAATCCAAGGCCGCGCACGTCAGCAGCCACCCACATTCGCTTTACCTCGGCAACCTGTGTGTCAAGGTGAAGCTTGAGCGCCCCACATCCCACCGCTGCTCCCCGTAAGGTTGCGACCAATAGCAGCCCATTCGGTAACGTCATCTCCTCATCGCTCGCGGAGATGCTCTGCGCAGGATCGAAACCCGCATCGAACCGTTGGGCAAGCTCCTCGAAGTACGACCGCAGGCAATATCGGGCGTCGACGTCACGCGGGTCGATGATTTCAACCTGCACTTGCGACGCGAGAATAAGCCTTTCAACGTCGCTCATCGCGGTAACCAGTCGGTCTCGTTGTGGCTCGGTCAGCGGCGTCAAGATCGATGCCGCGAGTTCATTGGACGTGCGGTTCAATACCGCCCGCTCTGCAAGACCCTTACGGGTCAGTCGCACTCTTCGTTCGCGACCATCCCCGCCATCGGGGTCCGTGATAAGGAGCCGATCTGCCTCTAGCCGGCGCAATTGCCGGCTGAAGTATTCCGATTCCAAGCCAAGGCGAGCACGCAGCAGTTTTACCTCACATCGAGCGGGTCCAATTTCCCACAGCAGTCGCGATAGTCCCAGAGAGCGTCCACGAGAAAGATAGTTATCATCCAGCGCGCCGATTCTCTGAGTAATGGCGCGGTTAAAGCGCCGAACCAAAGCAAGTTGATTTTGCTTCATTCTCTGACTCTAGTCCGAGAGGTGCATTTCGGCAAGATACCGACTGTTACGTGTAACAGCATCGTGCTACGCGGGCATTATAATCGTGAGAATAATGAAGTTGTGGAATTTCCTGTCCAGCATCAAAGTCTCACCGCATTCATGTTGTTGCGGAAATCTGTATGCCTCATGCGGTCCAAATTCGGCAGACGGGCGGTCCCGAGATTCTGAACTGGACACCGATCGAGGTCGGTGAGCCCGGGTCGGGGCAGGTGCGCCTGCGCTTCAGGGAAGGTGCGCATCAATGCCAATCAGCGCTTTGCTCTCAAGGATGCTGCAGACGCCGACAAGGCATTGGAAGCGCGCGCAACCTCGGGCTCCACCATCCTGACCACCTGACCCAGTATCCAGAGGAGTTTCCCATGAGCAAGACCGCAGTTACCTCGCCTGAGCTCGCGCCGCCGGTCGGCCCGTTTTCCCAGGCGATCGAAGTCGGTGGTTTCCTCTACTGCAGCGGTCAGGTCGGCCAAGACCCGGCCACGGGCAAGGTGGTCGAGGGAGGTATTGCGGCCGAGACAGAGCGCGTCTTTCAGAATCTCGCAGCGGTTCTCAAGGCGGCCGGCAGGAGCTTCGATCACGTTGCGCGCGCCGGCGTGTATCTCACGAGCATGAGCGACTTCGTCGCGATGAATGGCATCTACGCAAAGTACTTCAGTCAGCCATTTCCCGCCCGCACGACGATCGCGGTGGCCGCGCTGCCGCTCGGGGCCTGCGTTGAGATCGACCTTGTCGTCAGGGCTTGAGGCGACGTCCCGAGGTTGATCTTATGAAGTACCCATTTCACATCGTCGATGTCTTCAGTTCGACACCATTCGGCGGCAATCAACTCGCGGTTCTCCCTGACGCAGCCGGCATCTCGGCCGAGGGCATGCAGAGGATTGCTCGCGAGTTCAATTTCGGCGAAACGACCTTCGTCCTGCCGAAGAACGATCCCGCGAACACGTGTCGGGTGCGCATCTTCACACCTCGGGCGGAGCTCGACTTCGCGGGACATCCCACGGTCGGCACAGCCTGTGCGGTCGTGATGAAACAGCACGGAGGGCTTAATGATCCGATTCGCCTCATCCTAGAGGAGAACGTCGGTCCCGTGACAGTTGACGTCGTTCAGCGAAACGGACGGTTCCACGGCACGCTGACTCTATCGGCGAGGATCGAGGCACGAACCGACGCACCCTCTCCGACGGAGCTCGCGGCTGTCCTATCCATCGAGCCCGCCGAGGTGAGCCAAGTCTTTTTCGCGGGCGTCGGTCTTCCGTTCTGTTTTGTGCAACTGAGCTCGAGCGAAGTCGTCGATCGGGCGGCGATCGATCGGGCTGCCTGGGCGGCAACGCTCTCGCACGCATGGTCGCCCCAGGTCTTCTTCTTCGCGGGAAATCTAGAGGACGGAGGTAACCTCTATGCTCGCATGTGCGCGCCCGCACTGGGCGTCGAAGAAGACCCCGCGACAGGTAGCGCCTGTGCCGCCCTCGTCGGGGCAATGGCATCGAAGCCCGAGTTTGGAGGGACAACCTATCGCCTTTCGATCCAACAAGGTGTCTCGATGGGACGCCGAAGCGAAATCGAGGCGGAGGCGCGAAGGAGCGCAGGTGCCGTGACGTCTGTCAGCGTCGGTGGTGCCACGACCTATATCGCAAGCGGCGAAATCGAGGTGCCGCCGTCCGCGCTGGTGTCATAGACCCTCGTGTGCCCCTCACGCGTGTGAACCGCAGCTACCGCAAGTTTGAGACTCCACCAAGCGCTTGTGTCATCAGGAGATTTGGAATCATGAGAATAATTAGCGTCATCAACACGAGCTTCACCCACTGCACGAAGGAACGGAGCCGACAGAGAAGCCCGGTGCAAGTCATGGCTATCGCCTTCGCGGTCTCCGCTTTTGCTTTTGGGAATATCACCTTTGCTGCGGGGGGACCCGCGGCCGATGTATCGGCGGCACTTGCCGCGGCAGTCGCCGACTCCTCTCGCCCAGACTCTGACACCACACGGGATGCCGGCCGAAAACCGGAGCAAACTCTAGTCTTCAGTGGGATCAAACCGGGGGACAAGGTCGCCGACTATAGCGCCGACTCAGGTTATTTCACGCGTCTCTTTGCTAGTGTCGTCGGCTCCAAGGGTCACGTTTACGCAGTGGAGCCCACCGCCTTCTTCAAGTTCGAGCACTTCGTCAAAGCAGTCGGGGAGCTGCAGGGTTATGCCGTCACCCATCCAAATGTAACGGTCACGACCGCCGCGGCGCTCGAAGGAGTAAAGTTCCCGGAGAAGCTCGACCTGTTCTGGATTTCCCGAAATTACCACGACCTGCATGACGAGTTCATGGGTCCCGTCGACATCGCCGCGTTTAACAAGGCTGTCTACGATGCACTGAAGCCCGGGGGCGCATATGTAATTCTTGATCATTCCGCTGCTCCCGGCGCCCCGGCAAACGTAACCGAGACCTTGCATCGCATCGGGTCATCGACCGTGCGCCGGGAGGTTGAAGCTGTGGGATTCAAATTCGACTCCGAGAGCTCGATTCTCGCCAATCCGGCGGACCCCCGCTCGGCCAGAGTGTTCGACGCGACGATTCGCGGACACACCGACCAGTTCATCCTGAAATTCCGCAAACCCAAGTGATGAGCGAGCAACCCTAATGAATCCACTTGGTTTCATCGGGCTGGCGCGAGAGTCTCCAAGTTGCCGGTGCGGGGTGGACGCGCATAAACATGAACGTCTCCGAGACAATAGAGAGAGGCCGTATGAACAGATCGGTTTGTAGCGTGTTGATGGGCATCTGCTTCGCGCTTGCCATGCCCTTACATGCAGCAGATAAGCCCGTGCATGCATCAGCGGCTCCGCTCGATACGCACGCCTCCGCGCGCGCGGAATTGGGGCAGTTGGTCAAAGCCTTCAGGCACGCCATGCTCGTGAAGGATGGCGGAGCGATCCGAGGAATGTTTCTGCCCGGCGGATCCTGGTTCAAGGTTCTGGATCCGGCGTCGCTGGTCGCTGCGCGGGCGAAGAATCCCGAAGCCAAACAGCTCGATCCCGGAAGCTACGAGGACCTCGCGAAATTCCTGGCAACCACCCCGGCGTCCATCGAGGAGACCTTCGAGAACGTCCGCATCGAAACAGATGGCACCGCCGGGATGGTCTGGTTCGACTACCGGTTCATCTCGGATGGCAAACAAGATCATCATGGGGTGGAGACCTGGCAGGTCGTTCGCGAGAGCGATGACTGGAAGATCAGTGCCATGTTGTATTCGGTCAGCCCGGGATGACAGCCGCTAGCCAGCCATGCTTTCGTGCCGCGGCGTGATTTTCAGGTCGCCTTGCGGAACTGACTGAGACTCCCGATATGGAAGTATCTCGTAAACATGCGATTGGCTTCATCGGCCTGGGACTCATGGGCGAACCCATGGCACTCAATCTACTAAGGGCTAACACGCCACTGGTGGTTTGGAACCGTTCGACGGCAAAAAGCGGTCTGCTGTCAAGAGCGGGCGCCAGCGTTGCCAAGGACGCGAAGGAGGTCTTTCAACGATGCGAGGTGGTCATCCTCATGCTCAGAGATGGGGAGGCAACGGACATAGTGCTCGGGCGGCGACACCCGAACTTTGGGTCGCGAGTCCAAGGTCACACGATCATCAACATGGCGACAACCTCCGCGTTCTATTCAAAGGGGCTCGAGGCAGATATTCGCGCGCACGGCGGCCGCTACGTCGAAGCACCAGTCTCCGGTTCGAGGAAACCTGCGGAGGCGGGCCAGCTGGTCGCGATGCTTGCTGGCGAGCGCGACGCGATGACTTCCATCCAGCCTCTGCTTGTCCCCATGTGCCGAAAGACGGTCGACTGTGGCCCGACACCGAACGCATTGATCATGAAGTTTGCAGTCAACCTGTTCATGATCTGCTTGGTGACCGGATTGGCTGAAGCAATGCACTTCGCCCACAGTCACGGCGCGGAGCTTGCCAGGCTCGTCACCATCCTCGACGCCAGTCCAATGGCGAGTGATGTTTCGCGGGTCAAGGCCGCGAAGCTGGCCACCGAGGATTTCGCGGCGCAAGCCACGGTCCGGAACGTTCTTGAGAATACCACGTTAATCTTCGAAGCAGCGCGCACGGCTGGTGTGGCATCTCCACTGTTCGATGTTTGTCATGCCCTTTATGTGGAGGCCAACGCATTGGGGGAAAGCGACTTGGACATGGTTGCAGTCATTCGTGCGATTGAAAGGCGCACTGCATCGGCGGGATGACCGGGTTCCTTCTCCTCACCGTACCAATTTTCGCCCTGGTAGGACCCGGTTGGGTCACGGTGCGGGTGAGGGCATCGTGAGCATCGTCGGCCTGGTACTCAGAGGTTACCGCATGCTCTCTCCCAAGTCGGCCTTTCGATTCTTCGTACTCGTGCTGCTCGCCGCTGCGGCCGATGCGCAATCCCCGGCCGCTGCACCGGCCCCGGCGCCCGCAGCGCCGCTTTTTCAAAGCACGACAAGTTTCTTGGATCCTGGTACTGGGGCTTGGACAGCGCAGCAGATAGCGACGATGAGGCAGCTGCGCGACGCGGCGCTCGCCGACGACTATGCGTTTCAACAGGTACGCCATCTGTCGAACAACATCGGGCCGCGCCTCAGCGGTTCACCGCAGGCCGCGCAGGCCGTCGCCTACGTCGCGGCCGAGATGCGCACACTGGGTGCAACGGTCACGCTCGAGAAAACTCTCGTCACGCATTGGGTCCGCGGCGAGGAGAGCGGTGAGCTCGTCGCGTGGCCGGGCATGACACCGGCGACGACGCAAAAGATAGTACTCACCGCGTTGGGCGGTAGCGTTGCGACGCCGCCGACTGGGACAGCTGCGCAGGTGTTGGTTGTACGCTCCTTCGACGCCTTCAAGGAGCTCCCGGCAAACGCCGCGAAGGGCAAGATCGTCTTGTTCAATCATCCTTTCGACAAGAATCTCGCCGCCCAAGGCATGGGCGTGGAGGCCTATGCTCAGGCCGTGGCCTACCGGGGTGCAGGCCCGAGCCTGGCAGGCGGGGCCGGTGCTGTTGCCGTGCTCGTGCGCTCGGTCGGCGGCGCCGATTATCGGATTGCGCATACGGGCGAGACGTTTTATGACGCGGCGCTGCCAAAGGTTCCGGCTGCGGCCGTCAGCGCTGAAGACGCCGATCTGATTGCCGACCTCGCGGAGCAAGGCCCAGTTCGAATACACCTGACACTGACGCCGCAGACACTGCCTAAAGTGGAAAGCTACAATGTGATCGCCGACTGGCCGGGAACAACGCACCCAGAACAAGTCGTCATCGTCTCTGGACACCTGGATTCCTGGGACTTGGGCACCGGCGCCATCGACGACGGGGCAGGAGTCGCGATGGCGATGCAGGCGCTACATTTGACGCAAAAGCTCGGCCTGCACCCCGCGCGCACGATTCGCTTCGTCGCATGGATGGCTGAGGAACCGGGGTTGGATGGGGCCGCCACCTATGCGGCGGACCATGCGAGCGAGTTCGGTGACCATGTCGGCGCGCTCGAGAGCGACTTCGGTTGCGATCATCCGGCCGGCGTAACGTTTGCGGGATCACCGGCGCTATCAGAGTGGCTGCGACCCGTCGTACATGAGCTGGAGCCTCTCGGCGCATCCGCGTTGCTCGCCGGATCCAACGTGGGGGAGGATATCGCAGCAATGGTAAGCAAAGGCGTCCCCGGTTTCACCCCGACCCAGGACAGTCGGTATTACTTTAACTATCACCATACGGCCGCCGACACTTTGGACAAAGTGAATCCGCGGCATCTCGCCGAGAACGCGGCCGTGATGGCGGTCATGGCGTACGCATTGGCGGCGACCGATGCGCCGGTGCCGCGGGTCGTATCAACGCCGTAGCGGTTTAATCAGCGCGCGGCGATTAGCCCCGGTCGCGCATCACCGAGTTCGAATCCGCCTTCAGCACATGGCGGCGGCGGAGCGTCACTCTCCTGCCCCCGCTTCCGTAGCCATGATTTCTTCCTCATCATCCGGGGCTTTGAACCGTTGTAACGCTCGGCATTAGTTGTCCTTGGGAGCATTGTGCCAGGAATGTGTCGAGCTCAGATGGGGTGTGCCAGGAATGTGCCATGGTGAGGCTGGGATAGGGGTGGCAAGCAACTGCAAGTGGTCGATTGATAAGCCCCTAGAACCCCCGGCTGCCGACTGGAAAATCCGCGTGTCGGTGGTTCGATTCCGCCCCTGGCTACCATTTCATCATCCAGCAACGTCCGCAGACTTCCACAAAGCGCCGAAATACCGCATTGTTTCCGGTGTCTGATTCTGGAGAGAATCCTGACGCTTGTGGGTCTTCTCCGACGTCCCATAGCTTACCGTGAGTGCCCGTGGCAGGATTCGGGTCGGAGCTTCCAACAAAGAACGCTGCCTGGCACGGTGCGATTCTCGGCAGATACAGGTGAAACGCGGTTTTCGCGAAAAATGGATAGAAATTCAGTCGACCCGCATTGGATAGTGGATGGACGCAAGCGGCCTCGATTCGAACCGCAATGTGACCGAGAGGCCTTGAATCGGCCAGCGAGCTCGCTGCGTTGCGCCTTGAAGCGCGCTGTCATCGCTCGATCGCGGGCGCATTCGCGCGAACGCTCGGGTCTTGATCGTAATTTCGCTTCCGTGCAAGATATTGCCCAAGCTGTTTAGACAACTTCATCCGGTTGGCGAGTCGCTTGAGTCGACGATTGTCGAGACGTGCAATGTCGATATCCAGAGGAGGCTGTGCCAGTTTGGTACGCGGAGAGTCTCCGAGGTAGATCCAATCAAGGAGCGCCTTCTCCGGCGAAGCGCGCGGATAGAGGACGGCGAGGTCCATTCGATCCCCCACATCGCCCGCCTCATCATCCAGTAATCGTGCGGGCATGGCATGAAAGCGATACTCGATGCCGTTTGTGACGACAGACCGGCTCGACTGGGCGATGCGTCCTCGCACGGGGAGTACCGATGTGATGATGTCAGAATAGCTGTTTGTAATCCCGGCCTCGCCGAGTACTGTCTGTAGACTTACGATCGCACCTGAGCGAACGAAGCAGGCGGCTTCCGCCGCCGTGGGCTGCGGGCGAGCGAGTTGGTTTAGATAGAGCCCTCGCGTAACGGGCCTTAAAATTCCGGCGTCCGTCTGATCGCGAATCCATTTGAAGACTGTGTTGCGCGCAGCTTTCTTGCGACGATCCGCGAACGCAGCGGCGATCATCGGCACCGTCATCACGCGGGGGGCTTCAGCGCCCAGCAAGATCGTAGTCGGTGTCCGGATCACGATTCATTTCCTCCGCAGGTTTCGCCTTGGGGATCGCTTCCTTGAACCACCGGCCGACTCCTTCGACTACTTCGAGTTGCAGATCGCCCCATCTCCTTTCATCGATGGTGGCGCGAATATCCCGTGCGATGTAGGGCAAGAGCTCCGCATTTGCCAGCGGGAAGTTGATGAGTGTGACCTTGGGCAGCACAGCGTCACGCTTTCGCTTGAGGTTCTCGCGCGTGAGGTGTTCGATCCATAGTGGAACGGGTGATGCCGCGCGTCGGACCAGGTCGGCCAGATCGTAGACATCGCGCGGTACGCTGCGATTGTCGCTCAGCAGCGCGTTGACTTTTCCTGCAGCCATGGCCGCTTCGCCGTAAACGCGGGCGACAAACGGTGCGATGGTGTACTCATACGGCGGCTGGATCGTACGAGTCTCCACAAAGCGTGCATCGGGAACGCCCCTCCTTGAAAGCTCGACCTCCCAGGTGACAGCGGTGCCATCGCGCGTGTGACCTGTGAGACGCCATCGGCTTGCACGCTCGCCGGTCTTGGTCCGAGCGACCTTCTGTTCGACAATCCCGGCGGAGCGCGCGGCCTGTTCAAGGGCGTTCGGGATCCGCGTCGCCAGCGACCGGTCCGAGATGGAATCTGCGCAGTCGAAGTCGACGTCCTTGGTGAGCCGAGCACTGCCGTAGAGGGCGCGCATTGCCATGCCACCCTTCAGGATGTAACGGTCAGCACCCTGGCGCATCAGTGAGGACAGAAACGCCATCTGGCTCCGGTCTTGGACCTGAGCTTCCTGGCTGAATCCAAGTGATTGAGCGGACGGAATCACTATCAGTACGCTAGTAGCTATATATTGGTACTAATGTACTGAATAAGATCGTGGGAGGCAACTGCGGAACGGGGTTAAAATCGTGTGCAATATCACTGAGCCATATCCAAGAAATCAGGCGCTTATCTGACCGTGATCCGTCCAAATATTCCACAATCGGCGCGACAAAACTTATTTATATTCAATTGATTAGATTGGTTCGGCCCTCGGCCTGAAAATCCGCGTGTCGGTGGTTCGATTCCGCCCCCTGGCCACCACGTAACCCCCTAACCGCGCTATCGAGACAGTTACCCCTCGCAAGCTCCACATCCGCATCGGCCACAGGGCGGGGGGCTTCTTGCCCCGCGTGGCGCCGCAGGAAGTCGTTCGCCGCCGTACGCCATCCAAATCATCCGGCGCTCGAGCGTGGAGAAGGTCTCGATGGCCGGAGCGACCGGAGCATCTTCAGCATCGCCTTCCGCATCACTGCGATAACCGCCGCCCGTACGCCGATGGCGGGTTTGGTGGTCCGTTGCTGTTCTGTGTGGATGTAGAGGCCTCAAAGCCACACAGGAATCCATCATGGGCAGTATATCGGCATGTAATCTGACGGCCGCCCTTTGCCTGGGCGCCTGCGGTCTGCTCTCGATGTCATCTGCGCGTGCCGACCAACCGTTCAGCGCATCGCCGCTCGGCCTGCAGAGGGTCCTGGTTCTGCCGATCGAAATACCCACGGGCGTGGGCTGCCCCGATGTGAACGCGCCGTGCCCGTATACTCAGGCCAAATACGACCAGATCATCGGCCCTCCGCGACACTCGCCGCAGGAGTGGGAGGGCCTGCTGAACTCGGTGGCTACCACCTGGTGGCAGCGAGCCTCCTACGGACAGAGCCAGTTCCAGTTCACCGTCCTGCGAAACCCACAGACCGCGGACGGGTGGTGGCCACCGCCACACACATGGCAGCAATACCAGAACAACAACAGTAACTGGTATCAGTCCAATCAGCCGGCGACCTACCCATTGGTACCAGATGTCACGGCCTCGGTCGTGCAGTCCATTTGCGGCAATCCATTGCTGGCCTTCGTGTGCGAAACATTCCCCCAATACAATAGGCTCATCGTTCTTCTCAATGTCCACGCCTTCGGGGCGCAGACTCTGGGCAATGACTACCCATTTTCGATCGCAACCGGCACCAGCCTCGGCAACCTGGTCGTCAGCGCCACGGCAACCAATGAAGACAGCACCGATCAAAGCGGTATTGCGGGTCTCTTGCACGAGCTGGGACATCAGGCGGGTGAGCTGTCGCACTACGGTGACTGCAGCGGTTATATCAACTTCACTTCGTTCAACTCCGTGATTCCCGCCGGAGGCGTGGAGTGCATCAGTGGGTGGGACATCATGGGAACATCCCCGTCGTTCTCGGATTTTTCCGGATACTCCAAGGTCAGCCGCGGACTCATCGACCCGGCTTCTACGGCGACATTCGACTTGATCGACGGTGGTCCGTTCGTGCATTCCTTCACCTTGAACCCTGTCGAGCTTGCGCCGGCCGCCGACCATCCCAACGTGTTGCGATTGTCGATCGGTGATCCCTCCTGGCCGGAGTTTCTCGGCTACTTCGTGGAATGCCGCCTGGCAATCGGTAACGATGCATTGGATCCTTTTCCGGGTCTGAGCGGCATCGGAAACAGTATCCCGGACACCGGCGTGCTCATCACCAGCGTCCACGAGTTCAGCGGCAGTGCTGGCGTTCCCGCTCATCACGTCGAGCGGCCGCTCACTCCGGTGGATGCCCTGAACCATGCGACGCTGAAGCCGGGCCAGGTGTTCACCGACTCCGTGGTGGGTCTCAATGTCCGCTTCGACTCGTACGTACAGACACCCGGCGGCGGGACTCAATGCTCGGTATCCGTAGCGCACGACCGGCCACTGCCACTGCTGGCGCGACGCTTCATTCGATTCGCGGGGACGCTGCCGCCGAACTCTCGAGTGAACCTGGGACGCGACGCCGCTTCGATCTCCGCCGACATCGCCTACAACGCGCGTCTACGCGCAACTCCGCTGGTGGGATCTCCTTTGCCGGTGGAGGCACCCTGGGCGGGACATGGCAATCCTATGTCGATCAGAGTGCATAATCGCAGCCTGGGTGAGATCACCTCGGTCAAGCTCGGGATTACCGTTCACCAGCCCGCACTGATTACCGATTACTGTGCCATGAGCGGGATGAACGTGAGCTCGCACCCCGGCTCCCAGGCGAACGAGTTGCCGCACGGACTGACCGACAACCAGAGCGGCGTCTTGTTCGCAAACCTCCCGCTCATACGAGCCGGCTCGAGCGCGGTGGCCACCGTTCCGTGGCCGGCCGTAAGCGATGAGTCCGTGAGCATCGAGGCGATCGCAACGGGGCCTGCAAACCAGATCAGAACCGATTCCCGGGAGGCCTTCCAATTCCACAGCCCCCAATATGCAGGTCAGGGCTTGACCTCGACCCTCAAGCTCGCTGCCTCCCCGATGTGCGCGAAAGCACAGACGTATACCATTGCTCCCGCCGTCGCCCCGGTTGGCTGGCAAGTGGAAGTCACTCCGACCAGCATCACTCTCAATCCTGGAGAGGGAGCCGACGTCTCGGTTCACGTGACACCGCCCCAAGGCGCAGCGTCGGGCGAGTTCGTGGAGATACCCGTCACGGTGCGTGCACCCATGCAGATGCTCCCGAATACAGCGAACATCGATTCCGCCAGTTTTCCGACCATGATTCCTGGAGTCCATCTGATGCCGGTGGGAACCTTGACCGTGCTGGCGCGAGTCACTTCGGGACCCGGCCAGGTCAGGCTCGGATGTGCAAACAGGGACGACGAGCACGACTCAAGCGCAGACCGGGATCGACGCGAGGGGCAGTGCTCGGACGACCGGTTGCGTATTGCCGGAGATGTGAAGCCGGCCGCCGAAGACAGCTCCGTGACGATTGAGTATCGGGGCCCGCGAGGGCAGGTCGTGTCTCATGTCGTATACACGGATTCGAACGGGCGCTACGCCGATTCGCTCGGCGACACGGACGACGGTGGCAATGGACATGGTGACAGCAAGCTGATCGCCCGCACCGGCGACGACCTGGCGGGCGAGTGGGTGGTGCAGTCTCGCTGGTCCGGAGGGCGCTACAATGATCCAACCGAGTCAAACGCGGTCACGCTTCATGTTTCTGCTGGGCATCAGCACTAGCAGTTGATGCGACAATCTCGCGGCCTGCTGAATCCCGACCTCAATATCAGACGGGCACGCCTGCAGCATCGTTGGAGGGCAGCTGTGACCACCGTCGCCTCCGCGCGCATCCACGGCTCGGCCGGTCCGAGCACGTATGGGTGGCTGGCACTCGTACTGGCGCCCTCACCTTTGTCGGCCTCGCGCGCTCGTACTACCTGAAGGATCTTTTCGGCGCGTGAGGATTTCGCCACATACTCGCTCCCCAGAAGGGCACACAGGAGCGCCGAGGGAATCGCTGCGGCAATGGCTTTCTTCCGCAAGGCGCTGGCCTGCCACCGCGGCGCTTTCTCCTACAGGGAAAGGGGTCTCACCTGCCCACAACATTAGCTCGAAGCGCCGTACGTCTGGGCGCGATCAATATCTCCGCTACTTCGAGTAGATGGGGCGGCCTGGAAAAACGCCATTAACCAACTTGCCCTTGCGAACGACGAGCTCTCCCGCCACCATCACATAAGGAATACCCTTTGAATATTCCTTGGCGTCGAGATAGCGAGCGCGCTCGGATACCTGCTCCGGATCGAAAAGAATGAGGTCGGCATCCGAGCCCACCTGAAGGCGGCCCTTTTTCTTCATGGCCGGTACGAATGCCTCGAGGCGTTGCGCGGGCATCAGGCTCATTTTTCGTATGGCCTGCGAGAGCGTCAGCGCGTGAGTCTCGCGAACATAGTGGCCGAGCACCCGCGCGAAGGTACCCGCTGACCGCGGATGGCTGTTGCGGTCAACAATGTCCATCGAATCGCTGGCGACGAGCACCAGCGGATCCTGCAGAGCCTTTGTGAGAGTCTCTTCGGTGTTCATGTGCATGAGCACGCCGTCGTCACCGGTTCCGGAGCGGAGTGCGTTGAACTCTTCTATTGTCAACCGCTTTCCGGTTGCTCTCGATTGCAGATCACCGACCGTGACACCCCAGCGGTGCTCCCAGCCGGGATCGAACATGACGCTGCGGATCTGGTCCACCGAGGCGTCCCACGGATACATCTCGGTGGAGACGTCCACGCCGTGGTCCCTAACCTGGTGGATCAGCGCCAGCATCTGGGGCGTGCTCGACATCGCCATGCTATTGATGTGCACGATGTGTACGCAGGCGCCGCTGATCGCGGCGTTGGCTATCTGCTCCTGCACAGCCTCGAGTGTGCTGCCGGGCTCGACGAGACTTCCGTAGCGGATGTGGGTGAACACGCAAACGTGCCTGCGGGCGGCAAGCTGGGTCAGGTCCAGCATTTCCTGGCGCGTAATGCCGGGCGCGTACTGCGTGGCGCTCCCGATACCGATGGCGCCGTCATCCAGTCCGGCCTGCAGCATGGGAACGAATCGACCATAGAATTCCTTGGGTATGGGCTGATGGATCAGCTCATTGAACTTCGGGTCGGTGGACATCGCATCGAAGACTTCGCTGGGAATCCGGGGATCACTCAAGTCGCCACCGTGCTGGAGAGAGAACCGGACACGAAGGTGACTCACACTCGCGCCGTAGTTGATCAGCTCATGGCCGGCCTTCTTGTCGTACCAAGGCTTGACGGGATAGATCCCTTCCTCCAGCTCGAGGCGCGTGGTGACGCCATCCATGGCCTGGTAGGTGGAGGTCTCGTAGCCGTAAGCGTGGGAGTGCAAATCGATGAAGCCGGGGGAGGCAACCAGCCCCTTAGCCTCTATGGTCCGTTTGCCTGCGAGGGGCTCAGTCGAGATCGCAAGGATCCGGTCCCCGGTGATCCCGATGTTGCGAACCGCGTCCAGTCCCGTCTCCGGGTCTATGGCCCGCGCGTGGCTTATGACGATGTCGTAAGTAGGGCCGGAGCTCTTCGTCGCCGCATCCACGCCGGCCGTCATCCCGAAGAGTCCCGCGAGCGCAGCAAGCAGAATCATTCGGTCGCCCAGACCTCGCGGAATCATGGGGTGTCCTTGCGATAGAGTGGTACGCCAGAAACCAGCAGACGCAGCGCCTGGCCGCCGACCAGGGTGTCGAAGTGGGCACGTTCCGGGCTATAGGCGGCCTTGCCGATCCGAAACACGGCCGCCCCGACGGGTTCGAGCGGCTCCGCCTTGGCGTCTTCGTCCTCGGATAGCAACATCATGAGCCGGCCGTTGCGGACAAAGACTCGCGCGACCGGTCCTTCCGGTCCGGCGTTGACGAAATGCCCTACGTAGGCGGCATATTCCTTCGGCGCGGCAGCCTCCATAGGCTGCCGAAATTTCTCGGCGGCGTACCACAGTGCACCGTGCGAGACGTCGGTGACCTCGATGTGCTCATCAGCGCCGCTGCGCCCAAAGACGAAGGGGAGGCCATCGGTTGCCTCGCCCGAAGCCCGAAAGAGGTCGGGGCCCATTTTTTCCAGGGGGATATTTCCGTGTTCGCTCTTGAGGAAAAGCCGATTCCCGGCGAATACGAACTCCAACGGCGCACCGGTGCTCGCCGTGCCATCGGTGCCGGAGCCATGCTGGCGGACGAGCCGAAACTGGCCGGCGCACTGCTCAAGATCCGCCTTCTCGGAGTTCACCTTCTTTCCAGGCGCAGCGGGGAGATCGGTGCCGTCGAATGCAGCCGCGACGACCTGCACCACCCACTTTTGCAACTCCTGATCGATGCTGCTGCTGCTGAGAAACACGATGCCGAAACCCTCGTCCATGTGCGCCTGAACGGCGCTATGGAATCCAAAGATGCTTCCCGTGTGCTCGATGACCTTGTGACCTTTTTTGTCCTGTCGTACCCATACGCCGTATGCATAGTCCTCCAGGACGGGCGTCGTCAGAGTGGCGAACGTGCTCTCCGATAGCACTCGGCCCTTGTCACCCATTCCGTGATTCAGGTAGAAGCGCATGTACGCGCTCATATCAGCCACATTCGCCACCAGGCTGCCGTCGCCCGCCGAATATTCGAACCATGGCGCCTCGACGTAGGTTCCGTCGTAGGACCATCGGGAATAGCTGACAACCATCCGGGCGCGCTCGGCGTCATCGATGACCGCAGAGGTCGACGACATACCCAGCGGGTCCAGGACGCGTCGCTGGAGGACCCTCGTGTAACGGTCATGCTCTATGTTTTCCAGCACGTAGCCCAGTAACTGGTATCCGGTGTTGGAATACCACCAGTGGGCCCCGGGGGCGTAGCTTGGCTCGAAGTCATGGAGCGCAATGGCGGCATAGCGCGACGACGCAGAGTCGGGCAGATAGTTGGGGAGGCCGGACGTATGCGACATCAGGTCGTGCCCGGTGATCGGCGCGAACCGCGATGGCACCTTGAACGACGGCAGATAGCGCGAGATCGGCGCGTGCGGATCGAAGCGGTTCTCTTGCGCGAGTTGCATCAGCGCGATGGCTGTGAAGGCTTTGGAAACGGAGCCGATTGCGAAGCGGGAGCTGGGCGTGAGCGGTGTTCGGGCCTTCAGATCCGAGTAACCATGGACGATGACTGTGCGCAGCTCGTGTCGGTCAGTAATGCCGATCACCAGGCCGGGCATGCTCGAGCCAGCAAGCGCTTGATCGATGGCTGCCTTCGCCCGGGTGAGCCGAGCGTCCAGGTTGTCGGTCGAAGACCACGCTGGGAGGGCGAGCGTCATGAGGACCAAGGCGGCGGCAAACGTGCTCTGCCACTGACGTGGTGAGCGTCTGCTTGTGGCATCAGGGTGCATCCCCGGATGGGAAGTGAGGTCAATGGTGGTTGGGGACTGAGACATGAATCGCGGCATAGAAAAACCGGCCCGTGGGGTTGACGATTGAAGTGTCGTAGCCATTCGCCTGCAGTCCTCCGCCGAGCGGGCCTGCGTAGAAGATTGGCACTTTCGCATAGGTCAGATCGTTCACGCCAAAGGTGAACTTCATGGAGGAGAACCAGGAATCGGTGGAAACGAGCTTGCTGAGGTCGAGACCGAATTGGATGTCGTGAATGATGTATTTTCCGACCTCCACGCCTCCCGGAATCGTGGGGTCCGTATATGATCCGACGTAGTGGAGTAAATACGTGGCTGTCAGGGCTTGGTAACCCCAGTTGGCGGTGAACAGAAAGCGCAGCTTCGGCAGCCCTGTCACGGATGGCAGGGAACTGGCGAGTGCCGTGCCGCCTGCATACTGAGCGAACCCCGTGCCGGTCTCGTCATTTACCTTGAACGAGTTCAGATACGTGCCGGCCAGACGCAGATCAAACAGACCGAGTCTGTCAGTGTGGAAGCGGTAGTCGAGGTCGAGGTCTGTGCCGTTGACCTTTTGTCCGGCGGCGTTCATGTAGAGCGAGTACACGCCTGGCACGCCGTTCGCAGATGTGAAGGTGCCTCCCGGCTGGATGCCGTCCAGCACGAGCTGGGCCTGAGTCTGAATGACGATGTTCTTCTGGTCGATGGACCAGCGATCGAGCTGGAGGGTCATGCCCGGCAAGGTCTGGGGTGTCAGCACGATGCCGACGTTGGTATACCTTGCGGTTTCTGGCTTCAGGTTCGGATTGCCGCCGGAGACGACGGTGTAGTCCTCGAATAGGCCGGTAGCAGGGTTGATCAGCGCCGAGCCACCTGCGCTCGTGACGGGCGCCTTGACGGCGGTCAGGGCCGGCGCTCGAAACGATGTGCCGTACGAGCCGCGGACCGCCACCGAGTTAGCGATAGGCTCCCAACGAAGGCTGACGGTCGGGTCGGTCCGCGATCCGACCTCCTGGATATTTTCATAGCGGGCGGCGACGTCGAGACCCAAAGAAGCCGCCCCAGGGAAAGCGAAAGAGTTTCCAAAAATGGGCAGCTGACCTTCGGCGTAGACGGCCGTATAGCGGCGCCCGGCGCTAACTGGCCCTACGGTGAAGTCGCTGAAGACGTGGTCGAGGATTTCCTGTGAGGGCTGCACGATGTACGTATCCCTTTGATACTCGGCGCCGGCAGCCAGGTTGATATCGCCGCTGGGGAGCGTGTAGATCGGCGCGTAGGCGTGAGCGTTGACCAATGCAGATTCTTCCCAGTCCTGGATACTGGTGCCGGAAAACACGCCGGCGATCTGCGCCGGCGTGTTGCAGGCGTTGCAGAACAGGTTGATCGCCAGAGGTCCGGGCCTTTGTTCTGCGTCATACAGGCCCTGATTGACGGGCATGTTGTAGATGAAGGCGTTGGCGTAGTTGTAGTAGTAAGAGCCGCCGACGTCATAGTGTACACGGCCCGCCACTCCCTGGAGGCCCGCATTCAGCCGCCAGGCGCTGGCATCGAGGTCATCGATCTGGGGTCCGGCCTCGGGAAAACCGTAGGTGACGGCCGTAATCGGTACGCCGAAGGGGTTCCAGTAATAGTTGGCGGGAATCGGGCTGAGGTTCAGCGGCGAGTTGACGTCGCCGAAGCCGTCCGCTCCATACAGGTTCCCGACGGACTCCACCAGGCTGCGCGCGAAATCGAAGTCCATGTACAGCGTGAGGTCGTGCGGCAGCTTGTAGTCGAGCGAGCCGAAGAGCGCGCCCTTGCGTTGCGCATTGATGAGCCCCCGCTTGCCCTCATCGAGTCGAGCGTCGCAACCGGTGGCATAGAGGTGTGAGTTGAGGGGCACATAGTCGGCGGGATTGCGGCTGTATTGTCCGCAGGTGAACGCCTGTTGGTTCAGTACTAGGGGGCCGGTCCCGTCGGGCAGGATGACCTGTGCAAGCGAAGAGTAGGAGAAGGTCGCGTAATCGAAATTGGAGTTGAAGCGGGTGAGGTCGGGATTGGCCGACGGCGACCTCTGTGTCTGCGTGAGACCGCCGCGGCCGAAGTATTCGCCGACCACGAACAGGTCCAGGGAATCGGTGGAGGTGCCCCAGCTGGCGGAGAATCGCTTATTCTGGCTATCGCCCTGACCGCTTTCGCCGAAATAGCCGTCGAAGCTCCAGCCGTCCGCTTTCTTCCTGGTGATGATGTTCACCACGCCGGCCACCGCATCCGAGCCATAGACGGCGGACGCTCCGCTCTTGAGGACCTCGACGCGCTCGATGGCGTCCACCGGAATCAAGTCGATATTGGCCGGGTCCTCAGCCTGGAAGCGGCGACCGTTGAGCAGCACGAGCGTGTACTGCGCACCGATACCGCGCAAGTTCAAGGTCGTGGCGCCGAGAGTGCTGCCATTCTGGCAACACGCACCACCGGTATTCGAGTAGCTGGATTGACCGGACAGCACGAAATTGGGCTGATCCTGGAAAAAGCCCTCCAGGCTGCTCGCGCCGGACTTCTGGATGGCGTCCGCGGTGACGACGGAGACCGGCGCGCTCTGGTACGCAGCGGCGTTCTCCGACTGGATGCTCGTGCCGGTCACGACGACCGTGGCCAGTTCGCCATCCGTCGAGCTGCCGGTCTCGCGGTCCGCAGGGGCAGACGCTTTGGTCGTGGCGCGAGCGGATGCCTGTTCCTGTGCTGCCGCCGGGAAGGGGGCGCCAATCAGGATGACCGTTAGACAGAGGAGGCCGGCGCAACGCAGCGCGTTGACCACCGGGGCTGCGGCGGGCCGAAGCGCTATAGGCTGGGCTGTGCTCATGAGACCGCTCGCCTTGCTGATTTCTTATGTTGCATATACTGCCACCTGTCTTGCGTATCCGCAATAAAGCACTCGGCGACACACCGATTGGTGGGTGCCGGTCGGGCGGGGCGATAGGCGCAGGAATACCGCATTTAACCCGCTTAACGCCTCAGAAAAGCACGTTGCACAATGCTTGCGGGTTGCGGCACCATTCCGTATACGCAAAGAAATACAGCCTGCCGCCGCCGGCGCGGGATCCCGCAACCCTCATCGTGAGAGTCGATATGCGAATTGAGAGCGCCCCTCAGCCCGGTCCAGGGGCGCAAGTCCTTGACTTGCCGCGCCCCTACCTGGTGTTTCTCGGGGAGGCCGGTGATTTCGCTTGGGCAAAGACCGCGTTCGGGCTGCGCGATTGGGCCCGCGATTCCTGTGTGGGGGAATTCGCCTGTCCCGGCCTAGCGGTGACGGTCGGGCTACCGGTGCTCTCGCCACGCGAGGCCCGGGAGCGCGGCGCTCGGGCAGTCGTAATTGGGGTGGCGAACATCGGCGGTGTCATTCGTGACACGTGGCTCGCTGCATTGCTGGAGTGTCTCGAGGCCGGTCTCGACGTGATCAGTGGCATGCACGGAAAGCTGGCGAACGTCCCGGCGCTGAACGAGGCGGCTCAACGCTACGGTCGGCGTCTCATCGATGTGCGAACGCCACCCGAGCGGATTGCGGTTGCTACGGGTCGCAAAAGGACGGGCAGACGTCTGCTTACCGTCGGAACGGACTGTGCATTGGGGAAGAAGTACACCGCGCTCTGCCTGGCGCGCGAGTTCCGCAGGCGTGGAATCGCGGCCGATTTTCGGGCAACCGGGCAGACCGGCATTCTCATAGCCGGAGGAGGCATCGCGATCGATGCAGTGGTGGCAGACTTCGTTGCTGGAGCCGCCGAGATGTTGAGTCCGGACGCCGCGCCCGACCACTGGGATGTGGTGGAAGGGCAGGGCTCGCTCTTTCATCCCTCTTACGCGGGTGTATCACTGGGACTTTTGCACGGGAGTCAGCCGGATGTGATTGTGATGTGTCACGATACGAGTCGCGATCGAATTCTGGGTCTGGAGAACTTTTCGACGCCCACGTTGAGTGAGGCCCTTGCGCTCAACCTGATGCTGGCACGGCGAACGAATCCGGAGGTGCGCTGCGCAGGCGTTTCGCTCAACACGTCGCGATTGACCGGGTCACAGGCGCGCGAGCTCCTCGCGGAGCACGGAGAGAGGCTGGGTCTGCCGGTCGCGGATCCGATCCGCGGTGGTGCTGAGCTTGATCGATTGGTGACGGAGTGTCTTAAGTAGCCTAGGGGAGCTATACCGAGGCTCGTATTTTTCGCCTCGCAGTGGAAGCACGTTTTCTACGCACGTCGACACGCGATTTGGCGCCCGTCGGCTCGGGGACGGTGTCTCGCTGGGGTACGCCAGCATGCTCCGCGCCCGGTGGGTGCCGTGGCACTGTGCACATGGACAGTGCACGGCACGGCTGGGTACCGCGTGCGACATAGCCATGTCCCATGCGACTGTCGAAGTAAATTGATTCGCCCGCTTTGAGGACCAGCGGTGCATAGCACTCGGTGTGCAACTCGAGCTCACCCTGGAGCACGTAGAGGAATTCCTCTCCCTCGTGGCTCATCAACGGGCCGAATTCAGCCAGGGATCGTGCGCGGTACTCGCTCAGGATGGGAGTCATCTGCTTGTTGAGCAGATCGGTGCTTAGGTAGCGCAGCGTGTGGTTGGACATGGGTACCATGTCCCCGTCAGCGGCACGATTCACGCTCCGCCGTCCCGGTTGATCGGGTGTCGCAGCCGGCGCGGCGGGCGCACGGGATAACAGTTGGCTTACATCGATCGCGAGACCTTCGCTCAATCGCAGCAGCATGTCGTAGGTGGGCGAAATCTGATCGTTCTCGATACGCGACAAGGTCGAGGCCGGGATGCCCGTCCGCTTGGCGACTTCGGCAAGAGTCCATCGGTTGCTTTTGCGCAAGCTTCTCAAAGCCGTGCCGGGCCTTGCGTTCGCCATCTGGTCCTTCCAAGGTCAGTGTGGGTATCGCGGTAGAGCCGAGATCGCAGCTGCCGATGTGGCCGTGCTCTTCGACAACACGGCAGGTTAATACTACTCCGCAAGCTATCGGGGACACAAAGCGAAATTGCGCATGCGCAAATGGATTTCAGAAGGGGCTTGAGCGCGGGCCGCGATTCTGGGCTCATCCGGGAACGTCCATGCCCATTGGCAGGCTTCGGTGAACTGAATCACGGCGGCGGCTAGGCAAGTTGCAAGATTGCCCGACGGAGAAAAGGAATTCACCTGGCACAGCGGCGCGGCGCTATCGACGACCTGCGCCCGTCTCGTACAGGAAGAACTCGCAAGCCCGGACGCTGTTGAATAATGCCGGCAGCGGCGCCGACCCGACTTTGAGCGAAATGAGTTGCGGCAATTTGAAAGGCTCGTGGGTGAGCTTTTCGGCTGCACAGGTATGAGGTCAGCGGGAACGGGGGGACGGCGGGGCTGATCTCGTCCTGAAGAAGGGCGGCGCGCGTTTCCCTTGTGCAATGTAAGCATTGGCGGTCGCAGAAAGTCGGCGTCGCAGTGATTCGGGAGCTTCGCGGCGTCATGACGGCGCAGGGGGCTGGAGGGATTCGCGGTGACATCCGGCGAGTTCACGCACGAGGCAATACAATTCGCAGCGACCTGCCAGATTGAGCTCTTGGATTGCGGCGGTTTGGCCAGTGCGGCTCGGCGATGGCACGGCGCGTTGCCCGGCGGGGCTCGAATGCGGGGCAATCGTTTTGGGGCTGTTCGCGCTTTCCCCAGTGCCATGGGACACGCGGCGAGGCCGTAGCACAAAGACAGACCTAAACACGCCAGATCTCCGTCGCGCTCGCGGGTTCGTTTGAGGCTATATGGGACGGGCGCTACGGTTGGAGTAGCATTCGACTTCCTAGGGCATGGGCGATATTGCAAATGTCGCGCTGGGGCGGTGGCGGCCACAACGTTCCTCGGGCCGATGTTCTCAGAAGATTCGAACGGGGGTGGCGGCAATTTGTCCGGATATATCGGCCGCTGGCGGACGCGTGGGCTGTGTACGACAATTCGGGTGAATCACCCCAGCTGCTGGAGCGGTGGCCATGAAAAAGCCGATGCGAGCGAAGGCGAAGAAGACGGAAAGTTTTGCGACCGGTGTCGGTCGAGGCTTACGTCTTGCCGCGCGCTCGGCGCGGAAGGTGGCAGTTTTCGTTGCCCCGACTCTGACCACCGATAGTACTAGGGCGAGATAGAGCGTATTGTGACGGAGGGCCGTCAGAGCGATTTGTCGATGTTGAATTTCGTAAGCTGAACCAACCGAATCAACTCGCTCAATACGGCGCCGTCATGCGCCCCTGGCCACCATGGGCGTGCTCCACGCGGGCATGACTCTACCTGTCATCCGAGCGGTTGAAGTTCGCGCGGCGGGTTGGTCTTCGAATGGGAACGAACCACCGGTGGGCAGTAGAATCTGCGAGGCGGCAAGTGCGGGGGCGGGACATGCTCAATCTCATCGCGGCGAGCGCCTATTTTCTGCTCATTCACTTTGGCGTGTCGGGCACGAGGCTGCGAGATGTGCTCATAGCGCGTCTCGGAGCTGGTCCTTACCGCGGATCGTTCGCACTTGCTTCGCTGGTCGGGCTCGCGTGGATGATCTACGCATATCGGGGCGCGCCAACCGAGCCGCTCTGGGGGCTTTTGCTCGGATTTCGGCCGGCTGCATACGTTCTGGTATTCATCGCCTTTCTTTTCGTGGTCATTGGGCTTGCGACACCGAGCCCGACGCGGGTCGGTATGGAATCGATTCTCGCGCGGGGGCCCGATATCGCGCGGGGGATGGTTCGTATCACCCGCCACCCCTTCCTATGGGGAGTCGCGCTCTGGGCGCTGGTCCACCTCATCGTCAACGGCGACCTCGCATCCCTGATCCTCTTCGGCTCGCTGCTCGTGCTCGCCATTGGCGGGACGTTTTCCATCGATGCGAAGCGACGGCGCAACTTCGGGGAGCAATGGGCGCAGTTTGCGAATGTGACCTCCGGTATCCCGTTTGCGGCGATCGCTGCCGGCAGGAATCGGCTGCAGCCCGCTCTGGTCGAGATCGGGATCTGGAGACCGCTGGTTGCGGTCGTTGTCTACGGTGTAGCGTTCTATCTCCATGGTCGGTGGGGCCCGCCCCTGATGTAATGGCGGAGCGTCGCAGAATCGGAGCAACGGAAGTGTAGCGAGAGCGCCGGTCAGGCACTGTCTTCCGGTCGCTGACCAGCCAATCGCGACACCGCGACCAGGGATAGAAGGTTGGCCAGAAATCCCAAGCCCTGCGACAGTGATCGCAGACCGCCCCAGAACTCGAAGCCATCGAAGGCTCGCTGCAGAAGCTCGCTGTCATTATCCAGGTACCGCACATTCAGCATGATCGGCGCTGCCTTGATGGTGAACAGCAGCCCCCCGAGAGTAAACAAAGCCGCCGCGTGAACCGGTGCCTTCGCGGACAGGGGTGTGGCGCGGATTCGGGTCAGCAGGAATGCCGCGAGTACCGACAGAATCATTCCGCTGAATGCTTCGAGCGGATATAAGACGAGTGCACGCATGCCGAGGTCGGCATATCGGCTGAAGGTCGCCCACGCGATCGGTCGAACGTGGCGCCAGGCCGGCATATGCACCAGTGCGCGGTTGATGCCGCCGCCCGCCAGAGCCTCATCCATTACGCACGCACCCAGGATGAACCCAACAATAGTTCGAGATCCCATGTGCATACCCTCATCAGCCAGTCTGGCGGCGCGCCGCACGCGTCACGAGCGCCCATACGCTGGCGAGGAATGTGAGCACGTGGAGCGCGGCTTCGACCATCCACCAGGCTTGCGTGCAGCGGCGGCCGACATCGGGGATGTGAAGAAGAACCAGACGTGGGCAGCATTACCCGAGCGCGATCGTTCGACGGCGGCCGGAATCCCGACTCGTTGGCAGGTTTCGACGAACGCGCTGACGTCGACGATCCACGTGCTCTTATCGAAGTCCACCGCGAGAAACCAGCACGTCTCATCGGAGAGGAGGGGATAGACTCCCATCACGTGTCGGCCCGTGAGATGGCCGATCACGGCGGCATCATCGAACAGAACGAATGCCTGGCTCGGACAATCACCGCGGCGAGATACGCAACGAAGCAGTCAACGAAGGAGGATTGCCAGCCGAAACGCTCGAGCATTTTCGCTACGTCGAACACATATCGCGGGGATGCTGCCGATCCATCGCGGCAACGAGCTTACCGCCGTACAGCTCGGAGGCATCAAGGACAGGCAGGACAATATCGATTGTGAAGTGCTGTTGCGCAATCGGCATGAGTGGCCGTCGCGTGACTTGCCGTGGGTGTCGCTAGCGAGTTGTGGCTCTGGATCCGCTACGTTCGAGGCCGCCGACACCGCGCACGCCCGCAGTGAGGTAGCGCGTTTCAGACCGAGCTTGCTGCAGTGCGAAGCGCTCCCGACAAGGAACACGATCGTGAGCAGCGCCCGTTCAGAAGCCAGCGTCCTCCATGTCGAAATTCGTCACGATACCCGCTTCACAAGGGGCCTGACTTTGTTCGTCGTTCTCAGCTGCTCCCTGCGTTGGCGGGCGGATCAAGGACAGAACAGCATATTGAACGAATCCAGAATGGCCTAATGCCTCGCGTACTCGTCCAGGGCGAATCCGTACAGACAACGGATTTGGTCTCCCGGATGGACATTCTCCACGTCCGGCTGGAACGTGCCCGAGAACGAGTTTACGAAACAGGCGAAGGTCACGCTGTGCGCATTGCTGACTCACTCGGCCGGAGTCACGGTACATGGCTTCGCCGGCACGATCGTGTGTCCCCAACCCCCAATCATCCGCCCCGCCCCGCCTCAAAACCTCGGCAGACCTGCTGATCGACCTCGGCCTTCCGGACCCTTCCCCGCCAGCCTGACCAGGGCTGCCTGAAGGATCATCGAAATGCCTACGCTCATAGGATTTCCCACATTTTGCCGTGCGATTGGAATGAAAATCCTATGCTCGTAGGAATTCTATTGAGTGGAGGGGGCAATTCTGGCTACAATTCCTACGAACGTAGGAATTTATTAGCATGCAAGTCACTATCCAGTCGGTCGCAGATCTTGGCGTGGCCGTACGCTCAGTCCGGCGCGCCAGCAAGGTGCGTCTGGATGATCTCGCCGCCACCGCATCCGTAAGCAAGCAATTCGCTTCCGATGTCGAGCATGGTAAACCGACCGTGCAATTGGGCCTCGTGCTCAGATTGCTTTCCGAACTCGGCGTACCTCTCAAGCTCGAAATCCCCAAAGAAGCTGAGACCGAACTGGCTGCGCAGCGCACCAAGGCAGTGCGTCCGTACGGAAAGCAAACGGGCATAGCCACCACTCAAAAGAGAAATAAAAAGTCCTTGGGCCCGAGGAACGCAGACTGAGCTGAATGCGAACTCTCACTGCCTTTCTCAACGACACCCGGATCGGCACCCTCAGCGAAGGCCACGACCTGTGGAGCTTTGAGTACGACGCCAAATGGGCCGCAGCGCCTGACAGCTTTGATCTCTCGCCAAGGCTCCAACGCCTACAACTTGTTCACCGCGATGGCGGCAGCGACCGGCCGGTGCAGTGGTATTTCGATAATCTGCTGCCCGAGGAGAATCTGCGCGAAGCAGTCAGCAAGGAGGCCAACATCGCGGGTGACGATGCTTTCGCACTGCTCGAGCATCTGGGCGCGGAGTCCGCGGGGTCTCTCGTGCTGTTGCCACCCGAAAAAGACATCCCCGAACACGGTGGCTTGCGGGCCCTCTCCGACGAGAATCTATGCGAACGCATTCGCAACTTGGCACGCGCAACCCTGAGTAGTGGTGCTTCCAAACGTATGTCCGCCGCCGGTGCGCAGAACAAGCTGCTGGTTATCTATCGCGATAACAAGCTCTATGAACCTACGGGCAGCGAGCCGTCAACGCACATCCTGAAACCCAACCACCCGGGCGATGACTATCCTGCATCCGTTATCAACGAATACCTCGTGATGAATCTGGCTCTCAAGCTCGGATTGCGAGTGCCGGCGGTCTTTCGCCGCTACACCCCTGAGCCCGTCTACATCATCGAACGCTTCGACCGTTATGCCGACGATGCAGGACTCGTGCGGCGCCGTCACGTCATCGACGCCTGCCAGTTGCTCAATAAATCGCGTACTTTCAAATACAGAAGCGCGACGTTGCAGACGCTCGCCGATATCGTGACCTATTGCCGCAATCGGGCAAGCGCGCGTCTTCGACTTTACGTGTGGCTCGTTTTTAACTTGCTCATTGCGAACAACGACAACCATCTGAAGAATCTCTCCTTCATGGTCAGCAGCGAAGGAACCGAGCTATCACCGGCGTACGACCTGCTGAGCACGGCGACCTATCACACTCGGGCATTTGCGCACGAGCGCGCGAACTGGCCAGCAGTCGAATTGGCCATTGCCTTGCCCGAAGCGCCCACATTTGGCGCGGTAAGGCGCGAGTCCGTGCTGCAAGCGGGCGAGGCGCTTGGACTGACGCGCCCCATCTGCGCGCGCGAGCTTGATCGCGTGGCGCGCGTGCTGCCAATTGCGTTGCACGAATTGGCAGCGACTATCGAAACTGAGAACGCTCGGTATCCCGAATCAGTGCGGCGCTTCCTGGGCAGCGAGCGCCGCCTCATTCGAACGATCCAACATCTAGTTGTGCCCGAGATGATCGGGCGAGTGGCAGGCGATCAGAGGGAATCATCTTGAGTCGTCGTTGCCAAACGGCACCGGGACGAAGGCGGTGGGTGCGGCACGGCCGGGCAGGCGCGTCCATTGCACTCCCGGAACTGCTCCGGCACTCGTTCATCATCGTCGCGCGTGTCGTCGATGACGACGGGCAACAGGAAGGCTTGATCGGCCACTAACAGGTGGGAGCGATCGACCGCAAGCTTCCACTCGAGCCGGAAATACCCCTCGACGCGATCGTGCGTGTTCCGGGAGATGACCGGAAGGAACGGGGCGCAGGTCTTGATCCGCTTGCGGATCGACTGGTCCCAGGCGTCCCCGCCGGCAGCTCGCTCTGGTCGAACCAAACCTCGATTCCGGGGGCTCGCAAGCTTGTGCAGATCCGGTCAGCCGCTGCGGCGTCTGCCGAGGCGTAACTCAAGAATACCGCCCCCGTCAGCACCGAAATGGATCCTCCGCACCAATGTGTTCTTCTACTTCGCAGACTGAGAATGCGTCAGGGGCGAGGTTCCGGCAACTCGCAGGTTGCAGTCGCCGGCCATCACGCCCCAAGTCTTGCGGTACGTGGGCTTCAGGACGTCCATGTGGCACGGTTCCTCGAGACACACGCAGCCGTCTCGGACCTCTCGAGGCCGGCGTCATGCCGCTCTCTGGTTGAAGGCCGTGCGCTGCAGGACCATGATCCGCGACCATAACAAGAGGTACCGATGCCTTCGCGGCGGCCGTCGCCGCGAGACTTCGCGCACGGGTGGAGGCTTCAATGCTTGCGCTTGCGCGCGAGTGTGACCGCCGGCACACATTCCGTACTGAGCAGGTCTCTGTTATTCGTGCGTACCGCCTACCATCGCCGTTGGCATCAGACGAGCTCGAGGCGCACTTGCCGCCCAACGAGCGCGGCGGCGCGCTGCAGGCTCACAAGCTGGCCGACCCGCCGCGACTGGTCGTGGTGTGTCCCGCAATTCACGTCGTCGGTGCCTCGGCTCCCGCCATCAAGGATTTGTACATTCCAGGACGATAGTTTCCGGGGACCGTCAGGAAGGCGATGTTCAGGCGGTTCCACGTGTTGATATTGCCTATGGCA
>JBOIAD010000076.1:0-96308 GCA_050738795.1 Steroidobacteraceae bacterium
TGGAGACTCAAGGAAGCCGCCGAGCGGCTTGCCAAGCGCGCCCGCAGCGCGTAATCATCCCCGCTCACGCCGCTGTCAAGTGGGGGAGTTTGACCTGGCCACGGGTGGGGGAGTTTGAGGTGGCCGCCGGGGGCTGCTATACCAAGTGAAAGGCTTGCCGCTAGGTGGATTGCTGCAAAGTACACGAATAAGCTCTAACGGCCGACAGATAAAAATAGCCAAGGGAAGGACTGCGGCGCAGACCGTCACCCGCAAAAATACGACCGACACTCAAAGCACACAAGGTCCGGGGAAGTGTAATATCTTTACGAATCAAAGCAGTACATTGGTATGCAAGTAAATGGACTATCGGCCCGATATTGTGAACATCTACACTTGCGTTGCGTGAGTTAATCTATATATTAATTGAGGCGGTGAACGCATGGAGGAATATCACCGAGGGGCGAAGCTGACGATTTGGCTACTTCATGGTGCACGGACATCTTGGGATGCTGCGGAAGCTTCCGTGCCCGGCAATCGGAAGTCCTGTTTGACGCAATTTAGAGCTCGCCTCAGTCGATTGGCTGATATTGGATCGCTTCGGTCACCCGACCATATGAACAGCGAAGGCGACGGAATTTTTGCGGTGAAAGCCACGTGCGGACTGCGCGCGTACGGATGGTTCGATCAGGTAGATGCGCGGCGCGCCTTCATCATCACACATTGCATTCTAAAACGCCGTCAGGCGGCCGACCCAGCAGATGTAGCACGCGCAAGAACCGCCCGCACACAATACCAACAGAGGAACAATAAATGACCCAACTGACAGACTGGGTAAACGCCAATCCGGAGCGTCAACGCGAGTTTGCCGAGGAGCGACTCATCGTAGACGCTGCTGAAGAGATCTGGGACGTTATGGAGCGTGAAAACATTTCCAAATCTGACTTGGCGAGATTCCTTGGAAAGAGCAAAGCCTACGTGAGCCAGGCGCTAAGTGGATCGCGTAACATGACCCTACGTACCCTCGCGTCCATCGCCCATTTCCTCGGCTACGAGGCAGAGGTATTTCTCCGACGTCGCCACGCTGAGATCGCGTGGCTGCCTCTTAAAGATGCAATAGTTGTGCAGCTACGGCCATCAATTCTTTCACCTCACGAAGTTGACGTTAGTAATGACGGCAAATGGCAAACCGTCGATGGTGTTGTTGATAGGGCCGAGGCGGCCTGAAGTCGATGGCCGATTCCGAACTCAGACAGGCCCAGCAAATCCTGACTATTCAGGACGTCTACGCCTGCGAGGTGAACGCGTGGGCCGACCGCGCGCTCGACCCCTCCGTGCCCCTGCCGAACGTTGCAGCACAGTTCAGAATCGATTCTGAGAACGACGTCCAGATCGCGGAGGTGAGTCAGCCCGCTCCCTTTCGATTTTTGGTGAAGTACTATGTCGGCACCGGTTTACGATTGCTCAAGTCCGGCGTTGATCCCAACCGATCTGACATCCAGCGAGAAGAAGTACTGGCGGAAATTTCCGCTACATTCGTAATTCGCTACGCGACCACTACGTCCGGCCAGCCCACCAAGTCGATGCTAAAGGCATTTGCCGACAACGCGATTCATCACATGTGGCCCTACTGGAGAGAATTCCTACAGTCAGCGACCTCACGATTCCGATTGCCCGCAGTTGTATTGCCCATGCGGGTTATCCAGCAGCCATCGAGTCCGAATCAGAGCAAGGATGTCGCCACAAGGGCCGCCGGCTACGCACAACCTGAAAACTAAAATCTTCCTGCCACTTTACATAATGAGGTCATGCCGCGCCGCACCGCGAATCGCTCGCGTGCACCTGCTGCAGGGTCTTCAGCTCTGTCGCAAGCAGCTGTACTCCACGCATCCGTGCTCTTTCGAGCGCGATACCGTCATCGGAAATCGCTGCCAGCAGCAACTCGCTCCATACTTTCGTCCGCCCAGGCCAGCGTGGGCGCAGCCACGCAGCGTGCCGGTCTGCAAGCTCCGCGATCTGCCGCATCGTGCAGGTTTTGAACAGCGCGGCGCAGTGAGTGGGCATACCGAGAAACAGCGGTGCGCCGACGGGCTCGATTCGGATCATATACCACGCGTTGTTGAATACCTGGTGGGCCACTCCAGTCACGCCAGGCACGGTAAAGAAGGGCGCGAAAGTGTCCGGCTCCCGGTCCTCCATCCGCTGAGCGCCCATCCAGCCCCAACGAGAGGGATCGGCGAAGCCCGCATCCACGAGCAGATACGGGCAGGCGGCCGCGCGACGGCGGCCGCTCGCATCCAGCCGGCGCCACAGCTCCTTCAGCTCCCGTAACATGGGCGCCGCGGGCGTGGCGCGCTGCAGCGCCTGTTCGGCCAGCAGCTCCAGGCACTGCTCGTTCAACTCTGCCAGTGTCTTGAGCATCTCTGCGCACGGCCACGGTGCATCCCAGCCGGTACGCTCGCCCTGCGTCCCCTGTCCCCGCTCGCATTGCGACCACATGGCACGCCTCCCTTCGTACTCCTATATTTACCCAGAAACGCGCACAATGCATCCACGAATTTGGGCAAATTTGACCAAATTTGAAGCGATTGTGTTTTGGGAATTTTTTCCCAAAACTACATAGCCGGCGCCATCCAGACACAGGGAAGTACCATGCGCATCTCAGACGACCGCTACACTCGTGAGCGCCTCTGTCTCGACCTCGCACTGCGCTTCCTGCGGCATGAAGCGCGTACGCAGACGATTCGGACGTGGACCGGCCTGACTGACGACCGGATCCGCAATCTGTATCGTTCCTACATGAGCCACGGGGCGCGTTTCGTGCCGCGCCATCGCGGCAAGTCCCCGCACCAGGTCGCCTACTTCACCCGTTCCCTGCGGCTGCAGTGGGAAGCGGCGCAGCTGGCGAGCCTGTTCAGCCTTTTGAGCGTGGTGCCCGCCAATTCGAGTGCCGAAATCTCCAACTCACTTCCCGGTGTCTTGCGCGGTGAGAAGCTGTGTTACGCCTTCGAGATCTATCAGACGATGATTCCTTCCGCGCAGATCTCGTTCGAGCACGCCGTGTTTCTGGCAATGGCGCTGGCGCGCGGCGATCAACTGCGTCTCGGTGGCTGTTCCGAGTGTGGTGGCCTACTGGTCCTCGAGCGATTTCCGATGCGGGACAAGCGCTGCCAGCACTGCGCCAAACCCTCTCACGAAATCGCGCCGGTAAATCCTCCATGAATGCACACGCTCCGGTGATGAACTGCCCTCGATAAGTGCGTTGAACGACAAGGTCAAGGCGCCGGCCAGCCTCCGCACCTGCACTGATAGAATAAGAAGCAGCACCCCGGCAAAGCTGCGCTCATGGATCAAGATCGGCCCAATTTCTACGCGGGTCCCTACGTCGACAGGCGTGCCGATGTGCGCGAGGAAGCCGATTGGCCCACGGCCGCGCTGGGGGACCCGACCACTCAATATATAGCCGCGCGGGATACGGCTCATCTGGTGTACACCCAACCGCAACCGCACATTGCATTCCTCGCGGGCGACTACCCCGGACTGCGCAACCTGGATGCGCAACAGATGGTTTTGCTCGGGTGGTTCCAAGGCGCGCGTTGTGTCCTCGTGGAGCTGCGGCCGGCGCAGCATTTTGATGCTCCTCCGGGAACGAGCTTCGAGGAGCTGCGGCCACTGTCTCCGCTATTGCCCGCGGACGAGGCGGGCCTTCTGGCGTACGCGCGTGCCATGACGATATGGCGCAATCGGCATCGCTTCTGCGGAGTCTGCGGCGCACGCACGGCAGCCCAGCGTGCGGGCCACCTCATCCGCTGCACCAACGAGATCAGTCCTCATGAATTCTTCCCGCGTATCGACCCGGCGATCATCGTTCTGGTGAGCGATGGCGAGCGCGCGCTGCTCGGCCGCCAGGCAGACTGGCCCGCGGGGCGCTATTCGACCATCGCGGGCTTCGTCGAGCCGGGCGAGAGCCTGGAAGATGCAGTCCTGCGGGAAGTCTTCGAAGAAACGGGCGTCGCGGTGAGCAACCCCCGCTATGACTCCTCACAACCGTGGCCCTTCCCCTCGTCGCTCATGATCGGATTTCACGCGCAGGCGCAAGGGGGCAACCCGATCCAGGTTCAGACCGGCAATGAGTTGGAGGATGCCCGCTGGTTCACTCGCGCGCAGGTCCGATCGGAGGGCATGCCGTTGGTGCCGCCCTCCCACTCGATCTCCTACCGCCTCATCCGCACCTGGCTCGAATCCGAGCCGTAACGCCACCCATGTGTCTGCTCGTCATCGCCTGGCAGGCTCACCCCCGCTACCGTCTCATCGTGGCCGCCAACCGCGACGAGTTTCACGAGCGCCCGACTGCTCCGCTCGGAAAATGGCCGCCGCCGGATGAGATCGTTGCCGGTCGGGACTTGCGGGCAGGGGGTACGTGGTTGGCGATGGACCGCGTGCGGCGCTTCGGCGTCGTGACGAATTTCCGCGAGCTGCAGCGCCCTGCCCCGAATGCTCCCTCGCGCGGGCACCTCATTCCTGACTACCTGCGCGCCGGAATCGGCGCGCAACGCTATCTGACCGGGCTCGAGCCAGCCGCTGCCCGCTACTCCGGCTTCAATCTGCTGCTGGCGGACGGCGAATCGCTCTGGTATGCCTCCAATCGGACGGAGCGCTTCGCAAGGCTGCTGCGGCCGGGCGTCTATGGGCTTTCGAACGAGTCTCTGGATACACCCTGGCCGAAGCTGCAGCGCGTACGGCGGCGGTTCGACACCTGGCTGGCCGCGCCCGGACAATGCTCTACGGCCAAGTTGTTCGCCATCCTCGCCGACCGGACCCAGGCGGGTGTCAACGAGGAGCTCCCGCAGACGGGTCTGTCGCCCGAGTGGGAGCAATTGCTCTCATCCCCGTTTGTCTGCCATCCCGAATACGGCACGCGCTGTTCCACGGTACTGCTGCTCGAGCCGGCCGGCGGCCTGTATCTGGCGGAGCGCCGCTTCGATCCCCAGGGCGTCCCCAGCGGCGAAACCGAATTGCAGCTCGATGCCGGCGGATGGCCTTGAGGCCCGCGCACGGAACCCTGCAGTCCCATTCCGACTCAGATCAGGACCATCGAGCAGGGGCGCTGCGGAAGAGCTCGGGCCCGATCGACTAGAATCCCGCTCTCCCGTGAAGCCGCACGTTTTTGATGGCGCAGCGCAATCCGGTCCCGCAGGCTCCAGGCCACAGCCGAGCCGTTCTGGTGCTCATGTGCCTGATCGCCTGCCCGCCCGCGCGCGCCAACGGCACAGTCGAGATTCGCGGCGTGAATGAGGCAATCAAAGCGAACGTTCTGGTCTACCTGAGCTTCGAGCGTTACAAGCAGACGAGCGATCTGAGCGCCGATACGCTCGAGCGCCTGCATGATCGGGTCGAGCGGGAAGTGCAGGCCGCGCTGCGGCCCTTTGGCTACTACGAGCCCAAGGTTCACTCCGAGCTCGATAACGTCGGCCACGGCGGTTGGCGGGTCACGGTTGACATCGAACCCGGCCCGCCGGTTCTAGTGGATCACATCGACGTGCAGATCCGTGGTCCGGGCGCAAACGATCCTCTGTTCACCAGGATAACGGCTAACCTGCCGCTGCACCGGGGCGAACGGTTGAACCATGCGGCCTACGACAACCTCAAGGGCGATCTGCAGCGTACGGCGGCCACCTACGGTTATTTCGATGCAAAGCTCACACGGAGCGAGCTCGTGGTCGATCCCAAGAACCACGAGGCGAGCATCGCGATCGAGATGCAGACCGGCGACCGCTACCGCTTTGGCGCCACGACCATCGAGCAGACCGCGGTCAAGGACGTGCTGGTGCGCCGATATCTGCGCTACCGGCAGGACGAGCCGTTCGATTTCACGGAGCTGCTCAGAACACAGTTCGCGCTGGACGATGCCCAATACTTCGCGAACCTGGAAGTGCTGCCGGGTGAGCCCGATCGCACCGCGCACACGGTTGCCGTGAGCATCCGGGCGGACCCCAGCCGGCGCAACTGGTATTCGGTCGGAGGAGGTTACGCGACCGACACCGGGCCGCGCGGCACGCTGACCTGGGAGAACCGCCGGATCAACACGCGCGGGCATCGCTTCAGTGTGCTGGTCCAGGCCGCGCAGGTCACCAAATACCAGGTACAGAGCAACTACATCGTCCCCATCGGCGACCCGGCAGTCGAGAAGCTGACGCTCGAGGGCGTGGTGGAGCAGCGCCAGCTCGCGGACGTCACTACGCGCAACGTGTACGCTCAACCCAGCATTACCAAGGTCGGAGGGAACTGGCAGTACGTCTATTTCGTGCAGGCGATGCGCACAACCGGGGAATCGGCGGCGGAAACCCGCACGGACCGGTTGCTGATCCCGGGAATCGACATCGCCTCCGTTCCGAAGGGCTATCTCGGCGAGCCGATCTTTCAACACGGGCTGTTCATGGAATTGAAGGGATCGGACGGGCTCATCGGCTTGAATACGAAATTCCTCCAATTGCACGTGCAGGGCGAGCGCGTCTTCGAAATCCATCCGAAATGGCATCTGCTGCTGCGCGATGAGATCGGGGCGACGCTGGTTTCACGCTTCAGCGAGCTGCCCGTCGTGGAGCGCTTCTTCGCCGGCGGCGACAACAGCGTGCGCGGCTTCGCGTACAACGATCTGTCACCCACGGAGGATGTCTGCACGAAAGACAAAGGTATCGATATCCGCACACCGCAAGGCAACTGCCGCGTGGTCGCCGGCATGGTCAAGGTCGGCGGAAAGGATGTGATCACGGGTACGGTCGAAGTGGTCCGCGATCTGCCGCGCAACTTTGGCATCGCGGCATTCTTCGACTATGGCAATGCGTTCAATCGGTTCGGCGGCACGCCGCTCGAGTACTCCGTGGGCATGGGATTTCGGGTACGGCTGCCTGTCGTGACCCTGGGTGTGGACATCGCGCAGCCGATTTCGCGGGCCGGGGCCGGCCCCCGGCTCCACATCAACTTCTCGCCGAAGCTGTAGGCCCGGTATGCGCCGCCTCCTGCTCCTCATTGCCGCCTCGTTGATCCTGCTGGCGATGGCGGTGCCGACGGCCGGGATCTACTACCTGACATTCACGCAGAGCGGGTTCCGCTTCCTGGTTGACCGCATTCCACACAAGTTGGGAGGCGTGCGGATCGATGTCGCGGAGCCAAGCGGCACCATCGCGCATGGCATCCGGATCGGGCGCCTCGAAATCGATCATCACCTCGCTCACTTGCGGTTCGAAGGCATCGAAGCCCGCGTCGAGCTGCTGCCACTTCTATTGCAGACCGTGCGCACGAAGGATGCATACATCCGCAGTGCGTTCGTGCAAGTGAAGCGTCGAACCAAGCCGCCCATTCCTGGGCAGCCCTTGTTTCTGCCGCGCTGGCTCATCGTCAGGGCGGAGCACGCACGCATTGGAAGCGCGGTGCTCACAGTCCCCAACGGCGTCCGCCTGGAGGCGACCAACCTTTCTGCTTCCGGAATCGCCCGCCATCGCACGATACGATTTTTTCAGGCCGGATTGCAGACGGGTGACACACGCATCGACGGGACTGGGGAGATGCACGCGGCGAATCCGTTGCAGCTGGACATTGACGCCAGAATCAGCTGGACACCCGCCGCTCAGCCGGCCTGGGCAGTCGCTGCGACGGCGAAGGGCGATCTAAAACGGCTGGCTCTGACGGCTCATACGATCGCTCCTTTCCGGTCCGACTTCACTGGCCAGGCGCTTGATCTCACGGGCCAGTGGCACTGGGTCGGCAACGCAACCGTTCACGATTTCGACCTCACCGCGTGGGGCGGCAGCGGCGTTCTCGGCCTGCTGTCGGGTCACCTCGCGCTCAAGGGAAACCGCGACGGGTTCGCTGCCCGCGGCCCGGCCGTGTCCGCCGGCCTGAAAGCAGCGGTTTTCGATACCGAATTCGAGGGGGCCTACGCCAATCACCTCGTGTGGGCAAAGCATTTCGAGATCACACATCGCGCTTCGCACGCGCAGGTCACCGGCGGCGGCAGTATCGGTGTCGTAAAGAACGGTCCGCTGCTCAACCTGCAGGGGAGCTGGCAGGATTTCCGTTGGCCACTGACCGGCAGGGACGTGCCTTTTCGCAGCGCATCGGGCGATTTCACCCTGAATGGGCTATGGCCTTATGCCGTGCACATGACCGGAATCGCCACGGTGCGGAATCTGCCGCCGATGCCTGCGCGTGTGGACGGCACTCTCGCGAAGGACCGGTTCTCGTTCAACACCGCGGAAGTGGATGTGTTCGATGGCACCGCCAGTGTGAGCGGTGCGGTCATTTGGGCCCCGGCACGGAGCTGGTCACTGTCAGGGCGTGCAACCGGCATCAATCCAGCCCGCCTGCGCGCCGACCTGCCGGGCAAACTGGATTTCGCGCTCGAGGCACAGGGCCGCGGCTTCGACGGCAACGGCGATTTCTCACTTGAAGTCCGCGACCTCGCCGGGCGCCTGCGCGGTGTGCCCGCCAGCGGCGGCGGCAAACTTGCGCGGATCGGCGCCGCGTGGCAGTTCGACAATGTGCGCGTTGGGCTCGGGCGCGCCAATCTCGCCCTCGACGGCCGCGTGAACCAGGCATTCGATCTGCGTTTCGGGCTGACGGCTCAAGACCTGAGCCTCCTGTCGCCCGACAGCCGTGGCCAGCTGCAGGCGAGCGGCACCGTTCGCGGCACGCTCCAGGCACCGACGATTGCGGCAACTGCCCGCGGAAGCGGCATCCATCATGATGGAATGACGCTCGAGAATTTCGATGCGCAAATCGACTTCGACCCGAACCCGCAATACGAATCGAAGGTCGATGCGCACCTGCACAATCTCACGTACCAGGATCGTAGACTCGAGGACCTGACGTTCAGGCTCAACGGCAAGGCGGCGAACTATGCCGTGCGCCTGGATGCGAGGGCACTTGGCCTGGCGGCCACCGTTCGCGCGAGCGGACCGTTCGTCAACGGCGCCTGGCAAGGCCAGCTCAATGCGCTGACCGTGACCGGCACCGAGTCTCTGCACCTGGATCTCGAACGCCCGGTCGGCGTTGTCGTGTCCGCGGATGCGGTCCGAGCCGAGTGGATGTGCCTGGTCGGGCAGCCCGCCAGCCTGTGCGCCGATGGCCAATGGTCAGCGAAACAGTGGAATGCCACATTCACCGCAAACGAGATGCCTCTGTCAACCTTCACCGCGGGACTCACTCAGTCGGTGGAATACGGGGGGCGCATCAACGTGCTGGCACGCCTGTCCGGAGGAGGACACGATCCGCCCGAAGGCTCCGTGCGTCTCGATCTCATCGATGCCAGCCTCACGCATCGCCTGTCGAGCGGCCGGATCGAGCACACCGCCATCGGCTCGGGCATCGTAACCGTCGATGCCGGCGCCACGTCCATCCATGCGGAGGTCGGACTCGAATCGGGCGATGTCGGCACGATCAAGGGCAAATTCGATGCCCGGCGCAACCCGGATGATTGGCGGAAGATGCCGGTGAAAGGGGAGCTTCACGCCCATACCGGGCAGTTGGGCTTGATCACCCTGTACGTCCCGGACATCGACCGCGCCGCAGGTCATCTGGACGCCGACATGAACATTGCCGGCACGCTGGGTACGCCGCTCATCAACGGCGGCCTGAAGATTTCCGGCGGCGAGATCGACTACTACCAGGTGAACCTCGGCATGCGCCAGGTTGCGTTCGACGCCCGGTTGACCGACAACGGGGTCGATTTCAGCGGGTCCACCCGGATCGGGTCCGGAATTGCCAACGCGAAGGGCCGGCTCGAATGGCGCAACTCGCTGCCTTACGGCAAGGTGCGGATCGACGGCGCCAACCTGCGGGTTGTGGATGTCCCCGAAGCACAGATCGACGCCTCGCCCGCACTCGAATTCAACGTCAATGGGCGCAGGATCGAGGTCGCGGGGGCGGTCAAGGTGCCGTTCGCAAAAATTGTCCCCAAGGATCTCTCTGGCGCGGTGCGTTCTTCATCGGATGAGGTCATCGTCGGCGAGCAGCAGACCGACCCTGCCAAGCGGTTTGAGGTCATGAGCACGGTCACCCTGGCGCTCGGCGATCATGTGAGCATCGACACGACCGGACTGACAGGCAGGCTCACCGGAAACGTCACCGTGCGCAGTGGCTATGACGCCATCACGAGCGCAACCGGTGAGCTGTCAATCGAACAAGGCAAATACACCGCCTACGCACGCAAGCTCGACATCCAGCGCGGCCGCCTCATTTTCACCGGCGGCCCGGTCGGCAATCCGGGCATCGACATCCGAGCGGTCAAGGAATTTCCCGACGTGACCGCAGGCGTCAACGTACGCGGTACGCTGCTTCAACCCCGCATGAGCTTTTTCTCGGATCCGTCCCTTACGCAGTCGCAGATCGTCTCGCTGATCCTCGCCGGCGGCTCGCTCGAGACCGCGCAGAACCGCCAGGCCGGTGCGGGCAACGAGCTGCTGGCGCAGGGCGGCGCCATTCTCGCGCAGCAGCTCGGGTCGCGCGTAGGCATCGAGGACGTGAGCCTCGAGTCCGACCTCACCAACGAGACCTCGCTGGTGCTGGGCCGATATCTGTCCCCCCGGCTTTATGTCAGTTACGGGATCGCCCTCACCGAACAGCTCAACGTCCTCAAGCTGCGTTACAGCCTCGGCAATCGCTGGACGGTGAAGACGGAGGTCGGACAGGCCAGGGGAGCGGATCTGGTGTATACGATCGAGAAATAGCTGGGCCTGCGCGGGGCGCCGCTTCATCCGAGATCAGCGGTAAACCCGATCGATCGTCGTCTGGGTGTAGGGGGATTCATCAGTGCTCGAATGGCCTCGTAGACTTGCCTGAATTGCCGCTGGGACTTCAGATCAAGCGAAATGAGGGAGCGTTCAAGCTCGGCGAGTTTGCGTGCCAAGTCCCTGTTTGAGATCAGTAGCTCGCGAAGTTTTACGAAGGCACGCACGACATAAACGCTCATCTCGGCCGCTCGGGGACTGTTCAAGATAGTGGCGACCTGGATGGCGCCGTGCTCTGTGAACGCAAAGGGCAGCTTGCGGCGGCCGCCCCAACTTGATGTCGCAAAATGCGACTTCAAGTTTGCGTATTCTTCGGCAGTGATCTCGAAAAGAAAATCCGCCGGAAATCGGCTCAGATTGCGTCGGACCTGTTCATTGAGCCGCCGGGTGGCAACCCCGTACAGTGCGGCAAGCTCGGCATCCAGCAGCACCCTCTGCCCGCGCAAGATCAGAATCGACCGCGCTATGGTGTCGACGGGCGTCGGGTTTGTGCGAGAGGTTGCATTCATGGCGCTGCGAAGCCGTGCATGACGCGAACACCGAAGGCGTTTTGCGGAAGGATATATACCACCACACCGGAAGACTTGACAGAGCTAATGCTGCCTGCGCTTTCCAGTTCAAGCCGATCGCACGTGCTGGAGAACGCTCGCGTCTACCGCGTCTGTGGGATATCTGATTGTTGAGGGTCGGTAAGACGTCGTGAGATCACGTCTCGGGCGTACGCCGTCGGACTCGTCCGCAGTTTCCTCGCTTTTTATCGGCTGATCGCGGAACTCGCGTATGCGGCCTGCATCTTGAGCAACAATTGGCCGTTGCTCGGCGAGTGCGAACCTGAAGGTTGCGGCCGCTGCGCCCATGCCCTTCTTCAACACGACTCACTGACGCCGCGGCGCCCACGGAGTTCGTGGGCGCCGTTATCGTCTGCCGATCGCAAATCGGCCGGGCACTGCGGTGTTACTTTGCCAGCTGGAAGAGAGGCGACGGTACCCACCCCTCGTTCCCGAGCTCATCGCTGACTTTCCACCAGATCTTGTCCTTCTCGCCGGTGGGGTAGAGCGTCGTGCCCGGATCGAGATCGCGGACCACCTTGGATTTCACGTTGGACTGCTCATACAGCTTGCCGGCCTTGGCCATGGTCACCGACTGCTGGACGTTGTCCGCCTTGGCATCCAGCGTGATGCCTTTGACGTCGGTCACCAGCTTGCTGAACGCATCCAGGTAGGCAATGGCCACGACCTGCCCGATTTCCGTGTTGGCATAACTGCTCGCGCCGGCGGCGGCAAAGCCGCCAAAGAACGCGCCGCCGCCGCCGCCCCAGCCGACGTCGGTTTTCTTGTAGTGGCCCTGCTCCAGCGCGAGCTGCTCGGTCGAGCGAACGTCGGTCAGGGTCAACACGACGTCCGCCGTCTTGCTGTTCAGGCTGACACCACCGACGACTGCTCCGGCGACGCCGCCCAGCATGCCGCCCAACAGGCCGCCGATTTTCTTGCCGCCCGCATTGCCGTTCTTCATGGCCACATCGGGCACCAGTACATAGTCGGCGGCCTTCATCTGGCCCTTGCCGATATTCGAGCCGCCCCGCATCTCGCCGCTGCCGGCCAGCGAGCGCTCAGCCTGAGCGGCGGCCAATCCCTTGCCGCGGTCCACGAGCGTGAAGCACCTGGACTTCGACACGTAGACTTTGATCAGGGCTTCGGGAGACTCCAGGTTGTACTGGAGCCACCATCGGTTTTCGGGCTCGGTCACCGCGAGGGTGCCGATCTTCTTGTCGCAGGTCGGAATTTCCGGCTGCGGCGCATCGGCTGCGCGGGCCGCCGTGGCGGCGCACAGTACGGCCGTCGTGAATGACACCCACGCGGCAGCATTCGTCACCTTTTGGTGCAACACTTCTAAGACCCTCCCAGAGCGGCGTTTATTGTTCGCGAAGCCTTTCGCTTCCTGGGGCAGTTTAAGCCCAAGCGGACGGCATGGGAATCGGGAGGAAGCATCCGGCACGCAGGGCCGCGGGCCGTGCGTGAATGCCCTGCCGAACAGGGCCGCGACATCCGCTCGATGCATTGGCCGTTTTTGAATGGTGCCTGTCGGGATACCAGGTGGCGGTGCGCTCGAGCGTGCCGCATCATGTGGCCAATTCAAGCGGGAGTGTCCATGAAAACCGTACTGATCGTGATCGACGTGCAGGAATCCTTCCGGAACCGTCCCTACTGGCAGGCCGAAGAGCTGCCGGGCTTTCTGGCAAACGTCCAGTCACTGATCGACCGCTGCCGCGCCCAGGGAATCCCCGTCCTCCAGGTCTTTCACCAGGAGCGTCCCGACGAGGCCAGCAACCCCTTTTCGGCCGCGTCCGGGCTGGTGCGTCCCCTGCGCGAGCTCAAATTGACTGCGGATGCCATTTTCCATAAGGAGGTGCATTCGGCGCTGTTCGGCAAGGCGGCGGATGGAACGACTCTGGAGCAATGGCTGCGCAATCAGGGTGTCGAGGAAATCCTGGTGACGGGAATCCGGACGGAGCAATGCTGCGAAACCACGACGCGTCACGCCTCGGACGTTGGCTTCAAGGTTCACTACATCACCGATGCGACCCTGACGTTTCCCATGCAGTCCCGATCCGGGCGCAAGTTCTCGGCCGCGGACATACGGGAGCGCACTGAACTCGTGCTAGATGGCCGATTTGCACGCATCGTATCGACGGCGGATGCGCTCGCGTGAGTTGCGTCACAGAGTCCGTTGAGTGAGGCTGACTTGAGGGACGTTTACTTCGTGGCGTTGCCCGGCCTGGTTTTGTTGGATCTGGCAGGACCTGCGGAAGGCTTCCGCCTTGCGGCCCGTGCTGTCCCCGATAGCTATCGATTGCACTTCATTTCTCCGACCCGCAGCGTGCAGGCGGCGGTCGGCCTGCAGCTCAACTCGCTCGAACCGCTGCCGCTGAGGCTGTCGGCGGATGCGATTGTCGTGCTCACAGGAGTCACCGGCGGGTCAGTGGACTTCGACGATCCAGCGGTTCAGCGCGTGATCGCATGGCTGAAGTCCGGTGTCACTGCGTCAGCAATGCTGGTCTGCGTCTGTGCGGGAAGCGTGATTGCCGGAAAGGCCGGCCTGCTGGCCGGTCATGAGTGCACGACTCACCACGCGCACATGGATGAGTTACGCAGCGTAGCGCCCGGCGCACGGGTTCTCGACAATCGAATCTTCGTGGAAGATGGCTCGGTGTTGACCAGCGCGGGCGTGACAGCCGGCCTGGATCTGGCCCTCCACGTCATTGGCCGGCAACTCGGTCCGCGGGTCGCCGCAGATGTCGCACGCGATCTCGTCGTCTATTTGCGCCGGTCGGGAGCCGATCCTGCGCTGTCTCCGTGGGTCCAGCACCGAAACCACCTGCACCCTGCCGTCCATCGTGTGCAGGATGCGGTAACTCGACGGCCCGCCGCCTCGTGGACCTCGGACGAGCTTTCGGCTGTCGCGTGCACGAGTCCACGCAACCTTGCGCGGCTGTTCGCCGAGCACGCTCACTGCTCGCCGCTGGACTACGTCCAGCTGATCCGTTTCGCGTTCGCGAAGGAACTGATCACGCAGAGCCAGCTCGATCTCGAGCGAATTGCCGCGCGGGCGGGCTTTCGCTCGGCGCAACAGCTCAGGCGGGTGTGGGCGCGTTGGGAGCCGAGGACGCCCAGCGCGTTCAGAGCGGCGCGCGCGCCACGCAACGCGTCCCCTCAAGCCACCGGTCAGGCGTAAGCGACAAGATGCTCAATTTCCCGGGGCCCGGTAAATGGCGATCTCGCGGCGCCCTTCAGAATCGCGCGCGCCGCGGAACATCCCCTCGGTGCTGAATTCCATGACCGTGCGCCCGTGCCGATCGACGGCGATGATGCCGCCGTCTCCGCCGAGGCCGCGCAGAATGCCGTGCAGCAGTTCCCGCGCCGCATCTTCCAGCGACAGCCCCCGATACTCCACTGCCGATGCAATGTGATAGGCGGCGACCGACCGAATGAAGTATTCGCCGTGGCCCGTGGCGGAGACGGCGCAGACGCCGTTCTTTGCATACGTGCCCGCGCCGATGATGGGGGAGTCTCCGACGCGGCCGCGGCGTTTGTTGGTCATTCCGCCGGTGGAGGTTGCGGCGGCGAGATTTCCCTCCTGGTCGAAGGCTACGGCGCCGACAGTGCCCTGCGTTGAGGGGACGAGGTCGGAGACCGCCTGACCGCGCTGCTCGGACTCGAGCTGACGCTGACGTTCCTCCGTACGAAAGTAGGCGTTCGGTACGAGAACAAACCCTTCCTCCAGGGCGAACTCTTCGGCGCCCGAATCCACGAGCAGGACATGACGCGATTTCTCCATCACGCGCCGCGCCAGATCGACAGGATTCTTCACGTGTCTGACCGAGGCGACTGCGCCCGCGCGTTGCCGCTTTCCCTCCATCACAGCGGCATCGAGCTCCGCCGCGCCTTCACGTGTCAGGGCCGCGCCCCGGCCCGCGTTGAACAGCGGATCATCCTCCAGAAGGCGCACCGCGGCCGTGACCGCATCCAGGCTGGCGCCGCCCCGCTGTAAAACCGCATAACCCGCATCGAGTGCGGACTCGAGGCTCGCGCGGTACAGCTTTTCGCGCTCTTCGGAGAGCTCCGCGCGCGGCATGGCGCCTGCGCCGCCGTGGATGGCGATTGAATACATGGGCGTCCCAGGGTCCGGTTGGGCGGAGCGCGGCTTCATGCCGGCTGCGCGCATCGGAAGCTCCCGCGGGATTTATTGTGCGGCACCTGTTGCCTCCATTCGCTATAGTTTGGGCGCTCTTCGCACTGGTTCGCGATCGGCGCATCTTAGAGTGAAACCGTCCATGCCGCAGCAGATCCGCAGCCTCCTGGTCGCCAACCGCGGGGAGATCGCCATTCGCGTCATGCGCGCCGCGAGCGAGCTCAAGATCCGCACGGTGGCGATCTATTCACAGGAGGATCGCTTTTCGCTGCACCGGACCAAGTCCGACGAGGCGTATCTCGTCGGTCGCCACAAAGGACCCGTCGAAGCATACCTGGATATCGAGGACACACTGCGTATCGCTCGCGAGGCGGGCGTCGATGCGATCCACCCCGGCTATGGGTTCCTGTCCGAGAATCCGCAATTCGCGCAGGCGTGCGCCGCGGCGGGGATCGTGTTCATCGGTCCGGCTCCCGACACGATGCGCGCGCTCGGCAACAAGGTGGCTGCTCGCAATCTGGCCATCTCGGCCGGTGTGCCGGTCATGCCGGCGACCGCCGCGCTGCCGGCGGATACCGCAGAATGCATCCGGCTCGCGCAGCGCATTGGCTATCCCATGATGCTCAAGGCGAGTTGGGGCGGCGGCGGTCGCGGCATGCGCGTGGTCGAAAGCGACGCGCAACTCGGCGAACTGGTGCCGGTGGCCCGGCGCGAGGCGCAAGCCGCATTCGGCAATGACGAGGTGTACCTGGAAAAGCTCGTGCAACAGGCACGCCACATCGAAGTCCAGATCCTGGGCGACAGTCACGGCGGGCTCGTGCATCTTTATGAGCGCGACTGCACGGTTCAACGGCGCAATCAGAAGGTCGTCGAGCGTGCGCCGGCCGTCTACCTGAGCGAGGCGCAGCGTGCGCAGCTCTGCGACTGCGCGCTCGCGATCGGGCGCGCGACCCGTTATATCAACGCCGGGACGGTGGAATTTCTGCAGGATGCGCAGACGGGCCATTTCTACTTCATCGAGGTGAACCCGCGCATCCAGGTCGAGCACACTGTCACCGAGTGCGCGACCGGCATCGATCTGGTGAAGGCACAGATTCGCATCGCCGGCGGCGCACGCATCGGCTCGCCCGAGAGTGGAGTGCCTGCGCAGGAGCAAATCCGGATCAGCGCGCACGCGCTGCAATGCCGCATCACGACGGAGGATCCGGAGAACAATTTCATTCCCGACTACGGGAAGATCACGGCTTACCGCAGCCCCGCGGGGTTTGGCATCCGCCTCGATGCAGGGACCGCCTATACGGGCGCGATCATTACGCGGTCCTACGATTCTCTGCTCGTCAAGGTCACCGCTTGGTCGCCGACGCCCGAGGAAACCATTGCCCGCATGCATCGGGCGCTGTGGGAGTTCCGCATACGGGGTGTCGTGACCAACCTGCGCTTTCTCGATCAGCTGATCACGCATCCGCGCTTTGCCCAAGGCGAATACACCACCCGCTTCATCGAGGCGACGCCCGAGCTGTTCCGTTGGCCTCGCAAGCGTGATCGCGCGACCCGGATTCTGACGTATGTCGGCGAGACCATCGTGAACGGCAACGCCGAGACCAGGAGCCGTGTGCGGCCGGCGCAATTCATCATGCCGCGGCTGCCGCCGACTGCGCTCCAACCCCCGCCCGCCGGTACCAGGCAGAAGCTGGATGAGCTGGGGCCCGCGCGCTTTGCACAGTGGATGCTGGATGAGCCGCGGGTGCTCGTCACGGACACCACGATGCGCGACGCGCATCAGTCGCTCCTTGCCACACGCATGCGCACCATCGACATGACTGCCATTGCGCCGTACTACGCAAGCCTCCTGCCACAACTATTTTCGGTGGAGTGCTGGGGCGGCGCGACGTTCGATGTGGCGCTGCGCTTCCTGAACGAGGATCCCTGGCAACGGCTGGCGCAATTGCGCGCGCGGCTGCCGAACCTGCTGCTGCAGATGCTGTTCCGGTCGGCGAACGCCGTCGGCTATACGAATTATCCCGACAACGTCGTGCGCTTTTTTGTCGCCCGGGCCGCCGAGCGCGGCATCGATGTCTTCCGGATCTTCGACTCGCTCAACTGGATCGAGAATATGCGGGTCTCGATCGACGCCGTGCTCGAGGCGGGAAAGCTGTGCGAGGCATCGATCTGCTACACCGGCAATCTGAGTGACCCGCGCGAGAAAAAATACACGCTCGACTACTACTTGAAGCTGGCTCGTGAGCTCAAAGCCGCGGGCACCCACCTGCTGGGCATCAAGGACATGGCCGGACTGTGCCGGCCACACGCGGCCCGGATGCTCGTCAAGGCATTGAAGGATGAAATCGGACTGCCGGTTCATTTTCACACGCACGACACCAGCGGCATCGCGGCCGCGAGCGTACTGGCCGCAATCGATGCTGGCGCGGACGCGGTGGACTGCGCCATCGATTCCATGAGCGGCCTCACATCGCAACCGAACATGGGCTCGATCGTCGAGGCATTGCGCCACGGGCCGCGCGAATCGGGGCTCGATCCAGCGAAGGTGCGTCTGCTGTCTTCCTATTGGGAGCAGACGCGCAAACTCTACGGTGCCTTCGAGAGCGACATCCGTTCGGGCGCTTCGGAGGTCTATGTTCACGGGATGCCGGGCGGCCAGTATACGAACCTGCGCGAGCAGGCTCGTTCCCTGGGCATCGACGATGTACGTTGGCCCGAGGTCGCACAGACGTACTCCGATGTGAACGCCCTGTTCGGCGACATCGTCAAAGTCACACCGACTTCGAAGGTCGTCGGCGACATGGCCCTGTTGATGATGACGAGCGGTCTCACCAAAGAGCAGGTTCTCGACCCCGATACGGAGGTCGCATTCCCGGAGTCCGTCGTGCAGCTCTTCCGGGGGGATCTCGGGCAGCCGTATGGCGGCTTCCCGCAGTCTCTGCAGCAAAAGATACTGAAAGGGTCGCCGCCCCCGACCGACCGCGCCGGCTCGCGGTTGCCGCCGGCGGATCTGGCGGCCGAGCGGGCGAAGATCCAACAGAAGCTGCCGCGTCCCGTAACCGATGACGACCTGGCGTCCTATCTCATGTATCCGCGCGTGTGGATGGACTATGCACGCGACCGCCTGCAATACGGCGACGTCGGTATTCTGCCGACGCCGGTCTTCTTTTACGGCATGGAGCCGGGACAGGAGATGAGCGTCGACATCGAGCGCGGCAAGACACTCATCATCCGGCACCTTGCCACGAGTGAAGCGCACCAGGACGGTACCCGCACGGTGTTCTTCGAGTTGAATGGCCAGCCGCGCTCGGTTCGCGTGCAGGATCGCAGCCAGGTCGCCAAGCACCCTCCGCAACGCAAGATCGAGCCGGGCAATCCGAAGCATGTCGGCGCGCCCATGCCGGGAACAATCGCGACCGTAACGACAACGGTGGGACGCAGAGTGGGCCGCGGCGATGTGCTTGCGACGCTCGAGGCGATGAAGATGGAAACCGCGGTCCGCGCGGAAAGCGACGGGGAGGTTGCCGAAGTGCTCGCCAGACCCGGTCAGCAGGTGGACGCGAAGGATCTGCTGGTCGTGCTTAGTTAGTCCGCACGCGCCGCGAGCAAGCGGCGACCGCGCACCCCAACACCGCCAATAAGGCGAAGTCGAGACGTCCGCCCCCTCCGTCTCCCGAACCCCCGGCGCTGCTGCTTGCACCGGTGGCAGGAGCTGCACGGCGGCCCTGCACCGGTTACCCGCCTGCCTGCCGGGCCAGGAGCGTGGTGTCCGCTCAAACGGAGTCTTTGAGCGAGATGCCCGGATCCGCGAGCTTGTCGAGGTTCGGGCGCGCGCGCGCGGCGATCAGCTTGCGGGCGGCCATCTGGTCCCTGGGACTGTTGATGCTGTCGATGGCGATCAACTCGCCCCCGCGCAGGTAACACGCGCTGAAGCTGCGTGCCGCCGCGGATCCGCGCACGACGACCTGATCATGGCCCTGGCACAGACCCACGATGACGAGCTTCAGGTCATATTGGTCGGACCAGAACCACGGAACCTTGTCGTGCACCGTTGCAGTGCCGAGCATGTTGTGCGCCGCGCTTGCTGCCTGCTCGAACGCATGGTCGACCGATTCGAGGCGCATGCGCCGGCCGTAATGCAGGTTCGGATGATTCGTGCAATCGCCGGCGGCGTAGATGGCTGGATCCGATGTGGCGCAGTACTCGTTCACGACGATGCCGTTGGCGCATTCGAGTCCCGCAGCCACGGCAAGGTCATCCGCTGCCGTCACACCGACTCCGACGATGACCAGATCCGCGGGATGCTCCGCGCCATCGTCCGTGAGCACGGCTCGAACACGGCCCGTTCGCGGGTTGCCCGCGATGGCCTGAACTCTCGCGTGGGTAATGATGCGAACCCCATGGCGCGCATGCTCGGTCTCGTAGAATGCCGAGATCTCCTTGCAGGTGACGCGATTCATCACACGGTCGGCCATCTCGAGCACCGTGACATCGAGTCCCAGCTCGTGCGCAGTTGCGGCGACCTCGAGTCCGATGTAGCCGCCTCCGACGATCACCAGGCGGCGCCCTTCGCTCACGTCGGCGCGGATTCGATCGACATCCGCGATGGTCCGCAATGTATGCACGCCGACGAGGTCGGCACCTGGCACTTGCAGGGGCCGCGGGCGGCTGCCGGTTGCCAATAGCAGTGCGTCGTACGAAAGCACCGACCCGTCGTCGAGGCGGATACGCCGCGCAGCGCGCTCGATTTCCTCGACACGCCGGCCGAGATGCGTCTCGACCAGGTGCTCCGTATAGAAATGGTTGGGGCGGAAGACGAGGCGCTCCCGTTCCAGTGCGCCGGCCAGGAATTTCTTCGACAAGGGCGGCCGCTGATAGGGCAGCCAGGGCTCGTCACCGACGACGGCCAGCTTCCCCGCGAAGCCTTTGCGGCGTAGTGTATGAACCGCCTGATCGGCAGCCTGGCCTGCCCCTGCGATCACGATCTGCCCGTACATCGTTCGAAGCATAGCCGATACGCCATCCCGGGCGCTGCACCAGCGCTGGGCGCCGGGCCGGGCGCGGCGCGCCAGGATGGTGCAGAGCACAGATCGGGGCCCCCGGGGCAGCCGCCAGAACTTGCGTGATTCAGCTGCGCGCCTGCGTGGCATGAAAGCTGCAAAAACCGTCCAGGGCCCAAGCCGCTAACGAAGCCATTTCGACGGAGAGCCGCACATGAAACTGGTCACCGCGATCATCAAACCGTTCAAGCTCGACGATGTGCGCGCGGCGCTGTCCGACATCGGCGTGTCCGGCATGACGGTTACCGAAGTCAAGGGATTCGGGCGGCAGCGCGGCCATACGGAGTTGTACCGAGGCGCCGAGTACGTAGTCGATTTCGTTCCCAAGACGCGCATCGAGGTGGCCGTGCGCAGCGATCTCGCCGATCAGGTTGTCGAAGCGGTCCTGAAGTCCGCCAAGACGGGCAAGGTTGGCGACGGAAAGATCTTCATCACCGACATCGAGCGGGTCATCCGCATCCGCACCGGCGAGACCGACGACGCGGCTCTCTAATTGGCTAAAGAGGCGTGCCGCGGCGATTCGCTGTCGGTCGAAAGGGGCGCATGTCCAAGGCGATTCGTTTCCACGAGACCGGCGGTCCGGAGGTCTTGCGCCTCGATGACGTGGACGTCGGTCCACCTGCGCCCGAGGAAGCTCAGCTGCGGCACACCGCCATCGGGCTGAACTTCATTGACGTCTACGATCGAACCGGCTTGTATCCAGCGCCATTGCCGAGCGGACTGGGACGCGAGGCGGCCGGGGTCATCACGGCGATCGGCCGCAAGGTCAAGGGATTGCGCGTGGGCGAACGCGTTGCCTACGTGCTGCCGAAGCCCGGAGCCTACTGCGAAATCCGTAACGTCCCCGCGGGCCAGCTCGTCAAGGTGCCCAAGGGAGTCTCGGACGAGCAGGCCGCTGCAATCATGCTCAAAGGGCTGACGGCACACTACCTGCTGAGGCGTACTTATCGGGTAGCTTCCGGGGACACGATTCTCGTGCACGCTGCGGCAGGCGGCGTGGGCCTCCTGCTGTGCCAATGGGCCAAGGCTCTGGGCGCGACGGTGATCGGGGTCGTCGGAAGCGAAGCCAAGGCGCAACTGGCCAGGAAAAACGGTTGCCGGCACGTCGTGCTGTCCGGACGGGACGATCTCGTCGCGCGTATCAAGGACATCACTCGCGGCCAGGGCGTGGCTGTGGTGTACGACTCCGTCGGCAAGGACACCTTCTTTCAGTCGCTGGATTGCCTGCGTCCCCTGGGAATGATGGTCACCTTCGGCAATGCCTCGGGACCGGTGCCGGCGATCGCGCCGCTCGAGTTGAGCAAGCGCGGCTCGCTTTTTCTCACGCGGCCAACGCTGTTTCATTACATTGCGAAGCGAGCGGAGCTCGAGGCGGCTGCCCGTCAGCTTTTCGCTGCCGTGAAGAGCAAGTCAGTGCGGGTGCGAATCGGGCAAACCTATCCGCTGGCCGATGCGGGCCAGGCACACCGGGATCTTGAGGCCCGCCGGACCACGGGCTCAACCGTTCTGCTGCCGAACACCGCGAACTCCTAGGCCACTCCTAGGCCCGCTTGTCCTGGGCGGAGCGGCCGGTGAGGCTGGAGATGACGATCGCAAGCTCTTGCGGCTCCACGGGCTTTGCCACGTGATTCTGATAGCCGGCCTGCAGGGCGCGCAGCCGATCCAGCGGCGCGGTGTATCCCGTGACGGCGATGGCGGGTGTCTGGCCCCCGAAATCCGGCTCGAGAGCACGCACCTGCTCGATCAGCGCGTAGCCGTCCATGCCTGGCATGCCCAGATCCGCGATCAACACGTGGGGGCGTTGCTCGAAGAGCTGGGTCAACGCCGCTTGACCGCTTTCAGCGAGAATCACCTCGGCGCCGAAGCCCCGCAGCACATGCGCAAGGAGCTCGCGGGCGCCCAGCTCATCGTCCACCACCAGCAGACGCGTGCCCGCAAGCAGCGAGGACATTGCCGGGCTGCCTGCAACATCATCAGGTACGGTTGAATCCGCTTCCTGCACATGCGCCGGAATCCGCACGATGAATCGCGACCCTTTGCCTTCTCCTTCGCTCCGAGCCTCGACCGAGCCGCCGTGCAGCTCGACCAGATGGCGGACGATGGCGAGGCCCAGCCCGAGGCCGCCGTGCCGGCGGCTGATGGAGCCGTCCTCCTGCCGGAAGCGATCGAACACCATCGGCAGGAATTCAGCCTTGATCCCCTGGCCGCTGTCGCTGATGCTGATTTCCGCCATGTCATCGCGACGGGCGAGGCAGACCTCGATCTGGCCGCCGTGCGGGGTGAACTTGATGGCATTCGAGAGCAGGTTGCACACGATCTGCTGCAGGCGGGCATAGTCACCTCGCACGGTCCCGGCTCCCATGTCGAGCAGGGGGACGATCTTGATTTCCTTTGCCTGCGCAGCCGGGTACATCGTCTGCAACGCGGCTTCGATCGCCCGCCGTGGCTCGACCGTAATGAGCTCCAGAGTCACTTTTCCGGTCACGATCCGTGAGACATCCAGAAGATCCTCGATCAGACGCTTCTGGGCGCGCGCATTGCGCTCGATGGTCTCCAGGGCGCGCTCCTGCGTCGGCTCATCGAGCCGTCTGGTACGCAACAGGGTGACCCAGCCGAAAATCGCGTTCAGCGGCGTTCGCAGCTCATGCGACATCGTCGCCAGGAACTCATCCTTCAGGCGGCTCAGCTGTTCGAGCTCGGCGGTCCGCTCCCTGACGCGGGATTCCAACTCCCGGTTGGAGCGCGCGAGCGCTGCGTGCGCCTCGTACAAATCGACAAACACCCGCACCTTCGTGCGCAATACCGAGGCTACGACGGGAGACAGGATGTAGTCGACGGCGCCGAGCTGATAGCCGCGGGCGGTCTGTATCTCGTCCGCGTAGCTCGTGATGAAGATGATGGGAGTATGCCGGCCGTTGCGATGCCCACGGATCAGGGTCGCGGTCTCCAGACCGTCGATGTCCGGCATATTGACATCGAGAAGGATGACGGCGAACGAGTGCTCGAGCACGCGCTTCAGCGCTTCGGTCCCCGAGTCGGCCAGAACGATTTCGGCATCGATGTCATCGAGCAGGCTGCTGTAAACGAGCCGCTTCTCGGGGAGGTCATCGACAATGAGGATTCGTGCGCGGCTCACTGCTGCTCGCTGCCCCGCGCGTGCCGTGCGCGACACCCGTTGTGGATTGCAGGCCGTCCCCGTTTACCTGGACCCGGCCATGAACGCGTCCGAAGACCGGGTCTTGTTATTCGGAACGCATATTAAGGGGACAGCCGCGCGCGGGGCAACAAAGCGGCGCTGGGGCTAGCGCACGACCCTCAGCGGCCGGGCGTTGCGGGCGATGCCCAGGGCTCCACTGCGGACCACTTCGATCAACTGCGCCTGCTGGGACAGGTCCGTAACGAAGGCGTTGATTTCCGCCTCGCTGGCCGTCAGCTCGGCGATGAAACCGTCGGCTGCCGGATCGAGGACCCGGCCCCCGGTGCGCACGATGTAGCCGCGCACCGCATCGGTGCGTTCGGGCTGCACGCGCAGCTTCAGAAGCACGAGCTCGCGTTCAAGGTGCTCGCCCAGCGTCATGTCCTCGATGCTGACCACATCCACCAGCCTGTTGAGCTGATTGGCGATCTGTTGAATGACTGCCTCCGAACCCTTGGTCACGAGCGTGAGGCGCGATACGGTCGGCTCGTCAGTCGGGGCTACAGAGAGCGATTCGATGTTGTAGCCACGGGTGGAGAACAGGCCGGCGACGCGGGTGAGAGCGCCGGCTTCGTTTTGCAGCAGGATGGCAATGATGTGACGCATGGGTTCCGGCGCGGCGCCCAGGGGAGCGCAACACAGAATAAGGGATTTCCACCCGGCGCGCTGCGGGCCGCGCGCGGCCCGTTTTGCGTCATGGGCGCAAGCTGCTAGTCTCGCCACGTTCCCTGCGCCTTTCCCGCTTATGAGTGCCCCATGAGTGACACGGTCATCCAGCCCCGCCCCTTCGGGCATCCGCTTGCCGGCCAGACGATGTCGGGTGCCCGGATGATCATGCAGGTTCTGGCGGACGAGGGCGTCACGGCCATCTTCGGCTATAGCGGCGGGGCCATCCTGCCCACCTACGATGCGGTGTTCCTGTACAACGAGCAGCAGGCGCAAGACGGGCAATCGCAGATTCCACTGGTCGTGCCCGCGAACGAGCAGGGTGCGGCGTTCATGGCCGCCGGCTACGCCCGGTCCACGGGTCGCGTGGGGGTCTGCATCGTCACTTCAGGACCCGGCGCGACGAACACTGTTACACCCGTGCGCGATTGCATGGCGGATTCCGTACCGATCGTCGTCATTTGCGGGCAGGTTGCGCGCGCATCGATCGGGACGGATGCCTTCCAGGAGGCGCCGGTCCCCTCGATCATGGGGGCGGTCGCCAAGCACATCTTTCTCGTTACGGACCCCGGCCGCCTCGAAGCCACCCTGCGCACGGCATTCGAAATCGCCCGGACCGGCCGCCCGGGTCCAGTCGTCGTGGACATCCCGAAGGATGTGCAGAACTGGGAGGGCCTCTTCCAGGGCGGCGGCACGCTGCCGATTCCAGGGTACCGCCGCCGGATGAACGAGCTTTCAGGACGCGCGCTCGATCGTCCCGAGAGCGCCCGGTTCTTCGAGATGCTCGGCGAGTCCCGGCGACCCCTCATCTATGCGGGCGGTGGCGTCATCAACGCCAACGCAGCGGACGCGCTTGCCGAGCTCACCAGCGCATTCGGCATCCCGGTCGTGACGACTCTCATGGGAATAGGCGCAGCGGACACGACGCAGCCGCTGTCCATGCGGATGCTCGGGATGCATGGGACAGCATTTGCGAACTATGCCGTCGAGGATTGCGACTTCCTTATCGCAGTGGGCTCACGGTTCGATGACCGCGTGGCGGGCGTGCCGGCCAAGTTCGCGCGGAATGCGAAACGCATTGCGCACCTCGATATCGACCGGGCCGAGGTAAACAAGGTCAAGCGCGCCCACTGGAGTTATGTCGGGCAGCTCGTCGAAGCCCTGCAGGCGCTCACGGCGCATGGCCGGCGAGAGACGTTTCAGCGCGACTACAGCGAATGGCATGCCGAGCTCGCCGAGCTGAAGCGGGTCTACGCTATGAACTACGACCGCGCCAGCCCGCTCATTCAGCCGTACTACGTGATCGAGGAGATCAATCGGCACGCGGGCGGTGAGGCCATCATCTCGACCGGCGTGGGCCAGCACCAGATGTGGGCGGCGCAGTACTGCGATTTCCGGCATCCGCGGCTATGGCTGACCTCCGGAAGCATGGGGACGATGGGCTTCGGCCTGCCCGCCGCCATCGGCGCGCAGATCGCGAATCCACGCCGCCTCGTCATCGACATCGACGGCGATTCGAGCATCCGCATGAACATCGGCGAGCTCGAGACCGTCACGACTTATGACCTGCCGATCAAGATCGTCGTGCTGAACAACTTCGGCGACGGGATGGTCAAGCAGTGGCAGAAGCTCTTTCACAAGGGCCGCCTGTCCGCCAGCGATCGATCGCTGCATAAGAAGGATTTCGTCAAGGCAGCCCAGGCTGACGGCTTCCGCTACGCCGTACGTCTCGACCGCAAGGCGGACGTGCCGCGGGTCATCCAGGAATTCATCCAGTTCGCCGGCGCCGCATTCCTCGAGGTGATGATCGACCCGGATGCCGGCGTGTACCCGATGGTCGGCCCCGGCCAGAGCTACGAAGAGATGATTACCGGGGAATTCATACCGTCCCGCTACAAGGTGAGCATCAGAACGCCGGGCGCCTCGGAGATGTTTTAATGAGATACCTGCACACGATGGTTCGCGTGGCCGACATCGACGCCTCGCTGCGCTTTTATCGCGATGCGCTCGGTTTGCAGGAGCTGTCGCGCAAGGACATTCCCCAGGGCCGCTACACCCTGGTGTTCCTCGCCGCCCCGGGCGATGAGTCCGCCCAGATCGAGCTGACCCACAACTGGGACCCGCAGCCTTATCCGGGCGGTCGCAACTTCGGACATCTCGCCTACGCCGTCGATGACATCTACGCGACCTGCCAGCGGCTGATCGATCACGGCGTGACCATCAACCGCCCGCCGCGGGATGGCCGGATGGCCTTCGTCCGCTCGCCCGACGGCATCTCCATCGAGCTGCTTCAGAAGGACGCGGCGCTCGCACCCGCCGAGCCCTGGAAATCGATGCAGAACGTGGGGACCTGGTAAACAGGCGGGCGCGTGGAACGCCCGCGGGCCGGGCGGCCGCTGAAAGCCATCGCGATGATGATTGCGGCCGTCGCCGCGTTCTGCGGCATGGACACGGTGCTCAAGATCTTCTCGCAGCACTATCCGCCTATGGAGGTGACCACGATCCGCGGCGCTGCGTCGCTGCCGTTCATGCTTGCGCCTGTTCTGTGCATGGGTCGGTACGCCGATCTGAAGCCAGTGCGCTTCGGCATGCATCTGCTGCGCGCACTGCTCATGCTCATCGTGCTGGGCTGCTTTGTATACGCGGTACGCGTACTGTCACTGGCGGACGCGTACGCAATCTTTCTGGCGGCACCGCTAATCGTGACGGCGCTCTCCGTCCCGTTGCTGGGCGAGCGAGTCGAATGGCGGCGCTGGCTCGCGATCTGTGTCGGCTTGGTGGGTGTCATCACGATGCTGCACCCCTCGGCGTCGAGCCTCGTTTCGCTGGGGGCGCTCGCCGCGCTCCTGGCCGCGACCGCCTATGCGTTCAGCGCGATCGCGCTGCGCGTCATTACCCGAAGCGATACGACGGCAAGCGTCGTCTTCTGGATGATTGGCCTGATGACGATCATGGCAGGACTCCTCGCGGCACCGGGCTGGCTGCCGATTCGCCGCGATGACTGGCCACTGGTCGCCGGCATCGGCGTCTTCGCCGCGATCGGCCAGCACCTGCTCACCGAAGCGTTTCGCAATGCTCCGCCATCCGTGGTGGCCCCTTTCGAATACACCGCACTACTGTGGGGAATCATGGTCGATTGGGCGGTCTGGAACGTGTTCCCCACCACTCGGGTCTACGTCGGAGGGGGCATCGTCATTGCCAGCGGGCTGTACCTGATCTGGCGCGAACGGACCACGAGCGTTGCCCCAATAGCCTCTGAGACCAATGCCCGGACGACGTTGCCTTGAGCGGATCACCTATGCCAGCCGACGAAACCCAGCAGCGCATGGAGCGCTACCTGCACGCAAACATTCCTCTTTCTGCGGTCATGGGCGTGCAGGTAAAGGTGGCCACAGCGGAGCGTGTGCTCTTGTCGGCACCCCTGGCTCCCAACATCAATCATCATGAGACAGTCTTCGGGGGCAGCGCCGCAGTCCTTGCGACGCTGTCGGCCTGGACGTTGATGCATCTGCGGCTGCAGCAGGCCGGCGTGGATGCGCAACTGGTCATCCAGCGCAGCTCCATGGAGTACGACAAGCCGATACCCGGGGATTTCGAGGCGGTTTGCACCTTTACGGACGACTCCGCCTGGCGGCGGTTTCGGGCGACATTGGAGCGGCGCGGTCGCGCGCGCCTGACCCTCAAGGCGCATCTTCTTCACGTCAAGCTTGAAGTGGGCTCGTTCGCGGGGGATTTCGTCGCGCTGCGGACCGAATGAGGCCGCAGTCGGCCGATCAGGCGTTGAGGTCACGCCACGCGCTCAAAACCCGCTGTTCACGCTCAGGCGCAATGCCCGCCTTGAGCGTCTCCCGCTCCGCCTCCGGGCGCTTCAAATGCCACGCAAGCGTGTCGTTCACCGTCTGGCGGATCGGCCGGTTCGCCAGGCCCGCGCGCACCGCACGGGTGGCGCTGGTCTGCTCCGCGCCCGCCATCTCCCCCTTGGCGGGTATCCAGACAGGCATGTCGCTCCAGGGCTCGACCTGCTGCTTCTCGAGGAAATCGCTCGATACCCACACCGCGTGCGGGGGAGGATTCGGTTTCGCAAGCTCGTTCGCCGCTCCGATGCTCGCCGTGACGAGGTCCCCCATGCTGAACATGTGCGGCGGCGACAGGACGTTGAAGGTGCCCGTGACCCGATTTTCGACCACATGCAGGGCGAACGCAGAGAGGTCTCTTGCGTCGATGAACTGGATGGGATCCCTGGGCGTGCCAGGGGCCAGCATTTCGCCTCCGCGTGCCGCCCGGGCCGGCCAGTACGTGAATCGATCCGTGTTGTCGTGAGGTCCCACGATGAGCCCTGGGCGAAACACGGCCGTCCGGCCCGGCATGGCAGCCATCGCGGCTTTCTCGCACAGGGCCTTGAGTGGGCCGTAGTTCCCGGCATCCGTGGTCTCGACCGTCTCATCCGCGATTTTCCCCACGGGCGAATCCTCGGTGACCGGCTGCGCGAGGCTCGCATAGACCGAAATCGTGGAGATGAACAGATACTGCTGCACATTCGGCGCGAGCAGCTCCGCCGACAGCCGCACGTGGCGCGGGAAATAACCCGAATCATCGATCACGGCATCCCACTTGCGTCCCCGCAGCGAGTCCAGCTCGCCGTTGCGGTCTCCGTGCAGATGCTCGACTTGCGGAAACAGGTTCGCATTGGTCTTGCCGCGATTGAAGAGTGTGACGGTGTGTCCGCGGTCGAGCGCGAGTTGGGTCATGTGCACACCGAGGAATCGCGTGCCGCCGAGAATCAGTATCCGCAGGGGCTTGGCGGTGCGCGCAACGCTGCCGCCGTTGCTTGCGGCCGCCTCCGTCGCCCTGTTCGCAGCCCCCGCCGCCGATTTCATCATCGCCGCAGCCGCCGCGAGACCGGTGGCCGTATTGAAGAACTCGCGTCTGTTCATGTGAATTCCCAGGCAGTGGATTGGCCGCAGGGCCCTCGGATATTGTCCGCCTTGTGCGACGGAGAGCGCCAGCGGCGGCGAACGATCGTGATACAAGCTCGAGTGAGCGCATCAAACGTGGAAGTGATCGCCGTAGCAGTGCAGAATGTCGCGCGGATCGTCGGTGGATGATGCAGCTCGCAAACAAGGGGAAAACTCGCCATGAGCAACGCTGATATTCGGGGACGGTTCATCTGGCATGAGTTGATGACAACCGATCCCGACGCGGCCAGTGCCTTCTATTCGAACCTCGTGCCGTGGAAGACGCAGCCCTCGGGCATGCCTTCCTACACAATCTGGATGTCCGGCAAGTCTCGGGCGGGCGGCCTCATGGCGCTTCCGCACGGCGACGCTTCCGGCACACCGCCCCACTGGATCATTTACATCGGCACGCCCGACGTCGATGGAACCGTTCAGGCGGCGCAGCGGCTTGGCGGCAAGGTTCTCAAGGGCGCCGCGGATATTCCCAACGTGGGGCGTTTCGCGGTCCTGTCGGATCCTCAGGGCGCCGCGTTCGCGCTATTCACGCCGGCGCCAGGCTCGTCGGATGGAGCTTCGCCCGCCGGTGGGGTGGGTGAGTTCACGTGGCACGAGCTTGCAACGACGGATCCGGATTCCGCGCTGCGCTTCTATTCGGAGCTGTTTGGCTGGAGCAAAGGCGCAGGCCACGACATGGGCGCCATGGGGGTCTACCAACTCATTACCCACGGCGGCCAGGACGCCGGCGGGGTCTACAAGGCGCGCGATGCCTCGACGCCACCCAGCTGGCTCAGTTATGTGCGGGTGGCCGACGCCGCCAAGGCGGCATCGACGGCCAAAGCCGGCGGCGGCCGGGTGCTGCATGGGCCGATCGAAGTTCCGGGCGGCTCATGGATCGTGATGCTTCTCGACCCCCAGGGAGGCGCATTCGCCGTCGTGGAGGCGCCAAAGCCGGCCGCAGCGAGACCTCCCCAGCCCTCGGCAGCGAAGCCAGCCGCATCCGCGCCCAAGGTGGCCGAGGCGCCGAAAGCCGCGGTGAAACCGGCGGGTACGCCGCTCTCAAAGCCGGGCTCGATGCCTCCCGCCAGGGCGGTGGCGGCGCCCAAGGCTGCCGCGGCGCCAAAGTCCGTTCCGGCAGCGGCCGCGCCGAAAAAGGCCGCCAGGAAGAAGGCGCGCGTGAAGAAGCGGGTAGCCGCGAAGCGCAAATCCGCGGGCGCGAGGACCCGCAGGAGTGCCGCTGCGAAGAAGCGCCCGGCTGCGAAGCGCGCGGCGGGTAAAAAGAGCACCAACGCCAAACGGGGATCGGCGGCGAGAAGGGGCGTGAAGGCCGGCAGGCGAGCCGCGGCCAAAAGCGCTCGTGGAAAGAGCAAGAAGCATCGGTAGATCAGACCACCGCGCGTCGCGAATTCTTTCCTCGCGTCGCGCGGTGTGTGACTGCCGACGACCTTCTGTTGCGAAGCGGCTGGCTACTGGGAAGCGGCTTCGGCAGCTTTGCGCTGCTGTGCCGCCTGCTGGTAGGCCGCGTCGAGTTGCTGCTGTACGCGCGCCTCGGTCTGCTTCGCCTGGCGGGCCTGCTCCACCTCCGAGGCGCCCCCGGCAGCAGCGGCAGCGCCTGTTTCAGCGACTCCGCAGCCCGTCAGCATTAGCATGACGGACAGTGGAACGAGTGACCTGATCATGAGCGCCTCCTTCGGTGCCCTGGCTATCCAAGCTTTTACCTGTCTGCAAGGGGAGCGCAAGCGGCAGCTACCGCTTTCGTGACCGGCCGCATGAGGATCGTCAGGATCGTGGCAGTATGTTGCGGCCGCGTGATTCGGGCGTGAGGGAAAGCGCCCGCGGGCGCAATGTTCGGAGCATTCAAATGGCCAAAGGAGCCGTCACCAGCCGGCATGTCGACACCGAGCCGCGCGTGCGCCGCGGGTATTTCGAGTGCCGGTATGGACAGTTGCACGTTCATAACGCGATCCCCCCGGGCGGCGGCTTCGAGGAGGGCACTTCGCTGCTGTGTGTGCACTCCAGCGTGGGGTCGGGCAGGGTATTTCAACGCTTCCTCGCGCTGGCGGGCCGCGATCGCTCCGTCTACGCGCCCGACCTGCCGGGTTTCGGGGAGTCCGACCCGCCACCCACGCGTCCGGCAATCGCCGACTACGCGGCCGCCCTGGGCGATTTTCTGGACAGTATGCGGTTCAGGCATATCGATCTGCTGGGATACCAGATGGGCGCCCTGGTCGCGGCCGAGCTGGCCATCGCTCGACCTGACCAGGTCCGGCGACTTGTCCTGGTATCGGTACCGCTGCTGAACGAGACGGAGCGCGACACGCGCCAGCGCCTGGCGCTCATTGCCCAGCCTGCCCTCGTGCTTCGCCCGAAGGATGATTTGTGGGACGCCCAGCGCGCTCGCGAGCTGCTGCCCAAGGCCCGCTTCGCCGACCTGGCCGAACAGGGTAATGCTGTGTTCGAGGCTGCGCCCGAGGCCGTCCTCGCGTCGCTGAAGGATTTCCTGCGCGGCTGAAGGCCACGCCCAGGGAACGCGCCGCTATCCACCAACGCCGAGCGGGAGCTTATGTCGAATCTGCGCGACAGCTCTCACACATTTGATTTTGAATAGCGGTGTGCGGTCTCGGCCGGCGCTACACTTTCGCTCACAAGGAATTTAAAGGGGACCGCGCAGATCGATTCCGGTGCGCGAGGAGACTTGACATGAGCCTGCAACGCCACTCGTCACCACCTGACGAGGCGGATCTCGAAGTCACCGCCGAGTTGCCCGTGCTCGATGTCATGGCTTATGAAGCCAGCGTCGCAGCAACGGCCAATGCAACGCCCGCCGCTACGGGAACTCCTACCGCGCCGGGCCCCAGGGGCGCACAGGAGCGGGATAATCTCAGCACCACCGACACATGGGCAATCCCCAGTCAGGCGCTGCGCGTTGCCGCTCCCGCCGGCTCCGACGCAGCCAACACGGTAATCGACGAAAATCGTGCACGCCTCGAGATCAATCTCCAGGCGTTGTCGACCACGCTGCGCGATGTAGAGGAGCGCCTCACTCGCAAGGGTGAGCGCCTGGCCGAGATCGAGCGTGCACTCGAAACGGCGGTTGCAGAACGCGGCGCCACCGAACAGCGCGCGCGGACACTCTCGAATGAAGTTGCACAGGTGCGTGCCAGTGCGGCGTCCGCACAGGCGCGGTTCGCCGAGGTGCAAAAGACTCTTGAAGAGCGTGTAGCGGCCGAACAGACACGGGTCACCGAGCTGTACAAGGCACTCCGGGATCGTGAAGCGGCCGAAGACGCGCGGCGCCTGCGCGATGCGGATGTGCAGGCACAACTCATCGAGAGCAATTCACACTTTCAGGCGCAACTCGCCGCGAGCCATCGCGACTTCGAGATGAAGCTGGCGGCGCGGGTCCAGGCGTTCGCGCTCGTGCAGCAGGAGTTGACCGAAACGCGCGCACGCGCCACCGGCTATCTGGAAACTCTCCACTCGAACGAAGGGCGCCGGTCGGTATTCGAAGACCTGCTCTCGACTCTGCGCGACGATGTAGAGCAACGGGACGCGCACGTTGCGCGTCTGGAAACCGAACTGGCCCGCCGCGCCGACCGGGTGCACGAGCTGGAAGCGGATTTGCGCGACCGCGTCGCGCGGATCGGGACACTCGAGAAGCAGGTGAGCGCCCTGTCGGCGGCGCTTGCCCAGCGAGGCGAGCAACAGACTGACATCGAACGCGCACGCGACAGCTTGCAACAGTCCGTGCATTCCCTGAATGCGACACTGGCGCAGCGCACCGAACGCATTCGGGCCCTCGAGGAAACAGTCTCACAACAGGGCGGAGCGGCTTCGCAGCAGCGTGGCGAGCTGGAGCGGCTGTCCGGTGCGCGCGCGCAGCTCGTCGCCGGTGCGGCCTCCCTCGAGGCTTCGTTGAAGGCCGCTGCGGCCCGCGCGGATGAGCTTGAAAACGCTGTGGGTACGGCACAAAGCCGCAGCGAGGAGCTGGATGCGGCACTTTCGGCACAGCGCCGGCGCGGCGAGCAGCTCGAGACGGAGGTGACGGCGCTGCGCAATGAGCTGCAGGCCGCGAGCTCTGCGTTGCAGGCGGCGGGTACGGAGCAGAGCGCATATTCGGCTCGCGGCGCTGCGAGTGAGGCGCGGATCCTCGAGCTCGAGGCACGCATCGCGGACCAGCAGGAATCGGTCCGTGTGCTGCAGGCGGAATCCAACTCGAGCGTTGCGCGTGCGAAGGAGCTGGAAGGCGATCTGCGAGCGGCGGAAGATACGATCAATCGGATGGAAACCGATGCCCGCAACAGGAGCGTCCGGGTCGAGGAGCTCGAGAAGATCAATCACGAGTGGCGGGCGACCGTCGAGGAGGCGCGCAATGCCATTTCGGACCGCGATCATCTGATCCAGCGGCTCGAGCAGGAAACGGCGAACAGCGCGGTGCTGGTCGGCCATATTCAAAGAAGCATCACGCGGCTGGACCACGGATCCGAGCACAGCCACGAGCCGGCTCCCGATGGCGCCACCCGCCTGCTGATCCGCACGGACGGCGATTCCGAAGTCGTGCACGTGCTCGGCCGCAAGACGAGCGTCGGACGTACTCCGGACAACGACCTGCAGATCGATGCGAAGTTCATCAGCCGCCACCACGCCGTCATTCTTGCAGGCCCGGCGCACGCGATCATCGAAGACCTCAACAGCACGAACGGTGTTCTGGTGAACAACCGGCGCATCACCCGCCAGCCGTTGAAGGATGGCGATACCGTGATGATCGGCAAGACGCAGTTCCGGTTCGTCGTGCGCGCGGCCAAGGCCTGATTCAGCTCATTTCGTTTCGTCGATCGCCTCGGTCCACAGCACGATGTCATCGGGCGTCATCGTGCTGGCCTCGGTATGCCGGACATCCGCGAACCCCCAGCGCTGAATGTCGATCAGGTATTGCTCGCGTGACAGCAGGGTGCCCTGGCACAGCCGCCGCGCCCGCGGTGCAGCGCGGATCTCGCGATTCAACCGCCCGATGCAACCGCTCATGACCCACGCCGGAATCCGGGCGCGCTCGCCGGGGTAGACGAAGCCGAACAGGCACAGATGCGCAAACAACACGCGCCAGTGTGCGGCGAAGCGGTTGAGCAGCCGCAGCCAATCGAGCTTGTCCGCGCAAGCGAGCAGCAGATGCATGATGTCGGCGCAGTCGTAGCGCTCACGCTCCATGATGTAGGCCTTCGACCAGATCATCTCCTCCACCGGGCACAGCTTCACGGGTACACCAAACACCTCTCCGGCAGCCGCATGGCGAAACCAGGCGTCGTCCACCGTCGTCACGCCGTTGCCCGAGCTGAAGATCACATCCACGTAGCCATGCTCGCAGCGCGCCTTGCCCAGCCAGTGCGGGAAGGTGAGCTCGGTGGTGTAACCCGCGCCGGTGAGCACCCGCATGATGGCGTCATAGTCCTCGCGCCTCACGAAGATGTCGAAATCCCTCGTATGGCGTTCGACTCCCGTGTAGTGGCCGAGCGCATATCCTCCGCCCACGAGCCAGGCGAGACCGGCAGCGTTCAGCGCCTCCATGGTGCGAAGATAGAACTGTCGGGCGCCCGGTTCCGGACCCCCTGATCCCGCTTCGGGATCGTCCTGTGCAGGATTCCCGCTGGGCATGCATTTTGCTCCGCTCTACGCCCGAGGGCCTATAGCTGAACAGTAAGCAAACAACGCGCCTGGCCGCAGTCGGCGATCTGCACGTCAAGAAGACATCGCAGGGCACTCTGCAACCGCTGCTTGGCCCGGTGAATGCCCGGGCGGACATCCTGCTGTTGTGCGGGGACCTGACCGACTATGGACTGCCCGAGGAAGCCGAGATCCTGGCGAAGGAGTTGACCGCGGCGGTGACGATTCCGATCGTTGCGGTGCTCGGCAATCACGACTACGAATCGGGCCAACACCTTGAAGTGTGCCGGATTCTCACGCACGCGGGAGTCAAGGTCCTCGACGGCGAGGCCTACGAGGCGCACGGCACGGGTATTGCCGGCGCGAAGGGATTCGCGGGGGGATTCGGACGGGCCACGCTCGGCGCGTGGGGTGAGGCCGCGACCAAGCGCTTCGTCCAGGAGGCGATCGATGAAGCCCTCAAATTCGAGGGCGCGCTTGCCCGGCTGCGCACCGCTCAGCGGGTCGCGCTGCTCCACTATTCCCCGATTCGGGCCACGGTCGAAGGCGAGCCGCCGGAAATCTTCTCCTTCCTCGGCACGAGCCGCCTGGAGGAGCCTCTCAACCGGCACCCCGTCAACATCGTATTTCACGGTCATGCCCATCATGGGTGCCTTGAAGGGCGCACGGCCACTGGAACGCCCGTCTACAACGTCGCGATGCCGCTGTTGCGGCAGGAATTTCCGGACCAACCCCCGTTTCGCGTAGTGGAAATCCCGGCGCAGCCCGCACTCGAAAGGTGATGGCGCGACGGACGGCGCGCCGCCGCGGCCGCAGCCGGGAATTCGCAAGCGCTACGGAAAAATGGGTAAGCTGCCGGTTTCCCCAGCCGAGAGCGTCTGTGGCCAGCCCGTACATCGAGAGAATCCTGAAGGCGCGGGTGTACGACGTGGCGATCGAGTCCCCTCTCGAGGAGGCAGCCCGCCTTTCGCGCCGGCTGGGCAACCAGATTCTGCTCAAGCGCGAGGATCTGCAGCCGGTGTTCTCCTTCAAGCTGCGGGGTGCCTACAACCGGATAGCGCACCTGTCCGAGGCGATCGCGCAGCGCGGAGTCGTTTGCGCCTCCGCGGGGAATCACGCGCAAGGCGTGGCGTTGGCCGCCAACCGGCGCGGCATACCGGCGGTGATCGTCATGCCCCAGACGACACCACTGATCAAGGTGCAGGCGGTGATCGACCTCGGCGCGGAAGTTGTTCTGCACGGCGATGACTACGACAGCGCATTCGACCGGGCTCTCGCACTCGCGCGCGAGCGTAGCCTGGTATTCGTGCACCCGTTCGATGATCCCGATGTCATCGCGGGGCAGGGCACCATCGGGGTCGAGATACTGCGCCAGACCGGGGGCCACCTGGATGCCATATTCGTCCCGGTGGGCGGCGGGGGCCTGATCGCCGGTATCGCCGTTTACGTGAAATACCTGTATCCCAACGTCCGCATCATCGGCGTCGAGCCGGAGGATGCGGCGAGCATGTACGAGTCACTGAGAGCGGGACGCCGCGTGACGCTGGACCATGTAGGTATTTTCGCCGACGGTGTGGCCGTCAAGCGGGTGGGTGAGGAGAATTTTGAGCTCTGCCGCGCCCACGTCGATGAGATCCTGTTGCTGGACACGGACGAGATCTGTGCCGCGATTCAGGACGTGTTCGAAGACACGCGTTCCATCGTCGAGCCGGCGGGCGCGCTGGCCGTGGCGGGAATCAAGAAGTACGTGTCCCGGGAGAACTGCAAAGGCAAGCGGCTGGTCGCGATCAACAGCGGCGCCAACATGAATTTCGACCGGTTGCGCCACGTTGCCGAGCGTGCCGACCTGGGCGGCGAGCGCGAGGTGCTGTTGTCGGTGGTGATCCCGGAGCAGCCCGGCAGCTTCCTGCACTTCTGCGAGCTGCTGGGACGGCGCAGCGTCACCGAGTTCAACTATCGGTTCGAGGCGGCCGAGGCGGCCCAGATCTTCGTCGGATTCAGCATCTCGCAAGGCCGTGGCGAGCGTGATGCCGTCGTGCAAAGCCTGCGCGGGGGCGGCTACAAGGTCACCGATGTGACCGACAACGAGATCGCGAAGCTCCACGTGCGCTACATGGTCGGCGGCCACGCGCGCGGCATACAGAACGAGCTGCTGTATCGCTTCGAGTTTCCAGAGCGTCCCGGAGCGCTGCTGAGATTCCTGCACGCCGTCGGCTCACGCTGGAACATCAGCCTGTTCCACTATCGCAATCACGGGTCGGACTATGGCCGCGTGCTCGCGGGCATCCAGGTGCCGCCCGCGGATCGCCCGGACTTCGTGCTGCATCTGAACGAGCTGCACTACGCGTACGTGGAGGAGACTACCAATCCCGCGTACCGGATGTTCCTCGGCGCGTGAGACTGCAGGCTATTTCACGAACCGTACGGAAACGGCATAGCGGTAGTGGACTCCCTCGCCGGCCTTGATACCCGCGGTGATCGTCACGACGATCCAGTAGATGAGCAGCACCACCCCGAGCAAAAAGCCGACAAACACCATCGTGAGCACGCCACAGACCAGCCAGCCCAGCAGCACCAGGATGTTGAAATTGAGCGCCTCCCTGGCCTGCTCGCCGACAAAGGCCGACTGGTCGCGCTTGGCGAGCCAGATGACCAGCGGTCCGATGACGCTGCCGGCAAAAGGCACGATCAGGCCGGAGAAAGCCGACAGGTGCGCGAGCATTCCCCAGGTCCGCTCATCCCGGTCCGGGACTGCGCCGCCCGGTGTGCCGGGCGCGCTCGTGGAGTCGCTCTTTGACTCGTTCATGGTCATCCCTCCCCGGCTCGAGTGGCCTCGTGCCCACTGCATTATGGCGAGCAATCGCGAGTGGGTCCAATGAGTTGCGGTGACGCCCGCTGGACGCAGCGTGCGCAGGCGCGATCATGAAAATGCTTCTGATCGGCGGCGCTCGCTCGGGCAAGAGCGCACTGGCGTCGCGTTGGGCGAACGAACGCTGCGCCGAAGTCTGCAGCCTCGTAACGGCCATCGGGTCGGACCCCGAGATGATGGCGCGCATCGCGGCTCACCGCCGCGAGAGGCCGGCACATTGGCGGGTGCGCGAGGAGCCCATGCGACTGGGCCACGCACTTCGGCAGGAGGCGGCAGCAGGGGGGCTGATCCTGCTCGACTGTTTGACGGCATGGATTTCGAATTGCCTGTGGCCGCCGGAACCGCCCGCCCCGCCCGCTATCGCCGGAGCGCGCAGCCCGCCGGAAGCAGCAGCGACGCCCACGCTCGATGAGGCGCGCTGGAAGCGCGAGCGCGAAGATTTTCTCGACGCAGTGAGCTCGTGCAACACTGACTTGATCGTGGTCAGCAACGAAGTAGGCACGGGTATAGTGCCGGGCAACGCGGTGGCGCGGCTGTTTCGCGACGAGCAGGGCTGGCTCAACCAGGCTGTCGCCGGAGTGTGCGACGAAGTATTTCTCGTCGCGGCCGGATTGCCGTTGCGGTTGAAGCCGGTGTGAAGACCGGGATGCCGCCGTTCATTGCCGCGAGGCTATGATGTCATCCAGCCGCGCGGGCTGCGATGCGTCGCGCTCCAGATGCGGATAGCGCAACCCGTCGTGGTAGTCGACGTTCGCTACCAAGAACCGGTCGCCGTTCTTGACGATCAGCTCGATCGGCGACTTTGAGCTCCGGGCCGCCTGGATCGCATCCTTGAGCACCTCGACGCTGTAGGCAGCCCCGTTGACCGCCAGGATCCGGGCGCCTTCGGTGAGCTTTGCCTTGAACGCCGGACTGTTCCAGATGACTTGCGAGACGGAGCCGCTCTCCTCCTTGTCGTTGAGCTCCACGCCAATCGAGTAGAGCAGGTTCACATGCTTGCGCTGAGTATCACTCTCTTTCAGAAAGTCGCTGGGGGTGTCGGTGTAGACCAGACGGTAGCCGCCGCGTCCCAGCCCGTCCAGTGGTGCCGACTTGCCGACCGCATCCAGCCGCTGACGCAGAAAGGTGCTCCAGTCATAGGGCGCCACGGCGTTCAGCGCCTTCACGATAGCCTCGAACGTGTACGTTACGGTGGTGAAGCTGCCGTCGTTGATACCGAAGAAGGCACGCGCGAAGTCATCCAATGAGCGCTTGCCCTGCGAGCGCTCGCGTATGAGTGTGTCGGCGTCGAGCCAGATCAGCGCTCCCTCCTGGTAGTAATCCTCGAAGCGCTGCCAGTCGGACCACGACTGCGGACGGCGTGGATTGATGATTTCGTCGTTCGTCGTGTCCTGCAGTGCCCGCCATTGCCGGCCTGTTTGAATCTGGTGATAGGCCGCGTTCAGCGCAAGCTGATCGAGCGCGGCCTGCTTGCTCCAGAGCCCGGAGCGGGCGGCCAGCACCTGGCCCCAGTACTCGGTCTGCCCCTCATAGACCCAGAGCAGGCTGTCCTGCATTGGCACGTTGTAGTTCGGGGTCCAGAGGTCGGCGGGGCGGCGAAACTTGCCATTCCACGAATGGGTGAATTCGTGGGGCAACAGGTCCCTGACGTAGGCGGTCTTGTCCCATTCGGTGAAGGACTCCGGATCGCTGCCATCCTCGCTGGACTGGTGGTGCTCGAGTCCGTTCTGCTGGATCTGATCGCTCAGCGAGTACAAGAAGTCGTAGTGTGTGTAGTGATGTGAGCCGAACAGCCGGTAGGCTTGCTGGACGAGAGCCCGATACGCCTGGAGCTGTTCGGGCTTCACCGCGAGCAGCTCGGGGCGGTCCGCAAACAGGTCGAGGTGCACGGCCACTTTGTTACCCGGATCGAGGTCCAGTCGTGTGGCGTAGCGGCCTGCATACACGGGGCTGTCGACGAAGGTCGCGAGGTTGACGCGCTTGAAGGTCGTGCGTGCGCCGCTCGTGGAGGCGCTCTCCAGAGCCGAACCGAACTGCCAGTCCGCGGGCAGCGTGAGGCTCGCCTCGACCGGAATCTGCCGCGCGTAGTAGCCGGCCGGATACAGCACGAGCTCGTTCCACTCGATCATCAGCAATTCGCGGCTGATCTCGAGTGCGCCGACCTTGCCACTGGTCGGTGAGAGGTAATCGAAGTCAACGTCGATCGATTTGACTCCCGGGCCTGCGTGCACGCGAAACGCGAATACCTCGACTGGATCGCGCGTCCACGCGACCGGCGCGCCGCCAGCCGTAATCCTGAGCCCCGCGAGCCTGTCGATCGTGCCTTCGGGAGCATGAGTGCCGGGCAGCCACTTCGGGTACAGGAGCACCGTATCGGGTCCGATGCCGCTCACGCTCTCGTGAACCCGGATGATGCGCCGGCCGACATCGGAGGCGTCGACCGTCAGGTGAATTGCGCCCGGATAGGCGCGGTCCTGGGGCGCGGGGATTGCATTGATGGGCCAGCTCGAGCTCGGGCCGGGACTCGCATCTGCGGTCGCAAGGAATGCTGTGGCGCTGAAGATGGCGATCGCGATGGCGGCTGGCTTCATGGTTACCTCTGTGATTGCGTTGCTTGCGGCACTCGCCCTGGACTGTCACGACAACGGCGCCTTAGCACCTTAGTTTCGCATTGTTCGCTCGCCGGTGCGAAATGCATGCCGGTCCGTAGCTTCCTCGGCGCGCTGCAATCCTGCGGGCAATGGACGTCAGCGGCGTTCCCGTTCCCGCGCTTCCTGCCTCAAATGCTCCGCAGCAACGGTGATCCCACGGTTCCGGCAAGACACAGCGCGATCAACAGCACTGTCTCCGTGATCTCAATGCCCGCTCCCAGGCAATCGCCTGTTACGCCGCCGAGGCGTACTCGCAGCCACGCGCCCCATCCGGCGAGCACGAATGGGCCGATGCACAGTATGGGAGCCGTCGCGGCGCTCGCCGCCACCAGCAGAACGGCCCAGAAAAAGATCCCGGCGGCGTTCACATGCCAGCCGAAACGCTCGCCCTGGCCAGGTTTGAGAGGCTTCAGCCACCGGCTCCAGGCCAACGGGCCGAGGCGCGCCCACGCCGGTATCAGGGGCAGGGCAAGCAACGTGCAGCCGGAGAGCTGCCCCAGCGCCGCAGCCTTCAACATCAATACGAGCACTACACTCACGACACCGAATGCCCCAACGTGAGGATCGGCAAGGACGGCGAAGAATCTCTGCGGATCGCGATGCGCGGCTGCCAGGGCGTCGGCCAAATCCGCGAGGCCGTCGAGATGCAGCGCACCGGTCAGCCATACCCACGTCAGAAGCCCGAGGACGGCCGCGATGGGCATGTGATGGCTGAGGATGAACGTGACGGAGGCAGTACCGAGGCCGATCCCCAAGCCCACGAGTGGAAACCACACCGCGGAGCGTGACAGCTCGTCCGCAGAGTAGTTCTGCACGGCGGGTACGGGTATTCGCGTGAGGAATTGAGTTGCAAGCCGCAGCCCCCGCAGGCTCATGGGGAGGGACCCGCGGTGCCGGCGCTCATGGGGAGGGGCCGGCGGTGCTGGCGCTCATGGAGAGGGGCCCGCGGTGCCGGCGCTCATCGCGATAGGTCCCCCGAGCCGGAGATGCCCGCCTCGCTGAACGTGGCCATGTTTCGATGCAATGCCAGGGCCGCTCGTATGATCGGCAGGGCGAGCGCGGCGCCGGTGCCCTCACCCAGACGCAGCCCGAGGTCGAGAAGCGGCTCCAGTCCCAGCGCTTCCAGCGCCGTCGAATGGCCGGTTTCGGCGGATCGATGCGATGCGAGCATCCAGCGTAGCGCGCCGGGTTCCACCGCTACCGTGGCAAGCGCTGCGGCGGCCGAGATATAGCCATCGAGCAGCACCGGTACAGCACGCCGGGCGCATTCCAGGTAGAACCCTGACATCGCCGCGATTTCCAGTCCGCCGAGCTGCGCTATGAGCTCCCGCGCAGTATTTGAAGCGTCGTCGCGTGACTGCAGAGCCGAGACCTCCGTTCTGCCGAGGCCGATCGCTGATCTCGCCCTGGCGAGCGCGGCCGCGACAACCTCCCTTTTGCGCAACAGCCCGGCATCGTCCACACCTGTACCACGCCCCACGACGCGCTCGGGGAGCGCGCCTGTCAGAGCACAGATGAGGCATGCGGCAGCCGTCGTGTTAGCAATTCCCATGTCGCCGGCAATCAGCAGTTGCGCGCCACGCTGTACCGCTTCGCGAGCGCATTCCTCTCCCACGCTCGTTGCGGCCGCTACCTCGTCTGCGGTCATCGCCGCTTCGACTGACAGGTCTCTCGTCCCCGCGCGCACCCGTTCGTGGCGAACGCTTGAGGGCAGTTCCGGCTTCCCGGCGACCCCGACATCCACTACCTCGATCCGGCAGTCGGTGAGCGAGGCGAGCACGTTGATTGCGGCGCCTCCCGCAGCGAAATTGCAGAGCATCTGTGCGGTCACCGCCTGTGGAAATGCGGATACGCCGCGGGCCGCAACGCCGTGGTCGGCTGCGAACACGAAGACTTCGCAGCGCGGCATATCGGGCGCGGGACTTCGCAGGCGCGCGGCGAACCAGCAGGCAAGCTCCTCCAGACGGCCAAGCGCGCCCGGCGGCTTCGTGAGCTGCTGTTGACGGGCGCGGGCGGCGCCCTCCGCTCGCGCATCCGGTGTCGGTAACTCGACACGGTGAACTGGAGTTCGCATGGGGAGGTCCGGCGGCATCAACCGATGAACACTTGGGCGGCACCGCGGCCGGCGAATGAATTGGATGACATGCGATTGCTCTGGTTTCCGGGTGAGGATTGCGCTATTCGATCGGCAGATTCAACATCAGCTCCCGCACGTATCTCACCGGCGGCGAGCCATAGGCCAGCACCGAATCATGGTAGCGCTTCAGCGTGAAGCCTTTGCCCCAGGCCTTGCGGGCCGCGTCGCGCAAGGCGAGATGCTCCTGAGCGCCGACGAAGTAGGTTGGCAGCTGGGCTGCGGTCAACTCTCCCCGCACCCATTTTGCGGCGGCCTCGCGCTCCTCCTGGAAAGTGTCGTGCATCATCAGGCGCATCGCATCCTCGCGTGACATTCCGTCAACGTGCACGCCCTGGTCGAGGAGCGCGTTGCCGATGCTGCGCAGATACCACTTGAGCTGGATCAGATGCATGAGAGGATCGTGACCGAGGAAGCCCTGCTCGATCATCATCCGCTCCGCGTAGACCGCCCAGCCCTCGATGAACGTACCGGATGCGAGTACCGCGCGCAGCGGCGAATCGTAGCGGTTGGCGTGCATGAGCTGCACGTAGTGGCCGGGCATCGCCTCATGGATGGTGAGATCGTAGATCGAGCGTGTGTTGTATTCGCGCAGGAATGAGCTCACCTGCGCGTCGGTCCAGTCATTCGGAATCGGCGCCACGGCGTAAAAGGTCTTTTGACCGGTATCCAGCGGTCCGGGCGAGTCGCAGAACGCCAGCGCCACGCCACGCTGGAATTGCGGCATGGGAATGATCTCGAGCGGATCGTCGTACAGAGTCACTAGATCGGCGGTTCGCACGAAACGCTCCGCCTCGTCGAAGGCTTGTTGCGCCGTCTCGAAGACCTTGTCGCGCTGCGGCCGCTCCTCGTAGGCGAGCTGCAGGGCGGCGCCGATTGCGGCCTGCTGTTCATCAGGATTTGGCGCCGCCGGCAGCGCAGGCGCATCCGGGCGACTGGCGAGCACGCTCCTGGCGATTTCATACATTTCGGCGCGCGTGCGCGTCAGCTCGGTTGTGGCGCGTGCGCGGATGTCCTGTCGCGACAGCGAAGAATCCAGCGCGAATCGCAGCTTTGCGTCATAAAGGTCGGCTCCCAGCCGGAAGTCGCCCTGTGCCGCCGGCAGGAGCTTCTTTTCGAGCCAGATCTGGTGCTGCGTGACCGCCGTGCGGGCTTGTGCGATCGCGCTCTTGAGCACCGTCTGCTCGGCTTCCGGAAGCGTTCCAAGCCGCGGTACGACCAGTTGATCGATCAGCGTGAGCACACCGGTATTCTGTTTGATTGCGGTTTCCGCGTGGATCCGCGGCACGCGCGCGGGATCGAGTGATTGGCGGACCTGCTCGAGCAGGTGGGGCAGCTCTGACAGACGCGCGCCGACGCTGTGCAGACGTTGCTGCAGCGGCGCGAAATCGCGTGCCATCAACAGGTAGACGCTGTTTCCGGCCAGATCCGTATAGAAAAGAGGGTTCCAACGCCACTCCGCCAACCGCTCGACGCTCCAGATCTGATATTCGAGTGCACTCTTCAGCAGCCGGGCATCGACCTGGTGGGCACGCGTCAGCTGCGGGAGATCGAGCGGCTGCAGCTGCACCAACAGCTGGCGCGCCAGCTCGACACGCCGGCTGAAACCTGCGGCGCTGACATCGTCCAGCATGGCGTCGTAGCGATGCTCGCCGAGCGCCGTAGCCGCGACAGGCGTAAGCGGCAGCATCTCGCGCAGATATCGGCGTGCAATATCCTGGAACCTCATATCGGCAGCACTCGGTTGTAACGGCCGTGCGGGTCCGGGCGGCGTGCCGGCGCACGCTGCAAAGCCCAGGATTGCAGCGCAGAGGAGACCGATCGCAAAGGCACGGCAATTGCTTAATATTTCCATTGAGGCCCCCTCCCAGGGGGCGAATGATGACCAAGACTGGGTTCCATGGGAAGCGAAGCACAGCCCCTCGATCCGTCCCCGGGCGGCGGATTTCTGCAAGATCCACCTGAGGGGTTCAGCTCCGCGGACTTCCATCTGCTTGCCGGAGCCTTGCCGCATATGGTCTGGATCTGCAGGCCGGACGGTACGCTCGACTACATGAACGGGCAGGGTCTGGAGTACTTCGGGAGCAGCCTGCGCGAGGCCACCCGGCTGTTTCCGTCCGGTCCCGTTGCTCATCCGGAGGATCATGAGCGCTCGCTCAACGCATGGCAGCAGGCCATCCGTGCTGAAACGCCGCTCAGCCTGGAGGTGCGATTGCGGTGCTGCGACGGCGAGTTTCGCTGGCACCTCATCCGGACCCAGCCGGTACGCGATCCGAACGGCCAGGTCTTGAAATGGCTGGGCACCGCCACGAACGTTCACGATGTCAAGGAGCGCAACGAGCTCAGTGCTTTCCTGCTGGAGCTGTCGACGGACTTTGCCCGGATGGACAATCCGCATGAGCTCGTGTGTACGGCCATGTTTCGACTGCGCGAGCGCCTCGGGGCGGCTCAAGTCACACTCGCCGAGATCGACGCCCTGCGGGGGGAAGCCATCGTTCTGCGCCAAGGGGGCGAGGACGGCTCGAATCTGCAGGTCGTGAACCTTCCGCTCGAACCGTTCGCGCAGCTCGCCGCGGAGGCAAAGCAGGGCTTGATGACGGTCGTGCGCGATACGCGCAAGGACACTCGTTCAGCACCGCTGTATGACCGTTGGTATGGGTTGGAAAACGTCGGCGCAGTTGTAGCGGCGCCGCTTCTGCACGGCGGGTCGCTCGTTGCGTTGCTGACAGTCGTGGAGACTGAGCCGCGCAATTGGCGTGCTCCCGAAGTGGAACTGACGAAGCGTGTTGCCGAAATCGTCTGGCCAGCCTTGGAGAAGGCGCGCGCCGATCGTGCGCTCGCAGTCAGCGAGCAACGCCTGCGGCTGGCGCAGGCTGTATCGCAGATCGGTACGTGGGAGCTCGATCCGGCGACGCGCTCGATTGTCTTCTCTCCGGAGAGCTATGAGCTGTTTGGACTGAACCGGGAGACGGCGGATCTGTATCCAATCTGGATGAGTCTGATCGATCCGCGGGACCGTTATTCTCTGAGCGAGATGGTGCAGGAGTGCAGTGCCGCGGGGAGCGCGGAAGCTGAATACCGCTACCGGCATCCGCAGCGTGGCGTGCGCTGGATCTACTGCAGAGCGGGCAGGGTTGACGATGCGAGTCACAGCTGCATCGTCGGTGTCAGCCTGGACGTCACGGGACGCCGGCAGGCGGAGGAGGCCCTGAAGGATGTCAATCAACGCAAGGATGAGTTTCTGGCGATGCTGGGCCATGAGCTGCGCAACCCCCTCGCTCCTATCCGCAACGCCGCGCAGGTTCTTCGTGCCCACTCGACCGGGCAACCTGACATCGAATGGGCACGGACCGTGATCGAGCGCCAGACGCGCCATCTCGTGCGTCTTGTTGACGACCTCCTCGACGTATCCCGGATGGTCCGCGGACAGATCGCTCTGCAGAAGGCGCCCGTCGAGATAGCGGAGCTCGTTCAACATGCCGTCGAGACGAGCCGGCCGCTGATCCGCGCGCGCCGTCACCAGCTGCAAGTGAGTCTTCCCGCGGAGCCGGTCAGGATCGACGGGGACTTGATCCGGCTCGTGCAGGCGCTCTCCAATCTGCTCAACAATGCTGCGAAGTACACGGACGAGGGCGGCGAGATCCGGGTCGACGGCCGGCTCGAGGGGCGGCAGGTCGTGCTGCGCGTCCGCGATACGGGGCCGGGAATCGCACCTGCGTTGCTTCCCCATGTGTTTGACCTGTTCACGCAGGCGGAGCGCACGCTCGACCGTGCCCAGGGCGGCCTCGGTATCGGACTGACGCTCGTGAAACTCCTGATCGGCATGCACGGTGGTACTGTGGAGGCCAGGAATTCGGATCGGGGCCGGGGGGCCGAGTTCATTGTCAGACTGCCGGCGGCCGATGCGGATTCGGCCGGAACAGGCACGGCAGCGCCCGGTACCGCGGCCGTCGGGGCCCCAGACTCGATGTCACAGCCCGGGAGAGCAATGAGAGTTCTAGTAGTGGATGACAATGTGGATGCTGCCGACAGCATCGCGCTGTTGTTGAGTATTGACGGCTTCGAAGCCCGCAGTGTGCACAGTGCGTCGGCGGCCCTGGACACCGTGGGATCGTTCAAGCCGGAAGTCGTTCTGCTCGACATCGGGCTGCCGATAATGGATGGCTACGAGGTTGCGCGGCGATTGCGGGCGCGCGTTCCGCCCGGGCAGATGAGGATCGTCGCATTGAGCGGTTACGGACAACCGGCCGATCGTGAGCGAGCGGCGCAGGCCGGCTTCGACGAGTATCTGGTGAAGCCCGTGGAGCCCACCGCGCTCAGCGGCTTCCTGCGCGCGCTGCAATGAGACACTGAGCATTCTTCAGCGCCGGCTGTTAAGCTCGCGCGCTTCATGTCCAACCCACTTGCAGCCCTGCGCTACCGCGATTTCGCGGTGTACGCAGCGGCACGGTTCTGCTCGACCCTGGCCTGGCAGATGCTGAGTGTCGCAGTGGGCTGGCAGGTCTACCAGTTGACCCGCAACCCGCTCGATCTGGGCTTCATCGGCCTCGCTCAATTCCTGCCGTTCGTACTGCTCGTGCTGCCCGCGGGCCATGTGGCGGATCGCGCTGACCGGCGCCGCGTGCTGCTCGCGGCTTACGGTGTGCAGGCGGCCTGCGCGGGCATGCTGTTGTGGTTCACGATTTCTGGCGCGCGACAAGTGTGGCCCGTGTTCGTGGCCATGACCCTGTTCGGCGGCGCGCGGGCATTCTCCATGCCCACGGCGCAGGCGTTGACGCCGAATCTGGTGCCGCTCGAAGTGTTTCCCAGCGCAGTGGCCTTCAACTCGGTACTCCTCGAAGCGGCGGTCATCATCGGTCCATCCCTCGGCGGCGTGCTTTACCTGTTCGGCGCGCCAGTGGTGTATGGCGCAGGCCTCACTCTCGCGACCGGGGTCGTGGCACTCATCGCCACGATCCGGCCCGTGCGCGCGGCGCGCACGGAGGAGGAGTTGACTTCATCAGACCTTCTCAGCGGGCTGCGATTCGTTCTGCACCGCCGCACGGTGCTGGGTGCAATCTCGCTCGATCTGTTTGCCGTGTTGTTCGGAGGTGCGACGGCGCTGCTGCCGGCCTACGCGAGCGACGTTCTGCACATCGGCCCAGCGGGTCTCGGATTGCTTCGCACGGCCCCCGGAGCTGGTGCGGCTCTCACCGCGATCAGTGTGGCTCTGCTGCCTGTCGAGCGGCACGTCGGACGCTGGTTGTTCGGAGGCGTTGCGCTGTTCGGCTCCGCGACGATCGTTTTCGGCATTTCGCGCTCGTTCTCGGTGTCACTCATCGCGCTGACTCTGCTCGGGGCGGGGGACATGGTGAGCGTGTATGTGAGGCACGTGCTCGTGCAGCTGGAAACGCCGGACGCCATCCGGGGCCGGGTGAGCGCGGTAAGCTCCATGTTCATCGGCGCTTCCAACGAGCTCGGAGAGTTCGAATCCGGACTGACGGCTCGCTGGTTCGGCCTCGTGCGCGCCGTCGTGATCGGCGGAGTTGCCACGCTGCTGGTGGTCGGCGCGTACCAAAAGCTCTTCCCCGAGCTGCGCCGCATGGATCGCTTCAGGCGTCCATAGGATGCGTCTTCATGGGGTTTACGTCATAGCTGTATGGGCGTACAGTTATAGCCGTGAGCCGTGGAATCTTAGGCCGCAAGGCTTTCAAGGGCAGGGGAGCGCTTTCGAACCCGACCGGACGTTTCGAGCCCACGGGCATCGAGGCGGTCGATGACGGCTGGTATGTCGAAGAGCAGCCGCAGAGCATCGCGACCACCCTCGAGCCGGACCGGGCCCGGGCCATCATCAGCAAAAACGACTCACCTGACATCCCCTTCGAGCAGTCCATCAACCCGTATAGAGGCTGCAGTCATGGTTGCGTGTACTGCTACGCCCGCCCGAGCCATTCTTACATGGGTCTGTCGGCGGGCCTCGATTTCGAGACGCGGCTGTTCTACAAGGCCGACGCGGCCAAGGTGCTGGAGGAGGAGCTGGCCCGTCCGGGGTACGTTTGCAAGCCAATCACGCTCGGCGCCAACACGGACCCGTATCAGCCGGACGAGCGGAAGATGAAGGTGACGCGGTCAATCGTGGAGGTGCTGGCTCGGACGCGGCACCCTCTCTCCATCATCACCAAAGGCGCGCTCATCCTGCGCGATCTCGATCTGCTGACGGATCTGGCGCAGGATCATCTCATCACCGTGGCGGTCAGCATAACGACCCTCGACAACGACACGAAGCGGGTGATGGAGCCGCGAGCGGCTTCTCCACAGGCGAGATTGAGAACGGTTCGAGAGTTGAACGAGGCGGGAGTGCCTGCGGGAGTCATGGTCGCGCCCGTGGTTCCGGCCATCACGGATCACGAGATGGAAGCCATTCTCGAGGCTGCCTCGGAGGCTGGCGCTCGCTGGGCTGCCTACGTTCTGTTGAGGCTGCCGTATGAGATCAAGGATCTGTTTCGGGAGTGGCTGACGGAGCACTTCCCCGATCGCGCGGCCCACGTGATGGCGCTGATCCGCGCTATGCGCGGCGGGCGCGACAACGATCCAAACTTCGGCTCGCGCATGCGCGGCATGGGCCCCATCGCCGAGCTGCTGCGCAACCGGTTCAAGATAGCGTCGCGGCGCCTGGGTCTGGATTCCTCCAGACATTACGCGACGGATACGACCCTCTTCCGGCCGCCCGGTCCCGCGGGCGCGCAGATCAAGATGGACTTTTGACTTCGTTCCCATAGTTGGGAACCCGCTCCGGCGGGGCGCAGTCAAATGCGTACCGGCAGTGCATACTCATAAGCGCGCTGCCCAGCGCTGTCGGACGGGGAATCATCATGAGCGATTTTGGCGTGGCGGATCTAAGGGTGGCCCGCCCTTTTCACCGCATTATGTCGCGTGGATGGCGGCCCTGCTCAAGGCGGCCCAGCTCAAGTCCGTCAGCCGGTAAGGCATGAACAATGCGAGCCTTCCTGCGTCTGTGCCTGATTTGCGTGGTGGCGCTCGGGGCCGAGGGCTGCGCAAGCAAGTCCCCACAGCCGCTGGCGGAGCCTTCGCAATCCAGAGTGCCGGATGCGCGCCCTGCCGCCTCCACAGGCCCCGTTTCAGGTGGCGCTCCCGCCGAGACGGTGCAGTGCGAGCGTACCGCTGAGCACGGCGCCGCCCAGCCCGCCGCGTCGCCGGGAACAGCCATGAGCGCAGGAGGGGCTGATCGCCTCGCGAAGCGCAGCAGATCGAATCGCGGGTCATTGAACCCAGGCGCCTCGAACTCGGAAGCAGGTGCCGGCAATAGCGGCGGCGTAGGCGGCCATGGCAGGGGCGTGAGCGGTAATGGCAGGGGCGCGAGCGGTAATGGCGGGGGCGGCAATGGTGCGACGGCCATCGAGAAGCCGGACGGGAGCGACGATGACATTGTGGCGCGGCGCCTGCGCAAGGCAGCCGAGCAGGAGCCGGATCCACAGCTCAGGGAGAAGCTGTGGCAGGAATACATCGACTATCAGAGGAACACGAACCAGAGGAACACGAACGGGATTTGAGCGCCGACTCGCACAACCCGGATCACGTTATGTCGCAAAGCCGCCGCGCAGTGTGCGTCGGAAGCGCATCGTCAACGAGGCGCCCTACGGGCCGTTCCCGACAATACGCAGTTCGTACATGGGACAATATGAGGCAAAATCGAGAAATCTACGGGGGCGAGGGTTGCTCCTCAGATTACGGTCAAGGACAAACATTGCAGTTGAGCGGAACCGTCGAGGAGCTGTCAGGCGCATGACGCATGTTCGTGTGAATTCATGACAGAGGCTGTTGCTGCGATTCGAGGCAGGAGGCTGGCGTCCCGCTATACCTTGCTGGACAAGCTCGGCGCCGGAGGCCAGGGAGAGGTGTGGCGTGCGCATGACGGAACGCGCGGCGTCGATATCGCCCTCAAGGTCCTGAATCCGGCGTCGATGCGCAATGAGGCAGCCTGGAGCGCGCTCGAGCATGAGTACGCGATTGCCAGCAGGCTCGACCACCCCGCGATTCTCAAGGTATTTCCGCCCGACCGCACCGGCGATGTCATGGTGTTGCCGATGGAGCTGGCCTCCGGCGGCGATCTGCGTCGACTGCGCGGCGCGGGGTTTCTCGAGATCATCCCGGTGCTGCTCGAGGTTGCGCAGGCGCTCGAGCACGCGCACGAGCGCGGAGTCGTGCATCGGGACTTGAAGCCGGGCAATGTTTTGTTCGACGCTCGCGGCCGCGCACGTCTGGCCGATTTCGGAGTTGCCGAGACGGCGATGACCGGCGCCGAGATCAAGGGCTCCGCGCCGGGGGCGGCGCGCGATCCAAACAGGCATGGACTGTCGCCGTTCACGGCAAGCCCGGCGCAGTTGCGCGCAGAGCCGCCGAAGCCCGCCGACGATATCTATGGACTCGGCGCGTTGGCGTACGAGCTGCTGTCGGGGTATCCGCCTTATTACCCCAATTTCGACCGCAAGCGCGCGCTGGAGGAGCCCGTGCCGGACCTCGTGCCGACACGGCAGATTCCACCGCTCCTCAGTGCGCTCGTCACGCGCATGCTGGCCAAGGACCCGGCGCAGCGGCCGGCTTCCATGCGTGAGGTGATCGATGAGCTCGATGCCGCCCTCAACGACACGCTGACATTCGACTTCGACAGTGTCTCGGAGCCGACCGACGTGCCATCGCCCGCGTCGTCATCCACACCGGCCGCGTCTCGGACGCCGCCACCGTTGGCCTCGAATTCGGGCAGCGGTGGCACGGTGTTGCCTGCGATGTTCGCGTCGGCGGCGCCGGCCGCCAACATGTCCGAGGGGCCCCCCAAGCCGCCGGAATGGTCGCTAGGTTCGGGGCCCGAAAGACGGGCCAACCCCGATCGGCGCGCGAGGCGCAGTCCTGCACCGCCTGCGCCACAGATTCGCGAGCCATCGCTCTCATCTACTGCCTTTGCGGCGGCCACGACCTCACCCCCGAGCGTCGCTGCAAACCCCGGCGCCAACCGGCAACCTGGCGCGGACCGACGCGGGGCTCCGAGCATGGGGACGCGCGTGACGCCACGCACGGCCGACGGTGCGGGTTCGCGCCCAGACAGACAGCCTGACCGAGGCAGCGCGCGAGGGGCCGGCAGAGGCAGCACGCCAGGCGCTGACAGAAGCAGCGCGCGAGTGCTTGATCGAAGCACGGAGCGGAACGCAGAGCGGAGCGCAGAGCGGAGCGCAGAACGAGGCCTCGATCGAAGCGCCGATCGAGTGACGGAACGAGGCGCTGATCGAAGCGGGGAGCGAGGCGCTGATCGGGGCATCGTGCGCGGCGCTGAACATGACATGAGCTGGGGTGTGCCTCCGGCCCGACAACCTGTCGCGAGCACGGGGGTCGCACCCGCAGGCGCCGCGCACCCACCGTGGAGTGGGATACCGCTGGATGGTCTGCCGCGGGTGCCGCGGCTCGAACCCATTCGCCCGCGGCGTTGGCCGTGGGTGTTGCTTGGGTTGCTTGCCGGCGCGGCAGCTACTGTCTATTTCTGGCTTCCCCGCCTGGATCCACAGACCCTGCCGAGCGATCTGTCAGCGCTGATTGCGCCCATTCAATCGGCGATCTCTCCCCAAGGCACGCCGGCGGCAGCGTCTCCGGCGACAGCCTCCGGTGCCGCAACGGCGGATGCCGCACACAAATCCGTCGAAGCCTCCTCAATCCCCTCCGCGGTAGCAACTACGCCGACCGGAGCATCGACTCCACCTTCAGCATCGGCTCCATCCGCGGCATCGACTTCAGCCGCGGCATCGACTTCAGCCGCGGCATCGACAAGAGGCTCGGAGGGCCGCCTGCGTGCCCTGCAGCAGAGTTTCGACAACCGGCTTGCCATGCTCGAAGCGCGAGGCGCCGGTGTGTGGGGCGGTCGTGACTTTGCGATGGCCAAAACGCGCGCCGCGGAGGCGGTTGGGGCGCGTGACGCAGGCAATCCACGCATGGCGCAGGAGCGTCTTGCAACAGCCGGGCGGTTGCTCGACAGCGTGGAATCCAAAGCTCCTCAGGCCATGATCGCTCAGATCGCAGAGGGTGAAAAGGCGCTGGGAACAGGTCAACAGGAGGTCGCCGGCCAGGCATTCGATCTTGCGCGCCGCATAGATCCGAATGATCGCCGGGCATCTGACGGCCAGCGCCGCGCACAAAACCTGAACGGTGTGCTGCCCCTGCTGGCCGATGCTGAAAATGCGGAGGCCGCGCACGAGTACGCGCGAGCAGCACAGGACTACAGCCAGGCGCTCTCGCTCGACCCCGGCAACGCCAGGGCAAAAGCAGGCCAGGCGCGTGCGAACGCGGCGTTTGGTGATGACAGCTATGCGAAAGCCGTGGGAGCGGGGTTCGCCGCGCTCGGTGCGGGTCGGTTGGATGAATCGCATGACGACTTCGTGAAGGCGCGGGCACTCAAACCGAAAGGAGCCGAGGCCGCGGAAGGCCTGAGGCGTGCTGGAGCAGCGCTGACTGCGCGAGGCTTCGCGTCCATCCGGCAGCGCGCAGCGGGGCTCGAGGCGCAGGAGCGCTGGGACGAGGCGGAGCAGGCGTACGCATCGGTACTCAGTGCCGATCCGTCGCTCGCCTTCGCCCAGGAAGGCAAAGCGCGCGCATCATCTCGCGCCGAGCTCGCGGGCAGGTTGCAGCAGCTCATCGACCGTCCGGAACAGCTCTCACTGCCTGGTGCACGCGAGGAAGCACGCTCGCTGTTGGAAACCGCCCGGGCGCAGACTCCTTCGGGGCCCGTGATGCGCTCGCAAATCGCCAGGCTGGAAATACTGCTACCCGGGTTCGACAAACCCGTGCGGCTGTCGCTGCTGTCCGATAACTCCACGCAGGTCGCCATTTCGAGCATTGGCTCCTTCGGCACTTTTTCCCGGCGGGAGATCGAGCTCAAGCCGGGCAGATACACCGTCGTTGGAACGCGTAGCGGATTTCGCGACGTGCGCCGCGAGATCACCGTCGCGCCGGGGCAGGAAACGCAGACGATCAGGGTCAGCTGTTCAGAACCGATCTGAGCCGAACACAGGCATGAGCTCGAGGATAGTCTGGCCGCAGGTCGCAAGATGACCGATGCGGCGTTGACGAACGCGAGCAGCTACGCGCAGGTCCGTATCCGCGAGCCCGCAGGCGAGCGCATTTTCGGCGAGGCTACAACGGTCGGCGGTGTGGGTGCCGATGTTGTCGTACCCGGCGCCGGTCGCGGCGTAGCGATGCGCATCGTGCGCCGCAAGGCCGTGTGGATCGCCGAACCCTTCGGCGACGCTGAAGTGCGTTTCGATGGCAGAGCGCTCACCGGCGCGCGCGATCTGCGGCGGCAGGATGTGATCGCACTGGGCGACGCGCAAATCATCGTGACCGATGTATCGCGCACATTGCTTCGCATCGATGTGTGCCACCTGGTTGGCAACGCGACCGTCCCGCCCGCCGGTACCATTTCAGCTCTCGCCCTCACCGATGGCGATGAGGATCTGGAGATACACGCACCGGCCGCGCCGCCGGCGCCTCCCCCGGACCCGGAAGCAATCGAGTCAGAGTCTCGCCGGCTGCGCAGGCTGTGGAAGACTGCCACGGCCGCCGCCATCACACTGTTGATCGTGCTCGCAGTTGTATCGCAACTGCACTCCGTTGCGCTCGACATCGAACCTGGCGACGCGCGCGTGCGTGTGCCCGGGACGCTGCTGGCCATGCAGATGGGATCGAAGCTGTTTGTGTTGACAGGAAGTCATGTCGTGCGGGCCGAACACGCCGGATACACGCCGGCGCAGGCGCAGGTCACCGTCCGTGGCGATGCGCGAGCGCGTGTTTTCCTGCGGTTGGCGAAGTTGCCAGGAACATTGCAAATCGACACAGGCGGCATTGCCGCAACGGTCAGCGTGGACGGCGCGGAAGCAGGCCGCGTCCCCGGGGCGATTGTCATGCCCGCGGGCGAGCACACTGTCGCCATTCGGGCGCCCCGGCACGTCGACTACATTGCGACGATCGAGATTCAAGGGGCGCTCGTGCGCCAGAGCCTGAAGGCAGCCCTGCAGCCGTCCTGGGGGACGATGCAGATTTCGACGGTACCCGCGGGCGCGCATGTCAGTGTTGACGGAGTCGACAGCGGCGTGGCGCCCACGGTTGTCGATGCGCCTTCGGGCGTGCGGCGGGTGAGGATCTCGGCAGCAAACCTGAAAGCCTGGGAAAGCAGCGTGGTGCTCAAGGCGGGCGAGGCCCTGGCCATCGGTCCGGTCACGCTGGGTGAGCCCGATGCGCGTCTCGGCCTGACCTCCGTGCCGGCGGGGGCCGAGGTGACAGTCGGCGGCGTCCTTCGCGGGCGCACGCCGATCTCGGTCGATCTGCCGGCTGGCATTCAACATGAAGTGGTTGTCAACTCTCCCGGATACGCTCCGTGGACCCAGCGGGTGTTTGCCGAGGCGGGCAAGTCGCTTGCGTTGCATGCACGTCTCGAGGCTGTTGGCGCCCGGGTGACGGTGCAGGGTGAGCCCGATGACGCGCAACTGCTGATCGACGGAATCGACCGGGGCCGAACGCCCCAGTCACTCGAGCTTTCGGCAACCGAGCATCGCATCGAAGTGCGTAAAGAGCGCTGGGTCACCTTCACCGGCACGGTGACTCCAGCGCAGGGTTTCGACCGCACGATCCACTATCGCCTCGCGCCCGCGGATCGCTCGTTGGCGCCCGGCGAGACCGCGTGGATCGCGTATACGCAGACCGGATACATGCTGCGACGCGTGCCCCTGGGCACTTTCCGGTTGGATATCGAGCGGCGGGGTGCGGGCGGCCCCCCAAACGAAGCCTTGCGCCTGGTTACCCTCAAACGGCCGTTCTACTTCGGCGTCGCGCAAGTCACGAACGAGCAATTCCGCCGATTCAAGCCCGGTTACGGCTCTGCGGCGATCGGTCGGCATGCGGCCGACCTGGACGGCCGACCGGTGCAGGTCACCTGGAATGACGCGGCAAGGTACTGCAACTGGCTTTCCGAGGGCGACAGCCTGCCGCCTGCCTATGAGAAGAGGGGCGATCGGTATGTCCTGCGACGGCCGGTGACCATGGGCTACCGCCTGCCGACGGAAGCGGAATGGGTGTACGGCGGCAGGTTCAAGGCGGCACCGCTCGGCTTGCAGGATATGTCCGGCCATGCGCCTGAGTGGGTGAACGACTACTCCCTGTTGATTGTCGATCGTAAGCCGGTCACCGACCCACTGGGACCCGATGACGGCGGCCGTCATGTCGCACTGGGTGGCAACAGGAATTCCCCGGTGGTTGCCGACGGGCGCCCGGCATGGCGTGATGCTGTGCAAGACAGCAGCGCGCTTGGCTTTCGCGTAGCGCGCTACGCCGAATGAGCCGAATGAGACGATCAGAGGAGTAAGCAGGCATGAACAAGCTCTTGCGGTCCATCAGGCTCGTGTCGTGCGGCTCGCTGCTCCTCTGCGCAGCGGCGCTGGTGACGTTGCGAGCGGCGGAACAGGCGGCGAGATTCCCAGCGACCGCGGCGACGAAGCCCGCGGCGACTCCCGCGACCGCGACGAAATTTGCGGCGACTCGCGCGACCCCGGCGATGAAATCCGCAGCGGTGACCCCGCCCGTCTCACATCCTCCGCCGGCCGCGCCGGAGGAGTCGGCGACGATCGCGGACGATCCCACGATTGCGCCCGATCCGGCGGAGTCCGCCGACCACAATGTCAGTTTCCCGGCGGACATCTAAAGAGCGCCCTATCCCGGATCGCGAGTGAAGCCCCTGGCCATCGAGCTCGACGATCGCGCCATTTGTCTGGCGAGGCGCGGACGCGTGCTCCGGAACGCTCCGAGCGCCGTATTCGAGCCGGGCGCCGGCGAGGCCGCCGGGACCAATGCCTGGGGTGCCTTGCGCTCGCGTCCCATGGTTACCTCGACGCGGCATCTGGGCTTGTTACTGGCTGAGCGCGATGTGTCGGGTCGCGCCCGGGCGCTTGTTGCGGGGGAATTGGCGGGATGCATTGCCGAGCACCCCCTGGCAGAAGGCGAGCGTGTCTGGATCGCCGCCCCTGCACGTGCGCAGGCGCATGGATTGGCGGCACTGTTGGGGATAGCGCGCGATCTGTCGCTGCCGGTTGATGGCTTCATCGATTGCGCAGCGGTCACCGTTGCGGCGCTTGGGTTGGAACGCAACACGATCGTGCTGGAACTCGGCTTGCACCATGCGGCCGCGACGGCAGTCGATGCGGATGCGGGGCGTGCGCGCCGCCGTCGCACGGTGCTCGCGGAGCGTGGCGGCTTGATCGAACTGTATCAGGCGTGGCTCGATTTCATCGGCACGACCATGGTGAAGCGAACGCGTTTCGACCCGTTGCATGATGCAGCGACCGAGCAACGACTCTTCGACGACTTGCCGGCTCTCGCTCGCGAGGCCGCTGCGGGCGGCACCACCACGGTGGTCGTTGCCAAGGGTGCGGAACATACCGAGGTAACCCTGACGCGCGACCAGTTTGCCCTGGCGGCACAGCGGGTCTATCGAGAGGTCGCCGGCCTTTTGCACGAACTGCGTCCCGCAGGTGCGCCGGTCACGATAGTGATGCCCCGGGCGGTCGCCGACCTTCCAGGGCTGAGGGAGACTGTCGAGCAATTTGCCGGCTGCGAGCTCGTGCTGGTTCCCGACGGGTTCGCGGGCGCCGCCACCTCATTGCTTGATCTTCCGGAACGGCCACCCGAGGAGGATTCCGTGCGGCTGCTTCGCCGCTTGCCGCTGAGCGCACCACCCGAGCAGGCGATTCCCCGCGAGTCACTCGGAACGCAGCGATCCGCTGGCTCCGTACCCTCGCACGCGATGTTCGATGGCCGGGCGTATTCGCTCGGTGAGGCGCCACTGGTCGTCGGCCGTGCGCCAGGCACACCTCGTTCCATCGCCTTGCCCGATGGCCTCGCGGGAGTGTCGCGCCGGCATTGCACGCTCGGTCACGACTGCGGTGAGCTGGTCCTGCTCGATCACAGCACCTTCGGCACGTTCGTCAATGGCGAGCGCGTCGCGGAGCGTGTCCGAGTCCATGCGGGCGACAAGGTCCGGCTCGGCGAGCCGGGAGTGGAGCTCGCTCTGATCGCGGTCGGCGAAGTGCCGGTGACGAGGTCATAAAGGCAGATCGATGAGCAGGCGGCGACGTACCGTCGAAGTATTCACCCTCTCGTTTCTCGACTGCATCTGCTGCGGCTTCGGCGCGGTCATTCTGTTCTACACGATCATCAGTGCCCAGGCAGGTGTGGAGGGATTCCGCAGTACGGACGAGTTGAGCGCAGAGGTGAATCGCCTGGACGCGCAGGTACTCACCGGCGATCGTGACCTCGTGAAGCTTCGCAATCAGCTGCAACAAACCGAAAGCGAGACTGCGAGCGACGCCGCGCGCAGCCGGATCGTCGTTGCGACCCTACAGACCCGACGAATGGAAGTTTCCGCGTATGACACGGCCAGTCTTGCGCGACGCGCACATATCGAGAAGCTGAAGGCGGATATCCGCTCCCTGGAAGAAGGCAAACGCCGGCTGGAAGCCGGGAGTCTCGATAAGACGCCGCCGGGGCAACAGGTGAGCAGCTTCCGCGATACGGGCGGCGATCGCCGCTACATCACGGGAATCCAGATGCGCGGCAAGCACATCCTCATCCTCGTCGACGTCTCCGCCAGCATGCTGCACGAGGATCTGGTGAGTATCCTGCGCCTGCGCAACGCGGACGACTCGCAAAAGCGGGCGGCGGCTAAGTGGCGCCGTGCGCTCGACACGGTGAACTGGCTTGCAACGCAGATCCCTCCGGCCAGCCAGTACCAGATCTATACGTTCAACACGAAGGCCGGGCCGTTGTTGCCGGACTCTGCCGGCAGGTGGATCGGCGCGGGGGACGTGGCGCAGCTCGCGCGCGGCCTCGCCAACCTGCATGCCATCGTCCCGGCGGCTGGAACCAGCCTCTACAATGCCTTTGCGGCGACGAAGACACTCGCTCCTCTGCCCGATCAGATCGTTCTCATCACAGACGGCCTGCCGACCCAGGGCAAAAGCGCGGGCGCGCGCAGATATGTGAATTCGGAAGCGCGCGTGCGACTGTTTGATGAGGCAATCCAGCAGCTGCCGGCGGGCGTCCCGGTCGATTCCATTCTGCTGCCGATGCAGGGGGACCTGCAGGCAGCGCATCGATTCTGGCACCTGGCGCGGGTCAGCGGCGGGACGGTGCTCATGCCCTCGAAGGATTGGCCCTGATGCCACGCCGCCGCTCCGTCGAAGTGTTCAGCCTGGCGTTCCTCGACTGCATCTGCTGCGGCTTCGGTGCAATCATTCTGCTGCTCGTGATGACCGAAGTCGCGCGGCCCGCGAAGATCGAGGAGAGCCGCCGGAACCTGCAAGGCCAGGTGCGCGAGCTGCAGCGGCAGCTGCAGATCATCCGGGGCGATTCGGATGATCTGGAACGGCAGCTGCAGGGCCGCGTCGAGCTGCTCCAGCGCGAGCGCCAGAGGCTCGCGCACCTGGCCGGCGATCTCACCGACATCCAGGGCCGGTACGCCACCAGCAAGGAAGCCGCGGCCGTGACGAATTCGGTGGAAAGACAGTTGGTGGCCGCACAGCAGAAACTGTCGGCACAGATGCTGCGCGTGCTCGAGGCAAGCGGCAGTCGGCCTGCTACGGAGGCCATCGCGGGCATTCCGATCGACAGCGAATACATTATCTTCGTCATCGATACCTCCTCGAGCATGACCGAGAATCACTGGGATGTGAATCTCGCGATCGTCGACGAGATCCTGGGCATCTACCCGCACGTCAAGGGGCTGCAGGTGATGAATGACCAGGGCACTTATCTGTTCAGCGGCACGAAAGGCCGGTGGCTCGAAGATTCGCCGGAGCAGCGCGCGCAGATCCGCGCACGGGCCAGGCACTGGCACGCATTCAGCCGGTCCAATCCGGTTCCGGGCATGGAGGAGGCGGTCCGGACGTACTGGGCGCCGGATAAGCGCGTGAGCGTGTTCGTGCTCGGCGATGAGTTCACCGGCGACTCGATCCAGTCGGCGCTCGACTCGATCGGCCATCTCAACAGGCCCGATGGCAACGGCCGGCGTCCTGTGCGCATCCACGCCATCGGTTTTCCCGAGGCCAAGGACATGTCGCCGTTCACGAATATCCGCTTTGCGGCGCTGATGCGCCTGGTGTGCGAGCAGAACAACGGCACGTTCGTCGGGCTCGAGCAGTAAGGCTCGCCAGCGCCAGGGCAGCCCCGTCCGGCCCCGTACCCGGCAATTTTCACTTGTGGCGCGGCTTGCGCACTCCTAAGCTGTCGCAAAACAACATCCAATGACCCTCGAGGATCGCAGTTCCCCCATGGCCGAAGGTGAGACAAGAGTGGCGCTGCTGGCCGGGGGGAGCGGTTTCGTGGGCGGTTTCGCACTGGACGTGCTCCTCGATGCGCCGGATGTCGGACGTGTCTTTGCCGTGACCCGCCGGCCATTGGGCCGTGAGCATCCCCGGCTTGCGAACCGTATCGTGCAATTCGAGCGGATCGAAGCCCAGCTGGCCGGGCTCACCTGCCGTTTCGCCCTGTGCTGCCTGGGAACGACGCTTCGCCAGGCCGGTTCCGAGCAGGCGTTTCGCCAGGTGGATGTCGATGCCGTGCTGGCTTTCGCGCGCGCCGCCAAGGCCGCGCAGGCCCAGCGCTTCGTGGTGGTCTCATCCGCCGGCGCCAATCCGCAGTCGAAGAACTTCTATCTGCGCACCAAGGGCGAAGTGGAGGTGGCGCTGGCGGGCATCGGTTTCCCGTGCCTCGACATTCTGCAACCGAGCGTGTTGCTGGGCTGGCGGCGCGAGATGAGACCCGTGGAGCTGGCGGCTCGCGCGCTCATGCCGCTCGTGAACCCGTTTCTGACCGGGGCGCGGGAGGCGTACCGCGGCATTCCGGCCCGCACCGTCGGCGAGGCGATGGTCGGTGTGGTGCGCTCCAGCCGCCGTGGGGTCCAGCGGTACACCTACTCCGCAATCCAGGCGCTGGCGCGTATCAAGCCGGTGCGCATGATCGGCCCCGCCGAGTCCAAACCGCAATCCAGGTCCAGTTAGGCCCTGCGTAACGCGCTGTCCCGAGGCTCCGGCGCGCCGGGAGAGTGACGCGATTAACACTCCGGCGAGCGCGTTGCCACGGCCCGGCAGGGTGCGCGGAATTTTCCAATAATTGACGCATCACTCACCCGGGCCGCGCGTCTATGGATACATTCCCTGCACGGATAATCGCGCAGGCAGCCGCTGGAGTGGGTTCGATGGGCATCACGAGCCGCATGGGCAGGCGCATGGCCGTCGTATTGGCATTGTGCGCTGCGGTGCCGCTTGTTCTGTTTGCAATTGCGGCCGCACGCGATGCGGATTCCGCGGGTGCCGCCGTGGTCGAGCGCCGTCTCACCGGCGTGAGCTCGCTGTATGCGAACGTCATCAGGTCGCGACTCGGTGTGGCCGAGACCATAGCCGAGACCGTCACGGCCAACGACGTGGGTTACGACAGCGCGACTCTCAAACAGCAGGTCAGTAACTCCCGGGTGTTCAAATCCATCGTGGTCGTCAATCGCGACGGCCTGCTCGCGGGCGGCGAAACCACGTTGCGGCCGAGCGCGGCGCAGCTGCTGGCTCTGGAAGCGGGACAGACGATCCTGATGCCGGTGACGCTGGCCGGTCAGCTCTCGGGCGTCTTCCTGGCGCGTCCCGTGAGTGCCGCGGGAGTCAACAGGCTGGCTTACTTCGAGCTGGCGCCCGACTGGCTGTGGAAGGAGATGAAGGATCTGCCTGGAGCCGCAATCGTCGTCGTAGACGCGGACGGCAGAGTCCTGCATGCCAACGGCACCCTGGCCGCGGATACCAGTCAGATGTTCGCGGAACACATTACGCTTTCCGGGGAGCAGGGCGGATCGCTCGACACACTCTCGTGGCAGGATGGCGGGGATGCATGGCACGGTGTTCTCAAGCACGTGCCGCTCGTCAACGAGCGCATCACGACGGTTCCGTGGGGAGTCGTCGTATATACGCAGGACGCGTCGTTCTTTTCCCGCTCCAGGCAGATCTGGACGATGTTGCCATTCGCTGTCCTGAGCCTGCTCGGCTGTGTATTGATCGCGGTCCGCTATCTCTCGCGTCGTTACATGGTTGTGTTGACCGAGCTGCGGCGTGGCTTGCCGGCACTGCAGGACCGGCGCTTCGAGCCATTGCCGGTGGCCGGCAGCGACGAGCCGCGCGAGCTCCTCGAGACCTTCAACCGGTCCGTCGCCAGTCTGCACGAGCAATTCCACGCGCTCGAGACTCTGGGCGAGATCGACAAGCTCCTGCTGGGCTCTGCGGAGCTCGAGCACGTGCTGGAAGGGATTCTTTCGCGCGTGCAGGCGGTCACGCGCTGTCACTGCGTGGGCATCACTTTGCGCGATGCGGATGCTCCCGGGCGCGGCCGGGTCTATCTCGCCGCAAACGGGCTCACCGATCTGCCCGTGACGCGTGTGGAGCTGGACGACGACATGCTGACCACGCTGACGACCGAGAGCCGCGGACTTACCATCGCGCGCTGTGAGGATGCGCGCCACAGCTTTCTCAAGCCGCTGAAGGAAATCGGCGCGGATTTCTTCTGGGTCTGGCCGGTGAACGTCTCGGATCGGGTGGAGGCCATCCTGGCGGTAGGCTATCGCGAGGCGCCTGCGGCGGATCCGCACCTGGCGCGCAGCGGTAGCCAGTTTGCCGAGCGGCTCGCCGTGGCCCTGTCGAAGAGCGCGCGCGATGAACGCCTGTACCGGCAAGCGCACTACGACCCGCTTACCGCGCTGCCCAATCGCATCCTGTTCCGCGATCGCCTGTCGCAGGAGATTGCCAACGCAACAGCGGGGCTGAGCCGGGGCGCGCTGCTGTACATCGATCTCGATCACTTCAAGCGCGTCAATGACTCGGTAGGTCACAGTGCCGGAGACCAGTTGCTGACCATCGTCGCCCAGCGGCTGCGTTCCTGCGTGAAGGAAGGGGATACGGTGGCGCGACTGGGCGGCGACGAATTCACCATCATCCTGCGCAACGTCGCTGATCCGAACTCGGCCCGTAGCATCGGCGAGCGCATCATCGAATCACTTCAGCTGCCGGTGAACATTGGCGGGCGCGATCACTTCGTATGCGCAAGCATTGGCATCACACTGTTCCCCGACGACGGCTCCGCTATCGATGACGTGATGCGCAACGCCGATACGGCCATGTATCGCGCCAAGGATCTGGGGCGCGGATGCACGATGTTCTTCGATCTACACATGAACGGTAAAGCAGCGGTGCCCACCGACACGGGATTGCAAAGGGCGCTGCGCCGCCGGGAATTCTCGCTGTTCTATCAGCCTCAATTCACGGTCGAGGATGGAGCTCTGGCCGGCGTGGAAGCGCTGCTTCGCTGGCAGACGGCGCGCGAGGGCATGCGTCAGCCCGCTGAGTTCGTGCCGGCTGCGGAGGAGAGCGGGCTGATCATCGACATCGGGGGATGGGTACTCGATGCGGCGTGCGCGCAGCTTGCAAGCTGGCGCGCGCAGAACATCGCACCGCCACGGCTCGCGCTGAACGTTTCGGTCCAACAGCTCCAGCACGCCGAATTTCCACTGCTGGTCCGCCAGGCCCTCGAGAAATACGATCTGCCGCCGGCATTGCTGGAACTGGAAGTGACCGAGAGTGTGTTCGCCGATGCGGCGGCGGGAGTGGCGCTCGAGCGCCTGGATCAGCTCGGCGTGCATCTCGCGCTCGATGATTTCGGGACCGGCTACTCGTCGCTGTCCTGTCTGCGGCAGCATCCGATCGACACGGTGAAGATCGACCGCACGTTCTTCGAAGAGATTCCACAGAATCCCGCATCGGCGACGCTGGTCGAGGCGATCGTCGTCATGGCGCACACCCTCGGCAAGCGCGTCGTGGCTGAAGGGATCGAGACCGCGGAGCAGCTTGAATTCCTGCGCCAGCGCGGGTGCGACATCGCCCAGGGCTTCTACCTTGCACGGCCTCTGTCGTGCCAGGTCGTGACGGAATTGTTGCAGGCCCGCGCGCAGGCCGGCGCAAAAGCAGGCGACGTCCGCGAGGCCGGCTGACAATTGCCGCCTTCGAGCTCACGCTGCGTGCGGTCCAAAAGTGAGACGGAGTTCCGAATCTCGTCGCTGCGTTGAGACATATTGCGGGCAATCCAAATATGTGCGCTGCCGCTGAGAGGCTGAACACAATATAAACGCTTGACTGTCAACCGCGACGCTTTGACACTTGATACCTGTAGTGACAAGGGCAAACCCGTTGAAAGACGGGGACGCAAAGCCACCGGTCTAAAGGACGGATTCCTATGACGGCGGGGCTGCCACGATCGCGCGCCGGGCGCGAACGCTCGCACTCCTTCCCGTCGCGAAGTTCTTCCTGCGGAACGCGTGGCCGAGTTACGAATCGGTCCGGGGAAGAGCTTATGACACCAACGCCAAATCTGACATCTGGCGCCGCGGCGCGCACGGGTGCCGGGGAACAGGTCGCGCCGCAGGCGGCGGGCGCAGGCCCCTTCGTTCTCAATCTGTGTTCGTCCACGACGCCCATGGCGCTTCCGAGATCGGAGCAGCCGGAACTCAAACGCTTCAGCTTCTTCGTCAGCCGTCGATTCGAGGAAGGCCGCGAGCGGTTTCGCCTTCACATGGGTTACTTCGCGACGCTGTCGGAAGCTGAGGAATGGCTCGGGGCCGTGCGCGACATCTATCCCGGCGCATGGGCCGGAGAGGCGCCGGGCAAGAAGTTGCGCGAACGGGCTGTGGCCGCAGCGGCAGCGCAAGCTCAACATGCTGCTGGACCTCCGCCAGCCGCCGTCGCTGGGCCGACTACCGTTCCAACCGTGGCGCCTGCCGCGCCGAAGTTGCCCGCTACTGAGCCCGCAACAGCGCTCCGTCAAATCCCCAACATGAACGTTCCGACGCTGCACGCCGCGGCGTCGATTCAATCTCACGCTGCAGCACCTGCTGCGCCAGTTCAGGCTCGCGCTGCGGCACCTGTCGCGCCAGGGGGCAGCGCCGTCTCCGTGGCAAATTCCATAGCCAAGCCCACGCTTGCGATCGGCTCACTTCCTGCGGCGAGGCCGGGTCCCTCCGCGAATCGCCCGGGTGTTGCAACGTCAGCGTCGGCGCCAAGCACCGTGCCATCGACGAAGGCTGCGTTTGCGCCGAAGGTTGGATCGGCCCCCCGAGGCGCATCTGCGCCTGCGCCCAAGATCGCCGCCCCTGGGCCTGCGGCCAGGGCCGCCGAGGGCGTCCCTGCCGGGCAGCCTCGTCCTGCTTTTCCGGCCCAAAGCCGCGGCGCAGTGAATGCCGTACGAATCAACCCGGGCGTCGTTCCGAGACCCGCAACTCTCGCACCGAGTCCGCAACAGCCAAAAGCGCCCGCTCAAGGGTCGCGTCCTCAAATGCAAGACCTGGCTCACGCACCCAACAGCGCGCGAGCTCCGAATCCCGCTCCAGCACGTTCCGCTCCCCCGCCCCGTTCCTCCGTGCCCCCAGCACGTCCGAATGCCCGGCCGGTCTCGAAACCGGTACTGCCGAATTCAAACGTACGCGAGGTGCTCGCAGCCCTCAGTGAGACGATTGAAGAGTCCACCGGTGAGACGCGCATGATGCCCGCTCCGGTCATTCCGGCTGTGAATGAATCGGAGGAGGCCACCTTCACCGACACTCAGGTGTTGAAGTTCCTCGAGGCGCGCCGGGTCGATGGCACTGAGACCACCGGTAGCGACGTCGAGACGGGCGCTATCTCGCTACTCAAGCCGGATGACACCGGCACACGCCGCGCGCTCAAGCTGGCGGTCACCGAAAACGCGCCCGTCTGGTTTGCGGTGCAGCTGCAATGGTCGGTTCAGCCCGTCGAGTTGGTGAAGGTGCCGCCTCTGGCAATCTTCAGCGCCTATACCCTGTACACGGTCGAAGGCAGCCGCGATGGGCGCAAATGGTATGGACTGCGGCTCGGATTCTTCAGCGACGCGATCTCCGCGAAGCAGGTCGCCTACTACGTGCGTTCGGAATTCACTTCTGTCGCGGTCGTGCCGGTGAGCCCGCAGGAGCGCACCAGAGCTTCGGATGTGGACAAGAAGACTGCGGAGAAGCTCGCATTCCCGAAGAAGACGCGCTCCGAGCCCGCGGACGAATTCAAGCTGCTTGACTCGGACGAGAGCGTGAAAGTGCCGGTGGTAAATCCCGCGCTGCAGGCCAAGCTGACGCCAACCGCCCAAATGACGTCTCAGTCCGCTGCGAAACGCAACCCGAAGAGCGGTAGTAGAGTCCGCGCGCGCGAGCGGCGTGGTCCGCAGACGTTGGAAGAGACGCTGGAAATTCTGGGCGCAGGTGAACTCGAGATCGACACTGGCAATGGCGAGACTCTGAACGAGAGTGGCGTTCGACATCTGCGCGTCGAAGTGCAGAAGAACACACCGTTCTCACGGTTGCTGGAGCGTTTGAGCGAGCGCGTGCGGAAGTCGTAGTAAGCCGCACGCGGATCCGCGGGCCGTAAGGGCACGCACCCGCCTACCCCTTCCCAAACAGCTTCTCCAGTTCCGACTTCGCCTTGTCGACCTCCGCCGTGTTGGGAGGCGTGTACGCGGCCTCGCGCGGCTTGAAGTGATCGCAGAAATTGGCCTGGGTCTTGTTGCTGACTTCTTCGGCGGTCGGCTCGCGGCAGTGCTTGGCGACCCGCGTATCGTAGTCCACGCACATCCGGCAGACGTGCAGCTCGGCGCGACACTTCCCGCACTCGTCCAGGCGCCGCAGTGGCAAGCTCAGGTGCGCCAACGACGTTCCGCATTTCCAGCAGACGAGGTTATGGCTCATGGCGCGGGAGTTTACGCTTTGCGGCGGGTTTCGGCCTGCTGCGGACTCCGGCCGCCCGGCCTCGGCACAGCGGCCGGTGGCCGCGTCCGCTCGCGCAGGAATTCTTCGAGTACGCGGCCGGTGTGGGATTCCTTCTTTCTCCCGACGACCTGCGCCGGGGTTCCCTGGGCGACGATCCGGCCGCCGCCTTCGCCGGCCTCCGGTCCCATGTCCACGATCCAGTCGGCCTCGGCCATGACGTCGAGATTGTGCTCAACCACGACTGCCGTATTTCCCGCATCGACGAGGCGATGCAACACATGAATCAGCTTTTCGACGTCCGCCATGTGCAAGCCGACCGTAGGCTCGTCGAGCACGTACAACGTGTGCTTGAGCTTCTGCCGCGGCCCCGCGCGGACGTCGCCGCGCACCTTTGACAGCTCTGTCACAAGCTTGATGCGCTGCGCCTCTCCACCGGAGAGCGTGGGACTCTGTTGCCCGAGGGTTAGATAACCCAGCCCGACGTCCTGGAGCAGCTTGAGCGCGTGATGTACCCGCGGGTGCGCCCGGAAGAACTCCACGGCGTCGTCAACGCTCATTGAGAGCACGTCTCCAATACTCTTCTCGCGCCAGAGTACCGAAAGGGTTTCCGAGTTGAAGCGACGACCCCCGCAGACGTCGCACAATACCTTGACGTCCGGCAGGAAGCTCATCTCTATTGTCTTGACGCCTTGGCCTTCGCAGGCATCGCATCGGCCGCCGGCCGTGTTGAAGGAGAACCGGCTCGCGGTATAACCGCGAATGCGCGCTTCGGTGGTTCCCTCGAAGATTCGGCGGACGTCGTCCCAGAAGCCGATGTACGTGGCAGGACAGGAGCGCGGCGTCTTGCCGATCGGCGTCTGGTCCACCTCCAACACGCGGTCGACGTTCTCGATGCCCCTCATGGCGCCGCAGCCGATGAGGTCTGCCGCCTTGACTCCAGCCGCACCGCCGTTGCCCCGTCTGGATGCGCCGGTGCGTCCGTTTCCGTTTCCATTTCTCTTGTGTAGCCGTGACCCGTTGCCGTTGCTTTCGATGAGCAATCGCCTGAGGTTGGTGTACAGCACGTCCCGGGCCACCGTGGACTTTCCGGAGCCTGACACGCCGGTGACCACGACGAGTCGCCCGAGCGGGATATGGACATCCGTACCCTTCACGTTGTGCAGGTCTACACGCTCCAGCTTCAGACGCGATGTGCGCTCGTCAACCTCGCGAAGCGGTTGCGCCGGATGTTGCAGGGGCTCGCGCAGGAAGCGGCCGGTTGTGGAGCGGGGATTGCGAATCAGGTCTTCGACCGTTCCGGAGCCTACGACCTCGCCGCCGAGGACCCCCGCTGCGGGACCCAGATCGAGAATGTGGTCCGCGCGCCGAATCGTCTCCTCGTCGTGTTCCACGACAACCAGCGTATTGCGCTGGCCCGAAAGCTCCGTGAGCGCGCCGAGCAGGATCTCATTGTCGCGCGGATGCAGTCCGATCGTCGGCTCGTCGAGTACGTAACACACACCCTGCAGGTTGGAGCCCAGCTGGGCTGCGAGCCGGATGCGCTGTGCCTCTCCGCCCGAAAGCGTGGGCGCCGAGCGGTCGAGCTGCAGATAGCCGAGGCCCACGCGCGCCAGAAACTTCAGCCGTGCGCGAATCTCGCCCAGCAGATCGCGTGCAATCTGGGTCTCCCGTGAGCTCAGTTTCAACCTGGCGAAGAACTCGCCGGTGCGTTCGACGGATTCGCTCGCCAGGGATGCGACGGACCGGTCGCGGAAGCGCACGTTGAGCGCGATTGGGTTCAGCCGCTGGCCCTGGCACGCGCTGCAGGCCGACGGCTCATGCTCGTACCATTCGTTCCACCACACCTCCTCACCGCTTTGTTCCTCGTCGAAACCCGTCATGTCGACGCCGGTCCCGAAGCAGCTCTCGCACCAGCCGTGCCTGGAGTTGAAAGAGAACAGGCGCGGATCGAGCTCGGCAAAGCTGGTGCCGCAGGAGGGGCAGGCCCGCTTCGTCGAAAAGACCGCCACACGGTCTGACTGAGGACCAAGGACGTGCACGAGTCCCTTGCCAAAGTCCAGCGCACGGGACAGTGCCTGGTGCAAAGCCGTGTCGGTCCTCGCGTCGACATCGATCTGCGCTACCGGCAGCTCGATGGTGTGTTCCTTGAAGCGCGACAACCGCGGCCATTGGGCCGTCGACAGGCTGGCGCCATCGACCCGCAGGGTCTTGAATCCCTTCTTCGAAGCCCATTTGGCGAGGTCGGTGTAGTAGCCCTTGCGTGCCACGACCAGAGGCGCGAGAAGCGCTATCCGCTTGCCCCTGAAATCGCGCAGCAGGCGCGCTGCGATGGAGGCGACGCTTTGCGGCTCTATGGCAACGTTGCACTCCGGGCAATACTGCGTGCCCAGCTTGACGTAGAGCAGGCGAAGAAAGTGATAGATTTCCGTGAGTGTTGCGACGGTGCTCTTGCGTCCGCCGCGGCTCGTGCGCTGTTCGATTGCTACAGTTGGGGGGATGCCAAAGATTGCATCGACATCCGGTCGTGCGGCGGGTTGCACGAACTGCCGGGCGTAGGCATTCAGAGACTCCAGATAACGGCGCTGGCCCTCATTGAACAGGATGTCGAATGCAAGTGTCGATTTGCCTGACCCCGAAACCCCGGTGATCACCGTGAACTTGTCTCGCGGAATCGCTACGTCGACATTCTTTAGATTGTGCTCGCGGGCATTGTGGATGACGATCGAATTGCGAGCGTGCCCGTTGCCGCCAAGCCCATACCGGGCGCGCGGCTCGGCAACGCTGACGAACGAACTACCCGCAACCGAAGTGCTCAGCGCCTCTCCAGCCGGCACCTCTTGAGACAACGCCTTCTCATACGCGGCGAGCGCTTGCCCCGTGAAGGAACGAAGATGCGCGGACACTTCCGCCGGCGAGCCGGTGCACACGATCTCGCCGCCGCGCTCGCCGCCTTCCGGTCCGAGGTCGATGATCCAGTCCGACGCGCGGATCACGTCGAGGTTGTGCTCGATCACGAGCAAGGAATGCCCGGCAGCGAGCAGCTTCCGAAATGCCCTGAGCAGCTTCGCGACATCCTCGAAATGCAGGCCGGTCGTCGGCTCGTCGAACAGGAACAGCTTGCCCCGGTGAGTGGTGCTCGAGAGGCCGGAGCCGGCTTCCGCCAGATGCCCCGCCAGTTTCAGCCGCTGCGCCTCACCGCCTGACAGCGTGGGTACCGGTTGACCCAACTTCACGTACTCGAGACCGACGTCCGCGAGCGGCGCGAGGCGCGCCGCCACCTCGCGCGAGTCTGCAAAAAATGCCAGCCCCTCCGTGACGGTCATGTCCAGAACGTCCGCGATGCTGGCTCGCCGGCCATCGGCGCCCTCGCGCTTGATGTCGAGGATCTCATCGCGGTAGCGGCGCCCATTGCAGTCCGGGCAGCGCAGGTAGACGTCGGAGAGGAATTGCATCTCGACGTGCTCGAAGCCGTTTCCGCTGCAAGTCGGGCAGCGGCCGTTGCCGGAGTTGAAGCTGAACGTGCCCGCCGTGTACTTGCGCTCCTGCGAGGCCGGCTCGGTCGCGAACAGGGCACGGATCGCATCGAAGGCGCCCACGTAGCTCGCCGGATTCGAGCGCGTGGTGCGGCCGATCGCACTCTGATCGACCATGATGACATCGTCGATCAGCTCGGCGCCGCGCAACCCGGCGAATTCGCCCGGCGCCTCGGTCGGCTTGCCCCGGTACTTGAGCAACGCAGGGTATAGAACATCTTCCACCAGGGTGGATTTGCCTGACCCCGACACCCCCGTGACGCAGACGAGGCGCTTGAGCGGAATGCGCACGTCGACGTTCTTCAGGTTGTGCTCGCGGGCGCCCTGCAGCTCCAGCCACCTGTTCGAGCGCGCTTCGGCGATAACCTCACCGGTTGGCACCGCCGGCTTGCTTCGCTCGAGAGGCGCGCCGACGGTCTTGCGCCCGCTCAGGTATGCGCCCGTGAGCGAACGGCTGCTGCGGCGGATCTCGCGCGGGCTTCCGAAGAACACGATCTCGCCGCCGCGCTCGCCGGCACCGGGACCCAGGTCGAGAATCCGGTCCGCCTCCAGCATGATCTGCGGATCGTGCTCGACGACGACGAGTGAGTTGCCGGCATCGCGCAGCTTCTTCATCACCGCGATGACCCTCTGCATATCGCGCGGATGCAGTCCGATGGACGGCTCGTCCAGCACGAACAGGGTGTTGACCAGCGATGTACCCAGGGCAGTCGTCAGGTTGATCCGCTGCACTTCCCCACCTGACAGCGTGCGGGACTGCCGGTCCAGAGTCAGGTAGCCCAGTCCGACATCGACCAGGTACGCGAAGCGGCCGCGGATTTCGCCGAGCAGCAGGTCGGTCGCCTCGTCGAGGGGTTGCGGAAGCCTGAGCCGCGAGAAGAATTCGCACGCGCGCTCCAGGGGCAGCAGCATGACATCGTGGAGCGACAAGCCGGGCAGAGCCTGCTGGGTCTCGTCGGTCCACTGCGCCTGGCTTGGCCTGAATCGGCTGCCCGACCCGAGCGTCGGATCGGCAAGCTCGCGACTGCCCAGGCGCCACAGGAGTGCTTCGGTCTTCAGGCGCGCTCCGTCGCAAGCCGCGCAAGACGTATAAGCACGATACCGGGAGAGCAGCACGCGCACGTGCATCTTGTAGGACCTGGTCTCGAGCCAGGCGAAGAAGCGCTTCGCCCCGTACCAGACCCCCTTGCTCCAATCCCCTTCACCTTCGATCACCCACTTGCGCCGCTCCGCGCCGAGCTCGCGCCACGGGGTATCCAGGGGGATGCCGCGCTTCTTCGCGAACTTCACCAGATCGTCCTGACACTCCGCGTAGGATTTCGTCTGCCAGGGTTTGATGGCGCCGCCGCGCAGCGACTTGCTCTCATCCGGAATGACCAGCCCGTAGTCGATGCCGATGGTGCGCCCGAATCCGCGGCAGCTCTCGCACGCTCCGACCGGCGAATTGAAGGAGAACAGGCTGGGATTGGGCTCACGATAGGACAGATCGCAATCGGCGCAATGCAGCTGGCTCGAGTAGCGCCAGGTCTGCAGCGCGCGCGGTGGATCGTTCTCGTCTACAACGTGAATGTTCACCCGGCCCTGTCCAACACGCAACGCCGCCTCGAGCGATTCGAGCACGCGCCCACGCTCGGCGCCGCTGGCGCGGAATCGGTCTTGCACGACTTCGAGGATCACCGCTCTATGAGGCGCTTCCTTCCGGCGCCCCTTCCTCCTTGCTGCGCTCGTTTTGCTCGCCGCGGGCGCGGCCTCACCTGTGGATCCGACCCAGCCCGTGTCGAAAAATCGGGTGTAGCCCTGCTTCTCCAGCAGCCCGCGCACCTCGGCTTCCTTGAAATTCCGGGGCACCGGCACCGGGAAGCTCAGGAGCAGCCGCGGATCCCCTGCAGCCCGCGCACGGCTCGACATATCCGCGTAAATGCTTTCCGAGGTATCGCGCCGGACAGGCTTGCCGCAGCGTTGACAGAAAAGCGCCGCCCCGCGCGCGAACAACAGCTTGAGGTGATCGTTCAGCTCGGTCATCGTCCCGACGGTGGAGCGCGAGGTGCGGACGGGATTCGTTTGATCGATCGCAATCGCAGGTGGAATGCCCGCAATGCCATCGACCTGCGGCTTGTCCATGCGATCCAGGAACTGGCGGGCGTACGGCGAGAAGGTCTCCACGTAGCGCCGCTGGCCTTCCGCGTACAGCGTGTCGAACACCAACGAGGACTTTCCCGATCCCGAGACGCCCGTGACGACCACGAGCTCGTTGAGGGGGATGTCGAGATCGAGATTCTTGAGATTGTTCTGACGCGCGCCGCGTACGAGGATGGCCTCGCCGGAGCTCTCGATCGGGGTCGCCACGAAAGCGGGCGTCTTGCTCGTCCCCGCAACCTCCTTATGCACGCAAGGCTCCATTTCGTGGGGTGATGGTCATTTCGTTACCCGAATTGATTTTGGCTCGATCGCGGCGGCGCGCGGGAGCGTGACTTCGCTCGAAACCCGCAGCGCGAATCGCACATTCTACCCGGCAAGGGACTCCCGGACGGGGGCGATTCCGTCCAGTAGTGCACTCTTGCCGCGCTGTATAAATCCGTCGTCGGTGCAGACGTACATTGGGCCGGATCGTGCATCCGCAATCGGGCCCCCGCCCGTATTCCACCCCATGACCCGGATCGTCTACCGTTTGTGTCGTCCTGCCGCGACAACCTCTGCGGGATTCCGGCGTGTGAGCGTAGAATGCGCACCCGCAGAGCCTCAAGGCCGCCAGACCGGTGAATATCGGTTGCATGAAGGGGCCCGCCCTTGAAGCGCACCGGGCGCCGGGCGGACGGATCGAACGGCCGGGCGGCTCGATTCAGGTCAACTTGCGAAACCCATAGCAATTACGATCAAGGAGCACCTCGAATGAACTCTCGAAAGATGTCCAGCGTTGCGCTGGCTGCCGCCGCCGCGGTGATGTTCTCGACCGTATTCGTCGCCTCGGCGAGCGCGGACGAGGCCAAGGTCAAGTGCGAAGGCGTCAATTCGTGCAAGGGCCATTCGGCCTGCAAGAGCGCCAACAACGCCTGCAAGGGTCAGAATTCCTGCAAGGGCAAGGGCTATCTGGAAATGACCCAGGCGAAGTGCGACGCGGCAAAGGCCAAGGCCGCCAAGTAAGCGGACCGCCGACCGTCCAGCGGCCGGGCCTCCCCTGCGGGTGAACCGTGGCAGGCCCGGACCGCGGATTCCCGCATGTCACTCCTGCGTCCCTCTCTGGGTTTCGGACTCGGCCTCAGGGTAGACCATTACGAGGCCATTCTCGCCGACCGGCCCGCGGTGGATTGGTTCGAGGTCCTGACCGAGAACTATCTGGTGCCGGGCGGCAAGCCGCTCGATTACCTGATGCGCTTTCGTGAGCGCTACCCCTTGGCGATGCACGGCGTGTCGATGTCGATCGGCAGCGTGGCGCCGTTGAACCGCGAGTATCTGGCCCAGGTGAAAGCGCTCGCCGCGCGCATCGAGCCGCAATGGATTTCCGATCACCTTTGCTGGACCGGCATAGCAGGCCGGAACATGCACGATCTGCTGCCGCTGCCGTACACCGAGGAGGCGCTGGCGAATGTCGTCGAGCGCGTACGGACGGTGCAGGACATTCTCGGCAGGCGCATCCTGCTGGAGAATGTCTCGAGCTATGTGACCTACAACGATTCGCAGCTCACCGAGTGGGAGTTCCTGCGCGAGATCGCAGAGCGTGCGGACTGCCTGATTCTTCTCGACGTGAACAACATCTACGTCAGCAGCGTCAATCACGAGTTCGCGCCGCTCGAGTATCTGAATGCGATTCCGGTGGAGCGGGTCCAGCAGATCCATCTCGCTGGCCACGAGAATCACGGCGACTATCTCATCGACACACACGATCATCCCGTGCCCGATCCGGTGTGGGAGCTCTATGGCGCAGCCGTCCGCCGCTTCGGCAGCGTCTCGACGATGATAGAGCGTGATGCCAACATTCCGCCCCTCGAGGAGTTGTGCTCGGAGCTCGACGCGGCCCGGCAACTGGCCCAACGCACTCTTGCACAGGTCCTGGCGGCGTGAGCCGCGGCGCTTGCCTGCCATTGCGGTCGTAGCGTGACGCGCCTCGCGCACATCCAGGATGCCTTCCAACGCTTCCTGCTCCAACGCGATATCTCGATCGAGTCGCATGTGGTGGGCACTCAACTTGTTCCCATCGGGACGCGTCTCGCAATCTATGGCGACGGCTACCGCTCTCGATTGATCGAAGCGTTGCAGGCCACATTTCCGGTGCTGGCCGAGCTGCTCGGCGAGGCCGATTTCGAGACGCTTGCCGCCCGCTATGTGGACGCGCACGAGTCGTCGTTCTTCTCGATCCGATATTACGGCGATGCGCTGGCGGACTTTCTCGCGCGTCATGCGGACTACTCTTCCGCCCCGGTGCTTGCCGAGCTGGCGCGCTGGGAGTGGACGATGGCCGCGGTGTTCGACGCAGCCGACGCCGAGCCCGTCGCGGTCGCCGCATTCGCGCAACTGGCGCCCGAGGAGTGGGCGGAGCTGTGTTTCGAATGGAGCCCGTCGGCGCAGATTCTCGCGCTCCAATGGAATGTGCCGGACCTCTGGAAGGCCGTCACGCAGGACACGGCGCGCCCGGATCCGGAGCTGCATGCCGAGGCGGTGAGCTGGCTGGTGTGGCGTCGCGAGCTGCAGATCTACTTTCGTTCGGTCGCGGATGAGGAAGCCGCGATCATCGCCGCCTCGCGGGCGGGCCGATCCTTTGGGGAGCTGTGCGTCATGCTGTGCGAGCACCTCGAGGAACAGGCGGCATCGGCACGCGCAGCCCGGTTTCTTCGCGACTGGGTGCAGTCCGGCCTCATCGCGGGCACGCACCTGCAGCCGTAGGAGTTCGGAAATGCCAGCGCAAGTGTGCAGCAATGTGTTGGAGATGATCGGCCGCACGCCGCTCATGGCCGTGCGCCATCTCGATACGGGACCCTGTGAGCTGTTCCTGAAGCTCGAGAACCAGAACCCTGGCGGCTCCATCAAGGACCGCGTGGGCCTATACCTGATCGAGGCTGCGGAGCGCGACGGCAAGATCAAGCCGGGCGGCACCCTCATCGAGGCCACCGCGGGCAACACCGGACTCGGGCTGGCACTCGTCGCCGCGCAGAAGGGCTATCGGCTGCTGCTCGTCATCCCCGACAAGATGAGCCAGGAGAAGATCTTTCATCTCAAGGCCATGGGTGCGGACGTGATGCTCACTCGTTCCGATGTCAGCAAGGGCCATCCGGAGTACTACCGGGACGTGGCCGAGCGCCTGGCCACCGAAACCCCCAATTCCTTCTACGTGAATCAGTTTGGCAACCCGGCCAACCCGCAGGCGCATGAAGAAACGACCGCACCGGAAATCTGGGCGCAGTCCGGGCACGACCTCGATGCCGTCGTGTGCGGCGTCGGCACGGGAGGCACGCTCACCGGCCTGTCGCATTTCTTTGCCCGAGCCGCGCCCGCCGTCGAGATCGTGCTGGCGGATCCGGTCGGCTCTATCCTGGCCGTCTTCGCCAAGACCGGGCAGATTCCCGCCGCGCGCGGCGGCTGGCTGGTCGAGGGCATCGGCGGCGACTCCATTCCGCCGGTCGTCGACTTTTCCCGGGTGGGCTCGACGTACACGATTCCCGATGCCGAGGCGTTTCGCACCTGCCGCGAGCTGCTGCGGAAGGAGGGCATCATCGCCGGCACATCCACGGGCACCCTTCTCGCTGGGGCCCTGCGTTACTGCCGCGAGCAGAAATCGCCCAAGCGTGTCGTCACGTTCGTGTGCGACAGCGGAAACAAATATCTCTCCAAGGTGTACAACGACTATTGGATGCTCGATCAGGGGTTCATCGAGCGTGAGCGCTTCGGAGACCTGCGCGACCTCATCGCGCGCCGGCATTGGGAGCACGCCGCGGTCACCGTGAATTCCACCGAGCCGGTGCTCGCCGCGCTGCGGCGCATGAAACTCTACGATGTCTCGCAACTGCCCGTCATGAAGGACGGCCGGATCGTTGGCATCGTCGACGAGGAAGACATCCTGCTCGAGGTGTTCGAGAATCCACAGCATTTCAATGAGCCGGTCACGAAGGCGATGGCGCGAGGCCTCGTCACGGTACCGGTGGATGCCCCGGTCGCACAGCTCATGGAAATCTTCAAGCGCGGGATGGTGGCCATCGTGGTGAAGGACGGAGAGTTCCTGGGCCTCGTCACTCGCATCGACCTGCTCAACTGGCTGCGCCGCAGAGCCTGACCTTCAACATGAAACACGAATCCCGCGACGCTGCCTTCGGCACCCGAGTGATCCACGGCGGCCAGCAGCCGGACCCGTTGACCGGCGCCGTCATGCCGCCAATCTACGCAACCTCCACTTACATTCAGTCGAGCCCGGGCGTCCACAAGGGCTACGAGTACTCGCGGACGGCCAATCCCACGCGCGATGCGCTGCAGGCGGCCCTTGCGAATCTCGAGGGCGGCGCCGCCGGCTTCGCGTTTGCTTCGGGCATGGCCGCGACCGCGACGGTGCTCGAGCTGCTGGATAGCGGCTCACACATCATCGCCATGCACGATCTGTACGGCGGCAGCTATAGGCTGTTCGAGAACGTTCGCAAGCGTTCCGCCGGGCACGGGGTCTCGTTCGTGGATCTGACGAATCCGGCCGCGCTGGAGCAGGCGGTGCGCCCGAATACCCGGCTCGTGTGGGTGGAGACTCCCACCAATCCCCTGCTCAAGATCGTGGATCTCGGTGCCGTTGCGCAGATTGCGCGGCGGCATGGACTGCTGAGTGTGTGCGACAACACGTTCGCCACACCCTTCATCCAGCGGCCGCTCGAGCACGGATTCGACCTCGTGGTGCATTCGACGACGAAGTACCTGAACGGCCATTCGGATGCCATTGGCGGCGCCGCCGTCGTGCGGGCGGACGAGTCGCTGCAGGAGCGCCTCGGATATCTGCAGAACGCGCTCGGAAGCGTCTCGAGCCCGTTCGACTCCTTCCTGACGTTACGGGGCATCAAGACGTTGGCTCTGAGGATGGAGCGGCATTGCTCCAATGCCCGGGCGATCGCCGAATTCCTGTCGGGCCACGCCAGGGTTGAACGCGTGTATTACCCTGGCCTCGCGAGCCATCCCCAGCATGCATTGGCGGCGCGGCAGATGACGGGCGGATATGGGGGGATCGTGACCGCTATTTTGCGCGGGAGCATCGCTGATGCGCGCAGGGTGTTGGAGCGGTGCTCCCTGTTCAGTCTTGCGGAGAGCCTTGGCGGGGTCGAGAGCCTGATCGAACATCCGGGTCTCATGACCCATGCGTCGTTGCCCGCTGAGATGCGAGCCTCGCTTGGAATCAGCGATGGTCTCATACGCCTGTCGGTCGGCGTCGAGGATGTCGGTGACCTGATTGCCGATCTGCGGCAGGCGCTCAACGTCTCCTCGATCTAACGAGCCGCCGATAGAACGCATAGGGCTGCGGCTTGCCGAATACGAGTCTGTGAAAATCGGGATGGCGCGGATTGAGCAGATAGTTCCATTCCTCTACCACGACAGCCGAAGGTACTCTCAATATTGCGGAGCCGGCGCGATCGAGCCAGTCCTGGCCGATCTCCCGCAAGATCAAGGGTGGGTTCAGGGCAGGCCAATTGCGAGGGAGGTCTGTGGGCTTCAGGGTCTCAATCCGCACTGTGCTCGGGATCATCGCGCGCGCCAAGACCGAAGCGGGTACCCAGCCGCGCCGCCGGTAGTTGAGCGTGTACTCGAGAACGGCAAGGGAGATGGTTCCAGACGTGTGTACGACTGGCTGGCCGCGGAACGTCCAGCGCCCTCCCGCGTACAATCCGCCGAGCCCGGAAAAGTGCTCGTGGCGATGGCGCAGCTTGCCAAGCCGATAAACGGTGATCGTCACGCATAAACTCCATGCTCCATTTGCTGCAGCATGTTCGTCACCTCGTCTGCACCCATGTCGGTAGCGATGGCTGCCAGTGGCGTGCGGCCTCGCAGCAGGTCACTTGGCTCACGCAACCACTCAAGAGCATGCTGTGAGTTCTCCAGCACGAACTCCGCCAGCGCGACTATGCGTGCGATCCGTACGACCCGGTCTGACGTGGCTGGATCGAGGCGTGATCGATGCTTCCAGCGGGCTCGCGTGCGCACGCTCACTTGCAGCAGCCTGTCCTCTTCTTCCGGCGTGAGACCGAGCAAATCCGCAATGATTTCGTAGGCTCTCACCGGCAGCCCGCGCTCGATTTCCTCGAGGAGATCCACGTAGCGCACGGCCTTGCCGAATACTCGACGTCCGCCAAGGGTCTTGACGATATCCACGCGCATCGTAGTCTCCGGCAGTGGCAAAGTGGCATGAAGTATAGTGTCATTTGGCACAAAAACGAAGCGGCCGGCGGCTGACGGCGCGGCTCGCGGCCCAACTTCTATCGGAACGGTTGCAGCCCCGCCCCGCTCGTCAAGTACACTGCGAACGTGCCGAGCCAGTGTCCGCCTTCGTAATGCTCGCCCGTCACGGCCGGTAGCGCCGCGGCCCGATGGCTCGCCGCCGCGGCGAGCAGGGCCGGTATCCTGGGGTCGGTGCGGGTGAGGCCATGCGCGATTCCTTCGAGCATCCAGGCGCGGCTCAGATTCAAACCGTCGATGTGCGCCAGCTTCGGATCGGCGCGGTCCGTGACGACTGCGGGCAGCAGCCATTGCGCGCGAGCGCTGGAGGGAATCTGGGGCAGGAACTGCCCCAGCCAGCGGGCGAACGCCGCAGGCGCAAGCACTCGCCGCATGAAGTCCGCTTCGGCGAGGCACGGCGAGAGGAAGTCCTGGCCCGAGGGCTCATAGCTCAGCGGACAATTGCGGTCGCCGCCATAGAATCGCCGGGCGGCATCGGTGAGCAGCGCTCGCATCTGTGTATCCGAGGTGGTCCCGGCCCAGTCCCAGATGAGCCCGAACGAGAAGGCCGTCTGATCGTGCTCGCCGATGCGGATCGGATAGTGCAGCTTGGGAATCCAGCTCTCGAGCTTCGAGGCAGCCTCTGCCTCGAGCGGCGCCAGGGCCGCCGCCCACTGTCGCGCCTGAGGATCGTCGCAGCTGCGCAGCTCGGCAGACAGTCGCAATAACCATGCGAGTCCATATGGACGTTCGAACGATGCACGATCGTCGCGTTTCAGGTAGGCCACTTCGCCTGCGATGTTCTGTGGTGTCAGGCTGAGGGCGAGAGCGGCACGCGCATCGGCTACGAACGGGGCCCGGGGGAACAATCGCACCAGTCGTACGAGCAGCCAGTGGCCATGTACGTCCGAGTGCCAGTCGAAACACCCGTAGAATGCTGGAGTCAGCTCGTGCGGGGGGCGGGCGTCTGCCGCGCTCTGCATCACGTGTGCGATCTTGTTGGGGTACTCGCGATGCAGGCAACTCAATGCGAGGCCGGCGAAGCGGGCGGCCGCGCCGACGTCCAGGGAAATGTCAGGGCTCTGCGCTGAACTGCCGCTCGGTGAGGTGTGGAGGGGTCCGGCGGGCGGTCTGTCGCGGGCGGTCGAAGTCGAAGCGCTGATGCCGGTCGTGGCCACGGTACTCAACAGGCTCATCGACACTAGCATCATCACGATCCGTATTCGCACGCTGACCACCCGTTGCGCAGCTACGTGCCGCCGCTAATGCATGTTAACGCGCGCAAGGCCTTCCGCCTAAAGAGCTGGCCGAGCTCGCCTCATGGGAGCGATCCTTGCTCGATCTGGTCGCGCGTTCGTGCTGGAGGTTGAACCATGGAGATCGGATTCATCGGGCTTGGCAAGATGGGAAAGGCCATCGCCGGGCGTCTCATCGGCGCCGGACATCACCTGCGGGTGTGGAATCGCTCACCGGAACCGGTCAGAGAGCTGGTGAGCCGAGGCGCCGAAGCCGTGGACCACCCGGCGGACGCTGCTCGCGGTCAGGTGCTTCTCAGCATGCTCGCCGATGACGCAGCGATGCGCTCGGTGATCATCGAGAAGGGCGTACTCGAGGCCGCCGCCCCCGGCCTGATCCACTTGAATCTCGCCACCGTGTCCGTGGCCCTGGCCAGGGAATTTGCCGATCTGCATCGCCAGCGCAACATCGGCTATGTCGCGGCGCCTGTATTCGGCCGGCCCGACGCGGCCATCGAAGGCAAGCTCAACGTCGTGGTCGCAGGCGAAGCCGGCGTGATCGCACGCGCCCAGGAGGTGCTGTCCACCGTGGGCCAGAAGGTCTGGCCTGCGGGCGATCGCCCGGAATGCGCCAACGCGGTGAAGATCGCCGGTAATTTCATGCTCGCCAGCGCCATCGAGGCGATGGGTGAAGCGGTCGCATTGACGCGGGCCCATGGCATCGGCGCGCACGCGTTTCTGGACATCCTCACCGGCACCCTGTTTGCCTGCCCGGCCTACAAGGGATATGGGGCGATGATTGCGGCCGAGCGGTATCGGCCCGCCGGCTTCGAAGTCCCTCTGGCGCTCAAGGATGTCAGGCTGGCGCTCGCGGCCGGCGACGCACTGAACGTTCCGCTGCCGTTCGCGAGCATCCTGCGGGACAATCTATTGGAGATGCTGGCCAGCGGCGGCGGCGATGACGACTGGGCCTCGCTCGCCGGGCTTGCGGCCCGCCGCGCGGGACTCGAGCGCATATCGCCGCAGTAACCGGCGCCAATCCCCGTAAACTCCCCGCCACACCACCGAAGTGGAGTTTGCTTCTTGATCCCCGCGACGCAGCAGAGCGGCGCGCTCGCTGCAGCGCCCGTGTCCTTCGCAGCCCTGCGCCACCCGGGCTTCCGGATGTTTTTCTTCGGCACCGCGACGGCGATGCTGGCGGACAACATCGAGCACGTCATCAGCTACTGGGCGATGTTCCAGAAATTCCACTCCGCGGCCCTGGGGGGGTTCGCCGTCATTTCCCACTGGGCGCCGTTCCTGCTGTTCTCGATCTACTCGGGGGCGCTCGCCGACCGTTTCGATCCGCGGCGCATCATCCAGATCGGCATGCTGCTGTTCATGAGTGTATCGATCACCTGGGGCGTGCTTTTCCTGACGGATTCGCTGCAGGAATGGCATGCGAGAGTTCTCCTCGTCATCCATGGATTCGCCGGAGTGCTGTGGGGACCGGCAAGCCAGCTCCTGCTGCACGACATGGTCGGTCCAGACGAGCTGCCCAGCGCAGTACGCCTGACCGCAACCGCCCGATACCTGGGCATGTTGACCGGGCCCGCGGTGGGCGGCGTGCTGCTGCTGGCTCTTGGTACGGCGCACGGCATCCTCGTCAACGCCTTGATCTACCTGCCCATGATCCTGTGGCTGTGGAAAGCGCCGTACGGACCGCGATTTCGCACGGGTCAGGACCCGAGTCAACGCGCGAGTCAGGCCGGAAGTCAGCGCGAGAGCCAGGCCGAAAGTCAGCGCGAAAGTCAGCGCGAGAGCCAGGCTGAGGGCCAGCGCGACGCTCCCGGCGAGGATCCGGGGGAGGGGGGGCGCGCGGTGCGCGGCTTTGCGGATCTGGTTGCCAGCCTGCGCAGCATCCGCGCCAATCCGACCGTGGTGTCAATGATGTTCCTGGGGGGACTGGCGGCCCTGTTCGTCGGCAATGCGTACCAGGCACAGATGCCGGGCTTCGCATTCGACCTCGGACACGGCGATCCGGGGTTGTCCTACAGCATGTTGCTGGCTGCCGATGCGGCCGGCGCGCTGGTCGCGGGTTTTGTGCTCGAGAGCAGAGGTCTCCTGCGGCCTGCCGCGCGCACTGCGCTGCTGCTCGCGATGCTGTGGTGTGTCTCGCTCGGCCTGTTCGCCCTGGTCAGGGTGTATCCGCTCGCGCTGCTGCTCCTGTTTGCCGCGGGCTTCCTGGAGCTCTCGTTCAACTCCATGGCCCAGGCGCTCGTGCAGCTCAGCGCGCCCGCTGCCGTCCGGGGACGCGTGATCGGCGTGTACTCCATGGCGGCGAGCGGCATGCGGACATTCAGCGGAGTCTCGGTCGGCATCGTGGGTGGACTGATCGGCATTCACGGATCCCTGTCGCTCAGCGCCGCGGTGCTGTTCATCGCCATCGCCATCCTGTTCTCCTTCACGTCGAAGGCATGAACCGCCGCTTCTGCCTGCCACCTGCGAGCGGCAGCTGGCTTTCATCGATGATCCGGCCGTTCTTCATGACGAACACGATCGACTTGGCATTGTCGATATTCACAGTCGGGTCCTTGCTCAGGAGCACGAGGTCCGCGAGCTTGCCGGTATCCACGGACCCCAGCTGGTCCGCCTTGCCCAGGAACACCGCACTGTTGTAAGTGGCGATGCGGATGACGTCCAGCGGCGAGATGCCCGCGGCGACCAGCAATTCCAGCTCGCGCTGCGTGGCCGCTCCACTGCTCTGATCCGTTCCGCATGCCACGACGCCGCCGGCAGCATGAATCTTGCGGACGTTCTCCTGTGCAATGGGTGTCATGATCTTCATCCAAGCGGTCCACGAGCGCTTGGCCCATTCGGCGCGCGTCTTCGTCTTGAGCCTCTCACGCTCCTGTGGGGTGAAAGAGGCCACATACAGAGGCTGATCGAGATATTCCGGATGCTCCACCAGGCGGCTGTAGTTGTCGCCAATGGTGAGCGTGCTGGCGAACGGCGTCTTCTTGGCAGCCATCAGTTTCACGAAGGAGTCGCTTACCGGCCCCTGGATCACGGGGTGGGCGAGAGTGTCGACGCCTGCGTAGATCGCATCGAGTGCGCGCAGCTCGCTGGAGACGTGGACCGTCGTGCGAATGCCGTGTTGATTGTAGTAACGGATGATCTGCTGCAACAGCTCGGTAGGCATGAGTGTGATCATGGGACGCGACCCCCAGCCTTCCTCCTCCAGGGTCAGCTTCAGAATGTCCGGCTGCTGCTCGGCGATGTGCTTATCGAGCAGCGCCTTGTCCTTCTCGAAGTCGCTGATGCGCACCGCCATGCGATCACCGTGGCTGCCCGGATAGGTCACGAGGTTGCCGGTGGCAAAGATGCGTGGCGATAGAATCTTGCCCGCGCGCTCGTCCGCGCGCAGCGGCAGGATATGCTCGGCGCGATTGCCGGCATCGAATACCGTGGTGACGCCGGCGTACAGGAAGCTCGCGAGCGCCGCCACTCCTTCCTCGCGATTGGGCGGCCCCAGCTCGGCGTCCACTTTGCCCGTGATGTCGAAGCCGCCCTTCAGATGGATGTGCACATCCATCAGACCGGGTATCAGGTACCGGCCTCTGCCGTCGATGTGCCGGCCCTCGAGCCCATGTGCAACCGCGCTGGGTGTCACCTTCACGATCCGATCACCCTCGACCGCGACGGTCATGTCGGGCTGGGGCGCATGCGTACCATCTATGAGGGTTACATGGTCGATGACCACGTTATCGGCGCGCGCCGCCGTGGCAGAGAGCAGCACGGCGAGCGCGCTCGCGGCGAGGAGGCAGCTGGGCTTCACTTGGATTCTCCGAAGCTCTTGACCACCATGCCGCCGCTCATCACGAACCCGACGTTCATCACGGAATGGATGTCCTCGAGCGGGCTCTTCTCCATCGCGACGATGTCCGCGGACATGCCGGGCTCGATCCGTCCCACGTTCTTGATGCCGCCGGCCTGGGCAGCGTTCACGGTACCCGTCATGAGCGCCTCCATCGGCGTCATGCCCGCATTGACGTACTCGACCATCTCGGCGGCATTCTGGCCGTGCGGGACAAGTGGGGCGTCCGTGCCAAGGGCGATACCCACGCCGATCTGGTGGGCCATGCGCACGAGCTTGCGCGGCTGCTTGCCGAGCTTGAGCACTTTCTCCATCGACACGGGCGGCAGATCCTTCAGGGGTCCGGCCCGGATCTTCTCCGGTGTGTCGCCCACGTAGGTAATGGTCGCCGCAGTGGGGACCAGCCAGATTCCCTTGGCCTTCATCGCCTTCAAGGTCTCCTCGTCGGCCCACATGCCGTGCTCGATCGAGTCGAAGTTGGCGCGCACGCACGCATCGATTCCCGCCTTGGCATGCGCATGGGCGGTCACTTTGCGCCCGAGCGCGTGTGCCGTCTCCGCGATGGACTTGAGCTCCTCGTCCGTGAACTGTTGTCCGGTGCCCGCATCCGATTCATCCAGAGTGCCGCCGGTGGCCATCACCTTGATGACATCCGCGCCCCGCCGGGCCGCCTCGCGCACCACCTTCTGGCAATCGTCCGGGCCGTTGCATACGCCGCGGCGCAATATCGCGGTCAACAGCTCTTCGCGCAGGTTGTGGTTGTCCGCGTGGCCGTCGGTCGGACTGATCGGGTCCCCCGACGCGAGGATCCGCGGGCCGGTGACGATGCCATCCCGGATCGCATCCCGAAGGCCGAAGACGGTGTAGCCCTGCGAGCCCAGATCGCGCACGGTCGTGAAGCCGCCCATGAGCGTCGCTTGCGCGCTGCGGTAGGCGACCACCGTGAAGTAGTTATCCGACTCCCGCAGGTTCAGGTCTCTGCCGCGCTCCGCACCGCCGCTCAGGTGCACGTGCAGATCGATGAAGCCGGGCATGACGAAGCGGCTCGTGAGATCGATCACCGGTGTACCGGCCGGCAGGCCGAGCGCTGCGGCATCCAAATAACCCGCGCGCACCTCCTTGATCGAGCCCTTCTCGACGGCGATGGTTGCCCGGGACACCGCCGGTTTGCCCGGCACGGCGAGCAGCTGGCCGGCGTGGATGATGGAAAATGGCGGAGGCGCGAGCGCGGCGGCGCTCGCGGCGCTGCTGGCCAACGCAGCCACGGCGGCCGTACCGAGCACGACCAACATCACGGCCCGGGATCGGCGGGTCAACATCGGAAATCCCATCAACATCTCCCTTCGCACGATGCGGCTGGCCACGCGGGACCTCGCCAGGGGCGCAACCGCTGGCGCCTGCGGCCGTTGCTTTCCGGCAACGCGAGGAAACACTTCACATCTAAAGCTTCTGACGATAATATGATTCTGCATATACATTCGCAAGCATCCGCGTGCTCGCGACCAGGGGCGGACGGCGGCTCGAGGGTGAGCCGGCCGGAAAGATGACTCGTGACTTTGCAACGGGGAGCGGAAATGCATTTCTCAAGAAATCTGCAGCTATCGATGTGGGTTGCCGTAGTGGCGCTCGGCACCGCGCCGCTCGCAGCGGCGGATGCCGCGCCGGCGGATGCCGCGGCGCCACCCGGCCCGGCCGAGGTCGGCGAGACCCAGGTGTCCGAAGTCGTGGTCACGGCCCGAAAGCGCGGCGAAGAGCGCCTCCAGGACATTCCCACCGCCATCACCGCCTTCGGCGAGCAGACACTGCAGAAAATGGGCGTGAAGGATTTCACCGACATCGCCTACCAGGTGCCCGGCCTCACCTTCAATGACCAGGGCCAGGGCGAGAAGCGCTACGTGTTGCGCGGCGTGCAGTCTCCCGGCCAGGAGCAGGTCGCAGTGTACTTCGACGAGGTGCCTGCTCCCGGTATCCAGAGCAGCACCGGCGACAGCGGCTCGCAGACGCCGGACCTGAAGCTCGTGGACCTCGAGCGCATCGAAGTGCTGAAAGGCCCGCAGGGCACGACGTTCGGCGCCAACTCTCAGACGGGTGTCGTGCGCTTCATCACCAAGAAACCGGTGCTCAGCGAGGCAAGCGGCTCGGTCGAGGTGGATGGCCAGTATATGCAGCATGGCGATCCGGGTGCGGGCGCCACGGGCATATTCAACCTGCCGCTGATCCAGAACAAGCTCGGCGTGCGGCTCACGACTTACTACAACCACACCGGCGGCTACATCGACAATGTCCGGCTCGGCACGAGCAACATCAACTGGTCGAGCACTACCGGCGGCCGTGCGCTGGTGCGCTTTGTGCCAACGGATACGACGACACTGGATGCGATGATCTGGCTGCAGAACCGGGATGTCGGTGGCGCGAACAACTACTATCCCTTCGACACGTTCCATGTCCGTGGTACCGGGCAGTCGGATACGGGCTTGCGTGACAACGTGCCGCGGTTCGCGTTCTTCGACACGGGCACTTTCAACACCGCCGACTATGTGCAGACGCCGAAGCCCGACAAGGAGCAGGTCTACAGCTTCACGCTGACGCAGGGCCTGAGCTGGGCGACCCTCACGGCCACGGGCTCCTATTACAAGCGCGATTTCGGATTCTTCCGCGACAACACCTGGGCCGTCATCTCGCTCGGCCTTGGGCCGGCCGCGATCCAGGGGACTCCGCAGTGCTTCACGTCGAACCGCCTGAACAATGCCACCTGCCTGCGGGGCGACCTGTTTCCCGAGCTGACCAACCAGACGCAGAGCATCACGCAGAAGGCCGGGGAAATCCGCCTCAACTCGACCGGCGAGGGACCCTGGCAGTGGCTGGCCGGGTTCTTCTACCGCAATCGCGATTCCGGCTTCGAGAGCGTTTCGCCGGTCGTCGATGCGGCCACGGGCCTGCCATTCCCGACCACCGCGCCGCCGACCGGCTTCTCGAACCTGCCTGGCGCGGGAATCGCGGGATGCCAGCCCTGCGCGCTCGCGCGCTACAACGTGCGCACGATCAAGGAGTCCGCCGAGTTCGGCGAGCTGACCTACAAGATCTTCAGCAGGCTGGAGATCATGGCCGGCCTGCGCGAGTTCGAGGCGGAGCAGACCGATACCGGCTACTACGCGTTCCAGTTCCCGCTGTTCGGCAGCACCCTGCCTGCGCCGGCCTCCGGTCATTTCAAGGAGAACAAGCTGATCAAGAAGTTCCAGCTCTCCTACCGGCCGATCGACGACGTCACGGTGTACGCGCTGGCTTCGCAGGGCTTCCGCCTCGGTGGCACCAATCAGTCGACCTTCGCGGCCGTGCCGAAGGGATATGCGGCCGACTCCCTGTGGAACTACGAGCTGGGATTGAAGTCTTCGTGGCTCGAGCGGCGCCTGACGGTCAACATCAGTGCGTTCGATATCGACTGGGACAACATCCAGGTCTCGGGCCGCGATCCCACGGGCTCGTTCGGCTTCATCAGCAATGCCGGCACCGCGCGCGTCACGGGCCTCGAGTTCGAGACGTTCGTGCATCCGGTGCGCGGCCTCGATCTGTCCGCGGGCTTCAGCTATCTGCCCGAGCGCCAGTTGACGCAGGACCAGGCGAACGCCACCGTCGTCGCGCCCGGCAAGAAAGGCGACAAGCTGCCGCGCATCCCGCAATTCACCGGCGACCTCTCCGCGCAATACACCACCAATCTGCTCGCGGTGCCGGACTGGTCCTCCTGGGCGCGGGCCGAGTGGTCGTATCACGGCCGGTCGGCGACGGACTTCCGGCCAACTTCGTCCGCCTATCGAATCGAGCACGCCTACGACATCACCAATTTCAGGGTGGGGGCGACCAACGACAGGACCGGGCTCGATCTGGCGCTCTATCTGGACAATGCCTTCGATGTCCACGGGGACGTGTTCATCGTCGCCGGGACGGCGACTCCGACTGCGAAATATACGAACCAGCCGCGAACGGTCGGCATCGAGGTCACCAAGAAGTTCTGACATGGCCTTGTTTGTCAAACGAAGGCACGGGCGAGTCTGGCCCGAAGCCCGTTCCAGAGCGCGGCCATATCGTAAAATGCAGGCTGTCGCCGCGGACGTGGCACCAGGGTTTTCCGTTTATGGCAAGAGCAGTGGTCAAGGGAGCGATCTCTCCAGGGCGTGGCGAGCGGCGCGCACGCACGGCAGGCGACCGGTGGCTCGATGGTTTCATTCCCTATCGCCTGTACCGGGCAACAAGGAAGCTCGGAGCACGCCTCCACACCCGCTTGCGCGCGCTGCGCATCAGCCCCTCGCAATGGCGCGTGTTGAGTGTGCTGAAGGCGTTCGGCGACCTGAGCATCGGGGAGATAGTGGAAGCAACGCTCATGGAGCAGCCCACCATCAGCCGCGTGGTCGCGCGGCTCGAACGTGACGGCCGCGTCAAGCGGCGGCTGTCCTCACGGGATTCCCGCATGGCGTTGATATCGCTCACGGCATCGGGCGTGGAAGCGTTCAAGCAGATCATTCCCGCTGCGCTGCGCCACCAGGACGAGGCGTTGCAGGGCGTCGGCCGCAAGGAGATCGCTCGACTGGTCGCGACGCTCGAGAAGATCGAACGGAATATCGAGTCCCACGACTAGCAGCCCTGTGTATCTATCTCACGCCGGAAGTTAGAGTTTCGCTCACTTCGCGCGCGGCTCGCGCGCCGCTTTGCAGTGCTCCGGTGACCGTCGCCGCCTCGTCCCCGGTATTCGTCGCCTCACCCGCAAAGAAAAGGGTTTGTTCCAGTGGAGCGGCCAACATGCGGCGCGCGCCGCCGCCGCCGACCGTTACATAGCTGTAGGCCCCTCGTGCGAACGGGTCGAGCTGCCAGTTGTGCAGGTATGCCGCCTCGAGCTCGAACTCGCTTTGCAGCAGGCCGCCGAACACGACTGCAAGGTTGGACAACGCCTCGCGGATGATGTCTGGAGTCGGCGTCTTGGACAAACGGGCCGCCTTGGGGCCGCCGACCCACGCCGTCAGCAAGGGAGCGTGCAACGGTTTCGGTGTCCAGAAAGTCGGAAACGCCGTGGCGGGCGAATGGAAGAACGAAGCATCCTGGTACCGGCCGCCCTCCAGTGTCTCCCAGAACGCCTGACGGAATCGCAAGCTGAGCTTCAACACGGGGCCGGAGGCCAGTACCGCCAGCGCCTTGTGTTTCGCATCCAGGGCAGGTGTGAAGCGGACCGCGCCGGATGATTCCGCGGCTGCCTGCAGTACGCCCAGGGGCAAAGTGATGATCGCCCGGCTGGCAGTGATGCGGAACGGCTGATCCTGGAAGACCGCGTCAACTTCCACGGCCCCCCGTTCCCAACGTATCTCCCGCACTACGGTCTGAAGCTGTAGCCGCATCATGCCCCGGTCCAACGAGCCGGCCAGCGCCGAGATCACCGAGCTATAGCCGCCCAGCGGCCTGAACTGAGGCGCATCGAGCATGCCTCCTGTACCCCATTCCTGCGCGACGAAATGTGCGCTGACCCGCGCGGGATCGGCCGCATCGAAGCCCTCGACGAACGATCTGGCGAGCGCTGCCGCCTCGACCGACAGGCCGTGCCGTTCGCTGCGGTTCAGGAACGTTTCGAACGAGACGTCGGGCTCATCGAGCACGCGGGAGCGCGCGCAGGCTTTCTGAATATCGCCGAACAGATCCTCCGTGCGCTGCGCCAGCCTGCCATCCAGGAGAGTCCAGTGAGCACCGGACGTATCGAGGGCCGCCTTGCCCACCTCCTGCAGAAGCTCGAACGTTTCGGGCACCTGCCCGTGGATGAACTCGGCTCCCAGCTCGATGGGCGCCGACAGGCCAGGCTCATGGCGAGTCCACACGCGGCCTCCGATCCGGTCGCGCGCCTCGAGAACCAGGACGGAATGCCCTGACTTGCGAAGTGCGCCCGCTGCGCGGAGGCCGGAGACGCCGGCGCCGATGATGACGACGTCCCATGAATCCTGCGCCATGCGCTGAAATCCGCAAGTGCCATGCCTGCGTTTGAATATGACACACGGCAGCTCTCCCGGGCATGCTTACAATGCACCATGTCCGCAGCCACGCATCGGCTCGTCCTGAGCGCCCATCCATCGAGCCGCAGCGAGGCGATCCAGGGGCTCGAGGTTCGTGTGCAGGCGACCGAAGCAGGTATCCTGACTTTCGCGTACTCGCTCGATGCTGACATGGCGCGTATTCGCGCCGCTCCCCAGGCGCTCGAGGGCCGGACCGACGGCTTGTGGAAACATACCTGCTTCGAGGCATTCATCGAGCCCGGCATGACACGCGAGCCGGGCGAGTATTACGAGCTTAACTTTTCCGCGGCGCGGCAGTGGGCGGCCTACCGCTTCCATGCCTATCGAGAGGGCGGCACGCCGCTGCAGCTCGCGATCCGTCCCGAGATCGCCGTGCGCCGCTCGCAACACCGCCTGGAGCTGGAGGCGCTCGTGCGACTGAAGCTCGGCGTGGCGCCGATCACGCGGCGCCCGAAGCTCGCGCTCAGTGCGGTGATCGAAGAGGAGAATGGTAGGCTGTGCTACTGGGCGGCCTGCCATCCTCCCGGCAAGCCCGACTTTCACCACCCGGCCGGATTCGTGCTCGAGTTGTAGGCCATGAAGTTTGGAATCGATCGACTTCTCGATGAGCCCGAGTTGCGCCGTCCGCTCGCCGGCCGGCGCGTGGGACTGCTCGCGCACCCCGCCTCCGTGACGCGCAATCTCGTTCACTCGCTCGACGCGCTCGTGGCGCTCGGCGACATGCACATCACGGCGGCGTTTGGGCCCCAGCACGGACTGCGCGGCGACAAGCAGGACAACATGGTGGAGTCCGGCGATTTCCACGACCCTCTGCACGGCATCCCGGTGTTCAGCCTGTACGGCGCGGTTCGCCGGCCCACCGCGCAAATGATGGATACCTTCGACGTCCTGCTCGTTGATCTGCAGGATGTCGGCTGCCGGATATACACATTCGTCACGACTCTTCGCTACGTGCTCGAGGAAGCTGCGCAGAGCCGCAAGTCTGTCTGGGTACTGGATCGGCCGAATCCCATCGGCAGGCCCGTGGAGGGCCTTACCCTGCGGCCGGGCGGCGAAAGCTTCGTCGGCGCGGGCCCGATGCCGATGCGCCACGGCCTGACCATGGGTGAGCTTGCCCTGTGGTTCGTGACGAAGCTGCGCCTGGACGTCGATTGCCAGATCATCCCGATGGATGGCTGGGAGCCGGCCGCAGAGCCCGGGTACGGATGGCCTGTCGGCCGCCGCACCTGGGTGAATCCCAGCCCCAACGCACCTAACCTCTGGATGACGCGGTGTTACCCCGGGACGGTGATGTTGGAGGGTGCAACGCTGTCCGAGGGCCGGGGGACGACCCGGCCGCTGGAAGTCCTCGGCGCGCCAGATCTCGACGCACGAGCATTGCTGGCGGAAATGCGGACCCTGGCGCCTTCCTGGATGCGCGGCTGCCGGCTTCGGCCCTGCTGGTTCGAGCCGACCTTTCACAAGCACATGGGCAAGCTGTGCTCCGGATTCCAGGTACACGTGGAGGACGCGGCCTACTACGACCACGAGGCATTTCGTCCCTGGCGCCTGTTCGCACTCGCCTTCAAGGCGCTGCGGCGCTTGCGTCCGGATTTCGACCTGTGGCGCGATTTCCCTTACGAATACGAGTCCGGACGACTCGCCATCGATGTGATCAATGGGAGCGATCTGCTGCGCCGCTGGGTGGATGACCCGTCCGCCATGCCCGCCGATCTGGATGCGCTGGCGGCGTCCGACGAAGCCGCCTGGATCCGCGAGCGATCGGCCGTCCTGCTTTATTAATGCGCTGCGCGCCTGTCGGCAACGACTTTGACGGGTCCAGCCTGAAGGTCGATGCGGGGGCGGACTGCATTCCGGGCCTGTCGGAGGCGCTGAGCAAGCTGGAAGCCTCGCCGGCGGCTCGACAGCACCCTGAATCCGTGAAAGCAGATGAGAGACACTGAGGCTTCTGGTCTAATACCCCGGACGAAAGCGCCCCTGCGGCCCTTTCCACCCGCGGGCTGCGCGCCCCGGGCCAAAAGGGCGTGATCCTTGCCCCACTCAACTTGCGCGCACAGCATGCAGTCCCCACGCGACATAACGGGTTACCGGCGGTATTGGGCCGCGCGTTTCGGCACCGCCCCGTTTCTACCCGTATCCCGCGAGGAGATGGATGTCCTCGGCTGGGACAGTTGCGACGTCATAGTCGTGTCGGGCGACGCGTATGTCGATCACCCGAGCTTTGGCATGTCAATCGTCGGGCGCGTGCTCGAGGCGCAGGGCTTTCGAGTGGGGATCATCGCTCAACCCGACTGGCGCAGCGCCGAAGCGTTTGCGGCGCTCGGCCGGCCGAATCTGTTCTTCGGAATCACGGCCGGCAACATGGACTCCATGGTGAACCGGTACACGGCGGATCGCCGGATTCGAAGCGACGATGCCTATACGCCGGGTGGCGAAGGCGGCAGGCGGCCGGATCGCTCCGTCATTGTGTATGCGCAGCGTGCGCGCGAGGCGTTCAGGGATGTTCCGATCGTCATCGGGGGTATCGAAGCATCGCTGCGCCGGATCGCCCACTTCGACTACTGGTCCGAAAAGGTCAGGCGCTCGATCCTGTTGGATTCGAAGGCGGACCTGCTCGTCTATGGAAATGGCGAACGGCAGATCTGCGAGATCGCGCATCGGCTCGCAGCCGGCGAGGGCATCGCCGACATCACGGATTTGCGCGGCACCGCCCTGGTACGCAAAGGCCCGCCCCAAGGTTGGATCGAGGTCGATTCGACGCACCTCGATGCGCCTGGGCCCTTGAACCCACCGGTGGATCCGTATGCGATGCAGAGGGACGCCGCAGCGGGTACTCCCCGTTCGCACCGCGAAGGAGAGCAGCCCGCCCCATGTGAAAACTCCCAGGCAACCCCGGATGCGAGCAACGGGAAGGTAGTGCGCTTCATGCGCCGCGTGAAGAATGCCGACCGCGAGCGAAGTGCGATCCGAATTCCCTCCTGCGAGCAGGTTGCCGCGGACCCTGTTCTATACGCGCACGCATCGCGCATCTTGCACCTGGAATCCAACCCCGGCAACGCCCGGGCGCTCGTGCAACGGCATGGCGATGTGGACGTGTGGCTGAATCCGCCGCCGATTCCGTTGACGACGCGCGAGCTGGACTGGGTATACGAGCGGCCGTATAGCCGCCAGCCGCATCCGTTCTACGGCAACGCGACCATCCCCGCCTACAAGATGATTCGCTTCTCCGTCGCCATCCAGCGCGGCTGTTTCGGCGGTTGTACCTTCTGTTCCATCACGGAGCACGAAGGCCGCATCATCCAGAGCCGCTCCGAGGACTCGGTGATTCGCGAGATCGAGGCGGTCCGCGACCGGGTGCCAGGCTTCACCGGCGTGATCTCCGACCTCGGGGGTCCCACGGCCAACATGTACCGGCTCGCATGCCGGAGCCGCGCGATCGAAAGCGCCTGCCGCAGACCCTCCTGCGTGTATCCGGGCATCTGCCCCAACCTGAATACCGACCATGCGCCGCTCATCAAGCTGTATCGGCGCGCGCGTTCGCTGCCTGGCGTGAAGAAGGTGCTGGTGGCCTCCGGAGTGCGCTACGACCTCGCGATCGCCTCGCCCGAATACGTGCAGGAGCTCGCTCAGCATCACGTGGGCGGTTATCTCAAGATCGCGCCGGAAGCGCTTGCGGAAGGACCGTTGTCGAAGATGATGAAGCCCGGCGTGGGCGCGTACTATCGATTCAAGGAGCTGTTCGACAAATTCTCCAGGGAGGCCGGCAAGCAGCAGTACCTCATTCCGTATTTCATCGCCGCGCATCCGGGCACGAGCGACGGGGACATGCTCGAGCTTGCCCTGTGGCTCAGGAAAAACGGCTTCCGGGCCGACCAGGTGCAGGCGTTTCTGCCGTCGCCGATGGCGACCGCGACCGCGATGTACCACTCCGGCAAGAACCCGTTGAAGCGCGTCACCCGCACCGGCGAGGATGTGCGCATTCCTAAGGGGTTGAAGGTGCGGCGGCTGCACAAGGCATTTCTGCGGTATCACGATGCGAACAACTGGCCTGTACTGCGCGAGGCGTTGCGTCGGATGGGCCGCGCGGACCTCATCGGTAGTGGCAAGCATCAACTCGTACCGGCGTACCAGCCGAGCGATACAGGCGACAGATCGGAGGGGCGCCGCATCACGAGCGCGGGCCGCCGGGGCAACACGAAAGCACGCAGCGGCGGCTCTGGCGGCAGCGGTGGGCGAGCGCATGGCAGCGGGCCACGCAGCGCCGGGACTGTCAGCCAGCCGTTTCGGACACAGCATACGGGGCTACCGAAGACGCCACGTGGTGGCTGATGCACGCACTATCAACTCGCGCCTGGATTGGCCTGTCAGTAGCGCTCGCTGCCGCGGTGCCGTTGGCGCTGGGCGCGGCGAATGACTCCCGGGTCACGCCGCGTGTCGGCGCGCGAGTCGCCACAGTTCTTGAACTCAATGGCGCCATTGGGCCGGCCACGTCGCGATATGTCGTACACGGCCTCGAGGCAGCACATGCGAGCGGCAGCCGCATCGTCATATTGCGCATAGATACGCCGGGTGGGCTGGACACCGCTATGCGGGACATCATCCGGGCGATTCTGGCCTCGCCCATTCCAGTGGTGAGCTACGTGGCACCCCCAGGGGCGCGGGCTGCCAGCGCAGGCACCTACATCCTGTACGCCAGTCACATCGCGGCGATGGCGCCGGCAACAAACCTAGGCGCCGCCACCCCGGTTTCCATTGGTGGCGAGCCCGCACCCTCTGGGCTTCCGGAGCGGCAGCCGGCGGACGAGCCCGACCGCGCACCGACCGGCGCGGCAGACCGCAAGCCAACCGGTCCGGCGGAGCCCAAGCCAACCGGTCCGGCGGAGCGCAAGCCAACCGATCAGCGAGACAGTAACGCGCCCCACGGGGCGGACCGCAACAAGCCCACAGGCGCAGACCGAGGACACCCTGATACGGGCGCGGCGCCTCCTTCGCAATCGGCACCCACCGCGGCGGAGCGTTCCCGCGAGAACGTTCCGGCCTCCGCCATGGAGCGCAAAGTCGTCAACGACGCCGTCGCGTACATCCGCGGCCTCGCCGAGTTGCGGGACCGGAATGCCGATTGGGCGGAGCAGGCCGTGCGCGGTGGCGTAAGCCTGTCGGCCACGGCCGCGCTTCAACAGAAGGTGGTGGACGTCGTGGCGCGCGACATCCCGGACCTTTTGAATCAGATAGACGGCCGCGAGGTGCGCGTCGGTAACAACCTGCAGAGGCTCGAGACGCGGGGATTGACGGTCGCCTACGTGAAGCCGGATTGGCGCATCGAGCTGCTGTCCGTCATCACCAACCCGACCGTCGCCTACGGCCTGCTGCTCATTGGCATCTACGGCCTGCTGTTCGAAGGGTACAATCCGGGCGCCGTCTTTCCAGGGGTCGCGGGCGCGATCTCGTTGCTGATCGCGCTGTTCGCATTTCAGATCCTGTCGGTGAACTATGCGGGGCTGGCGCTCGTCGCGGTCGGAGTGGGCATGATCGTCGCCGAGTTCTTTTTCCCGGCATTCGGCTCGCTGGGGCTGGGCGGCCTCATTGCATTCGTCGTCGGCTCGCTCATCCTGTTCGATACGGACATACCCGGCATGAATATCGGTTTGCCAGTGATCGCAGCGGTCGCGACGGTCGGAGGGCTGGTGGTGGTTGCGATGGCGTGGCTGGCCAGCCGCTCGCTGCGCCGTCCGGTCGTGACCGGCGTGCAGGGGATGGTCGGCGAGACGGCCGAGGTCATTGAAGGCTTCACCGGCAAGGGGCGCGTACGCTATGGCGGTGAAGTGTGGAATGCGCGCAGCGCTATCGCTCTGCAGGCAGGGCAGGTCGCGCGCATCGTGAAGGTGGATGGTTTGACGCTGTGGGTCGAGCCCGTCTGATGTAACGCCGCGAGGCGCCTGATTCGGAGATCGTCATGCCCTATGGAATCGTCCTCGTCGTTCTCATCGCCCTGCTGATTTTCAGTACCATCCGGGTGCTGAACGAATACGAGCGGGGCGTGATGTTCACGCTCGGCCGTTTCACCGGCATAAAGGGACCGGGTATCGTGCTGGTCTTTCCCGTTCTGCAGCAGATGCGCAAGGTGGATCTGCGCGTCATCGTGCTGAACGTGCCGAAGCAGGATGTCATTACACGCGACAACGTCTCGGTCAAAGTCAACGCGGTGGTCTACTTCCGCGTGGTCGATCCCAGCAAGGCCATCATCCAGGTGGCGAATCCATTCGAGGCGACCAGCCAGATGGGGCAGACCACGCTGCGCTCGGTCCTGGGCCAGCACGAGATGGATGACCTGCTGTCGCAGCGGGACAAGCTGAACGCCGATGTGCAGCAGATCCTCGATCAGAACACCGAGGCGTGGGGCATCAAGGTGTCGAATGTCGAGATCAAGGATGTGGACCTGGACGAAAGCATGATTCGCGCGATGGCGAAACAGGCGGAGGCCGAGCGCACGCGCCGCGCGAAAATCATTCATGCGGAGGGCGAGGCCCAGGCGGCGCAGATGCTGGTCCAGGCGGCCGAGTCGCTGGCCCGGCAGCCGAGCGCCATGCAGCTGCGCTACCTGCAGACGCTCGCGGATATCTCACACGAGAAGACCCAGATCATCGTGTTCCCGCTGCCGCTGGATCTGATCAAGCCGCTCCTGGGCCCGCGCGGCGAATGATCCGGCCGCGAGCCCGGCGAATGATCGAGCCGCGAG
>JBOIAD010000077.1:0-5594 GCA_050738795.1 Steroidobacteraceae bacterium
GAACGTCGCCGCCTTGCGACGTGCCGTCACCATTCGCATGTGGGGCGGCAAGGGCTGCGGAGCCGCCTGCGACTTTTGCCGGGTGGTCGTCGGCTCGACCGATGTTGAGTACGAGGTCGATGCCCGCCTGGACGGCCAGATCGTCATGCTGCATTTTCACCGCCGCTGTCATGAAGCCTGGAAGGCGGGCCACGAGCCCTCGGACCTGCCGGCTGAGCCCCCGGCGCCGAGCGCCGCTTGACGTGGCCTTCATTGCGCGGATAGCCGCGTGCGCGATGCTCGCCTGCGGGTCCATGGCGCTCGCCACGGATGCTCTACCTGCCGGCGCTGACCCGCAACCGCCTGTCAAGGCGGCTCGGGCGGCTGCAGCACCCGAAATGCGTGTCGCTCACTCCGCATTGCTGAGCGTTGATGCGACGACTGCGGACGACTCGGTGGTCCTGCACATTCGGCACGTTCGTGATCAATCCCTCCTGAACAGCGATGACGTGACGATAGCCGTGGACGGCAAGGCCGAGACCGTCACGCGCAGCAGCGACGGCAGCTACGTGTTACCTGCAAGCAATCTGCGCGGCGCCGGTCAACGCGATATGGAGATCGTGGTCGGGCATGATGGAATTCGGGAAGTGCTGTCGGGAAAGATTGCGCTGCCGGAATCGAGCTCGACGGGCGGCCTCTTTCGCAACAAGCAGGTCGCCTGGTGGATTCTCAACGTGGCCATCGTGCTGATCGCGGCCATCGCCCTGTCACGCCGCAAGCGATGATCCAGCGGCATTAGCGCACCCCGGCGAACTCTGCTACCCTCCAGGCGTCGTTGTGGTTGCTGCCACACGCAGAACACCCATGCGCAAGGTCCACATTTCTTTAGGCATCTCGCTGCTCCTGCTGCTGACGCAGCAGGGTGCCGTCCTTCACGAGATGAGCCACATCTGCCGCGCCGGCAATGTGGCAGTCAGCCTCCATTCGGACACGATCCTCGAGAAGACCTGCGAGCTGTGCCTTGCGTTCTCGCAGTTGGCCAATCCGGCCAGCCACACGGTCCATGTGTCATTGTTCGAACCCGCGGCGTGCGCCGCGAGTTGGAATCGTCCCTGGTCGGCGACCCCCGCCGGCATCCCCACTCCGCGCAGCCGCGGACCCCCGCTCCCCGAGCTGAACTCCTGACTCTACGGCTTCATCTGCCCTCGCCTTGGCGGGGGCAGCCGCCGCTATTCAGTTTTCGCGGAGTGTTTCCATGCCCAGAATATCTTTCCGGGCTGCGGCGCCGACGCTGGCGTCCGCGGCTTCCGTTCGCCTCATCCGTCCGACCCTCGCCGCAGCCCTGGCGGTCCACTTTTTCACCGGCTCGGCGGCGTTGGCCCAGGTCGCCGATCAGGCGGGCGCCTCCATTCCGACCATCGTCGTCACGGCACAGCACCTGAATGAAGAGCGCTCCAGGATCGATACCTCCACCGGCTCGTCCACCTACTCGTTCGACTCCACCGCCATACAGGCGCAACCCGGCGGCGACAACGTCCAGCTGAACCAGGTCATGCTGCAGGTTCCCGACGCCGCCCAGGACTCTTTCGGCCAGCTGCACATCCGCGGCGATCACAACGGACTGCAGTACCGGCTGAACGGAGTCATTCTGCCCGACGGCATCAGCCTGTTCGGGCAGACACTGCCGCCGCGCCTGATCTCCGCGTTCAAACTGATCACGGGCAGCCTGCCCGCCGAATATGGCCTGCGCAGCGCCGGTATCATCGATCTCACGACGAAGAGCGGCGCGCTGCAGCCGGGCGGATTCCTCTCGGTGTATGGTGGCAGCCACGGCTCGCTGGAACCGAGCTTCAACTACGGCGGCTCCTCGGGCTCGACGACGTACTTCGTGTCCGGCGACATCAACCGCAACGACCTCGGAATCGAGTCGCCGGACGGGCGATCGACGCCCCTGCACGATCACACCAAGCAGTACCACGGCTTTGGCTATTTCGAGCAGATCCTGGGCGAGCACGACCGCGCGTCCCTCATTCTCGGCAGCTCCGACGACCGCTTCGAGATTCCCAACCTGAGCAGCGTTCATGCGGGCGACATCGGTCCTGGACTCACCGTAAACGGCGCGACGGACTTCCTCAGCAACGACCTCGATGAGAACCAGCGCGAGCTGACGCATTTCGGCATCGTCAGCCTGCAGCACTCCCAGGGAAACCTGACGCTGCTGGGCTCATTGATCGCCCGCTATTCGAGCCTGAGCTTCTTCCCCGACCCGAATCTGGGCGACTTGCTCTTCAACGGCATCTCACAGCAGGCCTACAAGCGTGACATCGCCTATGGGCTGCAGAGCGACGGCGCCTACAAGCTGAACGATGCCCATACCCTGCGGGCGGGCCTGTATGCCCAGACCGATCGGCTGACGAGCAACACCACATCACAGGTGCTGCCGACCGAGTTTGTGCCGCCCGACTCGCAAGTGCAGACGACGGACATTCCGATCGGGATCATTGATGACACGCGCGCAACGCAATGGATCGAGAGCGCCTACGTACAGGACGAGTGGCTGATTCTGCCCGTGTTGACGGTCAACTACGGCTTGCGCTTCGACCACTATTCAGCCTTCAGCCACGGCAGCCAGGTGAGTCCCCGGATCAACTTCGTGTGGCAAGCCGCGGACGCCACCACGGTTCACGCCGGCTATTCGCGCTTCTTCTCCCCACCCCCGTTCGAGCTGGTCGGCAACCAATCGCTCTCCAGGCTCGCAAACACGACCGCGGCGCCGCAAGTCACGGCGGGCGATGTCGTCAAGGCGGAAAGCTCCAATTACTACGATCTGGGCCTCGAGCAGAGGCTGTCCCCCAGCCTGACGGTGGGCGTGGACAGCTATTACAAGCAGGCGACCAACCTGATCGATGAAGGGCAGTTCGGCGCGCCCATCATCCTGACTCCGTTCAACTACGCGCGCGGCCAGGTCTACGGCGTGGAGTTCACCGGGAACTACACCGCCGGCCATTTCCAGGCGTACGCCAATCTTGCGGTGCAGCGTGCCCTCGGCAAGGACATCGTCACCGGTCAGTTCAACTTCGCCGCCGACGACCTCGCCTACATTGCCGATCACTACATTCATCTGGATCACGAGCAGCAGATGACGATCTCCGGAGGCGCCTCTTATACGATCGCGGGGACGCGCCTCAGCGGCGATATCCTGGTCGGCTCAGGACTGCGGAGGGATCTGACGCTGCCGGACGGTTCGTCCATTCCCAATGGCGGCCACCTGCCCTACTACCGCCAGGTCAACCTCGGCGTCAGCCACGATTTCGATCGCCAGGGCCTCGCAGGCTTGAGCGCCCGTTTCGATGTGATCAATGCGTTCGATCAGAAGTACGAGATCCGCGACGGCACGGGGATCGGAGTCGGAGCGCCGCAGTTCGGGCCGCGCCGCGGGTATTTCGCGGGTGTAGCGCAGTTGCTCTAAGGCGGGGGCGCTCGGTCGTGCTTCATGAGGGCGCCACCGAGGTGGCTGCGTCGAGCCCCTGCCATTTCGAGGTCGCCGTATACCCGAGCGATACCATGATACGGTTGTTGGACGTGTCGAAAACGCACCGGCCGGGATATTTCCCGCTGGTATTGAGCGCGTGCGCCTGGTCGGCGATGTCCGCCGCGGATCCGAAGGCCACCCCTGCGCGCTCCCATGGGCCATGAGTGGTGGTCACGCCCGAGGCGCTGCGGATCGCATTGCCCTGCGCAGTCGATGCAGTGGCGGAATAGCCGGCACCTGGGCCCGCAACCGCAATGTGGTTGCAGTCGCAAATCACGTTGTGGGCCGCCGGTCCCAGGCTGATGCCGTTCCCCTGGGAAGTCTCGGCAGAGCCGGCATAGCCGCTCTCGTACCCCAGCCGGTTGTTGCAGATCAGCACGTTCTGGCAGGTGTTCAGGCTGATTGCCGGAAAGGCCCCCGCCTGACTCGTGCCGTTGCCGGCGATATAGCAGTTGCTGATCTCGCCCTTTTTCAGTCTCGGCGGGCTCCAGATCGCACTGCCGATATCCAGCTGGATGCCCGTCTGCCGGCAGCCGAAGATTCGAACTGCATCGATGCTGAAATTCATGGTCTCGTCCGTGCCGACGATGCCCCGGGTAAATCCCCCGGAAATGCTGCCGTTGCGAATGTCAACGCGCGCCGCGCCCTGGAGCTGGATTCCCCAGCCATTGCCAGGATTTCCCGAATTGTCCAAGGCGAACCCATCCAGGCAGAAGGCACCGAGATCCGTCTCGGCCAGGTACGCCTGCGCATTTGCGCGCCCCTTGATCAGGGAGCCGAGATAGCCGCCCGAAGCGAGCTGTGCGCCGGCGAAGACTATGCCGGTCGAGTGGAGCCGTTCGCCGATGACGTTGCGCAGAGTGATCGCGTGTTTCACTCCTGCCGTGTCCACGCCCGCCCACGGCCGGTAGAACAGGGATTCTCCGCTGGTGACGCTGAGGGCGCCTGCCGCCGAAGACACATGTAAGCCGTCCACAAAGCAGCTGTAGGCACCCGCTATGACCAGACCGTACCCGGCAGCCGTGTCGAGATTCCTCGCGGTGACGTTCGTGAACCGCATGTTGTGAGCATGCGATGTCTGGCGCATGTGGGTCGCGCCCGGTGTCGCCCAGCCGAATTCGTAGACGATGCCATGCCCGACATTGCCGCCGCCGTCGATCCTGACGTTCTCGATGACCACGTTCTGCAATCCTCCGGTCAGCGCGATGGCGCCACTGGAGATCGGGTTCTTGCCGGTGTTGGCGAGCACGATATTCAGGTTTCTGAGGGTCACGTTGCCCAGCGGCGCGGACAACGAGCTGTCGTAGACTGTGAAGTACCTGCTTTCCGCGCCGCGCGCGCCGGCCTTGATGGCATACCCGCAACTGCTTGCCGACGAGGTATCGACCGCGACCGAGATCGTGCCATTCGCGCAGGAAAAATTGCGGAGGGCAAAGAACAAGCCCGAATTGACATCCGCAGCCGCTGCGGCAGCCGTGTAGCTTATGGTGCTTCCCAGCAGATCGATATGGATGCCGTCGCGTATGGGAACCACACCGTTGAAGTAATAGATGTCGGCTCCGGTCGTATTCGGGAAGACGAGGAGCCCGGTGGGACCGGTCTTGTTCGGATTCAACAACGCCTTCAACGCTGCGGTATTGGCGCTGGCCGCCACGCTACTGTTCGGCACGATTCCATAGCGGCGCACATCGATGGGAGTCGTGGTGTACGCAAGGTTGGTCGGCACCACCTCAGCGGCGCTTTCTGCGGGGGTCGGCGCGAAGTGCGGTGGCGCTGAGTTCTGGCCTGCAGCGGCGTCTCGGGAAAGCAGGGACGCTCCGGTGGCCGACGCCAGAAGCGCTGCGGAGATCTCACGGCGATGCATCACGACCTCGCATCACGACCCTCAAATCCCCACCCGGCCGGCGCCCGGCGATGGCAACGTCCCGAGCAACCGGGCACTTCCGAAACGGTGCGCAATGGATTGGCGGAGCCAGGCGGGATCCGCCGACCTCTTGCATGCCATGCAAACGTTGCATTCCTGCGCGTGCCGGTGCATTCCTAGCGCGTGGATCGGCAAAACAGCCAAACACCTGCATTTCCC
>JBOIAD010000078.1:0-3785 GCA_050738795.1 Steroidobacteraceae bacterium
GCTTTACGCAACCATGCGCATCGGCTACGCCCGCGTCTCCACCAACGATCAGGACACGGCCACTCGGAGTGCGGCGCTCAAGGCGGCCGGCCGCATGATGATGCAAATGGTCGCCTCGTTTGCCGAGTTCGAGCGCGCCATGCTCAGAGAGCGCACCGAGGCGGGGTTATTCGGGGTTCATCGGGCCACTGGGTCTCGTCTGTTGCAAAAGAAACTAGCCGCGTAGGGTAAGAACTCCCATGATGATCCGTCGCCTACCGCACGCCGCCTTACGCCCATTCATTAAGGTAATTTGGGCCTCTGTCAGCGCCGGCAAACCCCACTCTGTCGGTATCGCACGCGAACGTGTGCTGCCAACCGGTACCATGCACCTGGTTTTCCGTTTATCTGAACACCCTCTGCGAGTGTTTGACGACGAGGCCGATTTAATAGGCCGCACCATCGGGTGTGCCGTCGTCGGCGGAGCTCGTTCAGAGTCATATATTCGAGATGTGTCGAAGCCCGTGCGCTCGGTCGGGGCTCAATTTCGCCCTGGGGCAGCGCCGTTGCTGCTTGGTGTACCGGCAGACGAGCTATCAGACCGGCATACCGATCTGGAGGACATTTGGGGTCGCTCCGCCAGCAACGCGCGTGAACGCATCGCTGAGGCAGGGTCCATTGAGCACCAACTGGATGCTTTCGAGGCCCTCCTGGTGACTTGGCTTCCCAGGGTTCGGGGCTTGCATCCGGCCGTTGCGTCAGCCCTGGAACGCTTTGCAACGACCGCTGAGGTGAGTGAATTCCTTGAGTTTGCGGGTCTGTCACCGCGTCAATATCATGCGTGCAGCCCCCATTGGGCAAATCACGTCCCTCTCCTGCATAGTGGCGTTGAGCGTGCGCGCCCCAGGTAAAATTTGTTCAAGACGATCGTAGAACTACCGAACAGACTCTCACTTCGTTTGCCACCGCAAGGAACGACGTATGCCAGTTCATGAGCTTTATCCCTACCTCCGAGTCAAGAATGCCGCGCAGGCAATCGACTTTTACAAGCAAGTCTTTGGAGCCAGCGAGAACTTCCGACTCGTTGAGCCGGGCGGACGCATTGGTCATGCGGAGCTAGACTTCGACGGGTCAGCCTTGATGCTATCGGATGAATTTCCGGAGTACAGCATCAGGAGCCCACAGGTGGCTCGGGTATTTCCTAGGCCACCTCTCCCACAGGTGGCTCGGGTTGTTCGGACAGATTGTCCTCTTTTATAAGTGGATAGATCTGCCGCTGGGTTAAACACTGTGAGGCCTTCTGCCTCAATTCTTGATCCTCGATTCCTCCCTTTCAGTCTACCACCCAAGGGCAGTCTGCCGCGATCGGCGGCAGAAGCTCCGGGGTTTTTTGCTGCGTCGAAAAAGCGAACGCATAGGAAGCCCGTAGAGCCGAGATCTCGAGGTACCCGCTACCTTCGTATCCTGGGGGAAATCGATCGGTGCGACTCATAGCGTTCCACTCGTTCTTCACGCGGCAACCGCGAAAGGCTCATCGGTGGCAGTGCCGAAGTAAATCTCATCCGGTGTGCGGTAGTCTAACGACTGGTGCAGCCGGCGCTCGTTGTAAAAACTGAAATAGCGCGTCAATCCCGCGTGCGCTTCGCGGCCGTTTTCATAACCTCTCAGGTAAACCTCCTCATATTTCACACTGCGCCAGAGTCTTTCTACAAACACGTTCACAAGAGCAGTCAACTACACCCCAGTTGACCGAACAAACGCAGATCTTTAGGGTCACGCATCCCTTCCATCCGCTCAACGGGCAGGAGTTCACGCTGATCGATCAGCGCAAGGCGTGGGGAGAAGATCGCGTCTATTTCTATGATAGCGCCGGCACGCTGCGACATCTGCCATCGGGCTGGACAAGCGTTTCGACGGAGGACGCGCCCGCGGCGCTGTCAGCGCCGCGGGCGCACTTTCGCACGGTGGATCTTCTGCAGCTGGTTGCATTGATCGTGCGGCAGCGGGAGGTACAACCCTTGCCAGGCCGAACGAAGCGGCGGCATAGAGTGTCAAGTAAATGATGCCGCTAATGTCAATTAAAATATGCCGGGCACGATTCCTGGACCGTAGCCTTATTCTCCATCATTGGCACACCAGAAGGCGTAATATGGGCTATGCGACAGCACTTAGTCTTAATATTCTTGAGTCGACATCCCGTATATTTCCCTTGACATTATTATTTGTACGGCGTAAATACATTGACACATGGCCCGTACTCCAAAGCCTGACGCTAAGCTCGCTGCTCTCAAGGAGAGCGGCACGACCAACCCGCATGCAGACGCGGTCCTTGACCCGGCCTTTACGGAGAGCGATTTCTTCGATCCGCGGGACCTTGTACAAGTGCGCTATGAGATGTTGCGCCGGGTGCGCACCGAAGGTCAGTCCGTCGCCGGCGCGACTTCACGCTTTGGCGTCTCGCGACCCACCTTCTACAAGGCGCAGACCGATTTTGCTCGGGCGGGCTTGGTCGGATTGCTCCCCACCAAGCGCGGTCCGCATGGCGCGCATAAGATCACCGCTGAGGTCTTGCGCTTTATCCAGGATCTGCGCGCCAATGACCCAGAGCGGGACGCGGGGCAGCTCACCGAGGACATTGCCGCCCGCTTTGGTCTCGCCGTACATCGGCGCACTGTGGAACGCGCACTGGCGCGTTCCAAAAAAAAACGGCCGTGACAACGCCCCCTCTCGGCGCTATCGGTCACGCGATGGCCGAGCAGTACGAGGCACTACGCAAAGACATCCTCGAGCTCGATGGCCACACCCACGCCGTGCGCGGCCTTGCCTTGTTCATGCGCCAAGGCATGGCGGTGTGGATGCGGGGCGTGAGTGAGACGCGGGTGTCAACACCTGCGTCCACCCGGTGTGCGACCGAACGCCCCTTGCCGGTCGGCATCGAACAGTTTCTGGTCGATATCTTGGCCACAATGACATTGGCCACCGCGGCGGAGGTAATCGCATGATGTCCGAGACGCATTCCAAGATACAGTCGCGACACCTGAAGCGAGGCGCGTATCTGTACGTACGCCAGTCAACGCTGCGACAAGTATTTGAGAACACCGAGAGTACCCAACGCCAATATGATCTGCGCAACCGCGCCGTCGCCCTCGGATGGCGGCTCGATCAGATCACCGTCATTGATTCTGACCTCGGCCAGTCGGGCGCATCCGCCGTCGATCGCGAGGGATTCCAACGCTTGGTCACCGAGGTGAGCCTCGGGCGGGCCGGGATCGTGATGGGCCTGGAGGTATCACGCCTCGCGCGTAATTCGACCGACTGGCATCGGTTGCTCGAGATCTGCGCGCTCGCCGACAGCCTGATCCTGGATGAGGACGGGATCTACGATCCAGCCCATTTCAACGATCGACTATTGCTCGGCCTCAAAGGCACCATGAGCGAAGCGGAGCTGCATGTCCTGCGCGCCCGGTTGCGCGGCGGCATCTTGAACAAAGCGCGGCGCGGCGAGCTGGAGACTCGCTTACCCGTCGGCTTCGTCTACGATGGCCACGGGCAGTGTCGCCTCGATCCGGATGCGCGGATTCAGGAGAGCATCCGTCAACTGTTTCGCACCTTTCGACGCACCGGTTCCGCCACCTCGACCGTCAAGGCATTTCGGGAACAGGGGCTAAAGTTTCCGCGCCGTATATTCAGCGGGCCGCGCAAAGGCGATGTGCTGTGGACGGCGCTCGGTCACTCACGCGTGCTCTGGGTCCTGCATCATCCGCGCTATACCGGCGCCTTCTGTTTCGGGCGCTCACGGCAACGCA
>JBOIAD010000079.1:0-42201 GCA_050738795.1 Steroidobacteraceae bacterium
CCCTCGTCGAGGGCATGCGCATCGTCGGCATCGACTTCCGCGACGGCATCCTGTTCGTCCCCGAAGTGTTGCTGGCGGCCAACTCGATGAAAGGCGGGATGGAGATCCTGCGTCCGCTGCTGGCCGAGACCGGTGTCGAGCCGATCGGCAAGATCGTGATCGGCACGGTGAAGGGCGATATCCATGACATCGGCAAGAATCTGGTTTCGATGATGCTCGAAGGGGCGGGTTTCGAGGTCATCGACCTGGGAATCAACAACGCCGTCGAGAAGTACCTTGCCGCGTTGGAACGGCACAAGCCGGACATCCTGGGCATGTCGGCGCTGCTGACGACGACGATGCCCTACATGAAAGTGGTCATCGACAAGCTCAAAGAGCAGGGCATCCGCAACGACTACATCGTACTGGTCGGCGGGGCGCCCCTCAACGAGGAATTCGGAAAGGCGGTTGGCGCGGACGCTTATTGCCGCGATGCGGCCGTCGCAGTTGAAACCGCCAAGGGTCTTCTGGCCGCGCGCCGCGCCGCGCGCGCCGGTTGATCGAAGTGGGCCGCCCTGCGTGGACACGCGCCGCGGTACTCTGATCATCGCCTGCGGGGCGCTGGCGCGCGAGGTCGCCGCGTTGCGGCGCGCGAACGGCTGGACCGGACTGGATGTGAAGTGCCTGCCGCCCGAGCTGCACAATCGGCCGGAGCGGATCGCACCCGCGGTGCAAGCTGAAATACGCGCCCAGCGCGCGCACTACCACACGATCTTTATCGCATACGCGGACTGTGGCACGGGCGGCGTTCTCGATGCAGTCTTGCGTGAAGAAGGCGTAGAGCGGTTACCCGGCGCGCATTGCTACGAGTTCTTTGCCGGCTCGCACGTGTTTGCCGAGCTTTCGGACGCGCAGCCCGGGACGTTCTATCTGACGGACTTCCTGCTGCGGCATTTCGACAGGCTCGTGACGCGCGGCCTGGGTCTGGATCGACACCCTGAGCTCGCGGCGGAGTACTTCCGCCACTACCGCAAGCTGGTCTACCTGGCGCAGGCGCCCTCGCCCGATGCCGCGGAGCAGGCGCGCACGATCGCGCGGCGGATGGGATTCGAATTCGAGTATCGATTCACCGGCTATGGGCAGCTCGGCACGCGCCTGAGCGCCCTCATCGCATCCCGGGATGCCTGCTGAATGGCCACGCTGACCATTATTTCGTGGCGGGACATTCCTGCGCAGGTAGTCGGCAAGCGCGGACGCGAGACGGCCAAGGTGCAACTGTCGGCGCGATTCCAGGAGGCGGTCGACCGGGCCGCCATGCGCGCGGGCAAAGGCAGCTCGGATGCGTACCTCGCCGACTGGAAGCGCAGCGATCCGCGGCCTTGCGCGGATGACATCCGGAGCGCGGTGGCCGCGGTCGCGGCCGACATCGAGGCGCGCTACCAGGATGCGGATCTCGAGCGGCTGATCAGATCGAAGGGCCTCGAGATCAGTACCCCGCAGAAGCCCTCGGGACCCTGATGTACGCCGTGCGCCGCTGGTCGGTGCGTCACGCCCGCGGCCTGAATGCCTTCTACCGGGGCTTCGAAGCCGTCCTGAGGGCATTGCATCCGCTGTGGAAACGGATTGGCTATTCCCGCCTCGAACCGCCGGTGGCCGCCGCCGAGCGCTCGATCAAGGGTCTGCTGTTCGATTGCAGGATGTGCGGGCAGTGCATCCTGAGCTCAACGGGAATGTCCTGTCCGATGAACTGCCCCAAGAATCTGCGCAACGGGCCATGCGGCGGTGTCCGCGCGGACGGCTGCTGCGAAGTACTCCCTTGGATGAAGTGTGTATGGGTGGAGGCAATCAACGGCAGTGCGCGGATTCCCGGGGGCGCCGAGGCCCTGCGCACAGTTCAGCCGGCGATCGACCGGCGCCTGCAAGGCAGATCCTCTTGGTTACGGGTGGCACGCCAGAACACGGAACGGCACTCGTGAATTTCGAGGACGAGCCGGTGCCCGGCTATCCGCTGCCGATTCTGGCCGGCCACAGCTCGCCGGGACGATTCGAGCGGGTGTTGCGGACCGGACAGTTCGCGATCACGAGTGAGCTTGCCCCGCCGGATTCCGCCGATCCGGAGGACGTTTACCGGCGTGCCCGGGTATTCAATCGCTATGTGGACGCGATCAATGCAACGGATGGCAGCGGCGCCAACTGCCACATGTCGAGCCTCGCCGTCTGCGCCCTGCTGACGCGGGTTGGATACGCGCCGGTCATGCAGATCTCCTGCCGCGACAGGAACCGCATCGCCATCCAGGGCGACATCCTGGGCGGCGCGGCGATGGGAGTCTGCAATCTGCTATGCCTCACCGGCGACGGCGTCCAGGCGGGCGATCATCCGCAGGCGCTGCCGGTGTTCGACCTGGACTCCCTCTCGTTGCTCCTGACTGCCCGCACACTGCGCGATGAGCATCGCTTTCTGAGCGGGCGCAAGCTGACCTACGCACCGCGGGTCCTGCTGGGCGCCGCCGAGAATCCGTTCGCGGGGCCGATCGAGTGGCGCGCGCAGCGGCTCGCGAAGAAAGTCGCCGCCGGCGCGCAATTCATCCAGACGCAGTACTGCTACGACCCGCCCGTGCTCAAGGATTTCATGCACCAGCTCGAAGAGCTCGGGCTGCTGGGCAAAGTGTTCATTCTCGTTGGCGTCGGGCCGCTGCGCTCGGCGAAGGCCGCCGAGTGGATGCGGACCCACGTTCCCGGTCTGCACATTCCCGACACCGTCATCCGGCGAATGGCGGGCGCCAGCGATCCGGCGCGCGAAGGCCGCCAGTTGTGCATCGATCTCATCCAGGAGATCCGCACCATCCCCGGCATCAACGGCATCCACCTCATGGCCTACCGCCAGGAGGAGAGCGTCGCCGAGATCATCGACCGTTCCGGAGTACTGGCCGGCCGCGTGCCGTGGTACCCGGGGCGCGACGACCCCGAACCGAATTCAAACAGGATCGCCTCATGACCGACACCGTGATCAGCTCAGCAACCCGGGAAGTCGTGATCGGCTTCGAGCGCCCTTTCGTGATGATCGGCGAGCGCATCAATCCGACCGGCCGCAAGATTCTCGCCGCGGAAATGGTCGCGGGGGACTTCAGCCGCGTCGAGTCCGATGTCCGCGCGCAGATTGCCGCGGGCGCGCACATGCTGGACGTCAACGCCGGCATTCCGCTGGCCGACGAGCCCGCGATCCTGGCAAAGACGATCCAGCTCGTGCAGTCCATCACGGACGCGCCGCTCTCGATCGACTCATCGATCGTGGCCGCCCTGGAGGCGGGGCTGGCAGTCTACAAAGGCAAGCCCCTGGTCAACTCCGTCACGGGCGAGGAGGAGCGGCTCGAATCCGTGCTGCCGCTGGTCAGGAAATACGGTGCCGCGGTGGTCGCGATCTCGAATGACGAGACCGGCATCTCCGAAGACCCCGACGTGCGCTTTGCGATCGCGAAGAAGATCGTGGAGCGCGCGGCCGATCACGGCATTCCGGCGAGCGATGTCGTCGTCGATCCCCTCGTGATGCCGATCGGAGCGATCAACCAGGCCGGCGTGCAGGTGATGCACCTGCTGAAGCGGCTCAAGCACGAGCTCAAGGTGAACTCCACCTGCGGCGCCTCGAACGTGAGCTTCGGACTGCCGGCGCGCGAGGGCATCAGCGCAACCTTCCTGACGATGGCGATCGGTGCGGGAATGACCTCTGCGATCATGAACCCAATGCACCTGGAGATCGTCAAAGCCTGTATGGCCGCCGACGTCATGATGGGCCACGATCCGGATTGCGCGCGCTGGATCCGGCGCTTCCGCGAAGCGCCGGCCATGCAGGCGGGCGGTGGCGGCGCGGCCGCCGTCCCGGAAGGCGCGGCCCGCGGGCGCCGCGAAGGCGGACGCCGCCGGCGCGAATAATCGTGCAATCTCCCCCACCTGCCAGATGAACTGCAGCACATGACAGACAAGGACGCACTGGTCGTCTTTACGCCGTCCGGCAAGCGCGGCCGATTTGCGATCGGCACTCCACTCCTTCAGGCCGCACGCACGCTGGGAGTTGACGTTGATTCCGTGTGTGGCGGCCGCGCTCTGTGTGGACGCTGCCAGGTCCTGGTCATGGAAGGAGACTTCTCCAAGCATGGCGTAAATTCACGCCCCGAAAATCTGTCTCCCGTGAGCGCGGCCGAGCTCAGCTATGGACGGCGGCGTCCATTGGCAAAGGGGCATCGCCTCTCCTGCTCCGCACTCGTCCAGGGCGATCTCGTCATCGACGTGCCGGCCAGCAGCCAGGTGCACAGACAGGTCGTGCGCAAAGCCGCCGACACTCGGGCCATCACGCTCGATCCCGTCGTGCATCTGCACTACGTTGAAGTACAGCAGCCGGACATGCACGATCCTTCGGGCGATCTGCAGCGGCTGATGAAGGCACTGCAGATCGAGTGGAATCTCACCGGCCTCGAATGCGATCTGCGCGTGTTGCAGAACCTGCAGGCCGCGTTGCGCAAGGGCGAGTGGAAAGTCACGGTCGCCGTGCACGCCGGCTCGCAGATCGTCGGTATCTGGCCGGGCCTGCACGAGAATGTTTTCGGCCTTGCGGTCGATGTCGGCTCCACGACGATCGCCGCTCACCTGTGCGATCTGGAGTCCGGGGAGGTGGCGGCCTCGAGCGGCTCCATGAATCCCCAGATCCGCTTCGGCGAAGATCTCATGAGCCGCGTGTCCTACTCGATGATGAATCCGGGGGGCGCGCAGCAGATGACCGAGGCTGTGCGCGGCGCTCTCAATGCGCTTGCGGTCGAGGTTGCGCGGGAGGCGCGGGTGTCGGTCCAGGACATCCTCGAGGTGACGCTCGTGGGCAATCCGATCATGCATCACCTGCTGCTCGGAATCGATCCGGTGGAGCTGGGGGGCGCGCCGTTTGCGCTCACGACCGATGGCGCGCTGACGATGTGGGCGACGGAAATCGGGCTGGAGCTGCATCCGAACGCGCGCATCTACGTACTGCCCTGCATTGCCGGCCACGTCGGGGCGGATGCGGCCGGCATGATTCTCGCGGAACGACCGGACCTGGCCGAAGAGTTGACTCTGTTGGTCGATGTGGGCACCAACGCGGAAATCGTTTTGGGCAATCGCCATCGCCTGCTGGCCTGCTCGAGCCCGACGGGACCTGCATTCGAGGGTGCCCAGATCAGCTGTGGTCAGCGGGCGGCCCCGGGCGCCATTGAACGCGTACGCATCGACCGGCAAACCCTCGAAGCACGGTACAAGGTGATCGGCTCGGACCTGTGGTCGGACGAGCCGGGATTCGATGCCGTTATCGCCACAACGGGCGTCACCGGCATCTGCGGCTCGGGGATCATCGAGGTCATCGGCGAGATGTACCTCGCCGGCATCATCAATCAGGACGGCGTCGTCGACGGCCAATTGGCCGAGCGCAGCGACCGGATCGTGCAGACCGGCCGTACTTTCGGCTACGTCGTGCATCGTGGTGCGGTTGCGCTGCAGATAACCCAGAATGACGTCCGCGCCATTCAACTCGCGAAAGCGGCGCTGTACGCCGGTATCCGCCTTTTGATGGGGCATATGCAGGTGGACCATGTCGATCGCATCAGGCTCGCCGGTGCATTCGGCAGCCACATCGATGTCAAGTACGCGATGTTGCTCGGCATGATTCCCGACTGCGATCTGTCGAAGGTGGGATCGGCCGGCAACGCCGCCGGCGCCGGCGCGCGCATTGCATTGCTGGACAACACGTCACGCCGCAAGATCGAGGAGCTCGTCCGGCAGGTCGAGAAAATCGAGACGGCAATCGAGCCACGCTTTCAGGAGCACTTCGTGGAGGCGATGGGCATTCCACACTCGACCGCGGATTTCGCGAATCTGCGCAAAGTGGTGCAATTGCCGGCTGCCAGGCCCGCGGCTCCACGCACGGGCGCGCGGAGCCATCGGCGGCGGCCGGCGTAGGCAGTAAGGACTACACGTTCGAGTCGGGGAACGAGGCCTTGCGGCGGTTCATGTAATCCAGCAGTGCTTCGTCCACGCCCGGATCCATCGGCGGCGCCTCGTATTCCGCGAGCTGTTTCTTCCACAGCGTGTTGGCACGCTTGGCCATGTCGCTGCTGCCTTCGGCTTCCCACTGCTCGTAGCTGTTGTTGTCCGCCAGCGGCGAGCGATAGAACGCCGTCTGGAAATTCGCCTGCGTGTGGGCGCAGCCGAGGAAGTGCTTGCCGGGCCCGACTTCCCGTATCGCATCCAGCGCCTGGCCGTTCTCGGACAGGTCCACCCCCTCGAGCAGGGTATGCATCATGCCCGCCTGGTCGGTGTCCATGACGAACTTCTCGTAGCCCATGGCAAGGCCGCCCTCGAGCCAGCCGGCGGTGTGCAACACGAAATTCACTCCTCCCAGGCAGGTCGGAACCAGCGTGTTGGCAGACTCGAATGCCGCCTGTGCGTCGGGGATCTTCGAGCCGCACAGCGCTCCGCCCGAACGGAAGGGAACCCCCAGGCGCCGCGCCAGAGCCGCCATCGCATACAGCACCAGCGCAGGCTCAGGTGTGCCGAACGTCGGCGCCCCGGACTGCATCGAAAGAGAGGAGGCAAAGCTGCCCAGCACAACCGGTGCCCCGGGGTTTACGAGTTGTGTCAGCGTCATCCCGGCAAGCGACTCCGCGAGTGTCTGCGCGACGGTGCCCGCGACGGTGACCGGCGACATGGCGCCGGCGAGAATGAACGGTGTAACGATGGTCGCCTGATTCGCGCGCGCATAGGTTTTCAGCGCGCCCAGCATCGTGGCATCCCAGGTCAGGGGCGAATTCGCATTGATGAGACTGATGACGAACGTCCTGGGCCTGGCGGTGGCCGGATCGAGATAGTCGTCTGCGAACAGGATCTTCGTCATCTCCACAGTGTCGTGCGCGCGCTCCGGATGGGTCACCGATCCCATGTACGGCTTGTCGCTGTACTTCATGTGGGAGTAGACCATGTCGAGATGCCGTTTGTTGACCGGCAGATCGACGGGCTCGCAAATGGTGCCCCCGGAGTGATGCAGCGAGGTCGCCATGTAGGCCAGTTTCACGAAATTGCGAAAATCCTCGATTTTCGCGTAGCGCCGTCCCTCGTCGAGGTTGCGCACGAACGGCGATCCGTAAGCGGGGGCGAAGACCGTGCGATTGCCGCCGATGACCACGGTCCGCGCCGGGTTGCGGGCATGCTGAGTGAACTCCTGGGGTGCCGTGCGGCGGACGATGCTGCGGCACAGGCCGCGCGGGAAGCGCACGCGCTCACCCTGGACATCCGCACCCGCATCCTTCAGGAGCTGCAGAGATTCAGGATCGTCGCGGAAGTCGATGCCGATCTCCTGCAGGATGGTATCGGCGTTGTGCTCGAGCAACTCGAGGCCCTCGGTGCCGAGCACCTCGTAGTACGGAATCTTGCGGGTGATATAGGGAACGAACGCGGCACTGCGGGCGGTGCGGGCGGCCCGCTTGGCGTCGCGACCGCTTGGACGACGTGATCGCGAGGCATGACCCTGCTGCTCGTCCATTGCGGATCTCCTTCGGGAGTGAGCCTATCGTGGGCGGTCCGGCCGCCATTATGGGCACCCCGGGGGGCGGCGACTGGTCAATTTGCGGCGCCGACTTGCGCGGGAGCGGCGCGCTGCCGACTACCCCCACACTTCCCGCGCCGTCTCGACGACGAGCCGCAGCTTGGCCAGCTGCTCATCGAGCGTCAGCGCATTGCCCTCCTGGGTCGAGGAGAACCCGCACTGCGGGCTCAGGCAGAGCTGCTCCAAAGGCACATACCGCGCCGCCGCGTCGATCCGCCGCTTCAGATCGTCCTTGCTCTCGAGCGCGGCGCGCTTCGACGTGATGAGGCCGAGCACCACGAACTTGTCTTTCGGCACGAAGCGCAGCGGCTCGAATCCTCCAGAGCGGGCATCGTCGTACTCCAGGAAGTAGCCATCGACCTGCAGCTCGCCGAACAGCGCCTCCGCCACATAGTCGTAGCCGCCGGATGCGACCCATGACGAACGGAAGTTGCCACGACACAGATGCGTACAGACGGTCATGCCTTGGGGCTTCTTCGCCAGCGCGCCGTTGATCAGATCTATATAGATGAGATGCTGCCCGTCCCGGTCGCCCCCGAAGCGGGCGACATAGTCGCGCTGCGCCGGGTCATTCAGATACGCAAGGCTCGTATCGTCGAGCTGCAGATAGCGGCAGCCCAGCCTGCCCAGCGCATGCACCTCATCGGCATACACCTGTGTCAGATCGCGCCAGAATTCCTTGATGTCAGGATAGACCTTGGCATCGAGCACGGAACTGCCGCCGCGATAGTGCATCATGCTGGGCGACGGGATGGTGAGCTTCGGCGTGCCGTGCGCCACCGACTTCAGAAAGGTGAAATCGTCGCCGAAGATGCAATGATCGAGAGACAAGGGTCCCGTAACCCGGAGGGCGGCGGGTGTGAATTCCAGGTCGCCTTGCTCGTTGTGGAACCGGACCTTGAGTTGGTTCTGCGCGCGGGTGACGCCGCCGACCTGGTAAAGGTAATCCATGTGCCAGGAGCTGCGCCGGAACTCGCCGTCGGTCACGGCCTGCAGACCCAGGTCCTCCTGCTGGCGCACGACCTCGCGAATGGCACTATCTTCCGCGTCGCGCAATTCTGCGCCGGACAACGCGCCACGCTTGTGTGCCTCACGCGCTTGCAGCAGCGGCTTCGGCCGCAGCAGGCTGCCGACGTGGTCGGCCCGAAACGGCGGCACCGAACGCCGTCCCGCGTGCTCACTGTCAGGTTGGTGCGCCTTCATGCCGCATTCCGCGGCTCGAGATTCATGACGGCGATCGTGCAGCCCACCGCGAAAATCGGAATGGGCGCGTAGAACCACAGCTCCCCCGTGTGGCCTTCGGCGGCTCCGGCCACGGCGATGAACGTGCGGATCTCGAACCCGCCCTGCCCCGCCTCCCGCCACGTCTGCTCGTCCCTGTAAGCCAGCAGCTCCTCGCGCCGGTTGTGCAGGAATTTCTCCAGGAACTCCCGATCCCAGGGCTCGTTGATTCGTCCCGAGTCCGGCGTGGCGGGCCAATGCGAGATGCCGCCCGTGCCGACTACGGCGATGCGCTCGGGCACCGCCTCGCAGGCCCGGTGCAGCGCCCGGCCGAATTCATAACAGCGCTTGAGCGGGATCAGCGGCGGCCCCTGGCAATTGATGTTGACCGGAATGACGGGCAGGTCGTAGCGCGGTGTGAGGAAGTGCAGCGGTACGCTGATGCCATGGTCGAACCTCCATTCCTGCGCATAGGCGAGGTCGACGTCGTTCATGATGTCTTCGATGAGGCGCTGCGCGAGCTGCGGCGCCCCGGGTACGCGCGTGCGCTTGATTCCCAGCCACGCCTCGTCCTCGATGGGCCCCTCGTAGCGCTCACCCATGCCGACACAGATGGACGGCATGTTGTTCATGAAAAAGTTGGCAAAATGCTCGGCCGCGATGATCACCAGCGCGTCGGGCCGCTGGGCTTCGATCGCCAGGCGCATCCGCTCGAAGCCTGCATAGAATGCATCGCGCACGGCCGGATCGGCGCGCTCCTTGCGGCCGGTGATTCCGGGGGCGTGGCTGCAGACTCCCGCAAACACCAGGCTCACGATCTGCTCCCGGCGCCGCTGTACAGGCCGCTTCTCACAGGGCCGTACCTGCGCTCGCCCTCACGCATGGCCTCGATATACGCGTTCCATTCGTAGCCTCGCAGCGCGGCATAGTGCATCAGAAGCTGTCCGTTGACGCCCATCACGTAGAGCAAACCGATATCCGGCTCGCGGATGCACCGGCGCTCCTCCTGCGTCAAGTCGTATTGCGCGAGCAGGCCCTCGAAATCCTGTTCGAACCGGCTGCGCACGTCCGGGTCGCGATTGAGCTGATAGATCATTTTCTGGACCTGGTAGAGACTCATCGTGCGACTCGCTTGCGTGCCGGCACGCGTGCCCGCCTGCTCGATGCATGCGTTCCGGCGTCCAGGATCTCTTCGAGCTCGCGCAACAGGGTGAAAAGCTGATCGAGCCGCTCGGCGCCAAAGCTGCGGGCGATGGCAGCGTAGGTGTGCTCCGATTCGGGCGCATGCGCCGCGATCAACCGCAGCCCCTTCGGCTCCAGCCTGACCGCGGCGCGGCGCAGATCAGTGTCGAGCTGACGGCGGCTGACGAGCCCGCGTGCCTCCATGTCTGGAAGGATACGCGACAGGCTCGGAGCAAGCAGAAAAGTCGCCTCCGCCAGGTCCGTCACCTCGAGCGACCCGGCATGCGCCAGCGCGCGCAGGATCCGCCATTGCTGCTCGGTCACGCCCTGGCTTCGCAAGGCGGGCCGGAATCTGCGCATCACGGCCTCACGCGCCCGCAGCAGGGCCATCGGCAACGATTGCGAGAATGCGCGCATGGGCAGCAATCCTTTCCCGCTCACGCCCTGGCCCGCCCGCTACAGCTCATCGGCCACCACGGTATTGCGCAACAATCCCACTCGGGACACCTCCACTTCGACCACATCGCCCGGCCGCAAATAGCGTGGCGGATCGAGGCGGGCCCCCGCGCCGCTCGGCGTGCCGGTCAGAATCACGTCGCCGCACTCCAGCGAGCAGAATGTGGACAGGTAGCTGATCAGGCAGGGAATCGGAAAGATCATCCGATCGCTCGTGTCATTCTGGCGTACTTCCCCATTCACCCGCGTCGTGACCCGCAGCGGCGCGGTGCCGGCTTCATCGGCGCTGACGAGGTACGGGCCTATCGCACCCGAGCGGTCGAAGTTCTTGCCCTGGGTCACATTGAACTTCGAGTGCCGCAGCCAATCGCGAACGGAGCCCTCGTTGGCGCACGAATAACCGAATACGTGCGCCAGCGCGTGATCCGCCGCAATCCTGCGGCCGCCCTTGCCGATCACGACGACGATCTCGCCCTCATAGTCGAGTTGCTCGGACTCGCGCGGCTTCACGATCGGCTGCTCGTGAGCCGAGAACGACGTGTGCGTGCGCATGAAGAGGCTCGGATACCTGGGACGTTCCGCGCCGTCCCGGTATTCCTCGTTGCGCTCGGGGTAGTTGACCCCAATGCAGAAATAACGCGTGTAACGGCCCGCCGGACTCAATATTTGCACATCCCCGAGGCAGTAATCGACAGCGTCCGATTCCTCCAGCGTGCGCACGGTGGCGGGCAGGCCCGCGCGAACGAACGACAGCACATCGCTCGCCTCGGCGTGCAGGCGCGCGCCGAGATCGATGATTCCGCGGGCGCCCAGCAACCCGTACGAATCCCTGCCCTGCACGCGGAAATTGAGCAGCTTCACGCGATGTGCTCCAACGCAACGGGGCGGCGCGATGGTCTCAAGCGGCCTGCTCTTTCAGCAGGCCGGCACGCCTGAGCACGCCGTCCAGCCGCCTCTCCAGCTCCGGCGTCGCCGGCATCATGGGCAGGCGATGCTCGTTCGTGGGCAGCAGTCCCAGCCGCTTCATCATGTACTTCATCGGAATCGGATTGGTGTCGAAGAACACCGCCTGGTTGATCTCGAACAGCGCATGGTGCAACACCTGCGCCCTGGGCAGATCGCTCTTCCACACTGCCTCGCACAGGTCCGCGAGAATACGCGGACGCAGATTCCCGACTGCGTTCATCAGTCCGCATGCCCCCACGGCCATCATGGGGAAGCTCAACTCCTCGAGGCCCACGAAAATCCGGAAGTCCGGGCCCAGCGCCGCAAGACACTCCGACACGAAGCCAAGATCGTTGACCGCGTGCTTCATTCCTACGAAATGTGCAGAGCGCTCCTTCAATTCCTTCAATGTATCGATCGTCACGCTCACCACCGTCCTGCCGGGAATGTGATAGACCATCCACGGCAGCGGTGAAATCGCGGCGAGCTCCAGGTAGTAGGCCACGAGTCCCCGCTGCGGCGGCTTTATGTAGTACGGCGTCACGATCAGCAACGCATCGGCACCGGCGCGCGCCGCATGCTCGGTCAATTCCCGCGACTCGCGAAGCGATTGGGACCCGGTTGCCGCAACCACGGGCACTCGCTTGTTTGCGGCCTGCACGGCGATCGTGACCAGCCGGTTGCGCTCCTCGACGCTCAGGGTCGATGGCTCGGCGGTCGTGCCATTGACGAGAATGCCGTGCGAACCATCCTTGATCTGGACTGCGACCAGTTGCGCGTACGCTTCGTAGTCGACTTCGCCATCGCGAAAGGGAGTGACCAGCGGCGGAATGGAGCCTTTCAACTTCTCGAGCTGTGCGGTCACGGCCACTCCTTCGGTTGGGAATTGCTGCACTTTCGTCTCAGGCACCCAGCTTCGGCACCCGGTGGGTGCCGTGCGCCAGGCAGATGTTCTTCGTCTCCATGTAGAAGTCGAAGCTGTAGTCCCCCCCGTCGCGCCCGATGCCACTGGCCTTGACTCCGCCGAAGGGCGTCGGCAGGTGGCGGTTGTTTTCGGAGTTCACCCACACCATTCCAGCCTCGACGCGCTGTGCCAGTCGCAGCGCGCGCCCACCATCACCGGTCCAGATGTACGCCGTCAGTCCGTACGGCGTGTCGTTTGCGATGGCGAGGGCATCGGCTTCGTCGGAGAACGCAATCGCGGTCAGCACCGGTCCGAAAATCTCCTCGCGCGCAATGCGCATCGAGCGCGTCGCACCCGTAAACAGTGTCGGCTGCACGTAGTAGCCGGGATTCAGGGCTTCCACGCGTGAGCCGCCCGCGCGAATCTCGGCACCTTCGGCACGCGCAATCGGGAAGTAACTCAGGACTTTGTCCAGATGGCGCTGATGGATCAGCGGTCCGATTTCAGTCGCGGGATCCAGTGGATGGCCGACCTTCAGGCGCCGCACGCGCTCGGCAACCCGCTCGATGAAGCGGTCGTGGATGGAGCGCTGCACAAGGAGCCGGCTCGAGGAGGTGCAACGCTCGCCATTGAGGCTGTAGATCATGAAAACCGCAGCGTCCAGCGCGCGCTCGAGATCCGCGTCGTCGAACACGATTACGGGATTCTTGCCGCCGAGCTCCAGGTGAACGCGCTTCAGGGTCGGCGCGCCCTGGCTCATGATGAGGCTGCCGGTTCTCGATTCGCCGATGAACGCGGTGGCGCGAATCGCCGGATGCTCCGTCAGCAGCCTTCCGGCCTGCTCGCCGAGCCCGTTGACCAGGTTGATGACGCCGGCCGGAACACCCGCTTCGGTCATGATTTCCGCAAGAAGAGTCGCCGTCAGCGGGCTCCACTCCGCGGGCTTGTGCACGACCGTGCAACCTGCTGCAAGCGCTGGAGCAATCTTCCACGTCGACAGCATGAACGGCGTATTCCAGGGCGTAATGATCGCCACGGGACCAAGCGGCTGGCGGACCGTGTAATTCATGTGCTCTGCCGCGGGCAGCGACAGGCCATTCGCCGCCGCTGGCGCACGATCGGCGAAGAAGCGGAAATTCTCAGCCGCCCGCAGCGCGGCACCGCTCATGAAGCGCAGCGGCTGCCCCGTATCCATACACTCGGTGAGCGCAATCTCTTCCCGGCGCGACTCGATGAGATTGGCCACCCGGTGGAGGATCGCCCGCCGCTCCTCACCGCTTCTGGCCCGCCATCCGGGGAATGCCTCGTGGGCCGCGGTGGCCGCCTCGTGCACGTCGCGTTCGCCCCCCGCCGCAACCTTGTTGAGCAAGCTGCCGTCCACGGGCGAAATGTTGTCGAACAGCTCCTGCCCCGAGCCCCGCTCGCTGCGCCCCGCGATGAAATGACCCAGCGGCGCCGCGCGCCACCGCGCCAGGAAACCGGCCGCCTTCTGGATGTTGGTTTCGAGGGGGCTGCTCATTTCCCACCGGCTGCGCGCCGCTTCACGTACTCGTGCAGGTTATTCTTCTTCAGTGTGAGCACCGGGTCGATTTCCTGCATCTCCAGCGAGATGCCCAGCGGGATTCGCGCATGGAGCGCGGCGAGCCGTTCGCATATCGTCTCGAAGATGGCGTCGCAGGCCCGCTTGCGTGTGTCCTCGTCGCGGCCATGGCCCACCCGCAGCATGACGTGCATGAACGCGTTGTCCGGATGACCGTCGGCGATGCGATACCACTCAGCAGCGTAGGCGCGCGTGCGAACTCCACCGATCGGAAATACACCGGTGGCGAGGGCGCGCGCGTGGACAGCTTCGAGAAAGGATGGGAAATCCACCTGATCGCGCAGGTTGGCAGAGTATTCGATCACGATGTGCGCCATGCGCCACTCCTGCGGACGTGCGATTGCTTAACATCATAATTATCTGCGACCGGGAAGCTGTCAAGGGCGGATCTCGAACAGGCTGGTGGCGATTAAATCGAGGACGGTCGCGCCCCGCTGAGTGCTCAGAAGCCAGCGCCAACGGACCACCCCGACGGTGCCCGAGCGCGAGACCCGCGACTCGAGCACTTCGAGGCGCAGCTCGACCTCGTCGCCGGGGCGAAGGGGATAGGGCCATTTGAGCTGTTCGACGCCGGGCGAGCCCATCGATTCGGAGTCGGCCAGCACGTTTTTGACCGCGAGCTCCATCGCAATGGCGCAGGTCAGCCAGCCGCTTGAAATGAGCCCTTGCCAGCGGCTGTGCTGTGCACGCGCCGGATCGGTGTGATACCACTGGGGGTCGTAGCGCGTGGCGAACTCGATGATCTCCGCTTCGCTTACCGTGCGGCGTCCCGCGGCGATCACCATGCCGGCTTCGAGTTGCGCGAATTGCATCCGCTGAGGCTCGGCGCTGCCAGGGATCAAGGATCGGCGTGCAGCCGGCTGACCTCGATACCGCTGCCGACACTCAGCAGCACCGAGCTCATGCCTGCCGTGGCCCGCACGTGCCGCCGGTACTGCCCCGCCGCAGGAAGCGTTATTTCCGGATACAGCATGTTGTCGGCCACGATGAGGGCGCCCCGGGCCAGCTTCGGCCGCAACAGCTCGAAGCAGGGAATGTACAAATCCTTCCACAGATCGAGTAACACGAACTCGAACGGGCCGGCGAGCCCAGCCAAGGTCGCCCGGGCCTCTCCGACCCGGAAATCGACGTACGCGCTCAGTCCTGCCTTGGCGAGCTGGGCGCTCGCGTACTGCACCTTGCCGGGATGGATCTCGAGCGTGATCACCTTGCCCCCGGTTTCACGCGCAGCCTCCGCCAGCCACACCGTCGAATAACCGTACGACGTCCCTACTTCCAGGATGGCGCGGGCCCCTGCCTCCTTCACCAGCAGGTTCATCAGGCCGCCGGTCTGCGGACCCACCCGCAGCAGCAGATCATCGATCCGGCGCGCCGTGTCCCCCGGCGGCGCCCCATTCATCTGCCTCTCTTCGGCCTGGGCGCGTACGTCGTACTCCGCCAGAACCGCGACAACAGCCTGATCCATTGAATACTCCTGCATCAGCGTATGCCAGGGGGTGCGAAAGCGTACGGGATGCGCTCAGCGCTGTACATCCGGCGCGGTCGTGGTGATTTCGGAACGCGCCACTCGCCAGACCTCGCCAACTCTCTCAGAACCTGCCGCTCTGGAAGTCGTCGATCGCTTGCAGTATCTGTTCACGCGTATTCATCACGAACGGGCCGTACCGTGCGATGGGCTCGCGCAGGGGTTGTCCGGCCACCAGAATCGCACGACTCTTGCCATCCTCAACCACGACACGCGCTTGCGCCCCGACCGAGCTAGTGTCTGCGGCCGCCGCCTGACCACGTAGCTCGACGCGCGTACCCGCACCGAGCACGGCCAATTGGCCTGCTTCGATGGTGGCCGTACCGTGCCGCGCAGTGCTCTGCCCGACACGCAGCGCTCCCTCGTAGACATACAGGAAAGCGGCATGCTCGGGCGGCAGTTCATGCACGTAGTGCGCACCGTCCTCGATAGCGACATCCAGATAGGTAGGATCCGTCGCGGGCTGGGAGATTGGACCGGTTACGGAACCGACCTTTCCCGCGATGACTTTCACGGTCACACCGGCTGAGGGCTGCGCAACCGGAATGCGTTCCGGACCGAACTCCTGGTATTTCGGCACCGCCATCTTGTCGCGCGACGGCAGATTCAGCCAGAGCTGGAAACCGCGCATGCGGCCTTCCTGTTGCTGAGGCATTTCAGAGTGCACGATACCCCGGCCCGCGGTCATCCATTGAACGCCACCCGGAACGAGCACCCCTTCGTGCCCATGATTGTCGCTGTGACGCATGCTTCCATCGAGCATGTACGTGACAGTCTCGAACCCGCGGTGCGGATGCTCCGGAAAGCCGGCTATGTAGTCATCGGGCCGGTCCGTTCCGAATTCGTCCAACATGAGGAAAGGATCGAGCTCGGCCAGCTCGGGCTGACCGATCACACGCCTCAGTTTCACACCGGCCCCGTCCGATGTTGGCATGCCTCTCACGACGCGCGTCACCGCACGTGTGCCCTTGTGCTCAGTCATGTCTAACCTCCTCAAGCTGTTGCAACGGCTCCGGGATCGTCGCGAGCGCCGCGCCCAGGGCCTTTTCGCGTTGCTCCGGCGATATCGCCAGTCCCTCCGCGCGCACGAACGTCACATCCTTTATGCCGATGAATGTACATGGGGGCGCCGATCACGATTGCATCGGCAGCCAGGAAGTCGTTCGCGCCTGAAGCTTAGCGGCAAACCTGGGAGCTGTTCGACGCTGAATGCAGATCCGTTCGGGTGGAACTCGCGCCGCGCCTGCCGGCCGTGCTCTGAAGCGCAATCTGCGGCACACTGCGCAATGCAACGGTGCCGAAGCGAAACGCATCCCCCCGCAGCAGCAAGGTGCAGCCATGGCACGATTCATCATTCAGCCTCATTTTCGCCTGCAGGAATGGGTCGCCGAGGAAAAGGGCTATTTCGCGGCGGAAGGGCTCGAGTACCTGTTCCAGGAGCAGGTCCAGTCCAGCGACGGCAGAATTCACGACCAGGGCAGCAAGGTTGGCGCTTATCAATCCCTGGAAGCCGGTCGCACTTCCGATGTGAGTTGCGCATGCCACTGGACGGTGAACGTCGCAGCATCGAACGGCTTCGGGAAGCTGTATGCGGACGCCTATTCGATCGCGCCGTCAGGCATTTTCGTGCCGGCCGACTCTCCGGCGCGCACACCGGCGGACCTCGCCAACGTGCCGATCTCGGTGGGCTACCAGTCGGGCAGCCACTATTCGAGCATCCAGGCGCTCGAGCAGTATCTGGGACCGCCGCAGATCAACCTCGCGTTCGGTGATGGGATGCTGTTCAAGCGGATGGAACTGCTCATCGCGGGCAAGAGCCCCGCAGCGGCACTGTTCAACGGCCCCTACTACTTCGCCGAGCAGCTCGGCCTGCGCAAGCTGATCGATACGACGTTCATGATCGCCACGATGATCAGCGGCAGCCCCGATCCGCGGGACATCGCGAAGTTCTTTCGCGCCCTGAAGCGTGCGCAAGGCGACATCGACCTCAGGCCGGAGCTCTACACACACTACTACACGCGCGAATTCCCGGCGCGCTATCACTCCATGATGGATACGAGACGCTGGGGCCCGGGCGAGCGGCTGGTGTTCGAGCCCTATACGCCTGCGGCTTTCGAGCAGTCACGCGAGTGGATTTCGCAGCACGGCATCTTCGCGCCAGGCGCGCTGGGAGCCGCCCCCTACGAGCAGTCGGTCGTCGGCGCGCTGAAGTGAGCGCTCGTGTGCGGCTGCGGGCCTGCGCATCAGCGTACTCTTGCCGAACATCGATTCGATCAGATCCACCGCCAGCGCGGCGGTCTTGTTGCGCACATCGAGGGCGGGATTGAGCTCGACCACATCGAGCGATGCGAGCCGGCCCGTGTCGGCGATCATCTCCATGCACAGCTGCGCCTCCCGATAGGACGGACCGCCCGGGACTGTGGTGCCGACACCTGGAGCGATCTCCGGATCGAGAAAATCGACATCGAAGCTGACATGCAGGTGGGTGTTGGCATCCATCCCGGCCAGCGCAAGCTGCATGACCTGGCGGACTCCCATCTCATCGACATAGCGCATGTCGAACACCTCGAGCTGCTGCTCGTGCACGAAGCGCTTCTCGCCGGAATCGACGCTGCGGATGCCGACCTGGCGAATGCATTTCGGGCTCAGGGCCGGGGTGCTTCCCCCGATGCGTAACAGCTCCGGGGGCCCGAATCCGCACAGGCACGCTACCGGCATGCCATGAAGATTGCCGCTCGGTGACAGTTCGCGGGTGTTGAAATCCGCGTGCGCGTCCAGCCACAGCACGCGCAGTTTTCGGCCGGCCTCGCGGCAATGGCGCGCAACCGCGCTGATGGATCCGATGCTCAGGCTGTGATCGCCCCCAAGCAGGATCGGCAGATGGCCTTCCGCGAGGTCCTTGTACACCGCATCGTGCACTTGGAGATTCCACGCGAGAACCTCGGCGAGATGCCTGTAGCCATCCACGGGCGGCAGGCACGGATTGGGCGGCCCGCTTACATTGCCACGATCGATTACCCTCACCCCGCGGCGCGCGAGCGCCGCCTGCATTCCGGCGACTCGCATGGCTTCGGGACCCATAGAGGCGCCCCGATCGCTCGCGCCCACGTCGGTGGGCGCGCCAATGAGGCTGGCAGTGCGCAACGCGGGAGTCATCATGCCTGCAGGCTCTCCGCTTCCGTCAACTTGCCCGCTGCCCGCCAACCCGGCTCGGGCTTCAGACCACCGAACAGATCCTTCGGGTCGGTGAGGTCGGGCACCAGGTCGATGTCCTGCGCGGCGCTGCGATGCTCGTGGTTGAGTCGATACAGATAGCGCAGCGCCGAGAAATCCGTCAGCGCGAAGCCGACCGAGTCGAAAATGGTGACTTCAGCGTCGTGCGCGCGCCCCGGGGCGCGGCCGCTCAGCACGTCGCTGAATTCGGCGACCGCGAACGAGGCCTCGAGTTGCTGGATCTCGCCTTCGACCCGGCACTGCGGCTCGAACTCGACGACGATCCGCGCATCGGGCCTGCGCAGGATGTCAACGTGCAGTTCCGTCTTGCCGGGGCAGTCTCCACCCGCAGCGTTCAAATGCATCCCCGGCTCGATCATTTCCGGCGTGAGGATCAGCGCGTTACGCTTGTCTGCGGTGACCGTCGTAACGATGTCGGCGCCGCGCACGGCTTCGGCGGCCGACGCACAGCGCACCACCTTCAGCCCGGGAAGCCGCAGGAGACCGAGATTGCGCTCGAGCTTCTGCGTCGCGTTCGGATCCGTGTCCTGCAGCCGCAGCTCGCGAATGCCGAGCATGTGATGGAACGCGATGGCCTGAAATTCGCTTTGCGCGCCATTGCCGATCAGGGCCATGACCCGGCTCGCGGGACGTGCCATGCGGCGCGCCGCGAGAGCCGACATTGCGGCTGTCCGCAACGCAGTCGTGAACGTCAGCTCCGACAACAACAACGGATAGCCGGTGTTGACATCGGCCAGCACTCCGAACGCCGTCACGGTCAGCAGTCCCTCGGAAGTATTCTTGGGATGACCGTTCACGTACTTGAAGGAATACAGCCGTCCATCGCTCGTGGGCATCAGCTCGATGACCCCGACGGATGAATGGGTAGCGTGGCGTGCGGACTTCTCGAACTGCGTCCAACGGCGGTAATCCGCCTCGATCTCCCCTGCCAGCGCCTCCATGAAACGGGCCGGTCCAATACGGGCCACGAGCTCCTGGACACGCTCGACTCCAATGTAGTCCACCATGGCCCCATCCCCATTCATTGATGTGCTGATAGTGTCGCGGAGGCTCAGGGCAATGAATAGCCAGAAAATCGACCAAAAAGGCCTGATCTTTGAGCAGAATTACAACCCGCACTGCCATTTTGGCTAGAGTGGCTGACCGCTTCGGAGGAGACGGCTATGGATGACACCGACCGCCAGCTCATCGGTCTTCTGCGCGATAACGCCCGGACGTCGGTTGCGACGCTTGCCCGCAGTCTGCGGGTCGCCCGCGGCACGGTGCAGAACCGGCTCGCACGGCTGGAGGGCGACGGGACGATTGTGGGCTACACCGTCAGACTTCGGCCCCAGGAGGAAGCGCAACGGATGCGCGCGCTAACGATGGTTGCCGTCGAAGGCAACCGCACCGATGAAGTGATCCGGGCGTTGCGGGGCGATCCGGCGGTAGGCGCCCTCCACACCACCAACGGCCGCTGGGATATCGTCGCGGAGCTGCGGGCGGACAGTCTGGAAGCGTTCGACAGGGTGCTCGGCAGGATCCGCCTGATCGAAGGCATTTCCAACACGGAAACGAGCCTGCTGCTGTCCACCCACAAGCTCTGATGAGCTGCGCTCGCGCGGCAGGGGAAGCCGGGGCCGCTCGGGTAGGCCGGGCCGCTGCCTATTCGTAGGTACCCGCCTTGAAGATCAGGTCGTCCGCGAGCTCCCAATACGCCAGCTTGTGCTCGATCCTGCCGCTGAGGGGGTTCTTGCGCAGGTAGGTGATCCAGCCGCTGTGTCTCGTCTTCGTCGCCTCGACGATCTCCCTGATCCACTGTTTGCCGTTCGGATCCGCCTGCTCCAGGCGGTTCAAGCCCACAATTCCGGGGGACACGGGATGCGCCACGCAGACTCCCTTGACGTCGTGCACATCGACATAGTCCTCGCCTTGCGCAAACTGCCCTTCCTTGTTGTTCATCTCGGCGAGCGTCTTCTGCCGGCCGTTCGCCTTGTAGAAGGCCACCGCTTTCTTCACCTGCGCGACGACCTCATCCTTGGAGGGAGCAGCGGCGCCGACACCCAGCGCGGGTGCCAGGGCGAACAACAAAAAGACCGCAATTGCGTGCTGCGGCCGGCCACCTGTACGGGACATGCAACCTCCTCGTCGACGGCTAGTTGATTGGGGCGGTGCGCCCGGCCCAGGGCCGGCTTGCGCGCCGCTGCTCGATTCGATCCGGCGACTCGCCGGACAGCATTGCGCCCGAGGCGGCCGTCTCTGCGGGGACGCGGTAGCGGCTCATCATTTCGCTCAGGCTGCTCGCCTGCCCGGCGAGCACTTTCGAGGAAGCGGCCGCATCTTCCACCAGGCCCGCGTTCTCCTGCGTCAGTCGATCCATCTTGGACACCGCTGTGCCCACCTGGTCGATGCCGGCCGCCTGCTCCGCGCTGGCCGCGGCGATCTCGGCAACGATGTCGCCCACCTTCTTGACGGCCATGACCACCTGCTCGAAGGTCGCGCCCGAATCGCTCACCACGCGCTCGCCGGCGGCAACCCGGGCCACACTGTCCTGAATCAGGCCCTTGATCTCTTTCGCAGCCGCGGCGCTGCGCGACGCGAGAGTGCGCACTTCGTTTGCCACCACCGCAAAGCCGCGGCCCTGTTCACCGGCACGCGCCGCCTCCACCGCCGCATTCAGCGCCAGCAGGTTGGTCTGGAAGGCGATTTCGTCGATCACCCCGATGATGTCGGCGATCCTGCGCGAGGCTGCATTGATGCCCGCCATCGCCTCGATCGCGCCGGCCACCACCGTGTTGCCATTCTCGGCCCGTTGCCGCGCGTCGATCGCAAGTTGGTTCGCCTGATGTGCGTTGTGCGCGTTCTGGCGCACCGTGCCGGTCATCTCTTCCATCGATGCGGCTGTTTCTTCCAGCGAGGCGGCCTGATCCGTGGTCCGTTCCGAGAGGCTGACGCTGCCCTGCGAGATCTCGGCGGCGCTGCGTGCGACCAGCTCCGCCGCATTCTTGACCTTGACGACCATCGCGGCCATCTCGCCGACGAGCTCGTTGACGCCGCTGCCAATTTCGCGCTCCAGACCGGTACGGCCTTCCACAGCGATGCGTTGCGTCAGATCTCCGCCGTTGGCGCCGGCGACGAGATCACCAACGCCACTGACCATGCCCGCCACATTTTCGATCAGCCGGTTGACACTGTCGGCGAGCTGGCGTGCGAAGCCGCTCTTGCCCTCGGTCGCGAGACGCCCGTCGAGATGTCCGTCGAGCACCGCGGCGACGATGCGCTGTACTTCTTCGAGCGCCTGCCGATCCGCTCCAGCCCGCTCCCGATCCTCGTCGGCCCGGCGCTGATCCGCATTGGCGCGGTCGAGCAATTGCGCCTGGGTCGTCGCAAGTCCTGCCAGCAACTCACCCACCTCGTCCCCGCGTGTCGTATCGATTGGATTGTCGAGCCTGCCCGCACCGATCTGCGTCAGAAGATCAACGGTTGCCCGCAGTGGCCGCGTGATAGCACGTGTCATGAAGAACGCGATGACACAGCCGAGGACCGTCGCGAACGCAAGCAGCACGAATACGATGTGACGGCCACTGAGCGCCGCTTCGTTTGCGGCCAGCCGGGCACGCTCGGCGTCGGCGTTGCTGAAGTCCGTGAGCTGCCGAACTGCGAGTGCGAATGCGTCGAACTTCACACGCGCCAACCCGATCAGGATTTTCTGCGCATCGCCGGCAAGCCCGTCCTGCGCGACCGCGATGGCACGATCCTGTTCGTGCTTGTACGCCTGCCATCGCTCGTCCGCCGCAGTCCACAGCGCGCGCTGTTCGGGTGTCCTGATCAAAAGCTGATACGCCGCCACGTTCGCCTGCATCTGCGTCTCGACCGCAGCCAGTGCGCGGCCCGGTTCCTGGGCGCCGCCCGCGAAATTGAGCTGCAGCTGTGTCAGGATCTCCAGAGCCGCCGAGCGGCTCTGGGCGGCATTCGTACCGATCGACGCTACCCGGTAGACGCTGCCGAGGGCTTCGGTAGCTATCAGGTCCGCATCCCGCGCCACGCGCGACAGCTGCACCACGGCGGCTGCGCCGATCACCCCGGCGAACAGCAGTATGACCAGGAACGCAAGCAGCAGCCTGGGACCGATCCGCACGTCATTGACCGACTTCATGCTGTCAAAGCGACCTCGCATCCGGAAACTTGAGGACGGGGCGGCGAATCAGTTCACAGATCCCGGGCGCGAGCGACACTGCAAAAGCCGCGCAAGGGGGAGTGCTCTCAGGGCGAAGCCTTCGCAGCGAGAATCGCTTTCCAATTCACGATTGCGTTCCACAGCATCCTTTGATCGCCGCGGTTCAAGTCCCGATGCAGTGGGTTGAAGTTGAAAGCGATCACGTGGCCCTTGCCCGTGGGCATATCCAGGATCGCGGCCCGTCCCAGCAGGTTCTGCCCGCCCCAAGCCTGCCCGCTGACCACGAGAGGCGCGCCCTCCCGGTCGCCCCACTCCAGCACGATTCCGCTGCGATCCAACGGTCCATCCAGGCACGTCGTGCAGTACGACATGCGCAGCCAACGCCTGGGGGTCGCGTACAAGGGGAAGTTTTGGCGGAACACGTACGTGCGCACCGGGTATCCATATGCGATGGGGTGATCCGGCCGATCGAATGTGACGCGCAGATGAGCGCCGGGTGTGCGGGTTTGCGCTTGAGCGGAGGCGGCTGCGGAGTCCGCACCGCCGCCTTGAGCGCTGCGGGGTACGCCGCCGGCTTCCCTGCGAACCCCACGGACGATTCCACCTTCAAGCGGCAACATCGAGCCGCTGCCGAGCGTGATGAGCAGGCCCCCGCTCTCGACGAAGCGCTGGATCTCCGCGAGGCCGCCGTAGCCGATGCCGCCTGTGATGTCGTCGGATTCCGCGGGCGTTCCGAAGCTCGGCGTCGCGCGCGTCTTCTTGAACGGCATCGGTCCCCACGCCTTCGGGATCCCTTCGATCTGTTCGGCCAGCTCGAGGTCGACATGCCCGTAAAGGAGCACGTCATACTTGTCACGAAGCCGGCCCGCGCGGATGTCCTCGTCCCGGACGTATATGTAGGGAATACGCCGTTGATCCAGGGAGTAGCGGGCCCAGCCGATCGTGTCGGTATCCGCCCAGGGAACCCACAATCCCAGGCGCGGTACCGGCGCGTCGTGGCTGGCAACATCCGGTGCGGCCTCGACCGCCGTGAAGTCGAGTCCGAGCCGCATCGCGATCCCGCGGACCGACTGCTCAAGACCCCGCTGCGCCGGCAGGATCCACGATCCGGGTGGATAGTCATCGCCTGCGGCGCTGAACGGCCGCTCGGCGATCGAGAGCTTGAATCTGGCCAGCGCGTAACGCGCCTCCAGCAGTCCTTCCTGGCCGGTGTCCTTCAGGAGGAACATCGGCCCGGTGCCCGTGACGTGGCCTTGGGGATGGGGGGCCTCGGTGAGCTGCACCAGGTTTGCGGCGCGCACTTGCGGATCCGCTGTCGGCAGGACCTGCAGATGATAGTGGGCCGGAAATTCCCACGAGACATCGTCGTAGGGCTCGCCCTCGCCCTTTGGGTAATCCTGGCGCGTCAACAGATCGACCGCATAGTTGCGATACGGCTGGTCGAGACGCACCACGTAGGTTCCGGCGGGGAAGGTGCCCTCCTTTACGGTCACCGCCGCCACGGCGCGCTGTACTTCGATCCCCTGCGCAAGCAGGCGCGCGACGAGCTGCGCGACACGAGTCGGATCTCCCTGGCCGTCCGGAATCAGGAATGCGTAGGGCGGCTCATCCAGGCCCTTGCGCCACGAATGCAGGCCCTTCTGATAGAAATTCCCGAGCAGGGCCTTCGACTGCACGGCCGCATCGTCCAGGGCCGCGAGGGCCGCGGTTTCCATGTAGTTCACGTTGTCGCGCGCCGACCAGAGGAACTTGCCGCCGGGCGGCGGCGTGGGCCGGTACCACTCGCGCGTCGTCTCCTCCGGGGAGATCGATCTGAGCATCGTCTCGGCGCTGCCGTTGCCGAAGGTCTCGTAGCCGCGGCCCATCGAGTTGTGATTCAGCCCGATCGAATCGAGAAACAGATGGGCGAAATCATCGCCGAAGTTCCAGGTCCACACGCCCGGCATGCCGAAGCTCGCCAGCGTCTGCACCTCGTGAAAACTGAGCTCCATGCGCTCGTCGTACGACAGCGGGTCGATGTGCTCGTTGGTCGGTCCCGTGCCGTTCCAGGTCACCAGCAGCGGAACCGCCTCGTGCAGATCGTGTATCACCGTGGGATGCCAGCCGAACATCATCCGCTGCACGGCCTTGGTCGTCTCGTGGACCAGTTGGTGCGCATCGCGGTTGATATCCACGAACGCGTATTTGGACCAGTAAGGCGGCGCCTGTCGTGGCAACGTCGCCCGATCCGTCTTTCCCTTGAGATACCGGTAGAACCATTCAACCTGCTTGTCGCGGCCATCCGGATTGGAGACCGGATTGATGAGCACCACGAGATTCGCGCGGATGCGCCGGATCATCGGCTGCTCGGACACGGCCAGCCGGTAGGCCAGCTCCAGCACGGTCTCCGTCGAGCCGGTCTCGTCCGAATGCAGTGCCGCGTTGAAATAATAGATCGGGCGGCCCTCGGCCACGATCTGCCGGGCGGCGGCGGGATCGGTCTTGCGCGGGTCCGCGAGGGCGGCGGTGTCAGCTTTCAGGCGATCCAGCTCCTGGATTCCCTTCTCATCGGCGATCGCGAGCAGCACAATCTCGCGACCCTCCTCGGAGTGCCCGATGGTAAACACGCGGACACGAGGGGACGAGGCCGCTAGTGCGCGGCTGTATGCGTAGGCCTGCGCCGATTCCACAAGCTCGCCCGGCGCGCCCGGAATCCTATGCAGAAACGCCCGCGGCGATACGACCGTCGGCGAGGCCGGCAGGTACGAAACCCAAGGCGATAGAAATCGCGCCTCGGTCGTGGCCCGCGCGATCTCCGCGGTGGCAACCGGATCCGGCGTATCGGGCGCCGCGGCTGCCGCCTGCATTACGGGCGGCGGCGCGGTCGAAGCCGAGGCCGGGATCGGGGCCTGGGCCTGGGCCTGGTCGAGGGCCGCGGCCGATTGAGCGTGCACGATCGCGGGGAGCAGCGCGACGAGGACCAGCGCGCGGGGAGAACAGCCTGTCATTTCCGATGCACCATGCTTTCAACTATTTTGACGAGACGCGTGGCTTCTTCCCTGGTGTTGTACATGGAGAAACCGACTCGCACCATGGACTTGCCAGGAACCTGCAGCACTTCCACGGGGCGTGGAGCGTAGAAGTCTCCATCCCAGACACAGATTCCCACTTCGCCCAGCTTGCGTGCAATCGCGCCCGGATCGACCCCTGTCAGAGTGAACGACACCGTCGGCGCACGCGGGGCCTCGGTAAACGGCACTCCCCACAAGCGTACCCCGGGAATCTGCGAGAGTGCGGACCACAGATATTTGCCGAGCCCATGCTCATACGCACAAATGGCTGCCACGGCGGCATGAACGGCCTCGCGCCGCGAGCTGCCTTCGCCGAATCGCGCGATGTACTCGACCGCCGCACCGACGCCTTCGATCGCGGCATGATTCAACGTTCCGGTCTCGATGCGATAAGGGGCGACGTCTTCCTGCACTATCAGCCGGTCGGGCGTCAGGGACTCCAGAGCGCCGGCGCGCGAGTAGAGGATGCCGACATGCGGACCGTAGAATTTATAGGCCGAGCACAGCAGAAAATCGGGATCGAGTCGGCCCACGTCGATCGGAAAATGCGGCGCATAATGCACGGCATCGAGGATCAGCAACGCTCCGGCCTGGCGAGTCAGGGCCCGCGCGAGCTTGAGGTCGTTCACCGTGCCGATGGAGTTCGACGAGCACCCCAGCGCCAGTAACCGGGTTCTGTCCGTAATCAGTTCCTTCATGGCCGCGTAGTCCAGCTCACCGGACGCCCGTAACGGCACCTCGCGCACGACGGCTCCATGGCGCTGCAGTAGCAGCCAGGGGCCGCGGTTGGCCTCGTGGTCCAGTTGCGTGATGAGAACCTCGTCACCGGCCTTGATGGAGTGACTGATCGCATGCGCCAGCGAGAAGGCCAGCGTCGTCATGTTCTGGCCTATCGATATGCGCTCCAGGGACACGGCGCCCAGAAGATCGGCGACCGCGGCGCGTACCTCGAGAAGGCGCTGGTCGAGCTGCGCCGACGGCGGAAAGTTGCCGTGAGTATTGACGTTTCGATTCCGGTAGCAGTCGGCGATCGCGTCAATGACAGCGTCGGGAACCTGTGTTCCACCCGGACCATCGAGGAAGGCGACCGGGTGGCCGCCGAAGGTGCGTCGCAGCGACGGGAAATCGCCTCTGCACCGGTGGCAGCTCGCTGCGTCGAAAACAGTCGCGGCAGTGGCGTCAGGCATTGTCATGTATCTTCCGCGCGCCATGGCGGCGCTATTGTAGCTGCATGGGATCGATGCCAGCGGCAGCGAGCTGCGCGCGCAGCCCTTCGAGCTGCCGCTCGTAGTGACGCCACTGCGTCAGTGACGAATCGTAGATTGGCCGGCGGACCTGGGATGCGCTGGCCGTGGTCGTTGCGGTTGGATTGCGATGAAACTCCAGGCAGGCGTCCTGCCATTCGAGCTCGCAAGCCGCCAGCAGGCGCCGGGTCTCGGTGTGCTGATCCATGACCAGGCGCTCGTAGCTGATCTCATGGATGACCCCGGGCATGCTCGCGCCCCAGTGATCCATGAGGCGCCGGTACCCCACGTAGTAGCGCGCCAGATCGCCGACATCGTACGAAAAAGGGTACCCGTCCTTGAACAGCGTCTTGAACATTGCGTAACACGAAGCCATCGGATGGCGCGTGACGTGCACGATCCGCGCACGGGGCAGCGCCCGCCTGATCAGCCCGCAGTACAGGTAGTTCAGCGGCATTTTGTCGGTGAAGTGAGTGCGGCGATAGGTCGCGGGACGCGTACGCTCGAGGTAGTCGGCTCCCAAGGCCGCAAAATCCAGCTTCCGGGTCGCAGCGATGAGCTGCCGCCGCGGCAGCGCCCCGCGGCCGCTGCGGGCCTGGGCGGCGGCGACCAGCGCCGCCGCAAAATGGTTCAATTCGCCGGCGGCCAACACATCCGAATGACTGCCGAGAATCCGTTCGACGAGCGTCGTACCGCTGCGGGGCAGTCCGACTATGAAGATCGGCTCACGACTGGGACAGGCCTCGATCGGCTCCGGCGGCGCCAGGGGAAACGCCTCGATGATCCATTCAACGGTATCAACGTCATGCTGGACATCGTACTGCAGGTGCTCGCGACGCAATCGCGCTCCCCTGGCCAGATGCTCCCAAGCCTCGGAGTGCTGCCCCAGGTCCTCATACTCCTTCGCCAGGGCGTGGCGCAGCTGCACTTCTCCGCGCCAACGCTCGACGCCCCGCGCCAGCAGGCGCTCCATCGCTTCGATGTGGTTGCGCCCGGATTGCTGTTTACGCAGGTCCGCGCGATTGAAATAGGCCTCGTGGTCATCCGGCCGCAAGGCGATGGCGCGATCGTAGTCCGCCTCGGCTTCCTCGAGCTGGCCCAGAAAGCGCCGCACCGTGGCGCGATTGAACCAAAAGGCCGCCTGGCCCGGCTCCAGCGCGATGGCGTGGGAATACGCGCTCAAGGCTCTGCGATGCTCGCCCGTGGAGCTGTAGAACGAGCCGATCGCATCGAGCAAGGCGGCATCGCTCGCGGCGGCCTGTTCCGCGCCGGCGGCGCTGGCGAGCGCCTCCGGCATCTTGCCGAGCGCGCCCAGGCAGCGTGCATGCTGGAGTTGATATCGTGCGTCCGACGGGGAGCCTGCAAGGGCGCGGCTTATTGAATCGAGCGCGCTCGCGAGCTGGCCGAAGCACAACGCGATGAAGCTTGCGCTGTGCCACCCTGGCAGAAACTGTGGGAACTCGGTGGTCAGAATCCGGCATTGAGCCTCCGCCGTCTTCAGGTCCCCTACCTTCAGCAGGCGTGTAACCTCCTGATGACGTGCGAGAGCGGCGGAGCGAGCGGCGATCGTCATCGGTTCAGCGTATCGCCGGATGCTCGGCCCGTACAGCGCATGCTCACGGCGCCGGCGTTTCTGCGACAACCCGGGCGTTGCCCAGTTCTCCGGCGACCTGTGCACGGGCTTGTGCCGCGCCCTCGATCCAGTGGACCTGCAGGGACCCGCTCATCCCGCCCGGCCCCTTGACCGCCAGATCTGCCTGAGCCGCGCCGCTTCGGCCGGGCCAGTGGATCGTGCCCGAGACCGCCAGATCCTCGGTCCAGCGCACCTCGTGCAGTGTCAGTAGATAGCGGCCCGCAGCCGCCGCGAGCGTAAACGTGCCGCCGCGCAACCCCGGCCCCGTGCCGGCCGTGTTGGCGTCGATGCGGTCGATGACATCCGCGACCGTAAACACAGCGCCGCTGACCGCCCGCAGGTGCGCATGATCGGCCGAGTTGCCGGGCAGCGCGCGTGCCGGCGCGAGCTCGTGGATCCGTTTCGCAAAGACCGGCAGCAGCCGCACTTCTGCAATGGACCGCAGGCAGCCGATATCTCCCGGATCCAGGGTCTGGATGAAACGCCGGACGATGTCTGCGGGACAAGCACTGCGCGAGTGCGGCAGTGCGTTCACGTGGAAGCCGTTGGGCACGATGAGTTGCCGGCCGCGCGCAAACCGCTTCGCAACCAGCGCTCCATCCGCGATGGGCGTCATGTTGTCGAGATCGCCGGAAATGATCAGAGCGGGCACATCCGGATAGGCAGCCGTCCCGGAGGCGACCTGCGCTGCGGGATGCTCTGTAGAGGCGACCGGCCAACTCACGCACTCGTCTATGAATGCATAGTCCAGAGGCATCCCGCGGTATTCATCGATCGTGAAGGGTGCATAGGTATCGGCAGCCGAGTGCTTGCGGTCCATGATCGCCCTGTCCCGCTCGGCAATGCGCTGCCCGGGATGCAGGCGCATGTCGAAGATCTGGGGAGCATCCTGGCACATTGCCGCCGCCGCAAGTCCGGCGCTGAACTTCGAGGGCGCCCGAGTCTCGTCGCGGGAATCCACTCCCACCTGGGTTTCCGCCATGAGCCGCAACAAGGGTGCGCGGTCTGCTGCCACGAACGCCCGCGCGGCGGCATCCAGCTCCCGCACGGTTGCATAGGCGGGTGCGCTGCCGAACATCGCGATGGCGAGTTGAGTCGCATTCGCCGTAAATCGGCGAAGCTTTCCGTCCCCGTCGAGAGCCTGTGCCGCCGACGGCGCGTGACGCAAGGCCTGCAGAGCAGGTGCGATGTGATCCAGCGAGGTTCCCGGAAGCCGGCTGCATGCCGCGGAACGCTGGCATGCCAGGTTGAACTTGGCGCGCATTGCCGGTGCATAGTTCGGATACCAGGCATAGTCTGGTGCGCCCAACGGATAGGCGCCGTCGAGAACGATGGAGCGCAGCTTCTCAGGATGCCGAACGGCGAACACCTGCTCGAAGAAGGTGCCGTACGAATCTCCGTAGAGGTCGATGGGTCCGAGCCGCAGGGCGTCCAGGATCGCAGCCAGGTCATCCGCGGCAAAGGCGGCGCTGTACAACGCCGCTTTCGGCCCCAGGGAGCGGCCGCAGCGCGCCACATTCTCTTGCGTGAGTGTGGGTGCCGTCTGCAACGGCTCGCAATCGATGGCACCCGAGCGTCCTGTCCCGCGATTGTCCATCAAAAGGACATCCCGCCTCGCCTGCAGCGGCCCGAACAGACTCAGATACTCGCGACGCGATTCGGTGGCGGGAAACCCGGGGCCCCCTTCCGTCGCAACCAGTGTGCCGAGCGCGCTGCCGGCGGCCGAATGCGGGTAGTACTCGAAGTAAATCGAGAGCGTGCCGGGAACCATGCCGGCCGGATCCAGGCGGCGCACGAGCGTGCCACACCAGGGCGCCTCGGTCTCGCAGCGGTGCAGGGTCAATGAGCCGACCTCCAGCGTGGAGGGCTCAGGCGGGCGCGCCGTACCCGCTGTGGCTGCCGGCAGTGTCCACGCCAGCAGGATGATGCCGAAGGCGCAGGCCCACCCGTGCCGACTGCAAGCCATGCAGCAGACGGTGCGGCTTCTATTTGAAACTGTAGTCGAGGCTCACTCCGGCTGTGCGGGGACGCATGACGTACTCGCTTGCCTGTTCGGGCTGGCGCGCGACCGACCAGGTCGTGACGCCCTTCTGGTCCGTGAGGTTGTTGCAATACAGGCGCACCCGCAATTCCCTGCTGGCCTGAAAGGCAATGCCCGCATTCACGGTGGTGAAGCCCCCGAGCTGGCGGAAATTCGTGGCGTAGACATCGACGAAGGTCCCGCCCGCGCCGTCCGATTGCAGATTGTTGACCGACGTGTTGACCGCGCTGCGGTACGCCGCATCGACGTGGAACGACACATCCCGCTCATGGGGCAGCGGCACCACGTAGTCGAGTGCAGCGGTAACCTGGGTCTTGGGCACCAGCGGCAGGACATCGTCCTTCTGGCCGACGAAATTTGCGGTGACGAAACTGTCCGTCAAGCGTGCGTCGGCATAACTTGCGCCGAGGGTCGCAGACAGGCCGCTCATCACCAGGGCCTCCAGCTCGAGCTCCACACCCTGACTTCGCGCATCCTTGCCGTTCACGACGATCTGAATGCCCGTGACCGGCGCGTATGCATCGAGTTGGATGTCATGCCAGTCTACGCGGTACACCGACGCACTGTATCGCATGCGACCGCCGATGAGGCCCTTGATGCCGACCTCATAATTCTTCGCGCTATCCGGCGTGTACGGGATCAGCGCCGCGGACTGCGCCGGCTCGCAACCACCCAGAGGCGGAGCTCCCGCCGGACAGATCTTGAAGGAATTGGCGCCGCCGTGCCTGAACCCTTCCGACCAGGTTGCATACACGTGCGCCGCCGGGGACAGCTCGTACGAGGTGTTGAGCTTGAAGATGTGATTGCGGTAGGACTTCGCCTGCTCGCTGGTGGTCGCGCCCAGGGGATCCAGCCCGGAATCCGAGTAGAAGGCGCCGGCAAACGGATAGACCTGCGTCTCGGACTGATCGTAGGACTGCCAGAACTGGCGCGCGCCGCCGGTGACCTGCCATCTGTCGGTCAGATGCCGCGTCAGCTCGCCGTAGACCGCGCGGTCGTGAAATCTCGTGAAGCGCAGGTTGTTGTAGAACAGGTCGGTCGGCGTCAGCGTGGCCGGGTCGGTGCCGTTGCGGTCCGCGATCACATCGGCAAAAGTATTGAAAGCCGTGCCGGCATAGTAGTTGTACGCGTCCGCGGAGCCGGGCAAATGCACCCAGCTCGCGAACCCCGGCAGGGTTTCGGGATCGGTCAGACTCGACTTCTGGTCGCGGAAGAACGCGCCCACGATGTAGTCCCAGGCGCCGCCGGTCTTGGAGACGAGCCGCAGCTCCTCCACCAGCGACTGGTCCTTCGAGAAGTCGAAGTTGAAGGCCGCGAAACGCGGATAGCCGCCGTAGTAATACGGATTCAGGGTCGCGTAGTACTGCTGCCCGGAGGACACGTCGATGACATCGTCGTAGCGGTTGTTGTAGTACGACGTCGAAGAGGTCAGCGTTGCGAAACCGGCGTCAACCGAGACGGTGACCGCCCCGATATCGAGTTTCCGGTCCAGCGCCTGTTGCGGGATCGTCTCGTTCGTCGTGTAGTCCTCGCGCTGGATCGGCGCTCCCGTCAGGTAGTTGAACCCCACCTGCTCCCAGGAGAAGCCGCTCGAGTGGTCCTGCTGGCGTGTGTAGTCGAGCAGAACGTTGAAGCGGTCGCTCGGCTTCCACAGCAGCGCGACGCGCCCATACTTGCTGTTCGAGCTGTCGACATCGCTCACCTGGTGGTAAAGATAGTCGCTCGTCAGAGGATTGGCCGGATCCGCCAGCAGCGGCTGGCCGTTGGGCTGGAACAGCGCCGCATGCGTGCCGTCGATGAAGCCGGTCAGCTTCGAGTAGCCGGCATTGGCCCGCAGCGCAAGCGTGTCGCCCAGCGGAATGTTGATGATGCCGTCGAAGGAATAAGAGGCGCCGCTCGAATGCTCGGTACCCGAAGAGTCGGCGCTCAGGTCCACAGAGAACGCCCCCAGGTCGGGCTTGTGCCGCAGCAGCTTGACGGTGCCGCCGACCGCGCCCGATCCATACAGGGTGCCCTGCGGTCCGCGCAGCACCTCGACACGCTCGATGTCGGTCAGATTGAAGTTCACGAACAGCGGCACATCGTCGACATAAGTCGACACGAGCGGTACGGCGAGATTGGGGCCGAAGAAACTGGACCCCTGATCGGAGGCGTTCAGGCCGCGGATGATCAGGTTGCTGTTGGTGCTGTTCACCCGCGGCCCCAGATCCGCGGAGACGAGCCCCGGGACCATGCGCGTGAGACTCTGCAGATCCTTGACGCCGGCATCCTGGATCTGCTCCGCGGAAATCGCGCTGATGTTGTAAGGAACGGAGAGGACGTCCTCCTCGCGCCGGTTCGCGGTCACCACCACTTCCTGCAGCACCGGCACATCGGCGTCCGCGGCCTGGACGATGCGAGGAGAGGCCAGGGCGGCGGCGATCGCGGCGGCGATCAGCGGGTAGAGCACAGGCTCCTGGCGGACGATGGGCCCCGAGGCCGGGTTCGGTTTTGCCACGCTATACCTCTTCACGCTTCTTCAGGCTTCGGACCACGCCGGCGCGTCCATTTGAACGGTCGTACAAATTATTGAATGGTTGTATAACAAGCCAATTCGCCCCGTCAAGCTCAGTCGAAGCGCCGCTCGGTGTCGATGCCGAACCAGGCGGCCGCCCCGGCGAGCGAGAACGCCGCCCCGAGCACGAATGCGCTCGTCCAATGCCCCTGACCGGAGAGGTGCGCCACGATTGGAATGCCGATCAGGCCTCCGATATTGCCGCCGGTATTCAGAACACCTGTGGCGGACATGGTGTCGCTGCGGGCCACGAACATCGTGGCGCCCCAAAAGGGGCCTTCGGTGAGCTCCACCACGCCATAGGCCAGTGCGAGGGCGGCGACAGCGAGGTAGGGACTGCTCAGGTTCACCGTGACAAGCAGAAGAAGGCCCGAGGCGGGCAATGCCATCATCGGCACGAGCCTGAACCCCCATCGATTGCCGAATCGTGAGCACAGGCCGTTGACCAGTTTCCCGCCTATGCCGGCCCCGACGCCGGCTGCGAGGGGAGGCAGTGTCGCCAGCCAGCCGCTTTCGAGCACATTGAAGTGCCTTTCCTGCACGAGATAGAGAAAGCACCAGTTGGCGATCAGGTAGAAAACGTAGTTCATGCAGACGTACGACAGCGTCAGCAACAGGATCGATCGGTTCGCGAGCAGACGGGCCAGACGTGGAAAGGTGATCGGCGTCTGGGGTTGAGCGCCGGCAGCCTCGCCTAGCTCCGCGAGCTCTTCCGCGGTGACGGACGGATGCTCGGCCGGACTATTACGTCCATACCAGCCCCAGAGCACGATGACCGCCACGGCTGGGAGCGCGGGCCAGAACAGCGCGTGCTGCCAGCCGAACGATGTCATGAGATATGCGACGACAACGGGCGTGGCAGCCGCGGCGAACTGCAGGCCCATCGATTGCAGCCCCTGGATCAGGGCCCATTTCTCGGGCCGGAACCACGCTTCCATGACGCCCGAGCTCACGGGGAAAATCGGTCCCTGCGCCAGCCCCATGAGAAGCTGCAATGCGAACAGCACGCCGATGAGCACGGTGCCGTGCAGCGCAATGGGCGCCAGAGGGGTCATCACAGTGGCGAGGAACGCCACGGAGCTGATCAGGACGAACATCAACCGCGCGCCAAGCCGCTGGCCTACCACGCCGCCCGGGAATTGGGACGCCGCATATCCGAGCACGAACGCCCATTCGAGCCAGCCGATCTGCTCCTGGGTCAGCCGCAGATCGGGCATGATCCGGTCCGCCGCGACCGTCAGTCCCTTCTGCTGAAAGTAGGCGATGCAGCCGAACGTGAACAGGAAGCCGAAGATTCGCCAGCGAACGCGTTGCGTCAGCGCCTGAAAGGGCGTACCCAGCGGCGCGGGCATGCGCATGATGCCGGATGCGCTCACGTGCTAGGCACGCGACAGGTCCGGTTCCGGTCCGAGCCGCTCTCTGACATAGCGGCGGATATCGAGGTTGAAATCCTCCATCGGGGCGTAGTAGCCGTGCTGATGCACGCGGCTGCGGATGCCGCGTTGCACGGACTCGCAGATCGCCCAGTCCTGCCGATTGACGATGTCCCAGAATTCAACGGCGTCCGCCGGATCGAAGTCCGGCTTCCCGATCTCGTACGGCTCGAACAGGAAATGGCAGACGATATCGGTCCGCTCGGCCCCGCGCGGCTGCAGGATGAAGACGGCGGCGTGATCGCAGGCCAGGCTCACGAACAGATTGGGATAGATGACCTCGCCCTTGTGGCGCTCGCGCTCGTCCTGGTTGAGAGTTGGAAAGGCCCTGCGAGTCGTCTTGCCGCTGCGTGTAAAGGTATATGCGCCGGCCCGGTGCGGCACGCCCCGTGACCAGTCCAGGGCTCCGCCCCCGCCCTCGCGGAATGCCGGTACGACCGCACACAGCTCCGGATGGACTCCACCGCAGTGATAGCACTCGTTGTAGTTCTCGCAGATCGCCTTCCAGTTGGCGCGCACCTCATAGGTGATCGAATGCCCGATGCGCAGGTCCGCGAGCGGATAGCGCTGGGTCCGGGCCGGGATCTGCTCAAGTTGCGCCGCAAACGGGCGCGCCTGCGCAGGCGTGAGATTGACGAAGATGAAACCACCCCAGCACTGCACGCCAACGGGATAAAGGCTGATGGCGCTCTTGTCGAATCCCGGTACGGCGCCCAGATGCGGCGCGGCCACGAGATGCCCATCGAGGTCGTACGACCACTGGTGATAGGGACACATGATCGAGCGCCCCGCGATCACACCGCCCTGAACCGCCATTCCCGTCGGAGCGCTCTCGTCGGTGCGGCACAGTCGCGCGCCCCGATGGCGGCACACATTGTAAAACGCGTGCAGCACGCGCTGTCGGTTGCGCACTACGAGGATGCTCTCGCCGACGATATCGAGTACCTGGTAGTCGCCCGGCTCGGGAAGCTCTTCCTCACGGCCCGCGCAAACCCATTCGCGGCAGAAGATCCGCTCCTTTTCCAGCCGGTGGATGTCTTCGCTGTAGTACCAGCTCGAAGGCAATGTCTGCTCGAGCCCGCCGATGGGCACGATCGGTTCCACGTTCATTGCGCAATACGCTCCCGGGTCCTGTCGTCGTACAACAATGGGGAATCCTCGATGATCGGCGCATCCCGCCGATACAATTCGCTGCCGGCAACCGCATCCAGCTCGCGCGCGTAGCGGTGGCCGCTGTGAATTGCGTGAACGATTGCACCCGGCGCGAGCGCGTCCCCGATCCGATCGACCGAGGCGATGCCGGCAGGCCCGAGCTCCTCACGGCGCGCAATGAGCGCCTGATACAACTCGTCCCGCGCCGTGCGCGCGCCTACGATCACGAGCGAACGGCACGGAATCCGCCGCTCCTCGGCTGTAAAGAGGTTGGCTATCAGCGCCGTGCCATCTTCGAGGCCTGTGATGCGGGACAGTGTCTGCAGCTTGACGCCCGCCTTGGCCAGCGCACGATGCACCTGCGGCTGCTCGTTCGTCATGATCGCCCAGGCGGAAGCGTGACCCGCCGGAGTCACGTAAGTCACGCTGTTCGAAAATTGCGCCACGTGCTCGGCAAGCGCGCTGCCCATGTAGTAGTTGTCAAAGTCGTAGACGACGATCGGACCCTCGAGCTGCGCTCCGGCGGCGATGTCATCCGGCGTGAACACATTGGGCGCCTCGAGACCGCCCACCGGCAGTTCGAGCGGCGAATACAACATTCGGCTCCAGCGCGCCCCGGTGGCAATGACGACACGCTGATGTTCCAGCCCGAGAATGTCGTCAACCGAGAGCTCGTTGCCTGCGTATAGCGTCACGTTCGGGAGGCGCTTGAGCTGACCGAGGCGCCAGTCGAGCACCCTCCCCCAAGTCGTGAGCCCGGGCAAGCCGGTCTCGAAACGAAGGCGGCCGCCGAAGTGATCGCCGGCCTCGGCGAGCGATACGGGGTAGCCGCGCCTGGCCAGAGTCAGTGCGCATTCGAGTCCCGCGGGGCCGCCGCCGACGATCAGCACGGCGGAATCGCGCGCCTGCGCCTCGTAACGCTCGGGATGCCACCCGCGGCGCCACTCCTCGCCGATCGTCGGGTTCTGGGTGCAACGCACCGGCACGCTGTCATGCCAGCTCGAGATACAGATGTTGCAGCCGATGCATTCGCGGATGTCCTGCTCCCGGCCCGCATCGATTTTCTTCGGCAGGAACGGATCGGCAATGGACGGCCGCGCGCCTCCGATCAGATCGAGTACGCCGCGCTTGATCTGGGAAACCATCGTGTCCGGGGACGTGAAACGGCCCACGCCGACCACGGGCTTGTTCGTGATCCGCTTGACGAAGTCGATGACCGGCTCGTGGCTGCCTTCGGGCGTGAACCGCGAAGGCGCACAGTCCGTAGGGCTGGAATCCATCTTGACGTCCCAGAGGTCAGGCACGTCAGCGAGGAGCCCGACGACCTCATGTGCTTCGGAGGCCGCATTGTCGCTGCGCCGTGCGCGCAATTCTTCGAGGCTGATCCGAAGCGCTACCGCGCAGGTGTCACCCACCGCATCCTTAGTCACTTCGAGGAGCTCGCGCACCACGCGGACGCGATTCGCAACGGAGCCGCCATACTGATCGGTGCGCAGGTTCCATTCCGGAAGGAGGAACTCGTAGGGCAGATATCCCATGCCGGCATAGACATAGACGATGTCGAAGCCGGCCTGCCGGGCCTTGCGGGCTGCTTCGGCCTGCCACCGCAGGAGATTCTCTATATCGCCCGCGTCCATCGCCTTCGAGCGCTGGTTTCCCATGAACCCGACGTGAGTCGCCATCCACGATACGCCCGAGGGCGACAAAGGGGGGAACCGGCTTGTCTTGTTCGAGACCGATCCGCCGCCGTGCCACAGCTCGATTCCCGCGAGGGATCCGTGCTCATGAACGGCATCGGTCATCAGCGCGTGCGAGCGCACGTCATTGTCGTCCCACAGGGTCGCATAAGGCAGCGGCGAATCGTCGGCCGTGGGATGCACCGAGACGTAGCCGGTACAGACGACACCCCAGCCGCCTTCGGCCTTCATGCCCCGAAAGCCCGCGCGCATGCGCGGCATCGTGTTGGTCATGCCGCTCGCATGAGGAACAGCGTAGAAGCGATTGGGAGCGGTAACGGGGCCGATACGCACCGGCTCGAACAGAACATCGAAACGTGAGTCACGCGCCATCCATCGACCCCGCTGGTGTGTTCGCCGCAAGCGGCCTGCGGCCTTGCGCCCCCCCGGGAAATATAGTCGAGTCCGTGGGCGCTCGCCACTGTTTATCGACCGTTCAACAAGGACCCCCGGCCATTGCGGGCGGGGGCCGAGCCCCGCGCGCCGCAATCGACGAGGCGGGCGCTCGCAGCCTGCATCGCACGCGCAAGCGCTTTCGCCCTACTGAGCGGTCCACCCGCCGTCGATTGCAATCGCCTGTGCACTGATATTGCGCGCGGCGTCGCTGATCAGGAATTGCGCTACGGCGCCAATCTCCTCTATGGTGATGAATGCCTTTTTGGGCATCGGCTTCAACATGATCTCCTTCACGACCAAGTCCTCCGTGAGGCCGTGCCCGCGCGCTTGCGCCGCGATCTGTTTTTCCACCAGGGGCGTGCGCACGTATGCCGGGCAAATGGTGTTGATCGTGACATCGACGTCGCCCGTTTCCAGCGCGATCGCCTTCGAGAATCCGATGAGACCGTGTTTCGCGGCGACGTATGCGCTCTTGAAAGGGGAGGCCACCAGGCAGTGAATCGAGCCGATGTGGATGATTCGACCGAAACCGCTGGCGCGCATTCCCGGCAGCACCGCGCGCGTCATGTCGGCCGCACCGGTGAGCATCACAGCGACGAGCAAGCGCCATGTGTCGGCCGGAAACTCCTCCAGGCGTGCAACGTGCTGCAGCCCGGCGTTGTTGATGAGTACATCGACCGGGCCGGCAGCGCGGATCGCAGTCTGGATCTGCTCTGCCTGCGTGATGTCAAGTTGCAAGCTCGTGGCGCTGCCGCCGGCGCGTGCGATAGCCTCTGCTACGGACCTGGCCGCGTCGGCGTCCACGTCGGTCACGATTGCGTGATGCCCGGCGCGGGCCAGAAGCGCTGCGAGCCCTGCGCCGATGCCGCTGCCTGCCCCTGTAATGAGGACGTGTCGGAATGGCATTTGATATCTCCTGCGAGGCGGTCTGAGGCCAGACATGAATAATCCGAACGCAGAGATTATCGGAACCCCGATCCGTTACGAACTGGACGGCGTGACGGATGATCTGCAAACCGCCGGTCTCGGGGCTGACGGCTTGCGCGCCTCCCCGCCGGGTTTCGCGGATCCTCTGCGGCCAAGCCCTCGCGAGCTACGTAGACGTGCGATCTACATGAACTATCGCGGTCTGACCGACATGACGGGCGGCGGCGGATTCGGGAGCCTGTTCGGCCCACCCGGGGGCACCAGAGTAGCCGGTATAGAATATCTCTTCGCGATGCGCACCCCGGACGGGACCGCGGCGACGACGGGAATGTTGCAGATTCCACATGGATTCGATCCTCGGAATCCCGTTGCGGTGGCGGTCGCCTCGTCCGGCTCTCGCGGTATTTATGGAGCGCTGCCGACCGCCGCCGAGTGGGGCTTGCGCCATGGGTGGGCAGTCATCCATTCGGATAAGGGCACCGGCACCGGCATTTTCGATCCTGGCCGCGGATGCGGTATCCGCATCGATGGGACGCTGACGGGTACGGACGACCCGCTCGTGACGTTCGCCCCATCTGGCCCGTCTCTCGAACGTCTGAAGGCGGATCGTCCATTCAGCCTGCTTTTCAAGCACGCGAATTCCGGACTCAACGTGGAAGCGCGCTGGGGCGAGTACCTCCTGCAGGCAATCGACGCTGCCTTTCAGTTGCTCAATTGCGAGTACCCGCACCTGCGGCGGCATCTCACGCCGGAGCGATCGCTGATCATCGCCTCCGGTATCTCCAATGGAGGGGCGGCTGTGCTGCGAGCCGTCGAGAGGGATAACTCAGGATGGATCGACGCTGCGGTGGTATTGGAGCCTAACGCGGCCGTGTCGGGCTTCACGGAGGGGCTTGTCGTCAAATCGGGCGAGCACCGGCACGAGCGGTTCGGAGCATCGCTATACGATTACGCCACGCAACACCTGCTGCTGCAACCGTGTGCCCTGCTGGCCGAAGCTGAGCGGTCCATCCAGGTGCGCAATGCGATCGAAGGCAGGCGGGAAGGTCTCGAGCAATGGTGCAGAGATCTTGCCGAGGCAGGAGCGCTGGCCGGAGCGAGTCCCATGGCGCTTGCACATGACGCGCGGCATCGCCTGCTCGACGGCGCAATACTTCCCCAGGCACTCCAGATCGGGCATCTCAACATCATCGCGTCCCTATGGCCCGCCATCACCGTGAGCTATGCGTCCGCATACGCCCGCCTTGCGCCGGATGAGCTGCCGTGCGGCGTCAGCTTCGCGGCAACCGACGCGGGCGGCATTCCGCGCGCACTTGCGGAAGATGAGCTGGCTCGTGCTTTTTCGGATGGCACGGGCATTGCGCCCACGGCAGGCATCCATCTGATAGCGCCAGACCCAACACATCGACCACGCTCCGTCGACAACGCAGACGCGATGCTCGCCATAGGCTTGCGCTCAATGCACACGCGATGGACGGGTACCGGGAGGGATGCCGAGCCTTCCGCGACGGGTGAAACGCCAGCAATCGGCCGCCGGATTTCCATCGGCGAGCAGCAGATTGCCATGACGGCTCACCTTCACAACTGTCCCGTGGTAATTCTCCATGGCCGTGCGGACGCCCTCATCCCGGTCAATCACACCTCGCGGGCGTACTACGCCGTCAACCAGAGTCGAGAGCGTGCAGACTCAAACCTGCGGTACTATGAAGTCGAGCACGGGCAGCACTTTGACGCATTTCTCGCACTTCCGGACCTCGCACAGCGCTACGTTCCGTTGCAGCCCCATCTGCTCGGCGCCATGGACCTGGTGGCGGCGCGGCTGGGTTCGAGCGCGCCACTGCCACCGAGTCAGGTCGTACGGTCGCGGCCCCGAGGCAGCCAGGCCGGAACGGTTCCCCCGCTCTCCCGGGAAAACCTCGGCGACGTGCGTGATCGGCCAGGCGCGGATGCCATCGTGTTCGACGGACATACGCTGCACGTGCCGGATTGATCGTGACAGCCGCTATTTTCGGCTGACGCTGTCGTGCGGCGCCGCAGTAGGCGCAAGTCCTCGCACGTATGCAGCCGGTGTCGTGTCATTCCACCGCTTGAAGGCGCGGCTGAAGCTGCGCAGATCGCAAAAACCCAGCTCATCGGCTACCTCGCCCGGATAGCGCCGCTGCTCCAGAAGAGACTTTGCGGCGTGATTCAGGGCGCGATCGTGCAACTGGCGGAAGCCCGGCTGACCTTCCGAGCGCAAGCGCCGCCGCAGCGTGGCGATGCTGACGCCCAGCCGCTTTGCCACGGCGGATTGCTCGAACACGTTATCGTCGAACGCCTCCCGCAGGCGCTCCAGCGTGGTTCGCCTGCGACGGCCTGCGTTTTGCTTGCGCTCGATGAGATCGATGATCTTGCGATAGATCGATTGTGAAGAGGGTACGGCACCGCCGCGCTCGATGGGAATCGCCATCGCGGCGATATCGTAGTAGAGCGCGTAGGAGTGCGACTTCCAGCGGATCGGCGCGGGCCAGAACTCCAGATAACTGCCTGCGCCCGCGGGTGGCTCGCTCTTCGTATGCACTTTCCTCAACTGCGCGTGCAGGCCGTCACCCGCAATCAGGGTGAGCATGCCATGCAGAAAGATGAGCACGCACTCCATCGTAAATCTGATATGTGCCCCGTCCGTCCGCAGCGCGTAAGGAAACTCGCTGTCATCGATGACGTACGCGAGCCGATCTTCGTGCAGCTCGACTCGGTTGTACGCGCCGCCATGCAGCAGGTTGTATGCGTGCGCGACCGCCTTCATCGCTTCGTGCAGCGTCGTACAGTTCGACAGATTCGAGAGCACGAGCCCGGTCGCGCCAGGCAGAAGCGGGCGGGTCGAAAGACCCCAGGTCTCGTCGTGGCCGGCAATCGACAGTCTCTCGAGAATGCGGAAGTAATCCGCCAGGCTGACGGATGCGACACGCGGACCGTCCAGCACATCGGGCGAAAGGTCGAGCCCGCGCAGAATATCGGCCATGGAGATCCCGGCATCGGAAGCCAGCACGTGCAGAGGCCGAATATCGCCGACTGATACGGCTAGCGTCGCATGCGCATTGCCTATGTCGCTGCGGAGCATGGCGGTGAGCGATATTGTCCTGCGCGGTTGATCGCTCCGGTCATCGACGGCCGGCAACGACTGCTTCTATCGTGGCTCGCACGGTACGGTGCCCCAAATCTTCATGTATCGCCAGCGG
>JBOIAD010000080.1:0-9402 GCA_050738795.1 Steroidobacteraceae bacterium
AGCAGTTCAGCCAGCGGCACCTGTGAGCGAAACCGTCCAGTCAGGTACGGCAGCCCGCAGCTTAGCGTCTTCAGTGACGAGCTTGAGTCGCATGTGCCTGGCCAGTGTGATGAAGCGCGCGTCGTATGCAGAGATTTCAAACTGCATGGCAGTCTCGAGCGCCTGTGCAGGCAACACGCTCGTCAGACCCGGAACGAGTATCTGCGCTTGCGCGAGCAGCCGGGTGCCAACCTCGCGCGTCCGCGGCGCATCAGTGCATCGGGTAGTTCGAGCGTAGTCTTCATATTCCCATATTCCCATATTCCCGTAAAACCAGAATTCTGTCGACGTCAGTCAGGTCCTAGCGCGCCGGGTCTGCAAGGTGGGACGTGTGCGCCGAAGCCCAGTCGATCCCGCCGGCCAGATGCGTTCTGAAGTTCTCTTCAGTGAAGCTCTCCTCGGTATGACCCAATGCGGTGTAGAAGGAGCGCCCTCCTTCGAATTCGTGGCACCAGGCAACGGGGTGTTGACCCGTTCCGCCGCCATAGGATTTCTCGTCCACGTACAACAGCATATGCATCCCGGATTTCGTGCCGGGATCCTGCACCCACTCATACCACTCATCGGCGTGGCTCCAGGGATCTGGCAGCCCTTTGATCGAAGGGTTCCGCTCCGAGGCTCTGATGACGTTGGCGGTCGGTGTTCCGTCCGGGTGGCGTTTGAAGCGAGCGCCCACCAGGTCGCCGTACCAGGCCCAGTGACGCTCGGTGTTGCCTGCCATGTGGATCCCGACATAACCGCCACCGCGATGAATGAACTCTTCAAATGCTGCTTTCTCGCTGCCGTCCAGGACATCGCCGCCCGTGTTGTTCCAGACAATCACATCGTATCGGGCGAGATTGCTGCGGTTGAAGGCGCGCGCATCGACCGTATCGTCAACGTGCCAACCCTTGACAGCCCCAATCTCATGGATGGCGGCGACGCCAGCGGGAATGGAGGCATGACGATACGCGCCCTCCTGGACCTTGGAGAACACCAGGACCTGTATAGCGAAGGCGCTGGCGGAATAAGCGAGCCCTGCAAGTATCCCCGACAGGAGCCCTGGCCATTTGCCCCTCCGCGTACTCGGCGGTTGGTGTTTTGCGCGCACGTTATTGAGCCCCACGCGAATGCAATCGCGGTCGCATCGGCGGTGCGTGGGTGACAAGACTGAAGACCAGAAGATGGGTCGCCGCCGCGCCCGAGAACAGACAGTCGGTCGCCGGCTAAGCCTTGAGGAGCGAATCCGGATTCGGCGGCCGAACCTCGGCCTCGAGTGCGCCCACGAGCTGCTCAATCTGCCCTGCCCTCTTTTCGACCGCGCGTGCCTCGCGGACTTTCCCGGATGTCAGAAGCGTACGCGCCTCCTCGAGGAGTTCGTCGCGGTGCTCCGATGCCCGGGCTTGAAGGGTGAAGCTGTTGCGTACATCAGGTCCGATGCGATCGAGACCCATGGTGCGCTTCGGGCGTTTGTTCTTCGCAGCCATGGTCTGAAGCATAGTACGAGCCGCCTGAAGGCGCCACTGGGATCCTTTTGCGGCCGCGCTGGAGCTGAACATCGCGTTCCGCCTCGGCCACGGGTGCCGTGCTGCTGCGCGATTCGGGCAGGGAACGGCGACCTGACGGCGCAGGCTGCTGTGAGAATCTGTGTGTTCCTGATGCTCCGGGGAGTTATGGTAAGTTGAACCGCGTCAGGGCACTGCTGGAGAAAGCGGATGGCAACGATCAAAGTGATTCAAAACGGGCCTTATCTCGTCCAGGGCGACGATGTGACCGCGGTTGATTGGAATGGCGCGAGCTATGCGATTACGAAGCGCCCGTTCGCCCTGTGCCGCTGTGGCGGTTCCACCACCAAGCCGTTCTGCGACGGCACCCACTCTCGAGCTGGCTTCAAAGCAGCGGAAGCGGCAGTCCCGGGCAGCCAGGACAAACCGGCTACCAAAACGTAGCCATCGACGGGCCCTGGTGGGACTGGGAGCGCCGATGCAAACGCAGAAAGTGACGTACGAAGCGAATCGGCGTCGTTTCGGCGGCCGGATGCGTATGGGTCCGGTTCCCTACCATGCAGATTGCCGCTGCTCGGTCATGTCTGCGGGCGAAGCTGGCATATCCGTCTGTCGCAGATACTTGCCCAGAAATTGCGCCACACGCCGCTCATAGTCCGCCTTCGCGAATGCATGCAGATCCACATGCGCCGCGCCCTCAATCGCCCAAAGCTGCTTGGGCGCAGACGCAGCCGCAAACAAGGCCCGCGCGTCCTGGATCGGCGTTTGCTTGTCGAGCGTGCCGTTCAGGATGAATACCGGCGCGCCGATTCGCGCCATCCGATCGATCGGCCGCGACCGATCCGTGTCGAGCCCGAGTCGCGAGTGCAATTGCACCGTCAGGAGTGGCGCGAACAGGGGCCCGACTGGGCCCAGGTGCAGACGCAGCCGAGCAGCGACGGCCCGCTGCACGGTCGGATACATCGATTCGAGCACGACTGCATTCACGGGACCCCGTCCGTCCGCGAGCACAAACGCAGCCGCGCCCAACGACACGCCGACGACGCCGATCCGTTCTCGCGGAAACTCATGCCGCAAGTACTGGATCGCCGCCACGACGTCACGCGATTCCCGATCGCCGAAAGTGATGCTCTCGCCGCGGCTCTCCCCATGCGCCTGAAAGTCGAACATAAGAACGGAATAGCCCAGTCGATTCAGAAACTCAGCTCGCGAGAGCATGTCACGCCGATCGCCGCGGACCCCATGCAGAAGCATCACCACGCCCTGTCCCGCGGTCCCGTTGGCCAGCCACCCCTGAATGAGTGAGCCCGAGCCGCTCACGAACGTAGCGTTCGCTACGTTGAAAGTGGGTGGCGGACGCCCGATGGAATGTCGCGCCGGCGCGATGAGCTCACCACCCGCGTACCAGACAGCAAGTACGCCGACAATCAGGAAGGCGAGCACGCCAATGGTGACACGGCCCAGCAGAACCTTCGTCTCGCTTTGCATGACTCCGCCCTGACTCCCGATCCGCGCCGGCTAACGAAGCGAGCGCCGAGTGCAGTCCTGCAGCGCAGCCTGCAACTCGAGCCTCGAGATGATCCCCGCATGATAGTCCGTCAGCCAGATCGCATCCCGGTCGATGCCCAGAGAGTCGCCGCCCGGGCCTGTCCAACGGCACCGCAGCTCCGCGGTCGCGCCATCGACGGCGGAAAGCGGAACCTTCATGACGGTCGTCCAGATCATGCCGCCGCCGTAGCTGATATCACCGCCATGACCAGGCGTGCCCAAGCCGATTGTCGTCGTGGCCTGGCCGGTATCCGCATCGACACGTGTCAACGATCCATCGCCCTGATTGAGGGTCCACACGGCTCCCGGCCCGGCCGTCAGGAATCGGGGATTCGGACCGGTCTTTGCATGCGAGAGCACCGTACCTGTAGAGGCGTCAACGCTTGCGAGCTCCGCCCCATCGGCGCGGGACACCCAGATCCTGCCTGCGCTGTACAACGGATTATACGAACCCGCGGCCAGCTGAATCCTCTGGCGGATCGTGCCCGTCACAGGATCGATACGCGCGAGCGAGCCCTTCCCGTCGACCATGAGCCAAACACTGTCCGGACTCGTCGCAACGCCACCCTCCGCATCTGCCGGACCGACATCGAAGACAGCGGTGAGCTTATTGAGCTTCAGATCCACCTTCGCCAACCGCGGCGGACGACTGCAAAGCGGCACCCAGAGGCTCCCGAAGGCCGTAGCCAGCCCCGCGCACGGCTCACCAGGCAGCAATACGGTTGCAACTGGCTTGTTGGTCCCGGGATCGATCCTGTGAACGGCGTTGGGGCCCGTGCTGCCCACCCAGACAGCGCTGGGAGCGATCGCCACCCAGTCCGCTGTCTTTCCCACATGAATCCGTGCGATTGCCCTCAAGTCGCTGATCGGCCTTTGCGCAACCGTCGCCGGGACGGCCGCGGCCGCCGGCGGCATGCCGGGGACCAGCCACATCGCAGCCATGACGGCGGTCATGAGCGGCATGCGCTTCATTCCAGTCAAGAGTTGATTTGCCAACGCTGCGGGAATTGTACAAGATCGATGCCGCAACGCGCCGGAACACGAGCCTGCCGCGGCGAAAACAGGAATCGCATGACTCTCGCGCACTGGCTGTCCGGTTACAATCGCAAGCGCAAATGGCAGCTCTTTCTCAGCCAGATCCTGCCAACGCAAGACACGACCGTCCTGGACGTGGGCTACTGCGAGAAGGAATTCAGTCCCACGGACAATTTCATCGAAAAGCACTACCCTCATCCGCATCGCATTACCGCCTTGGGCATCACCCCGGCGAACGAATTCGCGACACGCTATCCGGCCGTCCGCGCCGTGTGCTACGACGGGACGCGCTTCCCATTTGCCGACAACGAATTCGATGTCTGCTGGTCCAACGCCGTGATCGAGCACGTCGGCAACCGGGAGCGGCAGCTGCAATTCCTGCAAGAGGTCGCTCGCGTCTCGAAGCGGGCATTCATCACGACTCCCAACAGGTTCTTTCCGGTCGAGGTCCATACACGGACACCCCTGCTGCACTTCCTCCCGAAGAAGACCTTCGATGCGTACCTCGTTCGAGTCGGTAAACGATGGGCAACCGGCAGCTACATGTCACTGCTGTCGGAGCGGGACCTGAAGGGCTTGCTGTCCCAGGCCGGGATCGAGCGATATCGCCTCTTCCGCAATAGACTGCTCGGATTCACTGCGGATTTCGCGGTCGTCATGGACTGCGAACGCGGCGCGCGATAGGACTAGGCCGCCGACGAGCCCGCCCCCTGCCCCGGTGTGCCATCGCCCCCCACCGTCACGTTCACCGGCAACCGGCCCAGCAGCTCGGTCAGCTTCTCAAGATCGAGCGGCTTGACGAGGTGCGAGTCGAATCCCGCTTCTCCTGAGCGCCGGCGGTCGGAGTCCTGGCCCCATCCCGTCAACGCGACCAGCGTAATGCGCCGCCCCCACGGCTGTGCACGGATGCGCCGCGCGACTTCGTAGCCGTCGAGTTTCGGCATGCCGATATCGAGCAGCGCCACTTCCGGCAGATGCCTCTCGGCTGACTCCAGCGCAAGCGCCCCGTTCGCCGCGCTGAACACTTCATGTCCTCCCAGCTCCAGCAGCGTCGCCAGGCTCTCCAGCGCGTCGGAATTGTCATCCGCCACCAGAATGCGCCGGCGTATCTGCGGCGCCTCATCTGCGCTGACCGCCGTTGCCTCGCCGGCGGATTGCGCTGCGGCGGCAGCCGATGAGCTGACCGCCGCGTCCGCGCTGTCGACGAGGATCGGCAGGTGTATCACGAATTCGCTGCCCAGCCCGTCTCCGTCGCTGTATGCGGTGATGGTTCCCCCATGCATCTCCAAAAGCTTGCGCACCAGAGCCAGTCCGATTCCAAGACCGCTCTGCGGCCGCCCGGAAGTGTGATTGAGCTGCGTGAACATGTCGAAAATCATGGGCAGGAGCGCTGCGGGAATGCCGATGCCCGAATCGCTGATGCGGATCTCGACATCGGTCCCGGTCTGGCGCGCGGCAAGCCGCAGCCGGCCTCCCCGCTCGGTGTACTTGGCGGCGTTGCCCAGCACATTGCCGAGAGCCTGGGTGAGCCGCAGCGGATCCCCGTACAGGCGCACCGGCGTGTCGGGCAGATCGAGGCTGAGCTGGTGATCGAGCTCCAGGATCAAGGGATGCACGGTTTCCACCGCACGCGAGATGAGCGTAGCGAGCTCGACAGGCTCGCGCGCGAGATTGATCTTGCCCCGCGTGATGCGCGATACGTCCAGCAGATCGTCCACCAGACGCGTGAGGTGCGCCAGCTGCCGCCCGATCAGATCCCGCGACCAGGCGAGCTGGGAGTCGGCCACCGGCCTCGTTCGCATGAGCTGCACCGCGTTCAGGATCGGCGCCAGCGGGTTGCGCAGCTCGTGGGCCAGCATGGCGAGGAACTCATCCTTCTGGCGGTCGGCCTCCTTCAATGCCTGCTCCACCCGGGCCCGCTCGGTGACCTCGTTCTGCAGCGTCCGGTTCGCGTGTTCAAGCTCTGTGTTGGCACGCTGGAGAGTGCGGTTCAGCATCTCGAGCTCGCGGGTCTTCTCGACCTGCAGCGTCGTGTTGGCTTCGGCAAGGCGCGCGTTGGCCAGCGCGAGCGTCCGGTTCAGCTCGCGCAGCTCGCGCCGCTTCAAATACAGCTCCACGAGCACCGCGACCTTGCTGCGCAGGATCTCCGGCACGACCGGAATCGACACGTAGTCGACCGCGCCGACCTTGTAGCCCTTCAGCCGGTCGAGCTCGCTCACGTGCACGCCGGTCACGAAGATGATCGGTGTCTTCTCGAAGCGCGGATGCTCGTGGATGAGCCGCGCCGCCTCGAAGCCATCCATGTCCGGCATGCTGACATCGAGCAGCACGACGGCGAACTCGTGCCGCATGAGCCTGTCGAGCGCTTCGAGCCCGGAGGCAACGGACACGAGGTTCTGGCCGAGCTCGGCCAGGATGGACTCGTAGGTCAGGAGCCGCGACGGCTGGTCATCGACCAGCAGTATGCTCACCCTCTCATCGGCGCCCATGGCGACCAACCCCCGCAGCTACCGGTGCAGCCACATGCGTACCAGGGACAGCAGCTGGTCGGTGTTCACGGGCTTCGCCACATAGTCCGATGCGCCCGCCTCCAGGCACTTCTCGCGGTCCCCCTTCATGGCCTTCGCCGTCAGCGCGATGATCGGCAGCATGCGGAACTGCTGATTGCTGCGGATCCGCCGCATGGTCTCATAACCATCCATCTCGGGCATCATCACATCCATGAGCACCAGGGACAGGTCATCCGTGCTCTCGACGAGGTTGATGGCCTCCTGGCCATTGGTCGCGGTGATGACCTGCATGTTATGGCGCTCGAGCAGGCTGTTGAGCGCGAAGATGTTGCGGATATCGTCATCCACCACCAGCACCTTGCGCCCGTGCAGCGGCTCATCGCTCTCATGGAGCGCCTCGATCATGTGCTGCTTCGAGGCGGGTAGATCGCCGATCACCCGGTGCAGGAACAGCGCCGTTTCATCCAGCAGCCGCTCGGGCGAGCGCACGCCCTTCAGCACGATGCTCTTGGCCTTCCTGCGCAGCTCGGCTTCCTCGGCTTCCGACAGCTCGCGGCCCGTGAAGACAATGATGGGGGTCTCGCGCAGCTTTGGATCCTCCTGCACCTCGGCCAGCAGATCGAAGCCGGACATGTCCGGCAGCCGCAGATCGAGCACCACGCAGTCGAAGGCGCATTCGCGCATCGCCTCGAGCGCCGCCGCGCCCGTCGCCGCGGAGCAGATCTCGATGTCATCGTGGCCGAGCAGCTCCCGAACGCTCATCTGCTCCGCCGGATCGTCCTCGACGACCAGCAGGCGGCGCATGCGGCTCGTGGTGAAGCTCTTCAGCCGGTCGAAGGCCGCTTCGAGATGGTCGCTCGTCACGGTCTTGGTGACGAAGGAGAATGCACCCCGCTCCAGCCCGTACTGCCGTTCGTCCTCGATCGTCAGGATCTGGACCGGGATGTGACGCGTCTCGGGGCTTCGCTTCAATTGGTTGAGCACCGTCCATCCGAGCATGTCCGGCAGGAAGACATCGAGCGATACCGCCGTCGGACGGTGCTTGCGCACCAGCGTCAGCGCGTCCGCGCCGGTCCTCGCAAGCATCACCTTGAAGCCGCGGTCGCGCGCGAGAGTTATCAGGACGCGGGCGTAGTGCGGATCGTCTTCCACGACCAGCAGCACCGCATCGTCGGGTTGCAGGTTTTCGCGGTCGTCGGCGATCTCCTCCTGGCGCACGGCCGGCAGCACCGCGGGTTGGAAGTCAGCGGCCACAGCCGCCGTGCTGTGTTCCAAAGCCGTCCATTTGCTGTTGTACGCGGGGCCCATGTACGACAGCGGCAGATACAGCGTGAACGTGCTGCCGCTGCCGTGGATGCTGCTCAGGCGGATCTCGCCACCGAGCAGGTGGGCGAGCTCGCGGCTGATCGCCAGTCCCAGCCCCGTACCGCCGTACTTGCGAGCCGTTCCCGCATCCGCCTGCTGGAAGGCCTCGAAGATGATTCTCTGCTTTTCCTGCGGAATACCGATGCCGGTATCGCTCACCGAGAACTCGATGACCGCGGGCGCCCGGCTCAGAGTCGGATGGTCGACGCTCCAGCCGCCCGTAGCAACGCCTACGTGCAGGCGTATACCACCGCGATCGGTGAACTTGAATGCATTCGACAGCAGGTTCTTCAATACCTGCAGCAGGCGCTTGGAGTCGGTCGTGATCACCCCGCCCAGGCGCGCATCGAAGTCGGCGGTGAACGAGAGCTTGCGTGCCTCCGCCTCGTGCCGGAAGTTGCGCTCGATCGTCTCGCGCAGGTGCGTGAACAGCAGATCCTCGCATTCCACCGTCACGGTGCCGGACTCGATCTTGGAAAGGTCGAGGATGTCGCTGATCAGATTGAGCAGATCGGTGCCGGCGCCGTGGATCGTCTTGGCGAATTCGACCTGGCGCCCCGAGAGGTTGCCGTCCGCGTTCTCCGAGAGCTGCTGGCCGAGGATCAGGATGCTGTTGAGCGGCGTGCGCAGCTCGTGCGACATGTTCGCGAGGAACTCGGACTTGTAGCGCGAGGTGAGCGCGAGCTCGGTCGCCTTGTCCTCGAGGGCGCGGCGGGCGAGCTCGATCTCCTGGTTCTTGCGCTCGACCTCCGCGTTCTGCTCGGCGAGCAGCCGCGCCTTCGTCGCGAGCTCCTCGTTCGTCTGCTGGAGCTCCTTCTGCTGCGTCTGCAGCTCCGTCGCGAGCTGCTGGGACTGCTCGAGCAGGCCCTCGGTGCGCATCGTGGCCTCGATCGTGTTCAGCACGACGCCGATGCTGCCCGTCAGTTGCTCGAGGAAGGCGAGATGCGACGCCGTGAACTCGTGGAGCGATGCGAGCTCGATGACGGCCTTCACCTGGCCCTCGTACAGCACCGGCAGGACGATGACGTTGCGCGGCACGGCCTGCAGCAGGCCCGAGCGCACGCGGATGGAGTCGGCCGGGACGTCGGCGAGCAGCAGGCGCTGCTTGTCCACCGCGCACTGTCCAACCAGCCCCTCGCCGAGGCGGTAGCGGCGGGGCGCCGCGCCCTCGTTCGGATCGGCGTAGACGGCGAGCTGCTTCAGGTGCGGCTCGCCCTCGGGAGCATCGATCACGTAGGCGACCCCTTGCTGCGCATTGACGAGCGGCGCGAGCTCGGAGAGCAGCATCTGCCCGACCGTCACGAGGTCGCGCTGCCCTTGCATCATGCGGCTGAACTTGGCCAGGTTCGTCTTCAGCCAGTCCTGCTCGGTGTTGCGGTCGGTGGTCAGCCGGAGGTTGTCGATCATGGTGTTGATGTTGT
>JBOIAD010000081.1:0-72981 GCA_050738795.1 Steroidobacteraceae bacterium
GACCCCTGAGCAGCGCGCTTTCGTCCGCGACGCGATCGCGGAAGCGTCGCTCGCGCGAGGCATGGGCCGCCCGATCACAGAAGAGTCCGTGCGGCAGCTCGCCGTCGAGGTGAAAGGCCGCGGCCGCTCTCAGGCAATGCGGCGCATGGCGAACCGCGCCCACCCTTTGCCGGCGCGATAGAGAAACCACAGCCAGACGGGGACGAATACCAAGATTCCGAACCCGAACGGGACGCAGAAGCCGGCGAGAATCGACCACATCAGGAAGAGGAATGCCGGAAATCAACCCCCGATCCGAGGATGGCGTACATCGATCAGCTGGCGGCCACAGCGACGTGCGGCCGCCTCTAGAGCCAGTGCGGGCACTTCGGCGAGACGTGTGTGCATACCGCTCACGACATCGAGCCCTGCCTCGATTGCCGCGACGAGGCTCGGAACCCAAGTCTCCTCTATTCTCCCGCCGACAGGAGCTACGGCGACGATCAGCGATTTCGCTCCCGCACGGACCTCGCCGGGAGGCAATTGCGGCAAGCCGAGATCGACCGTCGCGGCGGGCAGCGACCACTGCCCTACGCAGTCCTCGCGGCACCAGTCCCGCAGGCCGAAGGCCGTCTTGGCGGCAGGCTCCCGCACGGCGTCGCCGAGGGAGACAGCTCGGTACACCAGGAGCTCGAGGCAGCGCTCGTTGACTTCGTGGATGGAGGTGAGGGAAAAGCCACCCCCGCGGCCGATGCCGCCTCGACCGAGTGAGCTGGGGGAGTTAGGCATCGCGATCGGGGCCGCGGGGCGATCTGCTGCTTGACGCAGGTCGTCGCGATGAGCTGCTCAGCGACCTCGGCTGCCTCGTGCCGCACGATCGTCCGAACGACCAAGTAGCGGCTGAAAGTCTCTAGGATCCCGGGCTACGTGGAACCCTTTTTGGAACCCTGGCGGCTGAAAATATGGAACCCCAGCGACGAGTGGAATTCAAAAAGCTTGGTATTTCAATGGTCGGGGTGAGGCGATTTGCTCTGTTCCTGCGCTGCTCGTGCGATTGCGCGTGAGGTAATCGCCCGCGCGCCGGGTGCGGTGCCGTTTACTTCCTGCGTCGCGACTTCGGTTCGCTTCGCGAAGGTACCCGGAGCTCGCCACGCGCGATCTTGCTGCGAATTTCCATCACCTCCTGACGAATGGGCGCGGCCCACTTCTGCAGGATCGCCGGAATGTCACGGCTCTGACGAATCACTGCCACAATGGCAATTAGACGAGGCGCGAGCGGCTCATAGACAATGTAGTGCTCACGGACCGGATACAGGAGTAGCGCAGTGCCGCCCGCGAGTTCGTGGCGATCACGGAGAGAAGCGTGGTTCTCCGCGATGTATTGTGCGCCTTCGTGCAGATCCTCGAAGTACCTGTCGGTGAGCTCCTTGCCCCACCGCGCCCGCGACCAAGCTCGTGCCTCGCGCAGATCGGCGGCCGCCCGGGCGGTCAGAAGGTAGGACTTCCGACGCACTCCGTCTCAATCCTCATCCTTGAAATCCAGGATTGACTTGTCGGAAAACCTGCCGTGCCGCAGGTCCCCCAAACCCTCGACTATGTTCAGGGCAACAGCCCGATCCTGCATGTCCTGCCGGATCAGGTCCCGAATGTATTCGCTCGGTGTGGCGTACACATCCTTGTCACTTGCGCGCTCGTCCACGTACTTTCGCAGCGCATCGGTCAGCTGTACGTTGAGAGTGCTGCTCAAGATCGGGCTCCTCTGTCGAAATCAGTCCCGCAATGATAGGCCCCAATGGCAATAGATATCAATATTTGCCAGAGTGTGCGATGGGCGTTCCGGAGCTCCGGCAAGACCGCCCAGACAGGGCCAGTCCCGGCTGCTCGATCGCGGCGCATCGGAAGTCTGTGGAAGTCAGAAGCCTTCAGTGGAATCATCGTGGTGAGGCGCTACACGCTGTTCCTGCGATCCCCATTCGAGTTTGCGTGAGGTGAACTGGGAGACCTCGCCACACTGCCGAAGCGCGAGGACGGTCACGCCGCGATTCCGGACGACCTCAGTGGCGGGATGAGCAGGTCCGCGGAAATGTGAAATCGCTCCCGGAGCTTGCGCACCATCGTCATGCTCAGCTCGCGTTTGCCGGTCAAAACCTCGCTGACCCGCTGGCCGTTCGCAAAAGGGGGATGAGGTCGCGACGCGAGAGTCCGTGCTGATCCATCAGATAGGTGAGAAGTTCGGACAGCGACGGCACGCGTCGCGGCCATCGAGAACGCTCATACGATTCTGCCAGGCACGCCTGAGCCACCATGCGGGCCCGGTCCACCGGATCTCTCGAGTCCATCAGATCCAGCGAACGGCAATCCGACCGTTGAGACCCGGCAGCGGCAGCGAAACCGCTTCGTCCTCGGTTGCCTTCCGTTCGACAGAGGTGAGGCGGCGCCAAGTCTCAATGGAGACGTCGCCTGCCGATCGGCGCCAGACGCCGACGATTTCCCCGTTGACGAGTAGCGCGCCGGGCCATACGCGGGTCGTCCATAGGGCGGCTCGTCGCTTGGAGTCGGGTACGAGGAGCTTGCGATCGGCTCCCCACAGAAGGTAGTACGCGTCTCCGCTAGGGAGGAGCCGAGCGAGTGCAGCGGACGTGGACTGCGCCCGAAAAGCTGTCTCGTCTGCGGCGAGGATCCAGGCGTCGCCAACCGGCGTGCGTACCGGCGTCAGCGCGCCGTTGAGCGCCTCGAACGCCAAGCGCGACTCCGCTGGCCGAATTCCGGCCCAGTACGCGAACGACGCTACCGTCGCTGGGCCGAAGACGTGGAGGTAACGGCGCACGAGCTCGACTTGCGCGTGCCCCGGGTCCATATTGGGCGGAGGCCCGGTCCAGACGACAGGCTGGTGCGCGCCTTCCCAGCGTAGGAGGACCCTGCCCGTCGGGGCGGCGTACCGGAGGCTGTTTGGATGCACCCCCATCTCGTGACCAGCCCGGCCGAACGGTACCCGTCGGCCATCGAGGAATGCGTGGAGTCGGGACGCGATCTCGTGCGCTCTCGCGCGGCCACCGGCGTCCTCCGGCATCCGCCCGAGCGAGAATACAGGAAGATCCTTCGCGGCCACGAGATAGGCGCTGAACCGTGGGCCCCAAAGCTGGACAAGAGACGGGTGCTCCCAGGTTTTCGGGCCTGCGCCCTCGACTCGCGCATGGATCGACAGCAAAGCAGCGCGTGGCATAGAGTCCTGCAACCCTGCCCACGCCGCCCTGCGGAGTGACTTTGTCCCCGCCGGTAGGCGTTCGTCGAGCGAACCGACCCTCCGCCTAAAGCCTAGGATCTGCGACCGCGACAACTCAAGTTGAAAACACGCCACGCAGGATGCTCTTCTGCTGTTGACGCAACCTCTCCGCTTTCGAGGATAAGGGAAGCAGATTCAAAAGGGAAAGGACGTCTTGGCAGGAATGGGGCAACCTTTATGCTTCGTGGGCGCTCTGATCCTTCGGGAGCGCATACACCGCGATTCGCATGCTCGCCGCCGTTGGATTGCACGCCCACGAGTACCGTACCTTGACGAGCAAGCCGGGACATCACCAGCCGGCAATCCAGACGTTGCCGACCACGTTCGGCATCGACTCGCAAACCCTCGTAAAGTTGACAAGCTGCGCAAGCAACGCAATCTGACGGAGTACACCGGGGATCTCGTCCCGGAATCGGCCGTTGTCGAATGTCTTGCGCAGGCGAAGACCCTGCAAGCGGGGCAGACTAGCTCGCGGTGGAACACAGCAGCCTTCCTTGGACTGATCGGGGTGAGACGCTACACGCTGTTCCTGCCGTACCGATGCGGCTGCGTGTGAGGTAACTCCGCACGTTGTGCCCATCGCCCTATCCTACATGCTTCAGCCGGAGCGCCGACCAGTCGTCGTCGATCGCAATCTGGCTCACCGTGTCCAGGCCATAGTCCGCCACCAGGGAGCGGACTTCGTCGCGGCTGAGATCCGCGGCGAGCGGTGAGGTCAGCTTGGGATAGGCTACCCACAGGATAGCCGCAGGCGGGGCCGTCGTGAGCGCCGTCGGCAACTGGGTCTGGAGACGGGCGCGATCCGGTGCTACCAGGAGAATGACGTCCGCCTTGGCGACGTCGGTGCGAGCCTCGGTCGAGCCGACTGCACGGTCCAGGTCTGGCGAGGCGCCCAGGACTGCGAGGCGCCGGCCGCGTTTGACCTGCAAGCGCTCGGAAACCGGCTTGTCGGACATCCGGGGCCTCCTCAGGTGCGGGAAGACAGTACGAAGCGGTTGCCTTCCGAGTCGCGCATCACTGCGAACATGCCCCAGGGCTGGCGCGTCGGCGGAGTCTCGAAGCTGACCCCGCGCTCCGAAAGCTGGCGATAGGTGGCCTCGACGTCGTCGCACGCCAGGGCGCCGCTGAACCGGCCGCCGACCTTGTCTTCCTCGCCAGGGGGAGTGAAGAGGACGAAGCGCGTCTCCGAATGTCCGATGCCGAGCTCGATCCATCGCTGGCCGGGCCCGAAGGGCTGATCGGTGATCAGACGAAAGCCGAGCTTCTCCGTATAGAAGGCGAGCGCACGGTCCTGGTCGCGCGTCGGAACGCTGACAAATTTTACGTTGACGATCACGAGAGCCACTTCCCAAGAGGAGAATGCCCCGGCAGAGTGAAGCCGTGTAGTAGTTCCTAAAAGACTATAGCCATGAAGATGCCACAGTCCGTGGTCCTGGACGGGTACATTCTCGATTCGCTGATGGTGGACCTCGTCGGCCACGACCGCCGTCCGAGCGCCTACATTCTCTACCTGGCGCTGCGCCGGCTGAGCCGCTCCACGAGCGAGGTCGGTATCAGCTTGCAGGGCCTCGCCACGGCGACCGGCCTTTCGAAGACCGCTTGTCCAGCGATCGGTGGCGCACTTGGCGCGGCGCGGTCTGGTGAAGGTGCAGCGCGTCGGACGGATGGAGGCGTCGCGGTACAGGGCGCTTGAGCCGTGGTACCGATGAGAGAGCGGCAGCTTCGGCGTATCCGTGGCCAGGGCGAGGCGCATTATATTAGTATGATAGTATCTCTAAATTGATACGGCCGTACTGATATGATTTTTGCTGCCCGTGATCTGGGTTTCAGTCCGGAAGCAGAGTTTCGCGACCGGACCCAGATGCAATTCATTGCCCTCCTGATGCGACAGGGGGCCAGCCGCCTCATTCTCAAAGGCGGGATGGCCATGCGGGCGCTCTACGGAAGTACCCGCCTCACCAAGGACGTAGACTTCGACTGCGAAGACAACGTCTCGCAGCAGTCCATGCAGTCTCACATGAGCAAGGCGCTCACGCAGGCGGCCCGGCTTGCGGGACTGGCAGGGGTAGAGGTGACCCAGACGAAACGCGGCGAGCGTTCCGCCCGATGGCGGGTCATGGGGACGGCCGCCGGTGACGTCAAGATCATTTGGGAAGTCGAGGTATCGCGCCGAGGAGTTCCGCCCCCCGAATTCATCGAAACAAAGCCATTCGAAACACCGGTCGCCTACCGTATTTCACCGTTCAGTGTCCGGGTGTACGGGCCCGCGGCGATGGCCGGCGGCAAGGTAAACGCGCTGCTGAGGGAGAACCGCAGTGTTCCGCGTGACGTGTACGACCTATCGGAGTTGATCCGGCACGGCGCCGATCCCACGGAACTATGGATTCGCCGCATTCCGCGACAGGTCCTTGAGCGGAAGCGGACAGTAATCATGGCCAAGATCGAGATCATCGACTTCGCCATGTCCGCCGCGGAGCTACTGCCCTACGTTGCGCCGGAGATACGACAGTCGATTGACGAACCCCGCTGGGACGAGATTCGCCTCGACGTTGCACATCATGTGGAGCGGTGGATGGACTCAGCGATAGCACGCACCAAAACCTCCGGTAACGATGATCATGCCCAGAACACCGACATCGATCTTGCTGGACGCTGAGGCGCCGCGCGTCCTGACGATCCCGATGCTTGCCGCGGTTCTCTCGGACCGTCGGAAGCTGCCGGCCCGCAACACCCTTTTTCGATGGGTGCGCGAACAGGTCGCGAGCGGCGTTCTGCGACCAATGACACGGGGACTCTATCTGAACCAATTGGCGGCACCGAGACCGGCTGCGGCCGAAGCTGCCGGATTCATACGAACCGGAGCGATCGTGAGTCTTCAGACCGTGCTGGGCGAGGCCGGTATCACGAACAACTTTCCTGATGTTGTGACGAGTGTGGTTCCTCACGAAGGCGGCCATGTATCGTCCGTGAGGCCGGTAAAGGCGGCCGACGTCGAATTCCGCTTCCACTCCATGCCGGCGCGACTCCTCGACGAGCGGGCAGGACAGTTGGAGGACCGTATGGACCTTGACGTCAAGTATCCCCGGGCAACTCCGGAAAAGGCGCTGCTGGAGTGGCTTTATCTTGGCGAGTCCCGTTATTCGAGAATCGCAGGCCCACCCCTCGATGTCGAGATCGAGCGGCTCAGTGGCTCGCGCCTGCGCAGGCTAGCGCGGTCAATGGAACTCACCGAGCAACTCAAGACCTGGCAGGCACGAAAGAAGAACTACGATCTCGACGCGGACGTGAGGGAAAACACTACGAACGACGTGTAGCACGAGACGCCGATCCCACTACGACCTGCCGCGACTTTGTCAAGCCGGAACTCCCTGGAAGTCGGTGGCCTTCCCTGGACTGGTCGGGGTGAGGCGATTTGGGCTGTTCCTGCCGTTCCAGTACGGGTTCGGGTGAGGTGATGGAGCAACGCATGGCGGCCCACGCTCGGGACGGTTCCGGATGTCCCGTCGATTTCCCGCGATCCGGATCGGCTACCTGGGGCCTACAAGGTCAAGAAGTGAGCCGGAGCGATGATACAGGCGACGACTTACCAGCTGACGGCCCGTTGCGCCTGCGGGCGCGTCTTACTAAAGCTGATGGGCGCTCCGATCGTGACCGTCGTTTGCTATTGCGACGATTGCCAGGAGGGTGCGCGCCGGATTGAATCCATGTCGGATGCCTCGCCGGTCAAAGACGCTGATGGCGGCACCGCGTACCTCGCATACCGTAAGGACCGGCTCGAGTATGCTGCCGGCCGCGAGTATCTGCTCGCTCACAAGCTACGGCCCGCGTCCACGACCCATCGCGTTGTCGCTTCCTGCTGTCACTCGGCCATGTACCTGGGCTTTGACGACAGCAAGCACTGGGTCGATGTCTATCGATCGCGCCTGCAAGGAGCAGTTCCGCCTTTGCAGATGCGCATTTGCACAAGATTTGCGCTTCGACCGGAGGCCGTTCCGGGGGATGTGCCGCGCCACGCCGGCTATCCCTTCGGACTCATCGCACGACTCATGGCAGCCCGGATTGCGATGATGCTACGACTCTGAGGGCCATTCGATAATCACCCGCCATTTCCGTAGGCGCGATTATCGAGGTGTTTGGCTGACAGGCGTGGCGCCAGAACGCCGTGGCCGTCCGCGGCTTTCTGTGGACTGGATAGGGTGAGGCGCTACGCGCTGTTCCTGCAGTTGTCGTGTGGGTCCGCGTGAGGTAGTCCCAAGTCGCTCCCGACATATGAGTGGATGCTCACCGAGCCCGGCTAGGATCGCGAATGCGCTGGAGCGCTGAATGTTGGTGCTGTCCAGGCAGCGTTCCAAAGTGCTCAGCAGCCTTCCCCGGACTGGTCGGGGTGGGGCGATTTACGCTGTTCCTACGGTACCGGTGCAGGCGCGCGTGAAGTAAACTTCACTGGCACGAAAGCCAGCGCGGTGCAGGCCCGCTTTGCAAGAGGCCCGCCCCGGTGGCAGGTAAGTGGATCCGGACTGACGAAACCCCGTTCCGCGCGGGGTTACCCCCGAACAGAGGCCTGCTCATGGATATTACTCTCCCACCCACGGCGGTTATTCGCATTTCCCACGCGAGCTTCGACCCGGCCAGGTTCCCTGAAGTCTCGCGGATGGCGGAGGAGATCGCGGAATACTTGGTGCCGGCGATCCAAAAGCTCCCCGGACTCATCAAGTACTTTGCAACGCTCTCGCCGACCGGATCGTATGTCCATGTGAGCATCTGGGAAACTGACGCGCACGCTCAGCAGATGGCGACCCTCAAGGAGATGATCGTCGACGCCCGGCAGGCCGCCGTGGCCGTGGGAGCGCAGTTCACTCCGATCGTCAATCACGCGATCACCTGGACGATCTGACCCGCTGGCTGCGAGGACCGGAAAGCCATATTCGGCAAAGCTGGCTCCGAATGAGGCGCAGATACGCGCCCTGAGAGAAGGGAGAACGCTCCTGATGACGAGTAGCGCGAGGCGCCGATTCCGTCCTAGCGGCTATCGCGACATGTGCAGCCAGAACTCCGCGGAAGTCAGTGGCCTTCCGTGGAATGGTCGGGGTGAGACGCTACACGCTGTTCCTGCAGTACCGATGCGGCTGCGTGTGAGGTAACTCCGTACGCCGTGCCCATCGTCCTATCCTACACGCTTCAACCGGAGCGCCGACCAGTCGTCGTCGATCGCAATTTGGCTCACCGTGTCCAGGCCATGGTCCGCCACCAGGGAGCGGACGACGTCGCGGCTGAGATCCGCGGCAAGCGGTGAGGTCAGCTTGGGATAGGCTACCCACAGGATAACCGCAGGCGGGGCCGTCGTGAGCGCCGCCGGCAACTGGGTCTGGAGACCGGCGCGATCCGGTGCTACCAGGAGAATGACGTCCGCCTTGGCGACGTCGGTGCGAGCTTCGGTCGCGCCGACTGCACGGTCCAGGTCGGGCGAGGCGCCCAGGACTGCGAGGCGCCGGCTGCGTTTGACCTGCAAGCGCTCGGGAACCGGCTTGTCGGACATCCGGGGCCTCCTCAGGTGCGGGAAGACAGTACGAAGCGGTTGCCTTCCGAGTCGCGCATCACTGCGAACATGCCCCAGGGCTGGCGCGTCGGAGGAGTCTCGAAGCTGACCCCGCGCTCCGAAAGCTGGCGATAAGTGGCCTCGACGTCGTCGCACGCCAGGGCGCCGCTGAACCGGCCGCCGACCTTGTCTTCCTCGCCCGGGGGCGTGAAGAGGACGAAGCGCGTCTCCGAATGTCCGATGCCGAGCTCGATCCATCGCTGGCCCGGAGCGAAGGGCTGATCGGTGATCAGACGAAAGCCGAGCTTCTCCGTATAGAAGGCGAGCGCACGGTCCTGGTCGCTCGTCGGAACGCTGACAAATTTTACGCTGACGATCACGAGAGTCTCCTGCCACTTCCCAAGAGGAGAATGCCGCGGCAAAGTGTAGCCGTGTAGTGGTTCCTTAAAGACTATAGCCATGAAGATGCCACAGTCCGTGGTCCTGGACGGGTACATTCTCGATTCGCTGATGGTGGACCTCGTCGGCCACGACCGCCGTCCGAGCGCCTACATTCTCTACCTGGCGCTGCGGCGGCTGAGCCGCTCCACGAGCGAGGTCGGCATCAGCTTGCAGGGCCTCGCCACGGCGACCGGCCTTTCGAAGACCGCCGTGCAGCGATCGGTGGCGCACCTGGCGCGGCGCGGTTTGGTGAAGGTGCAGCGCGTCGGACGGACGGGCGCTCTGCGGTATAGGGTGCTTGAGCCGTGGCACCGATGAGAGAGCGGCAGCTTCGGCTAATCCATACGTCTGGTGAGGTGCGAGTAGTGGAACTCAGCAGCCTTCAGTGGACCGGTCGGGGTGACGCACTGCGCAGAATTGCGCCAGCGTCATGGCGCGATTTCAATATTCGCGCCATAATCGCGCCAGTCCCTGAGGGTTTCGCGCCATGGTGTCACCCCCCGACCTCCTCGAGTCCATTCAAAAGTCCACGGCGGGCCTAAACGTCGCGGAGCTGCTGGTCCGTCACCCCCAAATTCCTCGCCGGACAGCGCAGCGCTGGATTCAGCAGCTGCTCCGTGAAGGAAAGGTCAGGGGAACCGGCAAAGGGCGCGCTCGCCGTTACCTGGCTGCGCAGCCCCCTGCAACAGGGGCCGCTCGGGATGTCTTTCCCGATCTCATCCCATTATCCGCCGACAGCCGAGACATCCTCGCGTACGTTGATCAGCCACTGCAGGCGCGCACTCCTGTCGGGTATCAGAGGGACTTTCTGGACAACTACGAGCCTGATCGGACGTGGTACCTGCCCGCGCCGCTGCGTTGGCAATTGAGGCGCATGGGTGATACCGGCCAGGCGGACCGGCCGGCCGGAACCTATGGCCGCGCGATACTCAACCGGTTGCTGATCGATCTTTCGTGGGCATCGAGCAATCTGGAAGGCAACACCTATACCTTGCTGGATACGCGCCAGCTGATCGAGCATGGCAAGGCGGCGCAGGGAAAGGCGGCGGCGGAAACGCAGATGATTCTCAACCATAAAGCCGCCATCGAGCTGCTGATCGACAACGCCGAGACGGTGACCTTCAATCGATATACGATCCTGAACCTGCACAGTACCCTGTCGGAAAATCTTTTGCCAAATCCCTCGGACGAGGGCCGGTTACGTCAGCACGCGGTGGAGATAGGCAAGAGTGTCTACCGGCCCCTTTCCATTCCGGCGCAGATTGATGAGCTGTTCGGCCTCCTGTTGGAGAAGGCCACAAGGATTTCGGACCCCTACGAGCAGTCGTTCTTCGTGATGGTGCATCTGCCGTATCTGCAGCCTTTCGCCGATGTGAACAAGCGTACTTCGCGCCTTGCCGCGAACCTACCTCTCATCCGAGCCAATCTATGTCCGCTCACATTCCTCGATGTGCCGGAGCAAGCCTACAGCCGGGCCATGCTCGGGGTATACGAGCTCACCCGGGTCGAGTTGCTTCGGGATCTGTACGTCTGGGCGTATGAGCGCTCGACCCATGAGTACCTGGCGGTCAGACGGGATCTTGCCTCGCCTGATCCTCTCCGGCTTGCCTACAGGGAGGCGATCAGGAAGGCCATCCGGGATGTCGTCACGCGCCCGGACGAAGAATCCCTGACAGTGATTGACAACGTGGTCGCGGAGCTCGTCAAGGAGGAGGATCGCTCAAGTGTGCGGGCGATGGTCATCGAAGAGTTGCGCCGGGTGCATGAGGGGACGCTGGCGCGCTACGGATTGCGTCAATCGGAATTCCTGCGCTGGCGGGAGCGGGTCCAGACGGATATCTCTAAGTGATTGGCTCGTGGAGACACAGAACGTATCCTTGCCGACGTCGCTGTCCAGGGAGTGCTAGGCAGCGCTCAGCAGCCTTCCCTGGACTGGTCGGGGTGACAGGATTTGAACCTGCGACACCTACGTCCCGAACGTAGTGCTCTACCAGGCTGAGCTACACCCCGAGGTTGGCGAGCCGAAGCGCTTGCGTGGCCGCTGAGGCGGCAAGAGCGGCGGGCCGCAGTGTACTGAAGGGCTCCCGTGGCTTCAATGGCGGCCGGGTCAGCGTGCCTCCCACCAATGGCCTGCGCCCGGCCCTCCCGCCTGCCGCATCAACGAACGCAGATGAAGCGCATTTCGGGCTCCGGGCCGCACGCTCGCCATGAGGCTCCGCTTCGCGCAGGCGCGTGGTCGGCCATGCCCTGGCGATTCAAGTGCCCTGGCGATTCAAGTCATGTGCTCGACGGCAAACCTCGCGAGTGCCGCCAAGCCTGTCCTGTACGGTGTGCCCGGCAGCGCATCGAGTGCGCCCAGCGCGCGTTCTGCTTCGCTCCGCGCGAGCCGCGCGGCGTACTCGAGCCCCCCGGTGCACTCGATCGCTGCAATGATCGGATCCAGCTGCGTGAGTCCGCCCTTCTCGATTGCCAGCCGGATCGCAGCTTTCTGCGTCCCGTCGCCATGGCGCAGTGCGTGGATGAGCGGCAAGGTCGGCTTGCCCTCGGCGAGATCGTCGCCCAGGTTCTTGCCGCGCTCGGCTGGATTCGACCGGTAGTCCAGTACATCGTCCACGAGTTGGTACGCTGTGCCCAGGTGTTTGCCGTAGGCGGCCAGGGCCTGCTGAACCGCCGTGCTGCCGCCGGCCAGTACGGCCGCCACTTCGGCGCCCGCCTGAAACAACTTGGCGGTCTTGCGGTGAATCACTTCCAGGTAGCGCTGTTCGGTCGTGTCGGGGTCGTGTGCGTTCATCAGTTGCAGCACTTCGCCCTCGGCGATGACGTTGGTCGCCTCGGACATGATCTCGATGACGCGCTGCGAGGTCAGGGCGGCCATCATCTGGAACGCGCGCGAGTAGACGAAGTCCCCGACCAGGACGCTGGCCTGATTGCCGAATACCTCATTCGCCGTGTCCCGGCCGCGCCGCATGGAAGATCCGTCCACGACGTCGTCGTGCAGCAGGGTGGCGGTGTGAATGAATTCGATGAAGGCGGCGGCTTCGACGACGGCCGGTCCCTGGTGACCGCAGGCTCGGCCGGCCAGTACGACGAGCAAGGGCCGCAGCCGCTTGCCGCCGCCGGCGATGATGTGCTCGGCGACCTGGTCCACGAGGGGAACGGCACTCTTGAGGCGCGCGCGAATGACTTGATCGACGGCTGCAAGGTCCGTCTGGACGAGCGCGCGGATTTCTTCAATGGTCATCGGTCTTCGGGGGACATCGGTCTGCGCAGGCCTTGCTTGGGGGGGCCTTGCATCCTAGCCGACACGGGCTGTGCAGAGAATGGTGTTGGAGGAACGCGGTCGGGGGTGCTGTGGCAGGCCTGTGGAAGCCTAAGTGCTCGCCGAGGCTGAAGAAACCGGCGTTTGACCGGCCGGGGGTCCGTCAGTAGAATGCGCGGCCTTCCTGAGGCGCCCATTCCTTCCTTTTACTACCATGTACGCAGTCATTGCCACCGGCGGAAAGCAGTATCGCGTGACCAAGGACGGCGTTCTGCGTGTCGAGAAGCTCGATGCCGAGCCGGGTGCAACGGTGGAGTTCGGCGAGGTTCTGCTCGTGGGTGAGGGCGCCAGTGTGACTCTGGGCAAGCCCCTGCTGAAGGGCGGCAAAGTCCTCGCGACGGTCGTCCGTCACGGCAAGGGCGCCAAGGTGTCGATCGTGAAGTTCCGGCGCCGCAAGCACTACCTGCGGCAAAAGACCCATCGGCAGGCGTTCACCGAAGTGAAAGTGACGGACATCAGCAGCGGCTGATCCGGGGCAGCTTTTTCGGCAGGCTCTTTTCGCAGGATTTGCAGTAATGGCGCATAAAAAGGCAGGCGGCAGCACCAAGAACGGCCGCGACTCGCACTCCAAGCGGCTCGGCGTGAAGCGCTTCGGCGGCGAGCATGTTCTGGCCGGAAACATTCTGGTCCGCCAGCGTGGGACACCGATGCGCGCGGGCTCGAACGTAGGTGTGGGGACCGACCACACCCTGTTCGCCAAAGTGACCGGCAAGGTGAAATTCCAGAAGAAGGGCGCTGAGCAGCGCCTGTACGTACACGTGCTGCCGGAATCCGCAGACAACCGCTGAGCGTTTGACGCGGCGCGAGTTTTTTCGAAAACCCGGCCGCACGCCGGGGTTTTTCCTTGAGGACTGGCCTTGGGCTGGCCGCGCCGACTCGGCCGCAGTCCGGTTCGGCAATGGATTAGGCTCATTCCATGAGATTCGTCGATGAGGCCCGGCTCAAGGTGCAGGCCGGCAATGGAGGCCGCGGCAGCACCAGCTTCCGCCGTGAGAAGTTCGTACCGCTGGGCGGCCCGGACGGCGGCGACGGAGGCATTGGCGGCAGCGTCTATCTGCGCGCTGCCCCCGGCATCAATACGCTGGCCGACTTCCGGATCGAAAGGACCTACAAGGCCGAGCATGGCGAGCCCGGCTCCAGCAACGACTGCTTCGGCCGCGGCGGCCGGGATCTGTACATCCCCGTCCCCATCGGTACCACGGTTCGGGACTCCGAGACGGCCGAGGAGCTGGGGGACATGACCCGCGAGGGTGATGCGCTGCTGGTCGCGCGAGGCGGCAAGGGCGGCTGGGGCAATCAGAAGTTCAAGTCCAGCACCAACCGGGCTCCGCGGCAATTTGGTCCCGGTCTGCCAGGCGAGCGGCGCACGCTCGAGCTCGAGCTGAAGGTCATTGCGGACGTCGGGCTGCTCGGACTGCCCAACGCGGGGAAATCCACGCTGCTCCGGGCCGTTTCGGCGGCGCGGCCTAAGGTGGCTGACTATCCGTTCACGACCCTATATCCGAACTTGGGGGTGGTCGACGTCGGTCTGCACCGCAGTTTCGTCATGGCGGATATCCCCGGACTCATCGAAGGGGCGGCTGATGGTGCTGGGCTGGGGATCCGATTCCTCAAACACTTGCAGCGTACCCGGGTACTGCTGCACCTGGTCGATATGGCGCCTCTGGATCCCGATGCCGATCCCGTCCGCGACGCGCGTGCAATCGTTGCCGAGCTCAGGAAGTTCAACAAGACTCTGGCGCTCAAGCCACGATGGCTGGTCCTCAACAAGCGCGATCTGATGCCGGATGAGGAGGCCGAGGGGAGGGCGAGCGCAATCGTTCGCAGCCTGCGATTTCGCGGGCCGCGGTTCCTCATCTCCGGCGCGACCGGCCGGGGAACGAAGGAGCTGTCGGAAGCCGTTATGGCGTTTTTGGAGGAGCAGGATCGCGAGGCACGCGCCCGCGAATTATCTGCAGAACGTACTGGCGACGCGCAGCCGGCTTCATCTTGAAGCCGATCTGGACACCCGGCGCGGCCGCTTCCGAAAGGGCGACCCTGCCGGTCTTCTGGGTAGCGTTCATCACAGCCTCACTGCATTGCGCGAATGCGAGCCGCCAAACGGCTCTTGTGTCGCGCGGCCTTATTGCGGTGGATGATCTGCTTGTTCACCAACGTGTCGATGACGGGAACGGCTTCCTTGTAGGTGGCCTGGGCCGTTTCCCTGTTGCCCCCGACAATTGCCGCCGTGACATTGCGTACCGCGGTACGCATGCGTGAACGCAACGCTACATTACGCGTGCGATGCTTCTCCGCTTGGCGAGCAGCTTTTTCGGCGGACTTGGTATTGGCCACGAAATCTCCGTCTGGAACCATCCCCGGATCGCGGGGCGGGTAGTCTGCGGACCCGGCCACGTGTTGTCAACGCTGGGCGAAGTCGTGGCTGCGGCCTCCAGCGGCGCTCCTGGCGGGGTCTTTCACATAACAGATGCCACGGGAATTGCCCTCGGCAGACGCTATACTTTGACGCTTTGCCGTCAATGACTTAAGCCACCCATGGAGCTCATTCGCGGACCCTTGAACCTGCGCGAACGCCACCGGGGCTGCGTAGTCACGATAGGCACTTTCGACGGCATCCATCTCGGGCATCAGGCACTGCTGGCTCGCCTGCGTGAGCACGCCACCCGGCTGTGCCGGCCCACGATGGTCCTGACCTTCGAGCCGACCCCTCGTGAGTACCTGAGGCCGGAACGGCCTCCTGCCCGCCTCACGTCATGGCGCGAGCGCTGGCATATTCTGGGGCGCAGCGGCCTGGACTATATGTGCGTGCTGCGCTTCGACGAGGGGTTGCGTAACCTGTCGGGGGACGGGTTCGCGGCGCTTCTGGCCCGCCAGCTCCACGCTCACCTGGTCCTGGTGGGCCACGATTTCCGCTTCGGGCGCAACGGCGAGGCGACCGCCTCGGCGCTCACCGGTGCTGGACAGACGCTTGGGTTCGAGGTGGACGTGGTTCCGCCAGTGCTTCTGGGCGGCGTACGGGTCAGCAGCAGCGGTGTGCGCGAGGCGCTTGCCAGGAGCGAATTCGGGCTTGCGCGGACGTGGCTCGGGCGGCCGTATTCGATGACCGGCCGAGTCGTGCGCGGCAATCAACTCGGCCGGGAGTTGGGGTTTCCGACCGCGAATCTGCGGACCGGGCGGCGGCGCGTGCCGGTGGCTGGAATTTTTGCCGTGCGCGTGCACGGGGTGTCCTCCGTACCGTTGCCGGCAGTTGCAAGCCTGGGAACGCGCCCCACCGTTGCAGGTGGCGAGATGCTGCTGGAGGCCCATCTTTTCGATTTCGACGGGGATCTGTACGGCCGCGAGATCGAAGTCGAGTTCGTGGCGAGGCTGCGCGACGAGGAGCATTTTCCCAGCCTCGGTGTGCTGGTGGAGCAGATGCACCGGGATGCCGCGCAAGCCCGGGGCATTCTGCAATAGTGGCCTGGAGAGACTGAAACTTGCCGGACGAGAATCGATACAAGGCGACGATCAACCTGCCCCGGACGGCCTTTCCGATGAAGGCGGATCTCGCACAGCGCGAGCCCGCCCAGGTGAAGGCGTGGGACGAAGGCGGCCTTTACGCGCGTCAGCGCGCGATGGCACGCGGGCGGCCGCGCTTCGTTCTGCACGATGGTCCTCCGTATGCCAACGGCGCGATCCACATCGGTCACGCCGTCAACAAGATTCTCAAGGACATCGTCGTGAAGTCGCGGTCGCTGGATGGCTTCGATTCTCCTTACGTGCCCGGCTGGGATTGTCACGGTTTGCCGATCGAGCTGCAGGTGGAGAAGAAGCATGGGCGGCCAGGGCAGAAGCTCGACGCCGCGGCGTTCCGTGCCGCGTGTCGGGCTTATGCGCACGAGCAGATCGAGCTGCAGCGCATCGACTTCAAGCGGCTGGGCGTGCTGGGGGACTGGGCGAACCCCTACCTCACCATGGACCCGCACTACGAGGCCCAGCAGCTGCGCGCGTTCGGCAAGATCATCCGCAACGGGCACTTGTACAAAGGCGTGAAGCCGGTGCATTGGTGCCTGGACTGCCGCTCGGCTTTGGCGGAAGCCGAAGTGGAGTACGAGGAGAAGACCTCACAGGCGATCGACGTCTATTTTCGGGTAGTTGACAACGGCGAGCTCGAAAAACGTGTTGATTTGAGCCGCGGCAAGCTCGGCAGCGAGCCTTCGGACCTCGTCATCTGGACCACTACTGCGTGGACGCTTCCCGCGAACCAGGCCGTCGCGCTGGGTGGCGAGATTCGCTATGTCCTCGTTGAAGCGACCCGGGATGGCGAACACCATCGGTTGATTCTCGCTACGGATCTGCTGGACGCCTGCCTGCATCGCTTGCGTCTGACCGCGGGTGAGACGCTTGCGGAGTTTGCCGGTAGCGTGCTGGAAGGTCTGAAGCTGGAGCATCCTTTTCAGGACCGCCAGGTGCCGGTCATTCTCGGCGATCACGTCACGCTCGAAGCAGGTACGGGTGCCGTGCACACTGCACCAGGTCATGGTCTCGATGATTTCATCGTCGGGCAACGGTATGGCTTGCCCGTCTCCAATCCCGTCGGCAACGACGGTCGCTTCCTGTCCGATACGCCTCTCGTCGCCGGCCTCAAGGTCGAGGACGCTAATCCGGTCATCATCGAGGCGCTGCAGAGCCGCGGCCGGCTCGCTCATCACGAGCCATACCGGCACAGCTACCCGCATTGCTGGCGCCACAAGACGCCGGTGATCTTCCGCGCAACGCCGCAGTGGTTCATCAGCATGGACCAGCAAGGCTTGCGCCAGCACACGTTGCGCGACATCAAGAACGTGCAATGGACCCCGGCATGGGGCGAGCAACGCATCACCGGCATGATCGAGAATCGCCCTGACTGGTGTATCTCGCGTCAGCGAACCTGGGGCGTTCCTATCCCCCTGTTCGTGCACAAGCAAACGGGCGAATTGCATCCGCGCACCCAGGAATTGATAGATGCGGCCGCGGCACGGGTGGATCGCGGCGGCATCGAAGCGTGGTTCGCGCTCGATCCCGCCGAGCTGCTGCAAGCCGAGGCGGACGAGTACGACAAGGTCAAGGACGTCATGGACGTCTGGGCGGACTCCGGATTGTCGTTTGAGTGCGTGGGTGCTCAGCGGCCCGAGATCGCGGCTCCCGTCGATCTGTACCTGGAGGGTTCGGACCAGCATCGCGGCTGGTTCCACAGCTCGATTCTGATGTCCGAGGCTCTGTACTCCCGCGCGCCCTATCGTGCCGTGCTCACCCACGGGTTCACCGTGGACGAGAAGGGCCGCAAGATGTCGAAGTCCCTCGGCAACGTCGTCGCGCCGCAGAAGGTCATGAACACCCTGGGCGCTGATGTGCTGCGGCTTTGGGTCTCCGCAACGGATTACGCCAATGAGATCAGCGTCTCCGATGAAATCCTCAAGCGCATGGCGGAGTCCTATCGTCGCATGCGCAACACGGTGCGATTCCTCTTGGGAAATCTGCACGACTTCGACCCGAAGCGTGACGCCTGCGCGCCGGCCGACATGGTTGCACTGGACCGGTGGGCGTTGGCGCGCACGCGCGAATTGCAAGCAGACATCGTGGAGGCGTATCGGAAGTATTCTTTCCACGTCATCTATCAGAGGGTTCACAATTTCTGCATCGTGGACCTGGGCGGCTTCTATCTGGATGTCCTGAAGGACCGTTTGTACACGACGCCCGCCGACAGCCGCGCGCGCCGCTCGGCGCAGACAGCGATGTATCACATTGCCGAGAGCATGGTGCGCTGGCTTGCGCCGGTGCTGTCGTTCACGGCTGAGGAGAGCTGGCGGTTCCTGCCCGGTGAGCGCGCCGATTCGGTCTTTCTGACGACCTGGCACAACGTACCCGAGCTGCCGGCAGATGACATCGACTGGCCGGTGCTCATTCATCTGCGCGCCGACATTACGCGCGAGCTGGAGAAGCTGCGCAACGATGGCTCGATCGGTGCACCCCTCGATGCGCAGGTGGACGTGTACTGCGAACCGGCAGACTTCGCGCGATTCAATGTACTCGGTGATGAGCTTCGGTTCCTGTTGATCACCTCCGAGGCGCGCGTTCATCAGGTCGCGCAGCTTCCGGAGGGTACGGTTCCGACCACCCATGGACTGCTGAATGGCGCCCGGCCCCCGCGTGTCTCATTCGCCGTCAAGCCGACAGATGCAGTCAAATGTGTTCGTTGCTGGCAGAGGCGATCCGACGTCGGCTCGTATTCCGGGCATCCGGAACTTTGCGGACGCTGCGTGATCAATGTCGAGGGTCCCGGAGAGCGGCGGAGCTTCGCATGACCGAGTTGCCGCCCGACAGTGTGAACTCGTCCCAGGGAAGCTCCGCGATTCCCACGGCACGCGAGTCCAGCGGCTGGATCTGGCTGCCGCTCACCGTTGTCGTGATCGCCATCGATCAGCTCTCCAAGTCGTGGATCGTGCAGCATTTCGAGCTGTACGAGCGCAAGCATCTCTCGTCCGTGCTCGACATCACGCTGGTATACAACACCGGGGCCGCCTTCAGTTTCCTCTCCGATGCTTCCGGCTGGCAGCGCTGGGTATTCGTGGCGCTGGCGATTCTGGTCGGCGCGGGCATCGTAAGCTGGATGAGACGGCTCGCAGGCCGCTCACAGGGACTGCTGTGCTGCAGCCTGGCGCTCATTCTCGCAGGGGCGATCGGCAATGTGATCGATCGGCTGCGAATCGGTCATGTGGTTGATTTCGTCCATGCCCATTGGAAGGATGCCTACTTCCCGGCGTTCAATGTCGCGGATTCCGCGATCACTGTCGGGGCCGTGCTTCTGCTGCTGGATGCGTGGCGTGAAAGTCGTAGCCGCAGGAGGGTACGCTCGTGAAGATTTTTTTGGCCAATCCGCGTGGTTTCTGTGCTGGGGTCGATCGCGCAATCGATATCGTCGAGCGGGCGCTCGAGCTGTTCGGACCTCCGATCTACGTGCGTCATGAGGTCGTTCACAACGTGCATGTCGTCGATCGTCTGCGCACGCTCGGAGCCGTCTTCGTAGAGGAGCTGGACGAGGTTCCCAGGGGCGGGACAGTCATTTTCTCCGCCCACGGTGTATCGACTGCCGTGGAAAACGGGGCCAAGAGCCGCGGGCTGACGATATTCGATGCCACCTGCCCGCTGGTCACCAAGGTTCACATGGAAGTGCAGCGGTATGCGCGCGAGGGACGGGACGTGATCCTCATCGGTCACGCGGGGCACCCGGAAGTGGAAGGCACGATGGGGCGCTTCGACACCTCCTTCGGAGGCAGCATCCATTTGATCCAGAGCGTCGCCGATGTTGACCGGCTCGAGGCCCGCGATCCGTCCAGCCTCGCGTTCGTCACGCAGACGACACTGTCCGTGGACGACACCGCCGAAGTCGTCGAAGCCCTGCGGGGGCGTTTCCCATTGCTCGCAACGCCGCGCAAGGAGGACATTTGCTACGCGACGCAGAACCGGCAGGATGCGGTGAAGAAACTCCTCGAGAAGTGCGATGTGCTGGTGGTCGTGGGCTCGCGCACGAGCTCCAACTCCAACCGGTTGCGCGAGCTGGCGGACCGGGCAGGCATTCCCGGCTATCTGGTCGACGGACCGGACGATGTGCGCCGCGAGTGGTTCGAAGGCAAGCGCGCGATCGGGGTGACCGCCGGTGCGTCGGCTCCGGAGATCAGTGTGCAACAGGTCGTCGAGCGTCTGCACACATGGGGCGCGGAGATGCCTGAGGAAATCCTCGGGCGCGAGGAGCGGGTCTTCTTCGCGCTGCCCCGCGAATTGCGGTCGGCGGAGGGCGCTCGAAAGCCGTGAGGACGACTACTTGCGCCGGCCGTACACCGACTTCTTGAGCTTCCAGCGCTTGTGCGACCAGGGCCAGTCTGCCGCGGAAGCGCGAATCTGCTTTTCGACCCGGCGGGCGTAGCGCTCGGTGAGCTCGCCTGGCGGCAGCCGCTCACCGGTGATCGCGAGGGGCTCGAATTCCATCTCGTAGAACCCGCGGGCAACGCGCCGCATGAGAATGAAGAACACGGGCAGACGCGCCACTCGCGAAATCTCCTCCGGTCCCATATAGAAGGCCGTATCGCGATTGAGAAAGCGGGTCCAATGCTTGTGCTCGCTGGTCGTGGGCTCCTGGTCGGCCACCATCGCGATCGCCCGCACGATGGCGCGCCGCTGGAGGATGTCGGGCAGCAGATCCTTCGCCGGCACGAGGCGGCTGCCGAAGCGGCTGCGGACGTTCTTCATCTCCCGCTCGGCCCAGGGGTTCACGAGGGGCTTGTAGGCCGCATCCAGCGGATAGCCCAGCTCCAGCGACAGTCCGAGCAGCATCCATTCCCAGTTGCATTGGTGCGCGGCCACGAGCAGCACCGACTTGCCCTGTGCGAGAAGTTCGCGCGGCTGCCCGATGTTGACCATGCGCACCCTGCGGCGGATCTCAGCGGGCGGCATCTTCGCCGACTTCACGATCTCCACCAGCATCTGCGCGAAGCCGCGGTAGTAGTCGCGCATCGTCGCGCGCAGCGCGGTCTCGTCCTTTTCGGGAAACGCAATCGCGAGGTTCCGGTGCACGAGCTGCGCCCGGTATGGGATGACGCGGAATGCGAGCCAGCCTACGACGGAGGCGAAGCTGTAGAGGATCGGCATGGGCAGGCTGGCCAGGGAGCGGACCCACCAGGCCGAGCGTCCCTGTCCCAGGGTCGTCTGCGAAGATGCGGTCGGGACAAGCCCGCTTGGCGAAGACACTCTCGGCTTGCGCCTCAGCCGGCCGGGTGGACTTCCGACGCTGTCGGTTGCGCTACGAGTACGCGGCCGAACTTCGGTCCCAGCCACCGCTCGATGTCATCGATGAGGGTGAAGGCCGCGGGCACGATCACCAGCGTCAGTCCGGTGGATGTGATGAGACCTCCGATGACCGCGATGGCCATGGGTCCGCGAAAGGCGTTGTCGCCGCCGATGCCGATGGCGACGGGCAGCATTCCGGCGACCATGGCAACCGTGGTCATGACAATGGGACGCGCACGCTTGTGCCCCGCTTCGATCAGCGCGGTCAGGCGGTCCGTCCCAGCCCGCATTTCCTCGATCGCGAAATCCACGAGCAGGATCGAGTTCTTGGCGACGATACCCATGAGCATCAGGAAGCCGATCATAACGCCCAGGGACAGCGAATGGCGGCTGATCATGAGAGCCAGCACGGCTCCCCCGATGGATAAAGGCAGTGACGACAGAATTGTGATTGGCTGCAGCACCCGCGCGAACAACAGGACCAGTACCGCGAACACCATCAACACGCCGGTGGTGATGGCGACCGTGAAATTCGTGAACATCTCATTCATTATCTCGGCATTGCCGATGTCCACGAGCCGCACTCCCTGGGGCAGGTGGGTCAGCGTCGGCAGCGCGTGGATCTTATCCATGGCCGTGCCGAGCTCGCTGCCGTTCAGGTCGGCTTCGACGGAGATACGGCGGCTCTGGTTGTAGCGGCGCACCTTCGTGGGCCCCTCGCCGAATCCGATGTCCGCAACGGCTTTCAGCGGCACCGTGCCGCCGGCGGAGGTCGGCACCGGCAGGTTCTCGAGCGTGGACAGATCGCGGCGTGTCGATTCCAGCAGGCTGACGCGGATCGGCACCTGGCGGTCGGAAAGTGAGAACTTGGCGCTGTTCTGATCGAGGTCGCCGAGCGTTGCAATGCGGATCGTCTCGCTGATGCTGGAGACGGTCACGCCGAGCTGTGCTGCAAGATCGAAGCGCGGCCGAATCAGAATCTCCGGACGCTGCATGTCGCCGTTGATGCGCGCGTCGCGAATCTGCGGAAGCGTATGCATCTCCTCAACGACCTTCTCCGCGGTGCTTTGGACGAGCGCGGGATCGTCGCCGGTGATGTAGATGTTGACGTCACGGTCGCCGCCACCGCCCGATTGCTTCTGGAAATAGATCTGGGCATCGGGGATGGCCTTCAGCTCCTTGATGACCCGCGTCTCCCACTGCTTCTGTGTCACGTGGCGCTGGTTTCGAGGCACGAGCGACACGAACAGTTGCGCGGTCCTTACCTCGCCGGCTTCGTCGGCACCGATGGACTCGACGACGTTGCTGACTTCGGGCTGCTTTGCCAGGATGCGCTCGGCCGCGGCGGAGACCGCGGCGCTCTCCTCGAGACGCACGCCGGGCGGCAGCTCGACCTGCAGAACGGAAGTGCCGAAATCCGCATCGGGCACGAACGACTTGGGAACCATCGCGAGGCCCGCTATCGAGAGGGCGAAGAAGAGCGTGCCGGCACCCAGGGTCTTCCACCTGTTGTGCACGCACCAGGACAGGGATCTCAGATAAGCGGCCATGATCGGCCCGTCACCATGCGCCGCGATACGGTCGGACTTCAGCGTGTAGGCGGCAATGACCGGCGTGATCAGACGGGCGACGAGCAGCGAGAAAAATACGGCGGCGGCCACGGTCAGGCCAAACTGGATGAAGTATTGGCCCGAGATGCCTGGCATGAAGCTCACGGGCAGGAAGACCGCCATGATGGTGCAGGACGTGGCGACCACGGCGAGCCCGATCTGGTCCGCGGCATCCAGGGCGGCCTGGAAACCGCTCTTGCCCATGCGCATGTGGCGCACGATGTTCTCGATCTCGACGATGGCATCGTCCACCAGCACGCCTGCAACGAGCGACAGCGCCAGCAGACTGATCGAATTCAGGGTGAAGCCCATCCACTGCATGAAGGCGAAAGTGGGAATCGCAGACAGGGGAATGGCGAGGGCCGAGATCGCCGTCGCGCGCAGGTCGCCCAGGAAGAACCACACGACGATCACGGCGAGGATGGAGCCCTCGATGAAGGCGCTCACGGCGGAGTGGTACTGCTCCTTCGTGTAGTCAACCGTAGTGAAGACCTCGGTCATCTTCACTTGCGGGTTCTCTTTCCGGATTTTCTCGAGCTCGCGCTGCACGTCGGTCAGTACGGTGACGTCTGAAGCTCCCTTGGCCTTCGAAACGCCGAACGTCGTAGCCTCCCGGCCATTGAGCCGGGCAATGCTGCGGATCTCTCCAACACCGTCATGCACGGTGGCGATGTCGCTCAGCCGCGCGTAGCGGCCACCCGGGCCGGGCAGCACGATCTGCGTATCCCCGAGCGCGAGAGCGGTGTGGGCTCCCCCCAGCACGCGGATCGACTGTTCGCCCCCGCCCACCTGCGCCCGGCCGCCGGGCGAATCGAGATTGAGCGCGCGCATCTGCTGGTTCACGTCCACTGCCGTGATCCCCAGGGCCTGCATGCGCGCCGGGTCGAGCTCGACACGTATCTCGCGGCTCACGCCGCCCCCTCGGGTCACCTGCGCCACGCCCTGGATGGACAGAAGCCGCTTCGTGATGGTGTTGTCCACGAACCAGGAAAGCTGCTCCTCGGTCAGGCTCGTCGTACTGACGGCGTAGTACGCAATGGCACCCCCATCCACGTCGACGCGCTGCACGATCGGCTCCTGAATGCCGTTGGGCAGGTTGCTGCGCACTTTCGCGACCGCATCGCGCACATCCGCCACCGCACGATCGATGGGCGTCCCGATCTGAAATTCAATCCAGGTGCTGCACTCGCCCTCGATGGCCAGCGAGGTGATGTTATGTATGTTGCCGACACCCGCGATCGAGCCTTCGATCTTCTGGAGGACCTGGGTCTCGATCTCCTGCGGCGCGGCGCCGGGCTGCGAGACGATGACGTGCACGAGGGGAAACGAGATGTCCGGGTCCAGGGTGATCGGCAGCCGGACGAAGGCGACCACGCCCATGAACAACAGCACGACGAACAGCACCACCGGCGACACCGGGTGGCGGATGGCCCAGGCCGAGATGTTCTTCATGTCTGCGCAGCCTGAGCGGCCGGGCTGCCCGAACCTGCAGCTCCGGCCGTAGGCTCTTGAGTGGCCGGCGGGGCGACCGTGACAGTTTCGCCGTCATGCAGAAATCCCGCGGCTGTCGTGACGATCCGCTCCTCGCCAGTGAGACCGGACGTGATGATGATCCCTGCCGGCACGGTTCCGCCAACCCTCACGTCGCGCCTTTCGGCGCGGCTGCTCCCGTTGATCACGTATACATAAGCCCCTTTGGCATCCGACAACACGGCCGTCTGCGGCAGGATCGGCCGCTTTGCGGTATTCACCGCCACGGAGCCCTGCGCGAAGGCCCCGGGGCGCAGAGCGGCATTGGGCTTCAATGCAACACGGATGTCGCCCAGGCGGGTCTGTGGGTCGATGACTGCCCCGAGCAGCCGGACACGCCCCTCGAACGGCTGCGCGACTCCGACCAGATGCACCAGCGCAGGCTGGCCCACCTTCAGGGCGGCCATGTCCTGCTCCGCGACCTGTCCGCGCATCTCGATCTCGCCGCCGCTGGCCAGCCGGAACAGCGCCTCGCCGCCCGGACTCGCGGTCTGACCCACTTCAGCCCTTCGCGTGAGGACCACACCGTCCGTGGGCGCGATCACGAGTGTCCTGTTGAGCCTCGCCTGCGCCTCCGCGAGCATCGCCGCCGCGACTTTGACACTGGCTGCATCGGTGACCGCCGCGGCGCGCCGCTTTTCGATCTCCTCCGCCGACAGTGCGCCCGCCGATGCGACCGCCTCGGCACGGCGGTACTCGGCCGCGGAGAGGGCCGCCTGGGCGCGCGATTGCTCCAGGGATGCCGCCAGGCGATTCACCTGCGGCTGCCACACGGATTCGTCGATCTTCGCCAGCAGCTGGCCGCGCCTGACATGATCGCCGGCTTCCACATAGACCGCGATGATGCGGCCGGCATCGCCTTCGATTCCGATCGGCATGTCGTAGCGTGCCGATATCGCGCCGGTGAATGTCACGGTCGAAGTCACGGATGTAACGCCGGGCGACGCTACGCTGACCAGAGGAATGGACTGCCGGGCAGACAGGCTCGCGAGCGCCGGGTCGGTGGCGCGGCTCCTCAACAGCAGGGTTGCAACGGCAATCAGGACGAGCGCGGCGACGGCCGCCGCAACCCATTTGGCGCGGGCGCTTCCACCGCCTTCGGGGGTCGAAGGCTGCGGCGGCTTCAGTGGAACGATATGTTCCACTGCCCCGGCCTCGCGGCCGATCCACCTGACAGCCTCAGGATGCCCTGTCGGCGGCTCTACTTTGGGTTCCGGATTCGCGCCCACGTGAGTTCCTTTGAGTTGGCCCGGACGGCAGGTGCGGCGTAGGTCTTGAGTTGGAAGCGTTTGACCGGCAAGAAGTTTAACGCTTCGAAAACTATTTCCCGACCTGAAAGCGCCGAAGGGACGCCTCCGGGCGGCGGGCCGATTCCGTCGCGCAAATGCTGCAGACGGCCCGCCACGGGTCGCTGACAGGGCCATCTGCCTGGTGCCGGCTCACGGACTCGAACCGTGGACCCCGTCATTACGAATGACGTGCTCTACCAGCTGAGCTAAGCCGGCACCGAACTCCCAATCCTATAGGCTCCGGACGACCGCGTCACCCGGCCGCGGGCGTCTGCAGCACCCTGCGCAGCCAGGCGGCTATAGCAGCGACTTCCTCGGCGCAAACCGAATGCGGCATCGCATAGGCATGCCATTCCACGGCATAGCCGGCCGATTCCAGCAACTGTCGAGCTTCAGCGCCCCGGCGCACGTCGACCACGGGATCCTGCTGGCCATGCGCCAGGAATACGGGGGTTGCCTGGTTGACAGCGGTGCGCTCCGCCGCGAACCGCGAATCGAGCGGCATGTAGCTCGACAGCCCCATGATTCCCGCCAGCTTCTGCGGATAGCGCGGGCCGCAAAACAGGGCAATGGCCCCGCCCTGGGAAAATCCCCCGAGCACGATGCGCTCGGCCGGGATGCCGCGTGCGTTTTCGCGGCGAATGAGTGCACCGACCGCCGCGTCCGAGGCGCGAATGCCTGCCTCGTCCTGCGGCGCATCCCGGTCAAAAGCGAAGATGTCATACCACGCGCGCATCGCCATGCCACCGTTGATCGTCACAGGTTGCACCGGAGCGTGCGGAAACACGAAGCGCAGCGGGTGATCCCCGGCGCGGACCAACTCAGGCACGATGGGCGCAAAATCATGACCGTCCGCGCCGAGTCCATGCAGCCAGAGGACGCTCCCGGCCGGCTCGGGCCCCGTCTCGATCTCAACTGCTTCGAGCATCGTCATTCGACACTTCCCTCACGTGCGAGCTGCCGGCGAATGGCTTCCTCACGCGCAGCGTCGATGACGAGCAGGACGCCGCCCGGGTCCGCCGATGTTGCATCGCGCGCGAATATTCCGGTGAGCCTGCTGTCGGGACGCAGCTCGCCCCGCTGGAACAGCGCCCACATCTCTCTTGCATACTCGGTCGTCAGCAGCTCAGGGGCGAAGCGGCCAAGAGTGTTTCTCAGGTTGTTCACGTCGCGCTCGAGCATCGCCAGTGCTCCGTTGTTGCCCGCCGCGTTGACGACCTGCGGCAGGTCGATGATGACGGGGCCCTCCGGCCCGAGGAGTACGTTGAATTCCGACAGATCGCCGTGGATGAGCCCGATGCACAGCATGCGCACCACCTGGCGCATGAGGAACTGATGAAACTCGCTGGCCTGGGCGGCCGACAGTTGCACCTCTCCCAGGCGCGGGGCAGGCTGCCCGCCGGCATCCGTCACCAGCTCCATGATCAGGACGTCGTTGAAGTATCCATAGGGCCGGGGCACACGTACATCCGCCGCGGCGAGTTGATACAACGCATCCACCTCCGCGTTTTTCCAGGCGGTCTCCTGCTCCTTGCGTCCGAACCGGCTGCGGCGGCCCATGGCCCGGGCCTGGCGGCTGCCGCGCACCTTGCGGCCCTCCTGGTAGACGGCACGGTGTTGAAAGCTCCTCTGGCGCATGTCCCGGTAGACTTTCGCGCAGCGCAGGTGCGCGCCGCAGCGTACGACGTACACGGTCGCTTCCTTGCCACTCTTCAGGGAGCGGACGACTTCGTCGATGATGCCGTCGTCGATGAGGGGCTGCAGGCCCTTGGGAGTCTTCAGAAGCCTACAACTTCCTGCGCAGGCGGATCACCAGGTCGATGCCCGCCACCTCGGTACCCGGCGGCGGGACAGGCAGCTTGCTGAACTCGACCTCGGGGACGGGGACATCGATGAGGGCGCCACTGTCCACATCGTGGAAGTGATAGTGGGCATCGACGTTGGAATCGAACCAAGCGCGGGAACCGTCGATGGAGAGTTGGCGAATGAGACCGCGCGCTGCAAACAGATTCAGGGTGTTGTACACCGTGGCCTTGGACACTCTGGCGCCCGCTGCGCGCAGACTGGCCAGGATCTGCTCCGCCGACAGGTGTTGGGGAGCGGCGAGCAGCAATATCGCTATGCGCACGCGCTGGGCGGTCGGACGGATGCCGCACTCGGACAACCGCTGTTCGCAGGTGCCGGCAGCCGGATCGGTGGTTGCGCGGGTGGGTGGGGCGCTGGGGTCCATGTTGCAGATTATAGCTGTAATGCCCGGGAGATCCTCACTTTTTGAGCGCGCCCCGCCAGTCACGACGGGCCGCGGGGGAGCTCCCGGGGGCCGGGCGCGGGGAGCGGCTTCAGGCTGCCAGCCGCGCCTCCAGGTGCCTGGCGAGCTCCTCGATGGTCGGGAAATCGAACAGTTCGGTCAGATCCACGAGCCCCGGAAAGTCCCGGTCGATCTGCTCGTGAATCTCGATGAGCTTCAGCGAGCTTGCGCCGATCTCGAACAGGTTGTCGTGGATATCGACCCGCTTGCCCTCGAGCGCGGCCTCGCAGACGACTTTCAGCTTGTCCTCGATCTCGGTCCGCGAGGCCGACTGGGGTCCACGCCGGGCGGCGCGCAGTGCGGCGAGCTCCCGGAGCTCGGCATCGTACTCGCCGCCGGCATAGGCTTCTTCCAACAGATGGCGTTGGATCTTGCCGCTCGTGGTCTTGGGGATGCGCTTGAGCGGTATCACCTCGGAGACTTCGAGGCCGGCTTGCTCGTTGATCAGCCGCGCTACCTCCAGCGCCACGGGAAGGAATTCCTCGACCGCGCCTCGATGCAGGACAAACACCACGAGCTGTTCCGCCTGGGATCCATGCGGCCGCACGCCTGCGGCTACGACCTTGCCGAGCTCGAGACCCTGCGCACGCTGTGCGATCGCCTCCAGATCGTGCGGATAGTAGTTCTGTCCGTTGACGAAAATGATTTCCTTGGCACGCCCGGAAATATAGAGGTTGCCCTCGTACATCGCGCCGAGATCCCCGGTCCGCAACCATTGGTCCGCGGTGAAGGCCTCCGCATTGGCTTGCGCGTTCTCGTAATAGCCCCGCGTGACGTTCGCGCCGCGTATGTGCACATGGCCGACGCGGCCTTCGGGCAATGGCTGGTCGTCATCCGCGGCAATTCGAACCTGGCAATAGGGAACCGCCTTGCCTTCGGAGACGAGCTCTATGGCGTCCTTGTCCGTGTTTGCCACTCTCTCGAGCGGGTCGCCGACGTTCATGCGGTGGCGATTCAGCGCAATGGTCTGCAGAGCGGCGCCCACCGGCGGAAAACTGACGGCTAACGAGGCTTCGGCGAGCCCATATACGGGGTACATGGCATGACGAGCGAGTTTTGCCGCCGCCAGCCGCGTCAGAAACTCGTCGCATAGCTGCACCGAAATCGGCTCCGCGCCGTTGAAGATGAGGCGCACGGCCGACAGATCCAATCCGTCCACGGGACGATCGCCCAACACCTTCAGGTAGTGCTTGTAGCCGAAATTCGGCGAGCACAGGATGCTGGCGTGCACCTTCGAGGCGAGCGACAGCCACAAGAGCGGCCGGCGGACGAACAGCTCCGTCGGCATGAGATGCGTGTGGACGCGATTGGCGATCATGGTCAGGTGAAAGCCGATGAGGCCCATGTCGTGGGTGAGAGGCATCCACGACAGACTCACATCGTTTTCGCTGAAGCCGGCAGCCGCGCTCGTGCCACGCAGGTTTGCGATGAGGTTTGCGTGGCTCAGCACCACGCCCTTCGGCTCGCTGGTCGAGCCGGAGGAGAACTGAATGAACGCCGTGTCCTCGGGCTGTGCCCGGTGAAGCTTGCCGGGGCGCGAAATGTCTTCGAGATCGTCCACGACGAACGCGCGCGAGCGCAGGCCGTTGAAGATCTCCGTTTCCCCGACCTGCGCGGCGAATGTCTCGATGCGTTCGAGCGATCTGCGATCCGTATAGATGAAAGGCTTGCCGAGCTTGCGGCCGATACGCAGCAGCTTGTGGCGGTGCTCATTGCTGATTCCCAGTGCCACGGGCACAGGGATGATCCCTCCCAGGATCGCGGCCCAGAACGCATCGATGAACTGTTCGTTGTTGCCGAGGAACAGGATCAGCTTGTCGCCCCGGCGGGCGCCGATGCGCTGCAGATGGTACAGGATGCCGGTCGCGCGGTCGTACAGCTCGCCGAACGAGACCTCGCGGGTGTCATTCTCACCGTCGAGGTATGTCAGGCTGCGGGGAAATGCGCGATTGCGTTCGATCAGCTCGATCAGAGTCGTGGCGTTGAGCATCAGCGGCGTTCCAGCCTCATGTACAGTGGATAGCGGGTGCGCAGGTTGATTTGCGCTTCCAGCTCGAGGGGCTTGTCGGGCACGCAGGCGAGGCGGTAGCGTCGCGCCACCTTGTACAGATGCATCAGCATCTCATACAGCGCAAGTGTCTCTCCTATGCAGTGGCGCGGGCCGGCCGCAAACGGCATGTAGGCGAAACGCGCGAGTTTCGCTCGCCCGGCCTCATGCTCCGGCGCGAAGCGCTCGGGCCAGAACCTGTCCGGCTCCTGCCAGTAGCGCGGATGCCTGTGCAGCAGATATAACGGCAACAGTACATTGCTGCCCGCCGGAATCTCGAATCCGCCCAGTACGTCCGCCTCGATCGTGCGCCGCGACAGGAGCCAGCCGGGCGGATACAGGCGCAGCGCCTCATTGATGATCTGCTGGGTGTACGCGAGCGCCTCCATGCGCTCCAGGCTCGGGGCGGATTCCTGCGGCGCGGCGTCGATCTCGGCATGCAGCCGGGCTTCCACCTGCGGATGCTGCGAGATGAGATACCAGGTCCAGTTGAGGCCGCTGGCGGTCGTCTCGTGTCCGGCGACCACGAGCGTCAGGATCTCGTCGATCAGCTCGCGCTCGCTCATCGCCGCGCCCGTCTCCTTGTCGCGCGCACTCATCAGCATCCCGACATAGTCGGCATGTTCTTCCCGGTTGGCGGCGCGCCGCTGGATGAGCTGGGCGACGATTCGCGTCAGGCCCCGGAACTTGTAGGCGAACTGAAGGTTGCGGGCCTGCTCGCGGGTGACGACCTCGAAGGCCACGGAAAGCGCCGGCAGATCACTGCCGAAGATCGAGCGCAGCACGATGTCGAGCGTCAGCCCGCTCATCTCTTCCGTCAGATTCACCGGCTGCCCGCGCGCCGCATGCTCCTCCCAACGCGCGATCAATCGATCGTTCGCGGCCTGGAGGGTCAGCGCGAACTGTGTGACCACCCGCCGGTGGAAGAACGGTTGCATCATGTACCGCTGGCGCTTCCATAGCTCCCCTTCGCTCGTCATGATCCCCTTGCCGAGCAGAATCTTGACGCGGTCCAGGCCGACTCCCTTGATATAGTTGCGGTGGTTCGAGACGAGCACGCGCTTCACGTCCTCGGGATGGTGAATGACGTAGGTGTATGCCTTGCGTCCCGGCGAGAACACCCGGTAGATGTCGCCCAGCCGGGCAAACAGCTCCGTCATGCGCTCCAGGGAGTCGTCCGTGGAGCCGACATCGAACTGAAGCTGGGCCTCGGGCGGTTGGCCGGGCGCGGACTCGGTGGCGGTCATGCGGGCAAGATGAGCAAAACCGTAATCTTATATTACTCGGATACCCACGGCGCATGCCCACGCGACCGGTGCGCTGCACGCCCCGACGCCGGGGCCCCGAGGAACGGCGCATCCTCAGCGGGGCCGTACTCACAGATCATGCTGGCCGGGACGATTTCCCGTGGCGGTCCCTCATGAGCGATTCCGGGCCGGACGGCGGCCTGCGCAATACCATCTACCGCACGACGACGAGGTCCAGCCGGCGCATGACGGCGGCCCGGCGCCTGCTTTATCGCCTTGCCGCACCCTTGGGGCTCGGGATCATCAGGTTGTGGCTGCGGAGCTGCCGGGTCGTGCGTGTCGCCGGTGTTGAATATCTCGACGCCGCCCTCGCCAAGGCGCCATCGCTGGTGCCGTGTTACTGGCACCAGCACCAGCTCTTCTGCGGCGCCTACCTGCTGCAGCAACGCGCCCTTGGGCTCACGGTCGGCTGGCTGATCAGCCCGTCCGTCGACGGCGAGCTCGGCGCAATGATGGTTCGCCGGATCGGCGGCAGTGTCATTCGCGGCTCCTCCACCCATACCGGTGCCCGCGCCTTGCGCGATTACTACCAGGCGCTGGTGCGTGACCAGGTTTCGCCGGTAATCACTCCGGACGGGCCGCGCGGGCCGCGGTTCAAGTTCAAACCGGGCGCGATTCTGCTCGCGCAGATGTCGGGCCGGCCGATGTTGCCGATGTCGTATGCCGCCTCGCGCGCCTGGTTGATCAAGTGGGACAAGTTCGTCATTCCGGTGCCGTTCGCACGGATCACGATTGCAATCGGTCCGCCACGCTATGTCCCTCGCGTCACGCACGCGGCCGGGCTGCGGAGGCTGCAGACAGATATGGAAGGCGAGCTCAACAGGTTGTACTCGGTAGCCCGCGACTGCCTGCAGGCACCCGCGCCGTGACAGTACCGCCACCACTCGTCGTGCGATTCGGCGCGTTTGGCGACATGGTGTTGCTCACGGTCCTGCTGCAACATCTGCACGCGCGTTTTGGCAAACGGGTCGATGTGGTTTCGTCGGGCCCCTGGACGAAGCCGCTGCTCGAGGGACAGGGCTCGGTAGGCAGAATCTTCCTCATCCGCAGCCGGCGGACACCTTATTGGCTGAGCACACATCAGAAGCAACTCGTCGCGTGGCTTCGGGCCCGGGGACCCGGACCGGTATGGTTCTGCGATATGGGTCCGGGCAAGTCCCTGCTGGCGCGCGCCGGGATTCCCGATCATGACATCTGCGATTCGAGGGCGTTTCCGTGGCAACCCGGCGAGAGTTTCGCCGACCGGTACATTCGGCTCGGCAATCAGACTCCCGCGGGTTTTGAAGGGCGGGTACCGCCGCCGATCGCCGCGACGGCTCGCGCGGCCCGAATCGAGCTCACGGCGGAGGCTCGTGCGGACGCCGAAGAGTGGCTCGCTCGGCGGGGCCTGTCCGCAAGGCAGTTCCTGGTCGTGCATCCTGGCAGCAGACACGTGGCACGGCGCTGGCTGCGTTCTCGGGCCGGGGCGTCCAAATACTGGCCCGAGGAGCGTTGGGGGAAGGTTGTGCGGGCGCTGCGAGACCTGCGCCCCGGCCATGCCATTTTGCTTTCGGGCACTCCGGCCGAGTACCGGCTGAATGCGGACATCATGGCCTGTGCCGGTGTGCCGGACGTTTACAACGCCGCCGATGACTTGCCTATCCGCATTCTGCTGCCCCTGCTGGAGCGGGCCGACAGCATGATTTCAGTGGATACAGGTCCCGCACACGCGGCGGCGGCCCTGGGCTGCCCCACCGTCTCGCTATTCGGAACCGCGAATGCCGAGCTGTTCCGCCCGGGCGGCGCCACCACGCCGGCGATCGCCCTGACAGGTACCTTCGATGGCCGGCAGAACATCCTGGGCATCACCTCCGAGGCGGTCATCGCCGCGTGGCAGGATCTGGTTCGCACTCCCGACACTCTCCGGGTACATTCTGTTAAGTCCGTAACTTGTGACTGAACAGCACGTTAGCTTGTGTTCCTCCATTAGTGTGCGAGAATCCAGCGCAACGTGTTAAATCGCCGAAAGTCGCTCGGGCCCCCGGGAAATTTCGCTTCCTGGTCGCCGGCGAGTGTTATCTGTCGCGCGATGCGAGATTTTATGGGGTGGTCTGCGGGGCCCCCGGGATATCTCGCGTCCTGGTCGACGGCGAGTGTTATCTGTCGCGCGATGCAAGACTTCATGGGGTGGTCTCCGGGGCCCGCGGGGTAATCTGAGAGCTAACCCCTACGGCGTCACATCTAAAGGGTTGGAGAGTCGGTACGCTGCGCGGGTTGATTCGGGAGGTCTTGAGGTAATGTCGTCTGTGCCGTCGGATAAGCCAGCGGAGTTCACCGCTTCGGACATCCTTTCGGCAGATGCCTGGACGGGACGTCTGCCCCGGCCCGTTCTCGGGCTCGACGTGGCCTGCACGAAGATTGCCGTCGATTTCCAGAACATGCGCAAGGAGCAGGTCGATGACTGCATCCGGCGCAATCTCGAGCTCCTGCGCGAAGCCACCTCCACCGACTGCGCGTTCCTGGCCGTTTTCCGCTCGGACGAGCTCGTCATCGAGGACGTGCAGCTTGCCCGAAGCGCGTTCGCCCAATGCCGCCCCGAAGGGCTGCGCGAGGCGAGCATGGAGTCCTTTCCCTGGCTCAAATCCAGGCTCGATCACCTGCGCCTGTCCGAGCTGCGTGACACCAGCACCCCGCGGCGTGAGCAGGCGGTCGAAGCCCAGCGACTGGCCGAGCTGCAGATCGGCTCCGCGCTGTTGGTGACCCTGCGGGTACAGGGCAAACCCGCCGGCATCCTGGGCCTTGCGCACACCATGCCGCGCGGTGCGTGGGATGTGAACCTCCAACTGCTGATGAAGCTCATCGGCACCAGCCTGGCCACCGGCCTGGAACGCATTCGCATCGAGGCGCGGCTCGCGAAACTGGAGGAGCGCACGAACCTCTCGCAAGCGTCCGCAAATGACGGGCTCTGGGACTTCGACGTCGAGAACAACGAGGTCTACTTCTCGCCCCGCTGGAAGGCGATGCTGGGCTACGCGGACGACGACATGCGCGGCTCACCGGACTGGCGCAGCCTCGTGCACCCGGATGACTTGTCGCGCGTCCAGGCGGCAATCCGCGACCACGTCGCCGGCAAGACACCGACGTTCGAAAGTACGCACCGGATGCGCCATCGCAATGGCGAATGGCGTTGGGTCATCAGCCGGGCCACGGCGCGCGTTGACAAGCATGGGCGGCTGCTGCGGCTCGTGGGCGTCGAGCTCGACATCACGGAGCGCAAGATTTACGAGGAAGCGCTGTTTCGCGAGAAGGAGAGCGCGCAGATCACCCTGCAGTCGATTGGCGATGGCGTGATCACGACCGACGCCACCTCGACCATCGATTACATCAATCCGGTGGCCGAAGAGCTCACCGGCTGGCGGCTGGAAGATGCGATGGGCCGGCCCGTCGAGGAGATTTTCCGCGCCTTCCATGAAGAGACGTGCGAGCCCCTCGAGAATCCCCTGAGTGTCTCGATCCGCCGCATCCGCCCGATCAAATCGGTGCGTCCCATGCTGCTGATCCGCCGGGACGGCAATGAGCTTTACGTGGAGAGCACGGCCGCCCCGATCCGCGACGGAGCGGGGCACGTGGCCGGCGGCGTGCTGGTGTTCCACGATGTAAGCGAGTCGCGTGAGCTCAACAGGAGGCTCTCGTATCACGCGAGCCATGATCTGCTGACCGGACTCGTCAACCGCCGCGAGTTCGAAAGCAGGCTCGAGCGTGCCCTGAAGAGCGCCAAGGCGCGCGAGGCATCGTACGCGCTGTGCTACCTCGACATCGACCAGTTCAAGATCGTCAATGACACTTGCGGGCACAGCGCCGGCGACGCGCTGCTCGGCCAGGTCGGGGCGCTGCTCAAGTCCAAAGTGCGGTGGCGGGATACGCTCTCGCGCCTGGGCGGCGACGAGTTCGGCATCCTGCTCGAGAGCTGCTCGCTGGATGAGGCGATGCGCACGGCCGAGGCCTTGCGCGAGGGCGTGCGCAATTTCCGGTTCACCTGGGAAGATCGTGTGTTTCGCCTGGGTGCCAGCATTGGTGTCGTGCCGATCACGGCGGACAACGAAGACGTCGCTTCGATCCTGTCAGCGGCCGACAGCGCCTGCCAGGCGGCCAAGGAAGGCGGGCGCAACCGGGTCCACAGCTTCGCCGAGAACGATATCGAGCTGATGCGGCGGCGACGCGAGATGCAGTGGGCGGCACGCATCAACGCGGCGCTCGAGGAAGGGCGCTTCGAGCTCTACCGCATGGCCATCCAGCCCTTGCAGAGAGTCGAGGTCGGCGCGCACTACGAGCTGCTTCTGCGGCTGAAGGACGAGACCGGCCGCATCGTCGCGCCGAACGACTTCATCGCCGCCGCCGAGCGCTACGGCATCACGCCGGCCATCGATCGCTGGGTGATCGAGAATGCCCTGCGCTGGCTCGTCTCCGAGGCGGATGAGCGCGAGAAGCTGCTCATGTGCTCGATCAATTTGTCCGGCCAGAGCCTGGGCGACGACAAGTTCCTGCCGTTCGTGATCGACCAGTTTCACCGCAGCGGACTGGACGCGTCCAAGATCTGCTTCGAGATCACCGAAACCGCCGCGGTCGCGAGCTTCTCGCAGGCCAACCGGTTCATCCAGGCCCTCAAGGAGCTCGGCTGCAAGTTCGCGCTCGATGACTTCGGGACCGGGCTGTCCTCGTTCGGCTACCTGAAGCACTTCCCGGTCGACTTCCTGAAGATCGACGGCAGCTTCGTGCGCGAGATCCTGCGTGACCCCATCGACCGGGAGATGGTTCGCTCGATCAACGAGATCGGACATCTCACGGGCAAGCAGACTATCGCGGAGTTCGCCGAGAACGCCGAGATCATCCAGATGCTCACGAGCCTGGGAGTGGACTATGCCCAGGGATACGGCGTGGCGCAGCCGCAGCGGGTGTTGAAGTCGGCGATCGCCTGAGGAAGCGGCGGACCTGAGGCGGCGGCGGACCAGCAGCTTGTCGGACTTGCGCGTTGTCGCCGAGCAAACCGCAAGAGTCGCGCCTTTTGCGGCCGGAAACGCAGCCACGGTCCGAAAAGGCGCCGCAGGCGACTTTTTCCGATGGACTAGGAAGCGGCGAACTCGAGCCGCATGGATAGATCCACCGCTCGCACGTGCTTGGTGAGCTCACCGACCGAAATGTAATCCACCCCGGTCTGCGCAATGGAGCGCACCGTGTCCAGGCTCACGCTGCCGGAGGCCTCGAGTTTCACCGGACGTTCCCGCGAGCGGTTGCGCTCCACGGCGGCCCTCATGTCCGCGGGGCTGAAGTCATCGAGCATGACGATGTCCGGGCCAGCCGCGAGCGCCTCGTCGAATTCCGCGAGGGACTCCACTTCCACTTCGATCTTCAGCCCGGACGCTGTGCGCCGCCCCGCCGCGATCGCCGCGGACAATGAGCCCGCCGCGGCAATGTGGTTTTCCTTGATCAGCACCTGATCGTACAGGCCGATCCGGTGGTTGTGCGCGCCCCCACAGCGCACCGCGTACTTCTGGGCACTTCTGAGACCCGGAAGCGTCTTGCGAGTGTCCAGAATGACGCAGCCGGTCCCGTCAACGGCGTCCACGAATCGGCGCGCCCGGGTTGCCGTTGCGGATAGCAGCTGCAGGAAATTGAGGGCTGTGCGCTCGGCGGTCAAAACCGGCCGCGCGAGGCCTGTCACTTCGAAAAGGACCTGGCCGCTTGCAATGCGATCGCCATCCGCGACTCTCCAGGCCACCCGAGTGTCCGGGTCGAGCTGGCGGAATGTCTCGTCCACCCAGGGCTGGCCGCAGACGATGGCCTCCTGGCGGGTGATCACATCCCCGTGGACCCGCTGGCCTGCCGGCACGAGCTGCGCAGTCACATCGCCCGAACCAATGTCCTCCCGAAGGGCTGCGGCTACTTGCTGGGCGAGGTCGGAAGGAAGGCCTTGCATCGCCGAAAGCGTAGCGCCGCAGGCGACTTTCAGCCAATTAATTATATCGGCAACCCGTGCGTGGCCGACCCCATGCACAGGATCAGGGGAATCGACAGCGCGAAGTTGGTCCGCGAGGCAAGGGCCGCGACTTTACGTGCCTTGGCCTTCTGCTCGTCGGTGGCGGGCACCAGGCCGAGGATCTTCTTTTGATTCGGCCAGATCAGCACCCAGACGTTGAACAGCATGATGGTGCCGATCCACATGCCGAGTCCGATGACGAGGCCGTAACGGTCCCGGCCCCCGTGCCCGAGCGTGAGCGCGTTCATGAACTGGTGGAAATAGGTCAGGTACCAGAATCCCGTCAGCCATGTAGCGACCGCCGACCACCGGAACCACAGCAGTGCCCGCGGCGCGATGTACTTGGACACGCCGGCGCCACCGGGACCGCCCTTGTCGGCGGCGGCCACGGCCATTGCGGGGGTCTGCACGACATTGAAGTAATAGAGCAGCCCGATCCACATGATTCCGGAAAGGATGTGTGCCCAGCGTGCCAGGCCAAGCTCATTGAACTGCATGGGCATCGTCCCCATGGTTACGATGCCCACGGCAATCAGGATCGCGACGATCAGGCCGGTGACGATGGCGCCGGTAACGGAGTTGAGCGGATTCATGAGTAGGGCTCCCTGGCGAATGGCGGGCGCGCGCGCCCAAGTTGTTGTTCTGCTTGGACTGAACCGTGAGAGGGGTTTGAAGAATAGGCCACACCCCCCCATAATTCAACGTCGCGAGGCTGATGCCCCCGGGGAGGCATATGATGATCGAGCGATGAGCCCTGGGCCAGAGCTGAGCCGGACTGCTCCCCCTTCTCCGTGCATCAACGTGTGTGCACTGGATGGGCAGGGGTTCTGTACCGGGTGCTTGAGAACGGGTGAGGAGATAGGCCGCTGGATGGCGATGAGCGCCGCGGAGCAGTGGCAACTGATTGCCGAGTTGCAGGCACGGCGGAAACGGCGTGTTGCCCGGGCTGTCTGAGCACGGGTGAGGGTGCCAGATCAGGTGTTCCCGCCGGTGGGCGGCGCAAGAGGTGACTAGATGGACGTCGTAGAGAAAATCAAGGCGGAGCTCGGCGCCAGTCCGGTCGTGCTGTTCATGAAGGGCACACCCGACTTTCCCCAGTGCGGCTTTTCGGCGCAGACCGTGGCGGCGCTGCGTGCCGTCGGGGCCAATTTCAAGCACATCAATATCTTCGAGGAGCCCGAGCTGCGCGAAGCATTGAAGCGCTTCTCGAACTGGCCGACGTACCCGCAGCTCTATGTCAATGGAGAGCTGCTCGGCGGCTGTGATATCGCCCTGGAGATGTATCGGAGCGGCGAGCTGAAAAAGCTCCTGGCAGAGGCTGGCGCCGTCGCCGCATGACTCGCCGTGCGGTCCCCCGTGCCGCGCGCTGTGCTCACACTTCCAGCGACGGATCCTCCGCCGTGGCATCGCTGGGCGCCGCATTCAGCCAACCCATCGCGCGAGCGCGGTCCTGCGCGTCGCTGAAGCTGTTGCGCAGTCGATTGCAAATGAGGCAGAAAATGTCCGCAGTCCGCTCGGCGTCGTACGACGCGGAGTGCGCGCTGCTTGGATCCCACTCCAGCCCCGCCACGGCGAGTGCCTTCGCCAGAACAGTTTGTCCCAGCGCTGCGCCCGCCAGTGTTGCCGTATCGAAACATGAAAACGGATGGAAGGGATTCCGCTTCACCTCCGCGCGGGTGACGGCGGCATTGAGAAATCCAAGATCGAATGCCGCGTTGTGACCGACGAGGATCGCCCGCTTGCAGCTGCAGGCGTGCACGGCGTGCCGGATCTCCCGGAATATTCTTCCCAGGGCGTCTTTCTCCGGCAGCGCCGGTCTCAGCGGATGAAACGGGTCGATTCCGGTGATGGAGAGCGCCGCGGGGTCGAGCCGCGAGCCTTCAAACGGTTTGACATGAAAGCTATGCGTGACGCCGCGCTTGAGCGTGCCGTCGGGCTCCATATCGATCAGCACCGCGGCAATTTCCAGCAACGCATCCGTAGCGCAGTGGAACCCGCCGGTCTCGACATCAACGACAACTGGCAGGAAGCCACGGAACCGCCGTGCCATCAGGCTGGCGCCGGATCCGATGGGTGCGGGCATTACTGTCGATGGTGGCGCTGCGGGTGCAGAGGCGGTCGCCCGTTCCGATGCTGGTGCCGGGTCCGATGCTGGTGCCGGGTCCGATGCCGGTGCCGGGTCCGGTGCTCGTGCCGGGTCCGGTGTTGTCACTGCCGCCGCAACCACTACGGTCACTTCGGTGTCGCTCATGTGGACTCTCTCATTGCGCGACACGCCACAGTACCCGCTCGCCGGCACGCAGTGGAACGAGCTCATCGGACCCGAACCGCAAAACGCGTGGCACTTCCCATGACTCCTTCACGAGCGTGATTCTTTCCTCGTTGTACGGCAAGCCATAGAACTTCGCCCCGAATTCCGCTGCGAATCCTTGCAATCTGCCCAGCGCCCCGACAGCGTCGAAGGCCTCCGCATACAGCTCGATGGCCGCGTGCGCGGAGAATATTCCGGCACACCCGCATGCCGCTTCCTTCGTATGCTTCGCGTGCGGCGCGCTGTCGGTGCCCAGAAAGAATCTTGGGTCACCGCTGGCGATCGCTTCGAGCAGCGCGCGCCGATCGGGCTCACTCTTGAGCACCGGCAGGCAGTAGTGATGAGGACGGATTCCGCCCGTGAACAGCGCGTTGCGGTTCATCAACAAGTGCTGCGGGGTGATGGTTGCCGCGACTGCCACGCGCGAGTGGCGCACGAACTCAACGGCATGCTGTGTCGTGATGTGCTCGAAGACTATCGGCAATCGGGGAAAGCGCTCCACGACAGGCGCCAGAACCGATTCGATGAAGCGGGCTTCGCGATCGAAAACGTCCACGCTCGCGTCCGTGACTTCGCCGTGCACCTGCAGTACGACACCCAGCTCGCTCATGCGATTCAAGACAGAATCGACGCGGCGGATATCCGTCACGCCCGCATCGGAGTGAGTGGTTGCACCGGCCGGATAGAGCTTGAATCCGTGCACGTGGCCGCTCGCCTTTGCTTTATCCACCTCGGCGGGCTGCGTGTGGTCCGTGAGATAAAGGGTCATCAGCGGCTGGAATCGGGCTCCGGCCGGTAGTGCTTCCAGTATTCGTTCCCGATAGGCGAGAGCCCGTTCGCACGTGGTGATGGGCGGTTGCAGATTCGGCATGACGATGGCGCGTGCGAATTGTGCCGCGGAGAATGGCAATACAGCGCGCAGCGCCGCGCCGTCGCGAAGATGCAGGTGCCAATCGTCCGGGCGGCGAATCTGCAGGGTGTTCATGCGTGCCGCTCCACGGCAGCGAGAATGTCGTGCTTCAGTAACAGCTCGAGCGCATACCGTACGCCGAAACCGGTGATGTCGGTGTTGATATGCGCAAGGCCGCCCGTGCGTGTCGCCGATGAAAGGTCCACGTGCGCCCACGCGATACCTTCCGGCACGAAGCGACTCAGGAAGCGCGTGGCGAGGATGTGATCGCCCTTGCCGTCCACGCTGCATTGCAGGATGTCCGCGACTTTGCTCTCGAGATCCGTGTCGTAGTCGGCGTCGAATGGAAAATTCCAGACGCGCTCGCCGCTCGTACGGCCTGCTGCAACCAGCGTTGCCGCGAGATCGGGTCGATTGGTGAGCACGCCGCTCATGCGTTCCGTAAGCGAGTAGACACATGCTCCGGTGAGCGTGGCGAAATCGATCATGAAGCGTGGCCGGGTGCGCCCGGCCAGGGCGAGCGTGTCGGCCAACACCATGCGGCCTTCGGCGTCGGTATGGATGACCTGGATCGTCAAACCGTTCGCTGCCCGAACCACTTCCTGTGGCCGATAGGCGTTGGGGCCGATCCGGTTTTCCGTGATGGCCAGCCAGGCATCGGCTGCCATTGGTGCGCGCAGCTCGGCGAGGGCCAGCAGGGAGGCGAGAGCGACTGCGCTGCCCGACATGTCTATGTGCATGTCGAGCATCGATCGATGCGGCTTCAGGTTGACCCCGCCGGTGTCGAACAGGATGCCCTTGCCGATGAGCGCGACATCCGGGGCGCGTGCCTTGCTGCGCTGGGGCCGATAGGTGAGATGTGCGATGCCGGCGCCTGGCCGCTCATTCGCAGCCGCTACAGCCAGGAATGCGTTGGCACCCGCGCGGCGCAAGGCGCGCTCGTCGAGCCATCTCATACCCAGACCGTTCTCGCGCGCGAGCTCGGCGATGGCAGTGCGATAGCCGCGTGCGTCGAGTATGTTAGGCGGCAGCGCCGTCAGCCATCGCGTGAGATTGGTGCCGCGACTCGCGGCGACTGCGTAGGGGATGTCGATTTTCGCAGCCGCGCCTTTCTTGTCGAGCGGGCCGCCCAACAGCACGATGCGGCGCAGCGTGTGCTCGCGGGGCGGCTGAGCGCGGAAGGCCGGCATTTGGAACGCTTGTGCAAGCGATGCGGCGAGGAGGGCATCAAGCGCAGGCTGCGCTGCGCGTGCTTCGCCGAGCGCAATGAGACCTACGGCCTGGGGCGCGCGCGCTGCGGCCTCTTTCAGCATTCGCCCTGCCAGTGCCAGCCGCTCGAATGTGCTTGCGGCCGCGCCAATGTAGCCCATGACGGCAAGTGTCTGCCTGCTATTGGCAAGCGCCGTCGTGCGAATCGTGCCAACGCGCGGCCCGGAGCGCGCGTTGAGCTGCTGCCAGCGCTCGCTCTCGGGGAGCTGCGCGAAAATGCCCTTGGCAGGCGACTCGGGCAGGATGACGAGTACGGCATCGAGCGCGTCAGCAGCGCCGCCGCTGCTCGCGCGTTCGATCCTTGGCATGTCTGCGCGGGGCAGCAGGGCGCGCCGCGCCGCAGACCGTGGAGAGTTCCGCGACGTGCCGGCGCTCGCAGCCACTGCTCTTTCCTGACCTTGCTTGACCATCGCGAATGAAACCCGGATCATTACAGGGCTTTGTGTAGGCGCGAATTCTTCCGCTAATCGTACGTTGCTGCCGGCGCATCTTATTCTATTTTCCACCCATTATTTCTGCCCCCTCGTGGCAACGGAAGCGGTGGCCACGCGCCCGCGACTTTCTTTTGAGGCCCACGCCCTCATATGTCGTATCAGGCGGAGCATGTCGCACGAAGCGGCGCAGTAAGCTCGAGCACACCGTATGACCGAACTTCCAAAGCTGGACGATCTCGACCCCGTTGAGACGCAGGAATGGCTCGAGTCCATCGACTCGGTGCTGAAGGTGCATGGCCCGGAGCGCGCGCACTTCATCCTGGAGCGGCTCATCGACTACACGCGCCGCAGCGGCGCATACCTGCCGTTCAAGCCGAATACCGCATACGTCAACAGCATTCCCACGGGACGCGAGCCGGAGTATCCGGGTAATCGCGCGCTAGAGCGGCGTATCGAGGCGTACATCCGCTGGAATGCCATGGCGATGGTCGTACAGGCCAACCGCGTGTCCTCCGAGTATGGCGGACACCTCGCGAGCTATGCGTCCTCCGCCACCCTGTACGAAGTCGGATTCAACCATTTCTGGCGCGCGCCCTCCGAGCGGCATCCCGGCGATATGATCTTCATGCAGGGTCACTCATCGCCCGGCATCTACGCCCGCGCATACCTCGAAGGACGTTTGAGCGAGGAGCAGCTGCGTCACTTTCGCCAGGAAGCCGGTGGCCCCGGCCAGGGTCTGTCGTCGTATCCGCATCCGTGGCTGATGCCGGATTTCTGGCAGTTCCCCACCGTGTCGATGGGTCTCGGACCGATGATGGCGGTTTTCCAGGCGCGCTTCATCCGCTATCTGGAGCATCGTGGGCTTGCGAAGCCGTCTGACAGAAAAGTCTGGACTTTCCTGGGCGACGGTGAGATGGACGAGCCCGAATCGATGGGCGCGCTCACGATGCCGGTGCGCGAGGGTCTGGACAATCTGATCTTCGTCATCAACTGCAACCTGCAGCGGCTCGATGGTCCCGTGCGCGGCAACGGCAAGATCATTCAGGAGCTCGAGTCGGCGTTCCTCGGTGCAGGCTGGAACGTCATCAAGGTGCTGTGGGGCTCGCGGTGGGATCCGCTGCTGGCCAAGGACCACAACGGGCTTCTGCGCCGTGTGATGGAGGAATGCGTCGACGGGGAATACCAGAATTTCAAAGCCAAGGGCGGCGCGTACACGCGCGAGCATTTCTTCGGCAAGTACCCGGAGCTGAAGGCAATGGTCGCCAACATGTCCGACGAGGAGATCTGGCGCCTGAAGCGCGGCGGCCACGATCCCCGCAAGGTCTACGCGGCGTATGCGGCGGCTGCCGCTCACAAGGGCCAGCCCACGGTCATTCTGGCGAAAACCGTGAAGGGCTTCGGCCTTGGCAAGGGCGGCGAAGGCCAGATGGTTGCGCATCAGCAGAAAAAGCTGTCCGAAGATGATCTGCGCACGTTTCGCGACCGGTTCCACATTCCGGTATCGGACGAGGACATTGCGCGCGTGCCGTTTCGCAAGCCGGAAGAAGACACCGACGAGAACCGTTATCTGCGCGAGCGCCGCGCAGTGTTTGGCGGTTTTTTGCCAGCGAGACGCAAGGAAGCACCGCCGCTCGTCGTGCCGCCGCTCGAGACGTTCGGCCCGCTTCTGGAAGGGACGGGAGAGCGTGAGATCTCCACCACCATGGCGTTCGTTCGCGTGCTCACGATCCTGTTGAAGGATAAGAACATCGGCAGGAATGTCGTACCGATCGTTCCGGATGAAGCGCGTACCTTCGGAATGGAGGGCCTGTTCCGTCAGATTGGCATCTACTCCTCGGTTGGGCAGCTTTATACGCCGCAGGATGCGGAGACCCTCATGTCCTATCGCGAGGACAAGAAAGGTCAGATGATCGAAGAGGGCATCAACGAGGCCGGCTCATTGTGCTCGTGGATCGCAGCCGGTACTGCGTACAGCAATCACGGCATCAACATGGTGCCGTTCTATATCTTCTACTCGATGTTCGGCTTTCAGCGCGTCGGGGATTTCATCTGGGCCGCGGGCGACATACAGGCGCGTGGTTTTCTGCTGGGTGGAACCGCGGGGCGTACGACACTTGCCGGCGAGGGCTTGCAGCACCAGGACGGGCACAGTCAGCTCGTCGCGACGACGGTACCCAACTGCGTGGCCTACGATCCAACGTTCGCCTATGAGCTCGCCGTGATCATTCACGACGGCATGCGCCGGATGTTCGTCGAGCAGCAGAATGTTTTCTACTACCTCACGGTGATGAACGAGAACTACGCGCAGCCCGCGATTCCGAAGGGCGTGGAAGCCGGCATCGTCAGGGGCGCCTACCTGCTGCAGATCGGTGGGCGGGGCAAGGTGCGGGCCACGCTGTTGGGGTCGGGTACGATATTGCGCGAGGCTCAGGCGGCTGCACGGCTTCTCGAGAACGATTATGGCGTGCCCGCCGATGTGTTCTCGGTCACGAGCTTCAGCGAGTTGCGCCGCGAAGCACTGGAGGCCGAGCGCTGGAACATGCTGCATCCGGGGGAGCCGGAACGGGTGCCCTACGTGCAGCAGCTGCTGAAGGATCGTGAAGGGCCGGTAGTGGCAGCGACGGATTACGTGCGCACGGTGCCCGATCAGATCAGGCAGTGGGTCGGTGCGCGCTACGTCACGCTCGGCACCGACGGCTACGGCCGCTCCGATTCGCGGGCCGCGCTGCGCAGGCATTTCGAGGTCGACCGGCACTACATCGCGGTGGCGGCGCTGAAGGCGCTTGCCGATGAGGGCAAGGTCGACCAGAAGACCGTGACCGGTGCGATGCAGGCGCTCGGTATCGACCCCTCCAAGCCTGTTCCCTGGAAAGTCTGAAGGCTATTGCCATGAACGCGGCAGCCCGCCTCGTCGAAGTGCGTGTGCCCGATATGGGCAACTTCAAGGACGTCGCCATCATCGATGTGCTCGTCAAGCCCGGTGAGTCGATTGAGCCGGAGGCTCCGTTGGTCACGCTCGAGACCGAGAAGGCCACGATGGACGTGCCCTCCACGGTCGGCGGCGTGATCGAGAAGATCCACATCGCGAAGGGCGGAACGGTCTCGACCGGCGATCTGATCGCTACTGTTCGCTCGCAGAGCGCTCCAGCGGCAGAGTCGGCATCGAGCGCGTCCGACAGCCCGCCCACCCAGGAGCAGGCCGCATCCGCCGCAGCAGTACCGAACGGACAGCCGCCTGCAGCCGCCTCCGCAACGGATTCTGGCGCCAAGCCGTCACAAACCGGATCGGCGCAGCACGCGCCGCAGACATCTGGGAATGCTGCCCGCCAATCCGCCGCAACGAGCGAAACCGCGCGCCGATCCGCTCGTGCAAACGGTACGGATCTGCCGCCAATCAACGAGCCAGGCTTCTCACGGGCGCATGCGGGACCCTCGGTCAGGAAGTTCGCGCGCGAGCTGGGCGTCGATCTGGCGCGGATCAGCGGGGGCGGGTTCAAGGGTCGTGTAACGCATGACGACGTGAAGGCGTTCGTCAAAAAGTACCTGGCGCAGGGCGGGAGCGCCGGCACTGGGGCGAACCAGGCCCCGGCAGCTCGCGGCGTGGGGTTGCCCGCAATCCCGGTCGTGGACTTCGCGCAATTCGGCCCCGTCGAGACACAGCCGCTGTCGCGCATTCAACGCATCTCCGGCCCGCGCCTGCACGCGAGTTGGGTCAATATTCCGCATGTCACGCAATTCGACCAGGCCGACATCACGGATCTCGAGGACGCGCGCGCGAAACTCAAGCAGAAGGCGCTGCAGGAAGGGATCAAGCTCACGCCGCTGGCTTTTATCATCCGCGCCTGCGTGAAGGCACTGCAGCAGTATCCGTTGTTCAACGCCTCGCTGGATGCGTCGGGCGCAAATCTCGTACTGAAGAAGTATGTCAACATCGGATTTGCCGCGGACACCGCGCACGGACTCGTCGTTCCGGTGATGCGCGAGGCGAATCGCCGGGACGTTTATGAAATTGCCCGCCAGCTCGGTGAGCTCTCCGAGAAGGCCCGTGCCGGAAAACTGGCGCCGTCGGACATGCAGGGCGGCTGTTTCACGGTGTCGAGCCTGGGTGGCATTGGCGGCACCGCGTTCACACCGATCATCAACGCGCCGGAAGTCGCGATCCTGGGTGTGTCGCGCTCCGCGATGCGGCCCGTGTTTCGCGACGGCGCGTTCGTCCCCAGGCTGATTCTGCCGCTGTCCCTGTCCTACGATCACCGTGTTATCGACGGCGCCACGGCTGCACGATTCACGACATTCCTGGCGCAGACGCTCGCCGATCCGCGCGGCCTGATGGAGGCTGTGCTGTGAGTCGCGTAGATCTGGTCGTTCCGGACATCGGCAACTTTGCCGACATCCTGGTCGTCGACGTACTGGTGAAGGCAGGCGATCGCGTCGAGATCGATTCACCTCTCGTCACGCTTGAGACCGACAAGGCATCGATGGACGTGCCGGCCACCTCGGCGGGTACGATCGCCGAGGTGCTGCTCAAGCGTGGGGACAAGGTCTCCAAGGGATCGGTGATCGCGCGCGTCGAGCCGAATTCGCACGCCGAGCCAAATTCGCACGCCGAGCCAAATTCGCACGCCGAGCCAAATTCGCGCGCCGAGCCAAATTCGCGCGCCGAGCCAAATTCGCGCGCCGAGCCGGAAGCAGCGTTCAGCGCGGCGTTCGATGCCGATGAATTGGAACGGACGGTGACGCAGCCCACCCTATCGGCGGCCGCACGAGATGAATCCGAAGCGCTTGCGAGGCCGCAGGCACTTGCGGAGGCTGCACAATCCCCGGCGGGATCGCCACAACTTCCCTCCAGTACGCGTCGGGAAAGCGCCGGCGACACCGTGCGGATGCCGATTCCCGATTTGCATAGGCGCGGGGGCACGGAAGTGGAATTCAATCGGGCCACGCAGCTGCTCGTCCTGGGCGCCGGGCCTGGCGGCTACACCGCCGCATTCCGTGCTGCCGATCTCGGCATGCAGGTCACGCTCGTTGAACGCTGGCCGAGTCTCGGAGGGGTGTGCCTGAATGTCGGCTGCATTCCTTCCAAGGCACTTCTACATGCCGCGAAGGTGATCGAGGACGCCGATGCCATGGGTGCGCACGGCATTGCCTTCGGCGCGCCGGCCATCGACCGGCAGAAGCTGCGCGGCTGGAAGGGCTCGGTGGTCCGGAAGCTCACGGGCGGTCTGCGCACGCTGGCCAAGCAGCGCAAGGTCGACGTCGTGCAGGGTGTCGGCCGATTCGTCGGACAGAATGTGCTCGAGGTGATGGGCAGCAGCGGTTCGGAACGAATCCGCTTCGACTTCTGCATCGTCGCCGCGGGCTCCGAGGCGGCCCGGCTGCCTGATTTGCCGGCGGATCCACGCGTGATGGATTCCACCGACGCACTCGAGTTGCCCGAATTCTCCGGCGAATTGCTGGTGATCGGCGGAGGCATTATCGGCCTCGAGATGGCTTGCGTGTACGACGCGCTGGGAAGCCGGGTGAGCGTCGTGGAGCTGACCCCGCATCTGATGCCGGGATGCGATCCGGACCTGGTGCGACCCCTGGAGAGGCGCATCAAGGGACGCTACGAGCAGATTCTATTGGGGACAAAAGTGTCCCGCGTCGAACCGCTGTCCGAAGGTCTGCGGGTGACGTTCGAGGGCAATAAAGCGCCGGCTCCCAAGACCTTCGCGCGCGTGCTCGTGGCTGTCGGCCGCGTTCCCAACGGGAAGGCCATTGCCGCGGATGTGGCTGGGATTACGGTGTCCGATCGCGGCTTCATCCCCGTTGACCGGCAGATGCGGACGAATGTGCCGCATATTTTCGCCATCGGGGACATCGCGTCGGAGCCGATGCTGGCACACAAAGCGACGCATGAGGCAAAGGTCGCTGCGGAAGCGGCCGCGGGCCAAAAGAGCGCATTCGACGCACGCGTCATTCCGTCCGTCGCCTACACCGACCCGGAAATCGCCTGGGCGGGCCTGACGGAAACGGATGCGCAGGCCCGGGGCATCGCCTTCAAGAAGGGTGCATTCCCCTGGGTCGCCAACGGGCGGTCGCTGTCGCTCGGCCGCGAGGAAGGGTTTACGAAGTTGCTGTTCGACCCCGAGACTCACCGCGTGCTGGGCGGAGGCATTGTGGGCACCAATGCCGGCGACCTCATCAGCGAAGTGGCGTTGGCCATCGAGACCGGAGCCGACGCCGCCGACATTGGACTCACGATCCATCCGCATCCCACTCTCTCGGAGACCATTGCAGGCGCCGCGGACGCGTTCGAAGGCACCTTGACGGATCTGTACGTTCCCAGGAAGTGAGTGGCGCGGGAGTACCGCTTCACAGCGCGCGCAGGCGCTCCATGTAGACCAGCTCATCGGGTGGGACCCCGTGGTGCTCCGCTTCCAGCAAAGTCTCCGCGAGCCGCTCGAGCATCGCGTGCTCGGCGGCATGGGCGTCGCCCATGCGCTTGGCCAGCTCCCTGTGAATGGCGGCTATCCCCTGAGGCCGGTCCGTGGCGGCCTGCTCGCGGATCGCCAGATGCAGTCCCATGTGCAGGAAGGGATTCTGCCGCCCGCTTTCCGGCGGGAAATCCGCGGCGACCGCCTGCTCGCCGGATTCCAGCCAGGGCACGTACTCCGCATGTTCCGCGATCACGGCCGCCAGCTGGGCTTCGAGCGGCTCCAGCGGTGCCTGCGCCTTGAATTTGGCCCACGCATCGAGATACATGCGGCGGAGTTGATCGCGATTCTGTCCAGCGAATACGGGCATCGGTCAGACCAGTCTGCCAGGGGTGGAGCGCCGATGCCGGTGTGCCGCAGGGGCATCCGATCGCTTGATAGCGCCAGGCGGCGTCTTATCGCGATACTCACACAGATCCCTGATGATGCATTTCGGGCACGCGGGAAGGCGTGCAGTGCAGACATAGCGCCCATGCAGCAGGAGCCAGTGGTGCGCATCTTTCCTGTACTTCCTTGGCGTATTTGCCACGAGCGCGTCTTCGACGGCACGCGGTGTCCTGCCGGGTGCGAGGCCCGTGCGATTGGCCACCCGAAAGATGTGGGTGTCCACCGCAATCTCGGTCTGGCCGAACACCATGTTGAGAATGATGCTGGCGGTCTTGCGGCCCACCCCGGGCAGCGCCTCCAGCGCCGCGCGGTCGCAGGGGATCTCGCCGGCATGCCGATCGATGATCTGCCTGGCCAAACCCACGAGATTCCTGGCCTTGGTGTTGTACAACCCGACTGTCTTGAGGTAGGGCTTGACGCCGTCGATGCCGAGCTTGGCGATCGCAGCGGGTGTGTTGGCGACGGGGAAAAGCGCGCGTGTTGCGCCGTTGACGCTTTTGTCCGTCGTATGCGCGGAGAGCATGACCGCAACGAGCAGCTCGAATGGACTCTTGTGCTGCAGCTCTGTTGTCGGGCTGGGATTCGCCGCCTGCAGCCGGCGGTAGATCGCCCTGCGCCTCGCGGGATTCACGGGCGCTCCCGGCCAGTAGCCGCGCCGACAGGGCCGGCAGGAGATTGCAGGTGCGCTATCCGCGCAGCCTGCTTCCTTTCAGCGAGCAGCGTCGCTCTTTCCTCGGAGCCGCGCGTCAGACGTGCGGTGTGGGCGTGGAAGCGCATGCGATTGAGTTGGGCATCCGGCTGTGGTCCGGTGGTCCGGGGTACCATCGCTATGCAATCCACCGGACATGGTGCAATGCACAGCTCACAGCCTGTGCAAAGCTCGGCTATCACGGTATGCATCTGGCGGCGGCCGCCCACGATCGCATCGACAGGGCACGGGGGCAGGCATTTGACGCATCCGATGCAGCGCTCCTCGTCGATGACTGCGACCAACGCGGGACCCTCCGCGCCGTTCTCGGGATTGAGCGGCAACACGCCACGATGGAGCAAAGAGGCGAGGGCGGCGATGGTTGCCGCGCCGCCGGGTGGACACTGATTGATCTGCGCGAGGCCGTCTTCAATTGCCCGTGCATACGGACGACAGCCGTCATAACCGCAGCGAGTGCACTGAGTTTGGGGCAGCAGGGCGTCTATGTCGTCGGCGGTCGGCATGTCGTCAGCGGTAGTAACCCGTTTCTGCGGTGACTTGGCGCACGGCCGTCGCCGCCGTAGGCCATCGCGGTCAAGTGATCCTCATGCCCGGCTTGGCGCCGGTGTCAGGGGCCAGCAGATACAGCCCGGATCCGTCGCCGCCAGCGGCGAGCACCATCCCTTGCGACACGCCGAACTTCATCTTCCTCGGCGCCAGGTTCGCCACGACCACGGTCAGGCGGCCGTTGAGCGAAGCCGGTTCGTAGGCCGCCTTGATTCCGGCGAACACGGTGCGCGTCTCGGCTCCCAGATCCAGTGTAAGCCTCAACAGCTTGTCCGCTCCCTCGACGTGCTCAGCGTTGAGAATCCGCGCCACCCGCAGGTCAACCTTCCTGAATTCGTCGATTGAAATCGGGGCGGAGGCGCAATCCGGCTCCTCCTTGCGGGGCGCGGCCTGGGGCTGGGGCTGGGGCGTGGTCACCTGCGGGGTCTCCTGGCTCGTGTCGAAAAGAGCATCGAGCTGCCTGGGATCGACGCGCGTCATCAAGTGCTGGTACGGGGCGACCCGCGTGGGCAGCACCGCCGCATCGCTCCACTGGAACGGCCGATCGAGCCCGAACAGCTCCCGTGCAACACGTGCCGCGACTTGCGGCAGGACCGGCGCGATCAGGACGCTGAGGAGCCTGAAGCCCTGCAACGCACGCGAGCATACATCCTGAAGCTCGTCGCGATTGGCGGGATCTCTTGCGAGGATCCAGGGCTGATGGGCGTCGAAATCGTGGTTGATGCGATCTGCGAGAGCCATGATCTCGCGCATTGCCCGGCCGAGCTCGCGCGCCTCGTAGTGCTCGGCGATGGCCAGCGCGATGCCGTGCGCTTCCCGTGTGAGCAGCCGCACGTCGCCGCGGTACTTCAGCTCGCCCCCGAAGTGCTTCGTGACGAAACTCGCGGCGCGGCTCGCGATGTTGACGTACTTGCCGACCAGGTCGCTGTTCACTCTCGCCAGGAAGTCATCGGGATTGAAGTCGAGATCCTCGACGTTGGAATTCAGCTTGGCGCCGATGTAGTAGCGCAGCCACTCCGGATTCATCCCGATCTGCAGGTAGCGCAGCGGGCTGATGCCGGTGCCGCGGGATTTCGACATTTTCTCGCCGGACACCGTGATGAAGCCGTGCGCGTAGACGTGGTCCGGCACCTTGTAGGGCGCGCCGGCAAACTTGAGCATTGCCGGCCAGAACAGCGTATGAAAGTAGATGATGTCCTTGCCGATGAAGTGCAGCTGCTCGGTATCGGGGGCGCCGAGGAATTGCTCGAAGGTGCGGGCTTCGCCGCGCGAGCGCGCCTTGCCGGTGTCGAAATAGTTCTTCAGCGCCGCAAGATAGCCGACCGGAGCATCCAGCCACACGTAGAAGTATTTGCCGGGCGCCTCCGGGATGGGAATGCCGAAGTACGGCGCGTCGCGCGAAATGTCCCAGTCGCCGAGGGCGTCCTCGCATTTGCCGCTCAGCCACTCGCGCGCCTTGTTGAGCACCTGCGGCTGCAGGCGGCCCGGCGTAGCGAGCCACGTGCCCAGGAAGTCCACGCACTTTGGATCGGAGAGCCGGAAGAAGAAGTGGTCGGAGCTCTTCAGCACCGGTTTCGCGCCGGACAGGCTCGAGTACGGATCGATCAGGTCGGCGGGTGAGTTGACGATGCTGCAGGATTCGCACGCGTCCGCGTACTGATCCCGGGTGTGACAGTTGGGGCACTCGCCCTGGATGTAGCGGTCCGCCAGGAACATCCCCTTGAGGGGATCGTAGAACTGCTCGACCGGCTTGACGTAGATGAGGCCGGCCGCCTTGAGCCGGCGGTAGATGTCCTGTGACAGGGCGGTGTTCTCGGGCGAGTCGGTCGAATACCAGTGATCGAAGCCGATATGAAAGCCCTGCAGGTATTGCGGCCGGCCGGCGCCGATGCGCGCAACCAGTTCCTGGGGGGAGATGCCCTCGGCCTCGGCCTTGAGCATGATGGGCGCGCCGTGGGCGTCGTCGGCACAGACGAAATGCACTTGGTTGCCGAGCATCCGCTGGAAGCGGACCCAGATGTCGGCCTGGATGTACTCCATGATATGCCCGATGTGGAACGGGCCGTTGGCGTAGGGCAGGGCGGTGGTGGCGAATATGTTGCGGGCCATCGCCCCAGTTTACATCGGCGGGCGCAGCTCTGGCGCGCGCCTCTTCAGCCCGAGTCTTTGAGCGGCTCGAATTTCGCCTTGTTGATGGCTTTCTTGTAGGCCTCTTTCCCCGTGACCTGGCGCTGATCCAGCAGTTGTTGGATCGCCGTGTCCATGGTGCGCATGCCGAACTGGCCGCCGGCCTGCATGGTGTTCTCGAGCTGATCGAGCTTGCCCTGGCGGATGAGGTTCTGGGAGGCCGGTGTGTTCACCAGGATCTCGAGCGCGGCGACGCGCCCCTGCTTGTCCGTTCGCTGCAGAAGCTGCTGCGAGACGACGCCGCGCAGCGAGGTGGAGAGCATCGTGCGCACGTGCGATTGCTTGTCCGAGGGAAACACATTGATCATCCGGTCGACGGTCGGCGCGGCACCGTTCGTGTGCAGCGTGCCCATCACCAGAATGCCCATCTCCGCGGCCGTGACGGCGATGCTCATCGTTTCCAGATCGCGCAACTCGCCGACCAGGATGACATCGGGATCCTCGCGCAATGCCGAGTGCAGTGCCGCGGCGAAGCTCGGGCTGTGCACGCCGATCTCGCGCTGGCTGATCAGGCAGCTCTTGCGGTGGTGCACGAATTCGATCGGATCCTCGATGGTGAGGATATGGCCCTTCACGCGCGAGTTGATGTCATCGATCATCGCCGCGAGAGTGGTGGATTTTCCCGAGCCCGTCTTGCCGGTCACGAGGATCAACCCGTTGTTCGCGCGGCACATCTGCCGCACCGCCTCGGGCATTTTCAGCTCATCGAGCGAGAGCGCCTTCGAGGGAATGGCGCGCAATATGGCGCCCATGCCGTTGAGCTGGCGCATCACGTTGACTCGAAACCGTCCGCGCTCGCCCAGCGTATAGGCGAAGTCCGCGCCATCTTTCGCCTCGAAGCGATCCACCGCCGGTTTCGGCATGATTTCGTACAGCGCCTGCTTGACGTACTCCTGCGCAAGCCGGTCGGGTCTGAGCGCCGTCAGGTCGCCGAACAGCCGGATCCGGGGCGGGTCGCCCGCGATGAAATGCAGGTCCGAGCCGTGCCTCTCGAGGATTTCGATCAGGAATGAGTCGATTTCCGCCATGCCGATCGTTCAGGCGGACGCCGCCGAGGGGTTCGACGCCGACGCGGGGCCCGTGACGTCGACTTTGGGCAGCACGCTGGTGTCCGTGACGAATTTCTGGAATGAGCGCTTGTCCATCGCATAGGAATACGCATCGTCGGGATCGATCTCGCGCGCCGTGATCGCGGCGAGCAACGATTGATCCAGCAGCGACATGCCCAGGTCGCGACCCATCTGCATCTGGGTTGGAATCTGATGTGTCTGCTCCGCCTGGATGAGCTTGGCGATGGCTTTCGTCATCATCAGGACTTCGCACAGCGCCTTGCGTCCACGCGCATCCGCCGTCTTGACCAGAATCTGCGTGACCACCGCGAGCAGGCTTTGCGCAAGAAAGCTCTTGGTCTGCTCGCGCTCTTCGACCGGCAATGCATCGATGATGCGATCGATCGTCTTTACGGCGCTCGTCGTATGCAGGGTGCCGAGCACGAGATGACCTGTCTCGGCAGCCGTCATCGCCATCGTGATGGTTTCAGCGTCACGCAACTCACCGACCAGAATGACGTCGGGATCTTCGCGCATCGCGGCGCGTACACCCTCGGCAAAACTGGGGATATGCGTGCCCAGCTCGCGCTGGATGACCTGGCTGTTCTTGCTTCGATGGACGAACTCGATCGGATCCTCGAGGCTGATGATGTTGAGCCGGCGGGTCTGATTGAGATGGTCGATCATCGCTGCGAGCGTCGTCGACTTTCCCGTTCCGGTGGAGCCCGTGACCAGGACCATTCCCTGGTGGAAATCACAGAGCTTGGTGACGATCGGCGGCAGCGCCAGCTTCTCGAGCGTGGGCACTTCCGAAGGAATCGACCGGAAGGTCGCGCCGACGCCCGTTTCCTTCCGATATACGTTGACGCGGAACCGGCCTCCTTCCGAAGAGACGTACGAGAAGTCGAGATCGTTACCCTTGTTGAATACTTCGGCTTGCGACCGGCTGAGAATCTCGGTGATATACCCTTCGAGCTCCCCAGGACGCAGCTCACGGAATTTGATCGGGAGCAGATCGCCATGCATGCGCAGCATGGGAGGTACTCCCACGGCCAGATGTACGTCCGAGCAGCCCTGCTGCGAGCCAAGCTTCAGAAACGCGTCAATGCGCGCCAAGGCGCCCCCTCCTGCATTGGAAATCTACCGCTGTTTAGCCCGGGATGGGCTGCGGAATCAACAGGTTGTGTGTGGAAATTTGACGTAACGCATGTTTTTTACGTCGCGCAAGGCGCTTGCGGCGCTTTTCGCGGACATCGGGCCTCGACCGCCGGCACAAAGCGTGGTTTTTGCCGTCTGCGCAAGCGGAGGGCGCCTGCGGTGCATCGGCGCGAGGTCAAAGGAACTTCTCCAGGGCGCCGCGTAACTCTTCCATCGACTGATGGCGCTTTGCCTTGTCCACGGACATGGCTTTGACGACGAGGTCCGACAGGCCAGGTGGCAGAGCCGTATTGATCTCACGCGGAACTCGCGCCTTGCCCTGGACGTGCTGATACATCACGGACATGTGGTCGCCGCGGGAATAAGGAGGCACGCCGGTAACCATTTCGTACAGCATCACGCCGAGCGCGTAGATGTCGGCCCGCTCGTCCACCTTCTTTCCCAGGATCTGCTCGGGCGCCATGTACTTGGGCGAGCCGATGACGTAACCGGTCTTCGTGAGCTGCGTGTCGCCTTCTCGATGAGCGGCCGCGACGCCGAAGTCCACTATCTTGAGCAGTCCTTCCTGGTTGATGAGCACGTTCGCCGGTTTGAGATCCCGGTGCACGATACCGACCTGGTGCGCCACCGTCATGCCGGTGCACATGTCGATCCCGAACTGGATGGCGCGCTTGAGCTCGAGGGGCTTCTCGTTCACGACCTCGCTGCCGAGCGTGTGCGAGGGGAAATACTCCATCGAAATGGCATAGTTGCCCTGCATGTACAGAAAATCGTAGATGCGGATGACGTTCTTGTGCGTGATCTTGCGCGAGTAGCGCAGCTCGTGGACGAAGCGCTTCATCACTTCTTCGTCGTTCGAGACGTTGGGATTCAAGAACTTCAGGATCAGCCGCTCGTCAACGACCGTATCCTCCATCAGCAATACCGTACCGAATGCTCCGCGCCCGATGCGGTCGATGTACTTGTAGCGCCCTTCGATCACGTCGCCGGGCTTGAGGGTCCCGATGTCCAGCCGCCCGGCCGCTTCCGCCTGCTTGGCCGCCTGTGCCACCGCCGTCTCGGACATCAGCAGTGTCCTGCCGGCCTCGGCAGGCGTGGGCAGCGGCGGCCGCACCGCTGAGCGCGGTATCGCAGTCGGCGGCCCGATGGTACCGCCGGTGGGTGTCGATCCGGTGGTCGGCGTCAGACCCCCCGACATGCGGTTTTCCAGCTCGGCCATGGCCGAGGCTGCCATGCGGGCGATGGTCTGATCGGGTGAGCCGGCCTGCGCCTGCAGCTCGGCACGCAGCTGATCAACGTGCCTCTCATCCACGAGCTTGGCGAGGGCCTGTATGGCCTCGATGCGCACTTCGCGCTCGGATTGCCCCATGAGCGGCATCAGCGCGTCTACGAACTTCGCGTCGCCGAGCTTTCCGATGGCACGCACGACGATCGGCATCGCTTTGGAGTTCCCGGCCTGCAGCATCTCGGCGAGGCGGGGCAGTGCGCGTTTGCTGCCGATCTCCGCGAGCGCATCGACTGCGCGCTCGCTCACCCACCAGTCGGCATCGTGCGTGGCCTGAATGAGCGACTCCACCGCACGCTCATCCTTGGTCTGGTTCAGGATCTCGATGGCGGCGCGCCGGATGTCGTCGTCCTTGTCGCGTACGAGCTGCAGCACCGCCTCGATCACCCGGGGTCCGCCGATCTTGCCCAGTGCGTCCGCGGCCCGGCTGCGGACCCACCAGTCGCTGTCCTTCAGGGCTTCCAGCAGGTACTTCACCGACTTGGCGTTGCCGACTTCGTTCAACACCTCGACGGCGGCGCGGCGCGCGTTCTCGTTCTCGTCCTTCAGCACCTCGATCAGGTAGCGGATCGTGTCGGGATGGTTCGCCTTGATGACGACGTCTATGGCCTTGTTCTGCACGTCGATCTCGGGATCTTTCAGGAGCAGGCAGATGCGCTCGATGTCGATCGGGCCGTCCATCCTCTGAAGCGCCGAGAGCGTCGCACCCCGAATGAGCTTGTTCGGATCCCGCAGCTGCGCCTGCAGAGCCGTCTGTACCTCCGGCGTATTGAACCTGGCCAGCAGGTTGATGATGTGTACGCGCGCGATCGGATCCTTGCCTTGCACGCGGCCCACGAGCTCGGAGACGGAGCCGGCATCGGCAATCTCGCCGATGATCCGAAAGAGCGCCGCCTTTTCGTTGGGATCCTGTGCATAGGCGGCCGTCAGCAGGTCGCGTACGCTGAATCGGGCTTTTTGCGCCGCGATGACCTCGAGAATCGCGGGTTTCGAGATACCCGGGGTGGCGAGCGCCTCGAGCAGCAGGTGCGGGGGATAGTTGCGGTTGCTCGTCAGGGCCCAGGAAATGCCCGCTATGACCATGGCGCTACCTTCGACGAGGCCGCGGATGAACTGCGGAAAGGTCTTCTGGCTGACCAGCCCCGCCAGCACTTCGACGAACGCGATGGTTGCGTTCTTGCCGGCATCCGGAAGCGCGGCGAACACGGGCTCGATCGCCCCCGGGCCTAGGTCCTTGAGCTTTGCGACGGCCCTCTGCATGGCCGGACTGGCCGGGTCGTTCGATGACCTGATCTCCGTGACCAGCCGGTCGGCGCGCAAATTCGTGAAAAAGCTCATTCAGCCTTCAACGTCCGGGTCGTTTCCCGCGCGCATGCGATTTTTCCGTCCGGCGCCCGCGGCAGCGTGATGCCTCCACAAGTTGGCTCGGGTTGTCCGCTGCCGGCGCGGCGGCTTGGGTTGCACGGCCTGCGGCTGCAGGATTATGCCACAGCCTTGGCCGAGGCCGCCGGGCACGCAGCCGCCGGCAGGCACGCAGCCGCCGCAGCCTCTACAATCCGAGTTCTTTGTCCTCCCGGCTTTTTCAACATGACGGATGACCTCACTCTAAACGCTTTACGTACGGCCTTGGATTCATACGTGGATCCATACCTTGGGGAGTCCCTTGCCGCCGCACAAGCGGTGCAGTCGCTGAGCACCGCAGGGGGTGGCCCCGTGGCGCGGATCCGCCTGGGTTTCCCGGTGGGCGGTTATCGTGAGGAGCTCATGGAAGGGCTGAGGCGGCATCTGGCGGCCGCCGGCATCGATTCGCCTCTCACGATCGAACTGGTGGCCGACATCCGCGCGCACGCCGTGCAGCGCAATCTGAAGCCCCTGGAGCAGATCAAGAACGTCGTTGCGGTGGCATCCGGCAAGGGGGGGGTCGGGAAGTCCACCGTGGCCGTCAATCTGGCGCTGGCGTGGGCTGCCCAGGGAGCGCGCGTCGGGATCCTGGACGCCGACATTTATGGCCCGAGCCAGCCGCTGATGCTGGGTCTCGAGGGGCAGCGTCCTTCCTCCCCGGACGGCAAGCATCTGCGGCCGGTCATGGCGCACGGCATCGCGGCAATGTCCATCGGTTTTCTGGTCGATGCGGAGCAGCCGATGGTTTGGCGCGGCCCCATGGTCACGCAGGCGCTGACCCAGCTGCTGTCCGAGACCGATTGGGGAGCACTCGACTACCTGGTCGTGGACATGCCGCCCGGCACTGGTGATATCCAGCTCACCCTGTCGCAGCGGGTCCCAGTCGCCGGAGCGGTCATCGTGACCACGCCTCAGGACATCGCGCTCGCGGATGCGCGCAAGGGGCTCAAGATGTTCGAAAAGGTGTCGGTGCCCGTCCTCGGCATCGTCGAGAACATGAGCATTCATGTCTGCTCGCAGTGCGGACACGCGGAGCATATTTTTGGCGCGGGTGGAGGTGCGCGGATGGCGGAGCAATACGGCGTGGCCCTGCTGGGCGAATTGCCGCTCGATGCGCACATTCGCGAGGAAGCCGATGGTGGCCGGCCCACCGTGGTGGCGGCCCCGGACTCGCCGCGAGCGCAAGCCTATCTCGCGATGGCGCGCCGCACGGCGGCCGCGCTGTCGCGCCGGGCGCGCGATCGCAGCAGTGTGTTTCCGAAGATCGTGATAGAAGAAAGCTGAACGTTCCGGCTCGAGCGAGCCTTTCTCGAGAAGCGTGCTCTTCGAGCGCCGGTGCGTTGCGGCGCGCAGCTTCGTCAACAGCAGCGCGGATATGTGTATCATTGCGCGCAATTTGTTCGTACAGTTTTTCCGAAGGCGCGCGATGAGCATCAAGTCCGATAACTGGATCCGGCGGATGGCCCAGAAACACGGCATGATCGAGCCGTTCGCCGCCGAGCAGGTGCGGCACGTCGACGGCAAGAAGATCGTTTCATACGGCACGTCGAGTTACGGCTACGACGTGCGCTGTGCCGGCGAGTTCAAGATCTTCACCAACATCAACTCGACCATCGTCGACCCGAAACAGTTCGATGAGAAGAGCTTCGTCGACCTCACGGCCGACGTGTGCATCATCCCGCCGAACTCGTTCGCATTGGCGCGGACGGTGGAATACTTCCGTATTCCCCGCAGCGTGCTGACCGTGTGTCTTGGAAAGTCAACGTACGCACGGTGTTTCCGCGGCGATACTCGCGTGGCGCTTGTCGACGGTACTTGCCCCACGCTCGAAGAGATGGCGCGACGACACGATCAGGGCGAGCTATTCTGGGGCTACAGCATAGGACCGAATGGCAGACTCATCGTGAGCCTGCTCGATGCGCCGCGCTTCATCGGACGCGATTCGCTCGTCGAAGTCGTATTGGATAGCGGCGAACAAATTCATGCAACGCACGACCACCTGTTCATGAGACGCGACGGTCGGATGGCCGCAGCTCACGCGCTTCGGCCCGGAGACAGTCTCATGCCACTCTATCGCGATACCGTGCGCGGTTACGAAGTTGCATACCAGCCGATCGACGGCCACATGTATGGGACGCATCGGTTGGCAGATGAATGGAACCTGCGTCATGAAGTCTATGCCGAACCTCTCGGTACCCACCGTCACCACATCGATTTTGACCGGCGGAACAATCGACCGACGAATATCGAGAGAATGCGGGCGTCAGATCACTTCCGATTGCGCAACGAGCGCAATATAGCGGAATTTAGCGGGCGGCCCGTCTATCGGAATCACAAGGTCGTTGCTGTCGGAGAGCTGCCTGGTGATCACGACGTTTATTGTCTGACGGTGCCCGAAGCCGGAAATTTCGCCCTGCAGAGCGGGGTCTTCGTTCGCAATTGCGGTATAATATGTAACGTAACGCCTCTGGAACCCGAGTGGGAAGGGCACGTGACGCTGGAGTTTTCCAACACGACGCCGCTGCCTGCGAAGATCTATGCCAACGAGGGCGTCGCGCAGATGTTGTTCTTCGAGGCCGATGAGGTGTGTGCCACTTCCTACAAGGATCGCGGCGGGAAGTACATGGGACAGCTGGGCGTGACGTTGCCGAAGACCTGAGCGCGAGTGCGGCGCGCCGCGGTCATCGTGCGCACTCCTGCCGGATGCGCTCCTGACGGGCGTGCTGCCGTCACCCGCGATCCCGTCACCCGCGCTTCAAGGTCTGGATCTGCATCGACCACTCGACCTCGTCCTTGCGCTTCTGCTCGACGCGCATCGGGATATAGCCGCGCGAGGGTGCGCACCAGAAGCGTGTCACCCGCGGCGATCCCTGCTTCTGGCTCCGGTACACGATCGTCGAAACCGCTCCGAGCGGGGTGGACATGGTTTCCTCGCCTTCACGCGTGTAGCGGTATTCGCGGACGGCGCTCTTGTCCAGGAGCCGGAAGGTCTCGGGAGACCGGCCCCTGAGCAATTCGACCATCAAGGCGATCTGCACCGAGAGGTCATCCTGCAGACCGGGACGGACCGGCATGTCGATCGGGACGTCTTCATAGACTCCTGTTACCCGGCCGTGCACCCAATCAAACCGTACGTCGACATCCCGCTTGGTGGAGGAAGTGCCGTCGTCCGCTTTGTAGCTCATGGGTTGGGTGCCCGCCTCGGTCACGCGCAGCACGCTTTCCTGTGTCGGCCGCTCGGACAGCATGCGCCCGATGCCACGCGGCTCGCTCTTTGAGCGATAGACCCATGTGTCATCCTGTCGCTCGAGCTTCACAGTCGATAGCGCGACTGTCATGCCGTGCCAGATCCAGACGTAGGATGCCTCGAAGGGCGCCAGCTCGTCGGCTACCGCCTTGTTCCACACGAGCGCGCAGAATCCGAGGACACACGTGACCGCAAGCCGCCGCTCGGCGTGCCAGGGCGCAGTCCGCCGCTTAGTTGCGCTCGTGAGCACTCATGTCCTCCACGACAGGCGTATCGAGAGGTCTGCCGTCGAGCAGCGGCCGGCCACCGCTCCAGACGAGCCGGCCGTCCGCGAGCCAGCCGATGACCCGCGGATAAATCGTATGCTCGGTTGTCTGAACTCGCGCTGCCAGTGCGGCTTCCGTGTCGCCTGCCCGCACCGGGACCCTGGATTGCAGAACGACCGGGCCGCCATCGAGTTCCGCCGTCACGAAGTGAACACTCGCGCCATGCTCGGTGTCTCCCGCTTCGAGCACGCGCCGATGCGTATGCAAGCCTCGATATCTGGGTAGAAGGGAGGGATGGATGTTGAGCATGCGTCCCGCATATCCCTCCACGAACCGGGCCGAAAGGACGCGCATGAAGCCCGCGAGGACCACCAGTTCGGGCCGATACGCTTCGATGCACTCGCCCAGCGCGAGCTCGAAGGCAGCTCGATCCGCGGCGGCCTTCCAGGAGACGACGTGAGCTTCGATGCCCAGATTGCGCGCAGTGGCGATTCCGGCGACGCCGGTACGATCCGAAATCACAACTTCGACCCGCGCCGAAATGCGCTCCTCGAGGCACTCGCGAGCAATCGCGGCCATGTTGGAGCCACGGCCGGAAATCAGGATCGCAAGGCGGAGGGGCGGCCGGGAGATTGTGCTTACTCGTGAATGACTACGCCGCGGTTGCCTTCGCGGACCTCGCCGATCAGGGATGCGGTTTCGCCCCGCGCGCCCAGAAGCGCGATCGCTGCTTGAGCGTGCTCGGCCGGGATGATTGCCACCATGCCGATCCCACAGTTGAACGTGCGGTACATTTCACCTTCGTCGATGCGTGCGGCACGCTGCAGCCAGTCGAATACCGGGTCTCGGTGCCAATTGCGGCGCTGGAGGACGACTTCGAGTCCGTCGGCCAATACGCGCGGAATATTGTCGGTGATTCCGCCACCGGTTATGTGGGCAAGGCCATGCACGGGCACGGCTCGAATCAATTCCAGGAGGGACTTTACGTAAATACGTGTGGGTGCCAGCAGCCTGTCGAACAGCGGTTGCCCATCGAGCGTCGTACCCGCGTTCGCACCCGATACCTCGATGAGCTTGCGGATCAGCGAAAAGCCATTCGAGTGCGGCCCGCTGGAGGCGAGTCCGATGACCGCGTCGCCTGGCCGGATCCGCGTTCCGTCGATGATGGCGCTCTTCTCCACGACGCCCACGCAGAAGCCAGCGAGATCGTAGTCGTTGCCGGAATAGATTCCCGGCATTTCTGCCGTCTCGCCGCCGACCAGTGCCGCGCCCGCCTGAGCGCAGCCCTCGACGATGCCGCGAATCACCGCTTCGGCGATCTCGACGCGGAGTTTTCCCGTTGCATAATAGTCCAGGAAAAACAGCGGCTCGGCTCCCTGCACTACGACATCGTTGGCGCACATTGCGACCAGATCGATACCGATCGTGTCGTGGCGGCCCGTATCAATGGCCAGCCGCAGCTTCGTGCCGACGCCGTCGGTCCCCGCAACGAGAACCGGCCGCTGGTAACGCCCCTGCGGGATCTCGACCAAGGCGCCAAAGCCGCCGATGCCGGCCAGTACCTCGGGACGATGCGTGCGGCGCACGAGGGGCTTGATTCGCTCGACGAGCTCATCGCCGGCATCGATGTCTACGCCTGCATCGCGGTAAGTAATGCCCGGGGATTCGTTCATGATGTACGACAGGTAGATCCGCCGCCGGGCGCTGCCCGGCCGTACGATATTCTACATAGCACCCGGCACTCTGGGGCGCGGGTATATTCAGCCGCTGTTCCGAAGCAGCCCGTACAATGTGCGCATGGCTGGCAACAAGTCCAATTCGAGCGCCGTACACCTGCGGCTGCGGACGATCCTGGCGGGCCTCGCATGCCTCGCCTGTTGCGCTTTTTCGCTTTCTGCGTGGGCGGGGCGGCCGGTTCGAGTCTATGAAGTCGACGTCAAGGGCGGCCAGTCGGCGGCTTCTCTGCAGGACGCCATGCGCGAAGCCCTGGTTCGGGCAACAGGCCGGCGGGAGTCTGCCACCGATCCCGCGTTCGCAACGCTGATCTCGGAAGCTCCGAGCTACGTCAAGGCGTATGCGCCCGGACCTCGCGGCGAGAGTCAGGTCATTTTCGACGGCGCTGCTGTTGAGCGTGCGATTGCAACGGCCGGTCGAACCGTTTGGGATCGGGAACGTCCATTCACTCTCGTGGTCCTGTATCCCCCACTGCCTCGTGCGGCTGATGACGCAGCACGCAACGAGCTCGAGCAGACAGCCATGGCCCGTGGACTTCCCATCAGCCTGGTCCCCCTGTCTCCGCTGGACGCCGCCGGCAACGATCTTGGGCGTGAAGCGCTGATGCAGACGGCACAGCGTTACGGTGGAGATGCCGTGCTGATCGGGCGCGGGGACGCAGGCACGGCAAACGGTCAGTGGCAGTGGACGCTGCACACCAACTTCTCGAGCGAAAGCTGGAGCGGCCCCCTCGGCGCGGGCATCGACGGCGCGGTCGATTCGCTGGCATCGCCCCAAGGTGCTTCCCTGGCGCAGACGGAAGCCAGCGCCCGCGTTGAGATCGAAGGCGTCGCCGCCCTGACCGATTACGCCACCGTTGCACGGATGCTGGAGAGTGTACCGGGAGTACGGCACGCCAGCGTGAGCGAGGCCAATGGCTCTACTGTCTCGTTTGATGTGTTAGTGCGTGGGGGTGCCGATGCAATCAACCGGGCGTTAACCGGTTCGGCGCATCTCGTTCGGACGGACGCGTCCAATCCGCGCCTCCTCTACCAGTATCGACCCTAGTGAGGGGTCCCTACGGTCCTGACTCACCGTGCGCCATCTGCCCAACCTGATCTGCCTGTTCCGTATTGCGCTGGTGTGGCCGATCGCCGCGGCGCTTCATGCTCAGGAACATTTCACGGCCCTCGCGTTGTTCATGACGGCGGGCCTGTCCGACGGCGTCGACGGTTATCTAGCCAAGCGCTTCAACTGGACGTCCGAGCTCGGCAAAGTGCTGGATCCTCTTGCCGACAAGCTGCTGTTGGTTACGGTGTTCGTCGAGGCCGCGTGGCTTGGCCTCGTACCCTGGTGGCTCACTGCCGCAGTCGTGGCGCGCGACGTGTTGATCGGGCTCGGCGCGCTCGTCTTCCGCCTCTGGTTCGGCCCGCTTCGAGGCCGCCCCACCGTCTTCAGCAAAGTCAACACGGCGATGCAGCTGCTGTATCTGCTGGCCGTGATGGTCAATGCGGCGCTAAGCTTTCCTCCGCGCGAGGTACTGGACGCGCTGGCGATCGTCGTGTTTGCAACTACGCTGGTCTCCGGTCTGAACTACGTCGCCCTGTTCATGCGGCGGGCGTGGTCGCAGCCTGCGCGCGCGACCTGAGCTCGCGCCGTGCAACAGCTTCCTCTTGGTGTGCGCCTTCCGGATCGTGCGGTGTTCGCCAGCTTTTTGCCGGCACGCAATCTTCAAGCCGTCGCGCATGCGATACGGACGGCGAATGGCGAGACGACGGGCGCCGTATGGATGTGTGGGCCCCCGGGTGCCGGCAAGACTCATCTGTTGCAGGCGATCTGCGCACAGGCCAGCGAGACTGGCAGGGCCGCTTACCTGCCGCTCGAGGCACTGGCCCATCTGGGCGTGGGCGTGCTCGAGGGCGTTGCGCAGTTCGAATGTGTATGTCTGGACGATCTGGACAGGGTTGCACGGGAGGTGGAGTGGGAGCGGGCACTGTTCGGTCTCCTGCGAGAGATGGAGGAGAGGGGGGGGCGGCTCGTGGTCGCCGCCAAAGCGCCTCCGGCGCTGTGGCAATGGCGGTTGCCCGATCTGGGTTCGCGCCTCGCCGCCGCAGCGATTTTTCAGTTGCGCGTGCTCGACGAAGCCGAACAGCGGGAGGCTTTGCAGTTGCGCGCCCGGCAGCGGGGATTCGAGCTTCCGGACGACACCTCGCGCTGGTTGCAACGGCGTTTCCCCAGGGATATGCGCACACTCTACGAGCTGCTGGACACTCTCGACGAAGCTGCGCTCGTCGCCCAGCGGCGGCTGACGGTGCCCTTCATCCGGTCCGTGTTGCGTGAGTGAAAGCTTTTGGCCTCTAGGGGCTGCGCAGCCGAGCCGCCAGCGCAGCGACTCTGCGGCCCAGCGCCTGCGCCAGGGTCTTCTCATGCTCCGCGAGCAGCGGCTCAGCCTGCGAGCCCGCGACATGCGATGCACCGTAAGGCGAGCCTCCCGTCCGCGTTTCGTTGAGCGAGCGCTCGGTGTAGGGGATGCCGACCAGGAACATCCCATGGTGGATCAGCGGCATCATCATGGACAACAGTGTCGTTTCCTGGCCGCCATGCATCGTCTGGGTGGACGTAAAAACGCCCGCAGGCTTGCCGGCCAGGGCGCCGGATACCCACAGGCTCGATGTGCAATCGAGGAAGTACTTCAGCGGTGCGGCCATGTTGCCGAAGCGTGTAGGGCTGCCGAGAACGAGTCCGTCGGCCTGGCGCAGATCCTCGAGCGAGACATACGGCGGGCCGCTGGCCGGGACCAGCCGGGCCGGCCCCTCGCTTTCGGCGTGGACCGGGGGTACGGTGCGCAGCTTCGCGCTCGCCTCCGGCACGCTCTCGATTCCGCGGCACACCTGCCGGGCGAGCTCGGCGGTCGAGCCGGTCCGCGAGTAGTAGAGCACCAGAATTTCCGTCATCGACGCTTCCTCAGACGCACAGTCGAGCTGCGGGTGCGCGTACAGACGCCCGAGCACATTCTGCGCCCCCGGGTACGTTGCCACAGGCGATCGATCCTCGGCCATAGCCGCGGCACTCCATCCATGACCGAAACGGGCGGCCATTGTGTTCCGCAAGCTGCTGCCCCGGGCAGTGTGTGAATCGGGCCTCTACGCGCCGAAAGCCCGCGCCGGAGCGCGAACTGGACAACGCACAATTTGCGGGGTGCCTGCGGGGACTTTCGGTAAAATCCAACTCGCCGGGCGGCAACGAGGGAGCAAGCGTGGTTTGCAGGAAGTGTCTGGTGGATGGCCGCGTGCAGGGCGTGTTCTACCGAGCCACCGCGGCGCGGCGTGCGCGCGAGCTGTCGATCCGCGGCTATGCGAGGAATCTGCCTGACGGCCGTGTGGAGGTGCTCGCGTGCGGCGATGAAATGGCCGTGCAGGCATTCGTGAAATGGCTCTGGATAGGCTCATCCGCATCGAAAGTCACATCCGTCGAGGTTTTGGACGCGGCGCTCGACGCGCCGCACGCGCCCAGGGGTTTCGAGACTGCTTGAGCTGCACCACACGTGCGGCCCCATCGAGGTCATTAATGCTCAGTATCCGTTTGCAACACGCCTGCCTGCTTGCCCTCACCTGGCTTTTTCTCAACGCGCCGGCTGTCCAGGCAAGGGCACCGCTGCCGGCACAGCCTGCCGCCCAGACGGCGGAGGTCGCTGCAGCCAATCCAATGGCCGCGGACGCGGGAATCGAGATCCTGCGCAAAGGCGGAAGCGCCCTGGACGCCGCGGTAGCCATTCAGGCGATGCTTGGGCTCGTGGAACCGCAGAGTTCCGGGGTCGGCGGCGGCGCCTTCATGTTGTACTACGATGCCGCGACGGGCGTGATCTCGGCACTCGATGGCCGCGAGAAGGCGCCAGCCGGGGCCACGCCGGACATGTTCCTCGATGAGCACGGCAAGCCCATGTCGTATCTGCAGGCCGTGCGGACCGGCCGCTCGACGGGGGTGCCGGGCGCAATCGCGATGCTCTCGGAGGCGCACGCTCGGCTGGGGAAACTTCCATGGCGCGAGCTGTTCACGCCGGCGATCCGCGCGGCCACGGACGGTTTCAAAGTCCCGCAGCGGCTCGCAGGATTCCTGTCGCCGGACTTCATGCTTCCGGCCACGCCCGAGATCCGCGCACTCTTTGCAAGACCCGATGGCCAGCCCCTGCAGGCGGGCGACGTATTTCGAAATCCGCTGTACGCGCACACTCTTCGGCGGATCGCTGTCGAGGGGCCGCGCGCCTTGTATAGCGGCACGATTGCGGCCGAGATCGTGAAGCGTACGCATGAAGCGCCGACGCCGGGAACCATGACCCTGCAGGATCTCGCCGCGTACCGCGCCGACTGGGCCGAGCCGCTGTGCGGGCCGTACAGGCAGTACTCGGTGTGCGTGCCGCCGCCGCCCTCCAGCGGACTCAACCTTCTGCAGCTTCTCGCCATCCTCGATCATACGGACATCGCCGAGCGGGGGCCTTCCGATCCCCAGTCCTGGTTTCTGTTCGCGCAGGCGAGCCGCCTGATGTTTGCCGATCGCGACCGGTACGTCGCGGACCCGCAATTCATTGCCGTGCCGGTGCAGAAACTGCTGGATCCGGCCTACCTGGGAGAGCGGGCGCAGCTCATCGGCGATCGCGCCGGCCCCGCGCCGCCGCCTGGCCAGCTCGCCGGGGTATGGCGCGGACCCGATGCGACCAGGGAATCCGCCGGCACGAGTCATTTCGTAGTGATGGATGGCTGGGGCAATGTCGTCTCGATGACCACGACCGTCGAGTCGGTCTTCGGCTCAGGCCGCACCGTCGGCGGTTTCGTACTCAACAATCAGCTCACGGACTTCTCGTACCAGCCCACGGACGAACACGGACCGGTTGCCAACGCCGTGCAGGGCGGCAAGCGCCCGCGCTCTTCCATGGCACCGATCATCGTGGTGGATCGCGACGGTCATTTCGTGGCCGCACTCGGATCGCCGGGTGGCTCCGCGATTCTGGACTACAGCGCCAAAACGGTGGTCGGCGTGCTGGCGTGGCATCTGTCGATGCAGCAGGCGATCGACCTGCCCAACCTGATCGCCCACGGCAATGACTACGCCGGGGAGCTGAACAGATTCGCCCCGGGGGTGGTGGCAGGGCTGAGGGATCGCGGCATCGATCTCAAAGAGGGTCGTGCGGAAAACTCGGGACTTCACGGTCTCCTGCGCAAGCCCGATGGATCCTTTGAAGGAGGGGCGGACCCGCGCCGGGAAGGCGTCGTGAGAGCGCTCGCGCCCGCAGCACACTAACCCGATCGCCGCAAGAGGCCTGCGGCCCTTTCGGCCCGCTCGCACAAGGGTACGACGCATGCGTCGCATCTTTTGCTTCGCTAACGGCGCCTTTGCGCGGATGGAAATCCGAGGTCGTCGGCGCCGTTCCAACGCGACCATTGCGAGATGACCTTGTCGGGGTAGTCCCGCTGGCCGATGGCACCGTTGTAGCGCGCGAGCGCCTTGCGCACGTCGTTGCGTTCGTAGCGCAGGTAATAGCGCAGAATCGCGCAGCCCATGTGGATGTTGGGGCCGATGTGCACCAGCTCGTACCGGCGTATCCCGAGCTGCCCCGGCCAGAACGGCATCACTTGCATGAGTCCGACGGCTCCCGCCGATGAGACCGCCCAGCGATCGAAGCGGCTTTCGACAGCCATGACGGCCATCACGAGGCCCGGCGGCAACCGCGTCTCGCCCGGACGGTGCGTCTCGCAATAAACCTGTTTGAGTATCTCGAGGCGCTCGTCGCGCTCCTTGACCACTTGCCGCAGGCGCGGCTCCATCAAGGTGTACCAGACGGCGGAATCGTAGTGATCGGTGAAGCACTCAGCCTGGGCGACCGCGCGGGCGACCACGTCCCGCAACTCGGGATCGCGCTGCTGGTCCGCATGCGCAATCCCGCTGCCCACGAGGCACAAGATCACCAAAGCGGCGCGCGCGGCGGACCCCAGCCTGCGAAAGAACCGCTGCTGCCCGCTGGCCGCGCTCGATACCGGGTGATGGCCCTTAATGGGACAGCCGGGAGCGAATGAACGCGAGCGCCTGGTCCACGGGAAATTCCTGGCTCTCGGTGGCGCGCCGCTGCCGATATTCGAGCTTTCCCGCCGCCAGGCCGCGTTCCCCCACCACCACCCGGTGAGGAATGCCGAGCAGCTCCGCGTCGGCAAACTTGACCCCGGGCCGGGCATCGCGGTCGTCGTACAACACTTCGATTCCGGCGGCAGTGAGCTCGGCATACAGCCGGTCGGCAACCTCTTGCACACGGGCGGATTTCTGCAGGCCCAGGGGGACGAGCACGATCTGGAACGGGGCGATCGGCTCCGGCCAGATGATGCCCCGCTCATCGTGATTCTGCTCGATCGCGGCGGCTACGATGCGCGTCACACCGATGCCGTAGCAGCCCATGTACATCGCCACTTCCCGGCCACTTTCGTCCAGCACGACGCCTTTCATGGGCTCGCTGTACACGCGGCCGAGCTGGAAAATGTGTCCCACTTCGATGCCGCGCGCGATTTTCAGATGTCCGTGTCCGGAAGGGCTGCGATCGCCCTCGACCGCATTGCGGATATCCGCCGCGACTGCTCCCGGAACGTCGCGATCCCAGTTTGCACCGGTAAAGTGCATGTCCCTCTCGTTCGCTCCGCAGATGAAGTCCGCGAGCGCGAGTGCGCTGTGGTCGGCGTAGATCCGGCCCGAAAATCCGATCGGACCGATGAATCCCGGCTCCGTGCCGGTCGCGCGTGCAATGCGTGCCGCGCCGGCCATGCGCAAGGGACTCGCCACACCAGGCAGCTTCTGGGCCTTGATGGCGTTCAGCTCGTGATCCCCACGGACTACAAGTGCCACGACGTCGTCGTCCTCGACCCCGTCCACCAGCAGCGTCTTCACGGTTCGGGACGCGGAGGCGTGCAGAAAGCGCGCCAGATCGTCGATGGTCTTGGCACCCGGAGTCGGGACCTTGACCAGTTGCTCTTGCGGGGCGGGCCGCGGCTCGGCCGGAGCCAGCGCGATGGCCGCCTCAAGATTGGCCGCGTAATCATCGCCATCCGAGAAGACGATAGCATCCTCTCCGGAGGCGGCGATAACGTGGAACTCCTGGGAGAGATCGCCGCCAATGGCGCCCGAATCGGCGCGTACAGCCCGAAATTGCAGGCCAGTACGGGTGAAGATGCGCGTGTAGGCGTCGTACATCGCGCGATAGCCTTCCCGCAGCGAAGCCTCATCGGCATGGAACGAGTAGGCGTCCTTCATGATGAACTCGCGCGCACGCATGACGCCGAAGCGCGGACGGATCTCATCCCGGAATTTCGTCTGGATCTGGTAGAAATTCACCGGTAGCTGCCGATAGCTCTTGAGCTCACGGCGGGCGATGTCCGTGATGACCTCCTCATGCGTCGGGCCCGCACAGAAATCGCGCTGATGGCGATCCTTGAACCGCAGCAGCTCCGGCCCATATTTCTTCCAGCGGCCCGATTCCTGCCACAGCTCCGCCGGCTGAAAGACCGGCATCACCAGCTCCAGTGCGCCGGCGCGGTTCATCTCCTCGCGGACGATCCGTTCGACCTTCTGCAGCGTGCGCAGGCCGATGGGCAGCCAGCTATACAAGCCCGCCGCGAGGCGGCGGATGAGGCCCGCTCTAAGCATGAGCTGGTGGCTGACCACTTCCGCTTCGGCGGGAGTCTCCTTGAGGGTGTTGATCGGGTACTGCGAAAGCCTCATTGCGCCTTGGTTCCAGACCGGCCGCGGGCCGTAAACCCGAGGATCTTAGCTGATAAGATGCCGGCCCGGCCGTACCGCATGAGCTGCTGCACAAGAGCGCACCGATGGAGACCGAGCCCGAAGAGGAGTTGAAGCCGCGCCGCAAGGGCATCTACCTCCTGCCGAATCTGCTGACCACCGGATGCCTGTTCTCCGGCTTCTATGCCATCGTCGCCTCGATCGACAAGCACTTCGAGCACGCCGGCATCGCCGTGTTCGTGGCGATGATCTTCGACACGCTGGATGGGCGCATCGCGCGCCTCACCAGGACCGAGAGCGCCTTCGGCAAGGAGTACGACAGCCTCGCGGACATGGTGGCGTTCGGCCTGGCGCCCGCGATCGTGGCCTATCAGTGGGGTGTCGTGCGCATCGCCGAATTCGGCCACTACTGGGGCCGGTTCGGCTGGCTCGCGTGCTTCTTCTACACGGTCGCCGCCGGGATGCGTCTGGCGCGCTTCAATACCCGCGCCGCCGCGGACAAGCGCTACTTCGAGGGACTGCCCAGTCCGTCGGCTGCCGCCATCGTCGCCGCGTTCGTGTGGTTCTCGATCAATTTCCGCGAACCCGGCCTGGTGGGATTGATTGCGGCATTCGTCATCACGGCCAGCGCCGGCGCACTGATGGTCAGCCGCTTCAGCTATCCGAGCTTCAAACAGTTCAATCTGGACCGGCGCATCAAGTTCGCATACATGCTGATCGTACCGCTGTTCTTCGTGCTGGTCGCGCTGGATCCGCCGGCCATGCTCCTGTCCATGTTTTCCACGTACGCGCTGTCCGCGCCGGTACTGTGGGTCGGCCGCCGCATCCGGCGTCTGTTTCGCGGCGTACCCGTATCGGGACCGAGTTGATGGACGCACAGCGCCGCAACGAGTACCTGCAGGCGATCGGCATCGACGTGTGGGTGCCGCGCCGCGCAGCGCAATCGCCCGAAGCGGTAGCGGCGCAACCGCTCGTAACCGCGGCTGAGCCGGATTCCGCGGGCTGGGAAGCTCTCCGCTCGGAAGTACTCGGCTGTACGAAATGCGCCTTGCATTCGACCCGGACGCAGGGTGTGTTCGGTGTCGGAAGCCGCGAGGCCCGCTGGCTGGTCGTCGGCGAGGCACCGGGCGCCGAGGAGGACCGGCGCGGCGAGCCTTTCGTCGGGCGCGCGGGGCACCTGCTCGATGCCATGCTGCGCGCGATTGGACTCAGCCGCGGCACCAATGTCTACATTGCCAACGTGTTGAAGAGCAGGCCGCCCGGAAATCGCGACCCCAAGCCCGAGGAGGTTGCCGCCTGCATGCCCTACCTGCTGCGCCAGGTGCAACTGCTGCAGCCCCTGCTCATGCTCGCGGTCGGCCGTATCGCGGCCCAGAACCTGCTGAATACGGATGCCCCGCTGGGGCGTCTTCGCGGCCGCGTGCACCATTTCGGCGAGCTGAATACACCTCTCATAGTGACGTATCATCCCGCCTATCTCCTGCGGACCCCCGGCGACAAGCGCAAGGCGTGGGAGGATCTGAAATTTGCGCGGGACGTATTTCGCGGACTGCAACCAACCTGATCAATGCAGGCACTGATGGCAACTGCGCCCGAGCTGCTCGATGCCGTTGCGGATGTTCGCATCCGGCCCATGGCCGACAGTGATGTCATGGACGTCGTAGCCGTCGAGCGGGCTGCCTACCAGTTTCCCTGGAGCGAGGGCATCTTTCGCGATTGCCTGCGCGTGGGCTACGTGTGCCGCGTAGTAACGATCGGCGGCCAGCTGATCGGCTACGGCGTGATGAGCGTTGGAGCAGGTGAGGCCCATATCCTGAACCTGTGCATAGGCGAGTCGTTTCGCTGCCGCGGCGTCGGCAAACGCCTGCTCGGTTATCTCATCGAGCGAGGCTCGGCGGCCGGGATGAGCGAAGCGTATCTGGAAGTGCGCCCGACGAATACGGCTGCGATCCGCCTGTACCTGTCTCTGGGGTTCGAGCAGGTTGGAATGCGGCGCGGCTACTACCAGGCGGTGGGTGGCCGCGAAGATGCGTCAGTGCTCAAGCTGATCCTGCGCGGACGGGCCCGCTAGCGCCGCGCCTGGCTTCTCGTGGTCGTCGTCCAGGAACCTCGATTTGGCCGATCAGAGCCCGATGGGCGCACCCAGTGCCGCGGGCATGACATCCTGCCAGTGCGCCGAAGTACCACCCGAAGCGCCTGCCTTGGCGGCAGCGACTGCACGTAGGTTTCGAGCCGATGGCCATGCCATAGCGTAGCCGTTGGCCACCGGCGCGCTGGTCCGCCACTAACGTCGATCGATCGTTGGCGACTGTTCAACTGACCACGCCACGCGCTCGGAGAGAAAGGCGGCGAAGGGCGCAATGTCGAGATCGATACTTGCGCTGTCCAACGCGCGC
>JBOIAD010000082.1:0-9183 GCA_050738795.1 Steroidobacteraceae bacterium
GCCCGGACCTGAACACGCGGCACCTGTCCGTTTATGATCTACGGTCGGGAAAACGATCAGATATCGCGGATCCGGACTTGGTGATCACGGCTCCGGTGCGTTCCGCGGGACGATTCGTGGCGTTCACGGGAGGTAACGCCGATACGGCGCCACTCCTGCGGATTCTGGACGTGAAGACGCGCAAGCTCGTCATGCGGGAGCGGCCGCAAGACCTGGGATACGAGCCGAAATTCTCTGCCCCGGCACCGCAGGTTGTCAGCTTTCAGGCGGAAGATGGCGTGACAGTGCCAGCACAGCTTTTCCCGCCGTCGAGCGCCGGCAGGCATCCGGCCATCGTATTTTTTCACGGTGGTCCCTACAAGCAGATGTTTCCTGCATTCCATCCTTCGGACACGTTTGCCTACATGTATGCAATGAACCGGCGGCTCGCGGAACTGGGTTATGTCGTTCTCAGTGTGAATTTCCGTGGCAGCGAAGGTTATGGGCGCAAGTTCAGGGAGGATCCGGAGCGCGCCTGGCGGGGCGCTTCCGAGGTCAGAGATGCCGTGGCGGCCGCGCACTGGCTCGCCGCTCGGCCGAATGTGGATGGTCATCGCATCGGCGCCTGGGGGGGCTCCTATGGGGGTCTGATGACGGCGCAATCACTGGCCCGCCATTCGGATCTGTTCAGGGCCGGCGTGGCGCTCTACGGACTGTACGATTGGAGCTTCTCCTCGAACAACTCCGGGTACTGGGATCCGGGCCGCGATTTCGGAGTTACCGCGGAAACTCGCTCGCAGGCGCTGCAGTCCTCGCCGCTCGGCGCATTGGACCATTGGACATCGCCGGTGCTGCTATTTACCGGGGATGCGGATATTTACGTGGACGTGGCGCAGACGGTCGATCTGGCTCAAAGGCTTCGCGAGCGGCATGTTGACGTGGAAGTGACGATGGTCCCGAACGAGTCCCATGGTTTCGTCCTGCATCAGACTCAGGTGCAGCTATGGAACGAGATGGTCGATTTTTTCTCCAGACGCCTTTGACTCTCCGGAGCCGGTGCTCGGGCAAACGGGCAAGTGATTTTTGGCCGAAATTTCGCTGCTACGCATTGTGGGCGTGCGACGCCGGCACGCGTGAGGGGCATTCATCACAAAATGTGATGCGAGTGATGCCTAAGTGATGTTTGAACGGCGCTACAACGCACTTCTATAGTCACAGGCGTCGCTGCTCTGACCGGGGGGCGATCTGGGGCGACGGATCTGTCGCCGGAGGGGAGCTTGATGGGCAGTATCCTGGTAAGGCGCGCGCAGTGCGGCAACAGATGGCTGCCGGTGGCGGCGGGGGCATGTCTGCTGGGCGTGAGCAGCGCGCAGGCGGCGGAGACGGATCAGGCGAATGCGACTGCGCCGGTGACGCTGCAGGAAGTAGTCGTGACCGGCGAGCGCCAGGCGGCGGTGGACATCCAGAGCGCACCCCTGGCGATCAGCGTCGTTAACACCGACAATCTCGCGCGCGCCGGTGGGCAGGGCTTCAACGACTATCTCGAGGGGCTGCCATCGCTGTTCTTGCAGCAGTCGAGCCCAGGCCAGAATGAGATCGTCATTCGCGGCATGAGCATCATGCCCTTCAATCATACGACCCTGAGCGATCGCTCCCTGGTGTCGGTGTATCTCGATGACACGCCGGTCGCCCTGCAAGGCAATACACCGGACTTCAAGCTCTTCGACCTCGAACGGGTCGAAGTGATCCGCGGGCCTCAGGGCACACTGTTCGGCTCGAGCGCCATGGCTGGAAATATCCGCTACATCACGAAGAAGCCGCAACCGGGCAGGTTCGATGCGCTGGCCGAAGCGACTCTCTCGGATACGAAGGACGGCAGCGCCAACTATTCCGTGCGCGGCATGGTGAACCTGCCGCTGGCGGACACTCTGGCGCTGCGCATCAATGGTTATCGCGGGGATAACTCCGGGTACATCGACAATATCGGGATCAACAAGAAGAATGCCAATGGCGATTACGCGACGCAGGCACGCGTGGCGTTGCGCTGGCAAGCGGCTGATGCTCTGACTGTAGACGTGAGCCACTTGTACTACCGCCTGCGGTCCAACGGCGATCCCACCCAGTTCCAATTCGTCACGACGCCGCTGCGGCCGTTCGACACGTACGACACGAACATTCCCGAGCACTACAACGACAACACCAATATTTCCAACCTGACTATCTCCTATCTGTTCGGTCCGGCGGAGCTGATCTCGTCCTCTTCCTACATCCATCGTGACTTCGACCGCATCACCAGCGGACAGTACCTCGTCGGGAGGCCCGGCCTCGGCCTGGGGGATGTGCCGTATGACGACATCATGTCGGTCAACGACATCAACAATACCCTGCGTTCGTTTACGCAGGAAGTGCGCCTCCAATCGTACGGCGACAACCGACTCACGTGGATCACGGGCGTGTACTACGAGAATACGCGCCGGACACAGGTGCAGGACATTCCAACGGTCGGCTACGACCAGCAGGCGTTCGGGGGTTTCCTGACCGGTTTCGGGCTGACTTCGAGCGATATTGGGACACCGCACGACGATGATCCGTTCTACGGCGACACGCGGATCGACGAGACGCAGGTAGCCGTCTTCGCGGATACGACTTTCGCCTTCACACCGAAACTGCACGGTACCGTAGGCGCCCGCTATTTCAACTACCGGCAGCATTTCGATCTGTACTTCGCCGGTATTCTCGGCATCGATTTCGACACGTTCGAGCCGCTGACTGTGAATCAGCGCCCCAAGGATAACGGCACGACTCCGCGCGCGCGCCTGGCGTATCAGGCTACCGACGATCTGCTGCTGTTCGCCGAAGCGGCACAGGGCTTCCGGCTCGGTGGAGTCAACCAGCCCATCCCGCAGTCCTGCGGCGAGCCGGGCCCGCTGACATTCGGGCCGGACAAGGTATGGACCTATCAGATCGGCGAGAAGAGCGCTTGGCTCGACAAGCGGCTGCTCTTGAACCTGACCGCCTATCTGAACAACTGGGACGACGTGCAGACCCAGCGGGTTCTCGCCGATTGCAGCTACGCTTTTACTTCGAACGGCGGCAAGATTCGCGGCACCGGTGTGGAATTCGAGTCGCAGCTCAGTGTCACCGATCACCTCACGTGGGGCGTGAGCGCCTCGTACAACAGGACGGTGGCGAACGGCGACATCCGTTTTCCCAGCCAGCTTCCGGGGGCACCCGACGACATCATTGCCCTGGACGGTCAGCGCGCACCGGGTACCCCGCGCTATGAAGGCAGCACCAACGCGGACTACACTGTTCCCCTGTTCAGCGGCGCCTCACTCGATCTGCATGCCGATTTCCGCTACCGAGAGGGCTACTATACCGGCTGGTTCGACAAGTCCGTGCAGCCCGCACCTGCCTACGACCCCGCGGACAAGCAGCTCAACCTCGCCGTGAACTACCTCTCCGGGTCGGCGTGGGAGACTGGCGTGTTCGTCCGCAACGTGACCAATGACCAGGAGCTGTATCAGGTCCAGACCATCAAGCGCGATCCGCCGGTCACCCAGAATATCCATTCCCGGGAGATCAGCCGCCCGCGAACCATCGGCGTGCGCTTCCTCTATCACTTCTGATGCGACAGTGAGCGCGAGCCGTCGTGGCTGGAGGCCCTTCGGCCGGAGCCGCCTCGCGCCGGCGGTTCTTGCGCTACGGCGCTCTGGCCACGACTTTCGCCGGCGGTGAGCCGCGCCGCACCGCGCAGGCCGGATATTGATTTGCACAGGTGCAAGTGATATCACTTTACACATGTGTAAGGCCTGGCCCCGGTAGCGCCGGATGCAACGCTATTCCTTCCTCAATCTGGCATGGCAGGCCCTTCGCGGGAATACCGGCTGGCGGCCGGCGTGGCGCGAACCCGCTCTCAAACGTGGCTACGATGTCGTCGTGATCGGCGGTGGCGGCCATGGACTCGCCACCGCGTACTACCTGGCGAGCAGGCATGGGGTCCGCAATGTCGCGGTACTCGAGCGTGGCTGGATCGGCGGCGGAAACTCTGGCCGCAATACCCAGGTGACCCGCTCCAATTATTTCCACCCTGTCAGCTCATCGTTCTACGATCATTCCCTGCGGCTGTATGAGGGATTGAGCGCGGAACTGAATTTCAACGTGATGCTCAGCCAGCGCGGGCTGCTGCAGCTCGCCCACAGTGAGCACGAGCTGGAGATGAACCGCCGCTGGTGCAACGCCATTCTGATGAACGGCGTCGACTCGGAAATGCTGACTCCCGGGCAGGTCAAGCGGCTGGCGCCCGCGATCAACCTTCAGTCGCGATTCCCGATCTACGGAGCGTTTATGCAGCGGCGGGCGGGAATCTCCCGTCACGACGCGGTCGTCTGGGGCTACGCGCGCGCCGCAAGTGAATCCGGAGTCGACATCGTGCAGAGCTGCGAAGTCACGGGCTTCGACCTCGCAAATGGACGCGTGCGCGGGGTGCAAACCTCACAGGGCCCCGTCGCCGCCGACAAGGTCGTGATGTCCGTTGCCGGCTATTCCTCGCAACTCGGCCGGCTTGCCGGACTCAGGCTTCCAATCACCACGATGGCGCTCCAGGCCATGGTCACCGAGCCCGTCAAGCCGGTGCTCGATGTGGTGGTCAACTCCGCAACCATTCACGCCTATGTCAGTCAGAGCGACCGCGGCGAGATCGTCATCGGCGCAGGGGCCGATGTCTACAACTCCTATGCCCAGCGCGGAGGGCTGCCACAGCAGCGTGCCACGATAGGGGCCGTGCTCGAGCTGTTTCCAGGCTTCAGCCGCCTGCGACTCATGCGCCAGTGGGCCGGTCGCGTCGACATCACTCCGGACACCAGTCCCCTGATGGGCCTGACGCCGGTGGATGGACTGTTCATCAACTGTGGCTGGGGAACGGGGGGCTACAAGGCGATTCCGGCCGGGGGGAACACCATGGCGCACACGATCGTCAATGGGAAGCCGCATCCGCTGATTGCATCCTTCGGACTCGAGCGATTCAAAACCGGGGCGCTCATCGACGAAGGCGCCGCAGCCGGTGTGGCTCACTAGAGGGAAGGTCATGGGGGCGTTAGCATGTTGAGAATCTACTGTCCGTTGTGCGGCGTGCGCGATGAGCCGGAATTCACATTCGGGGGACCGTCGCATATCAGCCGGCCGCCCGCGACGGCGGACGATGCAACGTGGACGGAATATCTGTACGTGCGCGACAACCCCGCGGGAATCCACTTTGAACGGTGGCTGCACGCGTACGGATGCGGGCGCTGGTTCAACGTCGCGCGTAACACCGTGACGCACGAAATTCTGGCAACGTACGCGATCGGCCAGCCGCGGCCCGATTTGCCCGGCCTATGATGAGAGGCGACTCAGGACCGCACAGGTTGGAGCGCGGTGCAGGACCGTACCGACTGGAGCGCGGTGGGCTGATCGACCGCACCCGATCCATCTCCTTTCAGTTCGACGGCAGGCCGTATTCGGGGTTCGCCGGGGACACTCTGGCGGCGGCGCTGCTCGCCAATGGTGTGCGGACGGTGGCCCGAAGTTTCAAATTCCATCGCCCGCGTGGCGTGTTCTCCTGCGGACCGGAGGAACCCAATGCGCTCATTCAGCTCGGTAGCGGCGCGCGCGCCATCCCGACTGCCCGGGCTCCCATGGTGGAGCTTTCCGATGGACTCGAAGCGCACGCGCAGGCGGGCTGGCCCAGTCTGGGTTTCGATCTGGGACGGCTACTCGATCTGGCCGCGCCGTTGTGGGCTGCGGGTTTTTACAACAAGACCTTCATGTGGCCAGGTTGGCATGTGTACGAGCGCACCATCCGCCGGCTCGCAGGACTTGGACGTGCGTCCCTCGAGCGCGATCCGGACCGCTACGATGTCCGCAATGCCCATTGCGACGTACTGGTCGTAGGGGGCGGCGCCGCCGGCCTGGGTGCGGCTCTGCGGGCGGCCCTTGCGGGTGAGCGCGTAGTTCTGGCTGAACAGGACTCGCAATTGGGCGGCCACGGGGCATGGGCCGGCTTGGCCGCGGAAAATGGCGGCCTGGGCGCGGGAAATCGCGGCGCAGGCGCGGGAAATGCGGCCGGCATCGAGTCGCTGACCGCCGCCGGCCGCCAGTTGGACGAGCACCCCGACGTGAAGATCCTCCGGAGGACGACTGCGGTCGGGTACTACGATCACGATGTGGTCGCCATGGTGGAGCATGTCCCCCAGTCCCGGGCAAACGGCCCGCGCGAGCGCTATTGGGTTGTGCGGGCAAAGCGCGTCGTGCTCGCCACCGGTTCCCTGGAGCAACCCCTCATCTTCAGCCACAACGATCGCCCCGGAATCATGCTGGCCGGTTCGGCGAGGCAGTACTTGCGCCGCTATGGCGTTGCACCGGGCCGGCGGACACTTGTTGCGACCAACAACGATTCCGCCTACCTGCTTGCCCAGGATCTCAAGAATGCGGGTGCGGAAGTGGCGGGCATAGTCGACAGCCGCCAGCAAATCCCCGAGGCGCTGCACGCGGCCATGCGATCGGCGTCGATTGAGGTACTGGCGGGTTCCATGCCCATCGAATCCGCCGGCTTCAGCGGGCTCCGCCGCATGACCGTCGGCCGGCTCTCGAGCGATGGGACGCGTGTCGAATCCGCTCGGATGTTCGAGTGCGACGCGCTCGCCGTTTCTGGCGGCTGGAGCCCAGCCCTGCATCTGTATGCGCAGGCGGGCGGCAAGCTCGCCTACGATGAAGCCTCGGGCGCCCTGCAACCCTGCTCGCCTCACGCATCGATCCAGATTGTTGGCACGGCCGCCGAAGCCGGTACCGCGCCCATTGGCCCGCGCTCCAGCCCGATCGGCAGCTCTCGCCGGCAGTGGGTGGACCTGCTTCACGATGTCACGGTGGCGGATCTCGAGCTCGCACTGCGCGAGAACTACACCTCGGTCGAGCACGTGAAGCGATACACGACTGTGGGCATGGCAGCCGATCAAGGCAAGACCTCTACAGCAACGACGATAGGCGTGCTGGCAAAGCTGCGAGGAATCCGGGCGAGCGCGCTCGGCCACACCACGATGCGGCCACCCTTCGTACCGGTCACGCTGGGCGCGATCGCCGGCCGGGCAATCGGCGAGCACTTCGCTCCGCATCGGCTTCTGCCCATGCACCGCTGGCACACGGAGCACGGCGCGCTGATCGAGGATTTCGGCGAATGGCGCCGCCCGGTAGCGTACCCGCACAGCGGCGAGTCACGCGAGCGGGCAAGCCTGCGTGAAGCCCGCGCCGTGCGCAACGCCGCGGGCCTGTTGGATAGCTCGCCGCTGGGAAAAATCGAGTTGCGCGGTCCGGATGCGCTCGGATTTCTGGACCGTTTCTATGTGAACAATCTGCAGACTCTGAAGCCGGGGCGAGTCCGCTATGGCTTGATGCTGCGCGAATCGGGTGTGATCTTCGACGACGGGACGGTGGCCATGCTCGCCCCCGATCATCTCGTCATCACCACGACTTCCGGCAACGCGGGCCGGGTGGGCGCATGGCTGGAAGAGTGGCACCAGTGCGAGTGGCCTCAATTGCGACTGGCCATCACGCCCGTCTCGGAACAGTGGGCCACGATCTCGGTCACGGGTCCGAAGGCTCGTACAATCGCAATGAAACTCGATGCGAACATCGACTGGTCCGGACAGGCGATTGCGCACATGACGATCCGCGAGGGCACGTTGCTGGGGTGGCCGGCGCGCATCTATCGAGTCAGCTATACGGGCGAATTGACGTTTGAGATCAATGTGCCGGCCGGTAATGGGCAAAGCTTGTGGGAAGCATTGCTTCAGGCAGGGGCGCCGGAAGCACTGCAGCCGGTGGGGCTGGAGGCGCTGTTGCTGCTAAGGCTGGAGAAGGGATTTCTGCATGTCGGCACAGACACCGACGGCACGACGATACCCGATGATGTAGGCTGGGGGCAGGTGGCTGCGAACAAGCAGGGCGACTACGTGGGCAAGCGCTCCCTGTCACTACCCGAGAGCCGCAGAGCGGACCGGATGCAGTTGGTCGGCCTCACCGGCCAGCGCGACCGCGCGTTCGCCGCAGGCAGCCATCTGAGGCTCCCGGACTCGAATTGTGCGACAGATGGCTGGATCACATCTGCCGGCCTGTCGGTCTCCACGGGCGACCCCATTGCGCTGGCGGTGCTGCGAGCGGGACGCAAGCACGTGGGTGCGGCGGTCAGCGTGCACGATGCCGGTTCAGTAACCGGCGCTCGCGTCGTAAATCCGCCATTCTTCGATCCGCGCGGCGACAGACTGCATGCGTGACGGAACGGAGATCGAAGTACATAGAAATGCGCATGGGTCACCCATCCGAGGACACAGTGTGCCTGAAATCACCGAATTGACCGGGCGTGCCTCGATAGGCGTCAAATCCTGGTTGCCGGAGCACCTCAGCGGTGATCGTGCGGTGGAGCACGAGGGACGCCGCTTACCTTCCACAGTAGGAGCGATCTCGCCAGGAGATCCCAGAGTATTGTGTCTGGCACCGGGCGATTGGCTCTTTGTCTCAGACCGGCTGCGTGGACCGCAGACGCAGGGGGGCATTCGGCATCGATTCGGCAACGAGTCTCTCGCTGCAGTCGATTTGTCCGATGCCCTGGCGGTCATCCGGATCGAGGGCGACGACGCGCGTGAGGTACTGTCAAAGGGCTGCGGACTGGACTTCCACGTCCGGCACTTCCCTGCGAACCACTGTGCGCGAACCCGGTTTGCGCAGCTGCCGCTCGTCATCGAGTGCCGCGAGCATCCGCAGGCTTTCGAGCTTTCCGTCGCACGAAGCTATTGTTCCTACCTGCGCTCGTGGTTGCTCGACTCGGCTGCAGAGTTCACAGCTCCATGAGCTTCAGGAGAGCCGCATGAAGCATTTCTTATTGTTCTATGACGTCGCTGAGGATTACCTCGCACGGCGTGCGGCGTTTCGGAACGCGCACCTCACGAGAGCCTGGGCAGCACATGCTCGAGGCGAGCTGCTGCTGGGCGGTGCCCTCGCGGATCCCATCGACGGCGCGGTGCTTCTGTTTACTGGAAGCTCGGCACAGGTGGCAGACACATTCGCTCGGGAAGACCCCTACGTCCTGAACGGTCTGGTGACTCGCTGGCGCGTGCGCGAATGGGCGACCGTCGCGGGCGACGGCGCGGCGACTCCAATCCCGCCCGATCCCAT
>JBOIAD010000083.1:0-20855 GCA_050738795.1 Steroidobacteraceae bacterium
TGAGCCGGCCGACGGCCACGCGCATCATGCTGGAGGTTCACACGAAGGGGAAGGGCGTCTGTGGGGTCTTCACATACGAGATCGCGGAAACTAAGGTGGCGCAGGTGACGACGTATGCGCGTGATCATCAGCACCCTCTGATGTGCACACTGGAAGAAGCTTGAATTAGCGAGGGCCGACGCAAGTGCTGTCCAACGAGCTTGAATACTGTCTCAACGATGCGTTCCATCAGGCACGTGAAGCGCGTCACGAGTACCTGACGGTCGAGCACCTGCTGCTCGCGATCCTGGATACGCCCAAAGTGCGCGAGATCCTGCGTGCCTGCGGGGCGGATCTCGCCAAACTGAAGCAGGAGCTCAAGGAGCACATCGATCAATCGACGCCGAGGCTCGAGGAAGGCGAGGAGCGGGAAGTGCAGCCGACGCTCGGTTTCCAGCGCGTGCTGCAGCGAGCGGTGTTCCACGTGCAGTCGAGCGGAAAAAAAGAGGTCGGTGTTGGCAACGTGCTGGTCGCCATATTCAGCGAGAAGCAGAGCCACGCAGTGTTCCTGCTCAATCGCCAGCACGTGACGCGCCTCGACGTCGTCAACTACATCTCCCACGGCCTGTCGAAGATTGCCGAGGAAAAGACGACGGACAAGGAGGATGCCCAGTCGGATACGGAGCGGGATCCGGAGGGCGGCAGCGCTCTGGAGAAGTTCACCACCAACCTGAACCGCATGGCGCAGGACGGACGCATCGATCCGCTGATCGGGCGCAAGCTGGAAGTCGAAAGGACGATCGAGATTCTCTGCCGCCGGCGCAAGAACAATCCGCTCTATGTGGGCGAGGCGGGCGTCGGCAAGACCGCGATTGCCGAAGGGCTCGCACGCCTGATCGTCGAGGGCAAGGTGCCGGAGGTGCTGTGCGACTGCACCATCTATGCGCTCGACATGGGTGCGCTGATCGCCGGCACCAAGTATCGCGGCGACTTCGAGAAACGGCTGAAGGGCGTGATCACGGAGCTCAAGAAGCAGCCCGGCGCCATCCTGTTCATCGACGAGATCCATACGGTCATCGGCGCGGGCGCCGCCTCGGGCGGCGTCATGGACGCCTCCAACCTGATCAAACCCGTTCTGACCAATGGCGAGATCCGCTGCATCGGCTCGACCACCTACCATGAATACCGCGGCATCTTCGAGAAGGACCATGCACTGGCGCGGCGCTTTCAGAAGATCGATGTCGTCGAGCCTTCGGTGGCGGAGACGGTCGAGATCCTCATGGGACTCAAGCCGCGCTTCGAGGAGCATCACGGCATCACCTACGCCAATGACGCTCTGAAGGCCGCGGCGGAACTGGCGGCACGGCACATCAACGAGCGGCATCTGCCCGACAAGGCAATCGATGTCGTGGACGAGGCGGGCGCCCGGCAGCGCCTCAAGCCCATCGCCGAGCGCGAGCCGGTGGTCGAGGTGCGCCACATCGAGGACATCGTGGCCCGCATGGCGCGGATCCCGCCGAAGAGCGTGTCGACTTCGGATCGCGAGGTGCTGAAGAATCTGGAGCGCAACCTGAAGCTCGTGATCTTCGGGCAGGACAAGGCGATCGATTCCTTGGCCGCCGCGATCAAGATGGCGCGCTCGGGTCTCGGCGATCAGCGCAAGCCGGTGGGCAGCTTCCTGTTCGCGGGCCCCACGGGCGTCGGCAAGACGGAGGTCACCCGTCAGCTTGCGATAGCGATGGGCGTAGAGTTCCTGCGCTTCGACATGTCCGAGTACATGGAGCGGCACACCGTGTCGCGTCTCATTGGCGCGCCTCCCGGTTATGTCGGTTTCGACCAGGGCGGCCTGCTGACGGAAGCGATCACGAAGCATCCACACTGCGTCCTGCTGCTGGATGAGGTCGAGAAGGCGCATCCGGACGTGTTCAATCTGCTGCTGCAGGTCATGGACCACGGCACGCTCACGGACAACAACGGCCGCAAGGCTGACTTCCGGCACGTGATTCTCGTGATGACCACCAATGCTGGAGCGCAGGAGATGAGCCGCCCATCCATCGGCTTCACGCATGCGGACAACACGACCGATGGCATGGAGGCGATCCGGCGGATCTTCACGCCTGAATTCCGGAATCGCCTGGACGCGGTCATCCAGTTCGCCTCGCTCGATCCGATCACCATCGAACGCGTGGTGGATAAGCTGATCGTAGAGGTCGAGATGCAGCTCGAGGCGAAGGGCGTCACGATCAGCCTCGATGATGCGGCACGCCGTTGGGTGGCCGAGAAGGGCTATGACCCCAGGATGGGCGCGCGGCCGATGGCGAGGCTCATCCAGGAGCACATCAAGCGTCCGCTCGCCGAAGAGCTGCTGTTCGGCAAGCTGGTGGGCGGTGGCCAGGTTACGGTGTCCGTCGCCGAGGACGGCTCCCGGCTGAAGCTGGATTGCACTCCCGCACAGTTGCCGGAAGTGACGGCCTAGTCAGCAGCTTGTCGGACAGTGACCGCGCCCTCGCTGGCGTCGGGCTATCTCCCGCGGTAGATGATCCGGCCCTTGGTGAGGTCGTAGGGGGTCATTTCGACGGTCACCGCATCGCCCGTGAGAATGCGGATGTAGTTCTTGCGCATTTTTCCCGAGATGTGCGCCGTCACGACGTGGCCATTCTTCAGCTTCACGCGAAAGGTAGTGTTCGGCAGGGTCTCCACGACCTCGCCTTCCATCTGGATGGCGTCTTCTTTGGACATACGGCTCTTATCGACTCGAGGGGCGCGAATTTACGCATAAACGCCCCGGGCAATGCAATTTTGCCGCGCGCGGGCCCGGACCCGGATATCAGATGAGGGGCAGGCAACCGGGCAGGATGTGCTCGCGCAGCAGGGACTGGAACTGGCTGCGGGCGATCGCGCGGCTGCCGAGGCTCTCGAGGTGGCGCGAGGCGAGCTGGCAGTCGATGACTGCGATGTTGTTGCGCCGGCACAGCGCCACGAGGTGCGCGAGTGCCACCTTCGATGCGTCGCGTTCCCGGCTGAACATCGATTCACCGAAGAAAATGCTGCCCAGGCGTACGCCATACAGGCCTCCCACCAACATCTCATCGCGGTAGGCCTCGATGCTGTGGGCGTAGCCGAGCCGGTGCAGTTGCAGGTAGGCGCTGCGCATTTCCGCGGTGATCCACGTGCCGTGGCTGTGCGGCCGGGGAGCCGCGCAACTGTCGATGACGGCGGCGAAATCGCGGTTTTCTTCGAGGGTGAAGCCGCCATTTCGCAAGGTCTTCGCGAGGCTGCGGGTGCAGTGGAATTCCTCGGGAAACAGCACCGCGCGCGGATCCGGCGACCACCACAGGACCGGCTGGCCCGCGGAGTACCATGGAAAGATGCCACGCTGATATGCGGCCAGCAGCCGCGCGGGTGACAGATCACCGCCGGCTGCGAGCAGGCCTGCGGGATCCTCGAGCGCCTGGTCCGGCGGAGGGAAGCAATCCGGCGCATCCTGAGGCGAGAGCCACGTGATCGACTTCACGCAATATCCTCGCCGGTGGGAGCCCGCTTGCCGCGATAGGGCACGTGCGCCTGGACCTCCTCCGCGTAGGCATCCACCGAGCGGCCTTCGCGTCCCAGGTAGTCTTCGATCGCCTCCCGGAACCGGCGATTGGCGATGAAATGCGCAGACCAGGTGAGCGTGGGCTCGAACCCGCGGCTGATCTTGTGCTCGCCCTGGGTTCCGGGCTCGAAGCGCGCCACGCCGTGCTCGATGCAGAATTCGATCCCCTGGTGATAACAGGCCTCGAAGTGCAGGCTGTTGTAATCGGCGGCGGCTCCCCAGTAGCGGCCGAACAGAGCCTCCGGACACCAGAAGAAGATCGCGGCGGCCACGGGTGCGCCATGGCGGACCGCCAGCTTCACCATGAGCGAATTGCCCATCGTGCGCGCGGCCTCGCCGAAGAAGGCACGCGTCAGGTAGGGCTCGTGCCCATGCCGCAGGAACGTGTCGCGATGGAAGTCGTAGACTTGATTGAGCGTGCGCTCATCGAGATCTGCGCCCATGAGCGTCTCGAAGCCGATGCCTGCCTCGGCCACGCGGCGGCGTTCGCGGCGAGCCTTCTTGCGCTTGTCGGCGGTGAATGTTTCCAGATAGGCATCGAAACTGGAATAGCCGTGGTTCGTCCAATGGAACTGGCAGTCGCGCCGGGTCAACCAGCCGGCCCGCTCGCAGGCCGCCCGCGCCGGCTCATCAACGAACAGGGCGTGCACGGACGACAGCGAATGACTGCGCGCGAAACTCTCGAGCTCGGCCAGCAGACGCGCAGCGCCGGCGCCCGGATCGACACCCGGCCGCATCAGCAGGCGCGGACCGGTTGCAGGCGTGAACGGCACGGCGACCGTGAGCTTGGGATAGTAGCGGCTCCCGAATCTCGAGTAGGCCTGGGCCCACGCAAAGTCGAACACGAACTCGCCGTAGGAATGCGATTTGGCGAATGCCGGCACGGCCGCGGCGAGCCCAACACTGTCCGTGAGCGTGAAGTAGCAGGGGTCCCAGCCGGTGCCGCTGCCGATGCAGCCGGTATGTTCCAGGGCCGCGAAGAATTCGTGGCGCAGAAACGGGTTGCGATCCCCGACTAGCGCATTCCATTGCTGGGGGTTCACCTCATCGATGCTCTGGTGTACGCGAGTCTTCATCAGGCCCGCGGCCGGCGGCTCCCGGGGCCGCGTCATGCGGCCTCGTGCGTGTAGCGGCGCGGCGGGCGCCGGGAAGAGCGGAAAGCGTCTATATGCCGGTCTCCAGAGTCTCGAGGTAACGGTCCGCGTCGAGGGCGGCCATGCAGCCGGCACCCGCCGACGTGATGGCCTGCCGGTACACGTGGTCGGCAACGTCCCCGGCTGCGAATACACCGCGAACGCTCGTGGCCGTGGCATCGCCCTCCAGGCCGCCCCTGATCTTGATGTAACCCTCGTGCATGTCGAGCTGACTCGTGAAAATCCCGGTGTTCGGTGTGTGCCCGATGGCAACGAACAGTCCCGTGATGGCGAGCTCGCGCGAATGCTCACCGTGCACGGAACGCAGGCGAACCCCGTGCACGCCGTGCTGGTCACCCAACACTTCATCGATGGTGTGGTTCCAGACGACCGATATCTTTCCGCTCTCGACCTCGCGAAACAGGCGATCCTGCAGAATCTTCTCGGCGCGCAGCCGGTCCCGGCGGTGCACGAGTGTGACGTGCCTGGCGATGTGCGACAGATAAAGCGCTTCCTCGACGGCGGTGTTGCCTCCGCCGGTGACCGCTACATTCTGGCCGCGAAAGAAGAAGCCGTCGCAGGTTGCGCAGGCCGAGACGCCGCGGCCGCGAAATTTCTCCTCGGACGCCAGCCCGAGATACTTCGCAGCCGCGCCGGTCGCGATGATCAGGGCATCGCAGGTGTACTGATGCGTATCGCCCTGCAATCGCAAGGGCCGGGCGGAAAGGTCAACCGACTGCACGTGGTCATTGACGATCTGGGTCGAGAATCGTTCGGCGTGACGGCGCATACGCTCCATCAGCGCGGGTCCCTGCAGGCCTTCCACGTCTCCGGGCCAATTGTCGACTTCCGTGGTGGTCATGAGCTGCCCCCCCTGCTCGACGCCCGTGATGAGCAGGGGAGCCCGGTTGGCTCGCGCGGCGTAGACGGCCGCGCTGTAGCCGGCGGGGCCCGAGCCCAGAATGATGAGGCGAACATGCCGTGCCGTCATGGAGGTGTATCTCGTTGATTCGAGTGATGCATGGTACCAAGTGTGTGAATCCCGCCGCCGCCCTCCGATGGGGGAGCCGGCAAAAGTCAGCCTGCCGGCGGCTCGCAAGGGGTTGGTCCGCCGGGGCCCCCGCGGCCGCTTTCGACCATGGATCAGGACGGCCAGGCACTATAATGGGGTGCCGTCCCATTTTTATCCCGGAGCCGTAGAGCATTGGGTGACACATCGGCGCAGGCGCGCAATTCCATCCGCTTCACTTCGGCAGTCGCCCGCGGCCTGCGCGAGAGTGCCGTCATCGCCCTTGGCGTCGTGGCGCTCGTGGTGTTCGTGGCGCTTGCGACTTACAGTCCGGATGACCCCGGCTTCTCGTTCACGGGCAGCTCTGCCGTGGTGCACAACCGGATCGGACCCGTCGGCGCCTGGCTGGCCGATGTGCTCTTCTTCCTGTTCGGCAGGCCCGCCTTCCTGTTCCCGGTGATGCTCGGTGCCGCGTGCTGGTTCCTGCTCCGGCGGGACAGGAGCGAATCGGGATCCCGGATGAATACGGTAGTGCGGATCGGCGGGTTCGTGCTGGTCCTGATCGCGAGCTGCGCACTGACCACCCTGCATTGGGACGCCGGCCCGCTCCGCCAGACAGCCGGCGGGGTCGTCGGAAGTGTCATCGGCAGGGGGTTGGCCTCCGGGCTCGACTTCCTGGGTGCGACACTGCTGATGATAGCGGCGTGGATGGCCGGTCTGTCGCTCGCGTTTCACGTCTCCTGGCTCACGATCATGGACCGCATGGGCTCGGGACTCTGGAATGGGGTCTCCTGGTTACGTGGCCGTCTGGCGACGGCCAAGGACGTAGCCGCCGGGCGTGAGCGCAAGCAGGCGCGCAAGGAAGCGGCGAAGACGGAGTACAAGAAGTCCGGAGTCCGTGCGCCGCCGCGCATCGAGCCGCCACTCCCGATCGTGCAGAAGAGCGAGCGAGTGGAGAAGGAGCGGCAGGTGCCGCTGTTCGAGCCGCCGAAGGCGAACGAGCTGCCGCCCCTGAAGCTGCTGGATGATCCTCCGCCACGCGAGCCGGTGTATTCCGCCGAGGCGCTCGAGGCCCTGTCGCGCCTCGTGGAGATGAAGCTCAAGGACTTCGGCATCGATGCCGAGGTCGTGGCCGTCCAGCCTGGGCCGGTCGTGACACGCTTCGAGCTGCGGCCGGCGCCGGGTGTGAAGGCGAGCCAGATCACGACTCTTCAGAAGGATCTCGCGCGCGCGCTGTCGGTACTCAGCGTACGGGTGGTCGAAGTGATTCCGGGCAAGAGCGTGATGGGGCTCGAGATCGCGAACGAGAAGCGGGAAGTGGTCACGCTCGGGGAGATCGTGCGCTCCAAGGCGTACGACGACATGAGCTCGCCGCTCGCATTGGCGCTGGGCAAGGACATCGGCGGGCAACCGATGGTGGCCGATCTCGCGCGCATGCCCCACCTGCTGATCGCGGGCACCACCGGCTCGGGCAAATCGGTCGGCATCAATGCAATGGTGCTGTCGCTGCTCTACAAGTCTACCGCCGAGCACGTGCGGCTCATCATGATCGACCCCAAGATGCTGGAGCTGTCGGTCTATGAGGGCATTCCGCATCTGCTCGCGCCGGTCGTGACGGACATGAAGCAGGCGGCGAACGCACTGCGGTGGTCGGTTGCGGAGATGGAACGGCGCTACCAGCTCATGGCCGCGCTCGGCGTGCGCAACATCGCCGGCTTCAACCGGCGCGTGAAGGATGCGATGGATGAGGGCAAGCCGATACGCGATCCGGTGATGACGCTCAAGGCATCGAACGATCCGAGCTTCGACCAGACGCAGATCCCGGATCTCACGCCGCTTCCCTACATTGTCGTGGTCATCGACGAGCTGGCCGACCTGATGATGATCGTCGGCAAGAAGGTGGAGGAGTTGATTGCGCGGCTCGCCCAGAAGGCGCGAGCCTCGGGCATACACCTCGTGCTCGCGACTCAGCGGCCATCGGTGGATGTGATCACGGGCCTCATCAAGGCCAACATTCCGTGCCGGATTGCATTCCAGGTGTCGGCCAAAGTGGATTCCCGCACCATTCTCGACCAGATGGGCGCCGAGACGCTGCTGGGCCATGGCGACATGCTCTATTTGCCATCCGGCACGTCCATGCCGACACGGGTGCACGGCGCCTTCGTGTCGGATGCGGAAGTGCACCGCGTAGTGGAGGCGCTCAAGACGCCGAATCCGCCCAACTACATCGAAGAGGTCTTGTCCGGACCGCGGACCCCCATTCCGGGCTTTCCGGCCGAGGAAGGCGAGAACGGCGGCCCGGCGGAGGATCCGGAAGCCGATCCGCTCTATGACGAGGCCGTCAGGATCGTCACGACGGAGCGCAAGCCCTCCATCTCCTATGTGCAGCGGCGTCTGAAGATCGGCTACAACCGCGCGGCAAGGTTGCTCGAGGCAATGGAAAATTCCGGACTCGTCGGCCCGCTGCAATCCAACGGTGCGCGCGAAGTACTCGTGCCGGCACCGCCGGAAGGATGACTCCCGCCATGTTGAAGCCATTTCTGGGCGCCGTGCTGGCGCTCGTGGCGCCTGTCGCGTTCGGTAGCGCAACACCGCTCGACAGCTACCTGGATGATATGAAGACGCTGCGGGCGACCTTCATGCAGACGCTGGTGGATGCCCACGGCCGCGAGATCGATCGGGCGACCGGCACGCTGATCGTTGCGCGGCCTGGCAAGTTCAGCTGGGAAATCCATCCGCAGGGCTCGAATGCGGGCGCGGGGCAGCTCATGGTGGCGGACGGGCGCAACCTGTGGTTTCTGGACCGGGATCTGCAACAGGTGACGGTGAAGCCGGTGGATGCCGCACTGTCCGCAACGCCCGCGATGTTGTTGTCCGGTACGGTCGATGTCCGCAAGAATTTCGCGATCAGCCCGGCAGGCAAGCGTGATGGGCTCGACTGGGTGCTCATCGAGCCGCACGGCAGCGAAGCGGATTTTCGCCGAGCGCTGCTGGGGTTCGCCGGCGGCGAGCTCAAGCGCATGATCCTCGACGACAAGCTCGGCCAGACGGCGACCGTCACATTCGATCACGTGGAACGCAACGGCCACGTCGCGCCGGAGGAAGTCAGTTTCACACCGCCGCCCGGAGTGGATGTGATCGGAACGCCCGCCAAATGACCCCGCCCTTGCCGCAGGCGGCGCCGCCGGCCGGCCGGCGCGAGCTCAGGCTCGCGCGACTCTGGTGGCTGATGGGATGGCTTCTGCTTCTGGGCGTCGTCTACGCATGCCTCGAGCCGTCGAGCTCCGCCCCGAATCTGCACGTGAACGACAAGATCGAGCACGCCGCTGCGTATTTTCTCATGGGGTTCTGGTTCGGCGGCCTGCTCGAGCAGCGCAGCTACCCACTGCTGGCATTCGGGCTGCTGTTTCTGGGCGCGCTGATCGAAGTCGCGCAGGCCGTCATGGGTTGGGGTCGCACCGGGGATGTGCGGGATTTCATCGCGGACGCGGTGGGCGTTGCCGCCTCGCTCGCCCTTGTCTATGCGGGCCTGGGCTCGTGGCTGATGCAACTCGAGCGGCGTTGCGGGCTCTCGCATGAGTCCTCCTGAGGCGGGTATCCGCGCGCCGCTGCGGCCGCTTGCCGACCGGATGCGGCCGCGCTCGCTGGAGGAGTTCGTGGGCCAGCCGCAGGTGCTGGGCGCGGGCAAGCCGTTGCGGCAGGCGGTCGAAGGGGGCCAGCTTCACTCGTTGATTCTGTGGGGTCCGCCGGGGACCGGCAAGACCACGCTCGCCCGCCTCATCGCGCAGCGGGCCGATGCGCAATTCATCGCGCTGTCAGCCGTGATGGCCGGCGTCAAGGATATCCGTGCGGCAGTCGAGAGCGCGCGGGCCGCCCGGGCGGTGAACGGCAAGCCGACCCTGCTGTTCCTCGATGAAGTGCATCGCTTCAACAAGGCTCAACAGGACACTTTCCTGCCTTTTCTGGAGGACGGCACGCTGATATTCGTGGGCGCCACCACCGAGAATCCCTCCTTTGAGGTCGTGAGCGCGCTGCTGTCGCGCGCCCGTGTCTACGTCTTGCGTTCCCTGTCGGTGGACGACATCGCGTTGCTGCTGCGAACGGCGTTGGCGGACGAGGAGCGGGGTCTAGGCAAAGCGCACCTCAAGGCGGATGCGGAGGCGTTCGACCTCATCGCCCGCGCGGCTGACGGTGACGCGCGGCGCGGCCTGAACATGCTGGAGCTTGCCGCCAGTCTTGCGGAGGCCACGCAATCGCGCACGCTGACCCTGGCAATCGCCCAGGACGTGGCCAGTGGCAGTCGGCGCCGATTCGACAAGGGGGGCGATCAGTTTTACGACCAGATATCGGCGCTGCACAAGGCCGTGCGCGGCAGCGATCCGGATGCCGCGTTGTATTGGTTGTGCCGCATGCTCGATGGCGGCTGCGACCCACTGTACATTGCAAGGCGCGTCGTGCGGATGTCGATAGAGGATGTAGGGCTTGCCGATCCACGCGCTTTCGCCCTGACGCTCGACGCGTGGGAGGCCTATGACCGCCTCGGCAGTCCGGAAGGGGAGCTCGCCATCGCGAATGCCGTGGTCTACCTTGCGTGCGTGCCCAAAAGCAACGCTGTATACATTGCGATGCAGGAGGCGATGGCGGATGTCGAGCAGTTTGGCACGCTGGAAGTGCCGCTGCGCTTTCGAGGCGCCCCGACCCGCCTGATGAAGGATCTGGGCTACGGTCGGGACTACCGCTACGCGCACGATGAGCCGGATGCGTTCGCCGCCGGCGAGCGCTACCTGCCGGATGAGATGCCGGATCGGCGATACTACCGGCCCGTGCCGCGCGGGCTCGAGCTGAAGATCAGCGAGGCACTGGCGCGGCGGCGTGCAAAAATGCCGCCGCGGGAATCCGGTGAGGGCAGTGGAGGCGATGCGTGAATGCGCTCCTGCTGGTTGTGGCGCATCGCTGGGGCCATCCTGGGCATTGCAGTGCAAGAATGACTTGACGCAGATCGAACGTGATTGACCTCAAGCTGCTGCGTTCGGATCCCGAGGCCGTCGCGCGCAATCTGGCGCGGCGCGGTTTCACGCTGGACGTGCAGGCGCTGAACGCCCTCGAGGAAAAGCGCAAGCCGTGGCAGGTGGAGGCGGATCGCCTGCGCGCCGAGCGCAATGCGAATGCCAAGGCCGTCGGCATGGGCAAGGCCCGAGGTGAGGACACGGCACCCCTGATCGCCCGGAGCGAAGGGCTGACCGAGGCGCTCGCGAAGACCGAGCAGGCGCTGAGCGCGGTGCAGGCCGAGCTGGAACAGTTTCTATCGGGACTGCCCAACCTGCTGCACGAGTCGGTGCCGGACGGCTGTGACGAGAGCGATAACGTCGAGGTGCGCCGCTGGGGTGAGCCGCGTGCGCTGGGCTTCAAAGCGCGCGACCACGTTGAGCTCGGCGAGAAGCTTGGGGGCCTGGACTTCGAGGCTGCTGCGCGCATCTCCGGGGCGCGTTTCGTGGTGCTGCGCTCGCAGGTCGCGCACCTGCACAGGGCGCTGGCGCAGTTCATGCTTGACCTGCATACCCGCGAGCATGGCTACACGGAGGTGTACGTCCCCTATCTGGTGCAGGCGCAGGCCTTGTTTGGAACGGGACAGCTGCCGAAATTCGAGCAGGATCTGTTTGCCATCCAGGGCGGGCAGGGGCTCTATCTGATTCCAACCGCTGAAGTGCCGGTAACCAACCTGGTGCGCGAACAGATCGTGGCGGCCGAAGAGCTGCCGATGAGATTCGTGTGTCACACACCCTGCTTCAGGTCGGAGGCCGGCGCCGCGGGCAGGGATGCGCGCGGCATGATCCGCAACCACCAGTTCGACAAAGTGGAGCTGGTGCAGATCGTGCGGCCGCCGGACTCCTACGCGGCACTCGAAGAGCTGACCGCGAATGCGGAAACCGTGCTGCAGAAGCTCGAGATTCCCTACCGCACGGTCGCACTTTGCGCGGCGGACGTCGGCTCCCCGAGTGCGAAGACCTATGACCTGGAGGCTTGGCTGCCCGCACAGGAGCGCTATCGCGAGATCTCCTCGTGCAGCAACTTCGAGGCATTCCAGGCACGGCGCATGCAGGCGCGCTGGCGTAATCCCGGAACGGGCAAGCCTGAGCCGGTACACACCCTCAATGGCTCAGGCCTGGCTGTCGGCCGCACGCTCGTCGCGGTCCTGGAGAATTACCAGAACGCCGACGGCTCGGTAACCGTGCCCCGCGCGCTGCAGCCCTACATGCCCGGCATCGGGAAGCTGACGCCGGCGGGGTGATTGATGGCCGCGCACCGCTCGAGCGTGGCCGACGGGGAATTGCCCCCTACTGGCCTTAAGGGCGGGGTTTGGGGCAGATTGCGTAGTGCGCTGCAAACAGAAGCGTTGCGCCGGGCCCATTCATTGCTAAATTAGTGCCCGGGATGGTCGGGAGAATAACGGTGAATGCCGTCGAAGACTGCGTAGGTTCCGAGTCCGATCGAGCCGTTGCGCCGGCGAGAACGTCGCCTGCGCCGGTGACCAGTGTCATCGTACAGGCCAAGGTGCGTGCAGGGCTCTCCGTCGAGGGCCGGTTGCTGGAGCGTCTTTTGGCGTTGCTCGGCAATCCACCCCTGGAGTTCGTTCTGTGGACGGGCGAGCGGGTGCCTGCCACCGCGGCGGTGGAGCCTGTCGCCGGTCTGCACATCCGGGACCGCGCCGCCCTGTTCGGGCTGCTGGCCGATCCACAGGTGCGGTTCGGGGAGGCGTACAGCGACGGCCGCATCGCTGTCGAGGGGGACCTCGTCCGTCTTCTGGAGACGATTTACAAAGCCGGAGCCGCGAGCACGCGGCGGTTTTCCGTACTGCGCCGCGGTGTCGAGCTCATGCGCCGCAGGCGTGTCAATACGCTGCCCGGATCGCGGGACAACATTCATCATCACTACGATATCGGCAATGCGTTCTATGCGCTGTGGCTCGGAAGGAGCATGGCCTACACCTGCGCCTACTACCCGAACCCGGCTGCGACTCTCGATGAAGCGCAAGTGGCCAAGATGGACCACGTGTGCCGCAAGTTGCGGTTGAAGCCCGGGGAAAGCGTGGTTGAAGCGGGTTTCGGCTGGGGAGCGCTTGGGCTGCACATGGCGCGCCATTACGGTGTTAAGGTGCGCGCCTTCAACATCTCGCGTGAGCAGGTGCTGTTTGCGCGCGAGCGAGCCCGAAGTGAAGGCCTCGACTCGCAGGTGGAGTATGTCGAGGACGACTACCGGAACATTTCCGGACACTACGACGCCTTCGTGTCCATAGGCATGCTGGAGCACGTCGGAGTGGACAATTACCCCGCACTGGGCCGCGTGGTGCAACAGTGCCTCGGCAGCGGCGGCCGCGGACTCGTTCACTCCATAGGGCGCAACCGGCCGGCACCCATGCACCCCTGGATCGAGAAGCGCATCTTTCCCGGGGCCTATCCGCCCTCTCTCGCCGAGATGATGCAGATCTTCGAGCCCTGGAATTTCTCGATTCTCGATGTGGAGAACCTGCGCCCGCACTATGCGCAGACATTGCGCCACTGGCTCGCGCTGTTCGAAGGAGCGAGCGGACGTGTCGCCGAGATGTTCGATGAGAAATTCGTGCGCATGTGGAGGCTGTATCTTGCCGGTTCCATCGCCGCATTCACCACGGGTACGCTGCAGCTTTTCCAGGTTCTGTTCGCGCCCGGAACCAACAACGACATTGCGTGGACTCGTGAGCACCTGTACCCGCGTTCAGCGGACTGAGGAGGCAAGCGCGCTCGCCTCTGCCTGGGCGCCTCGGGCCGTCCATGCGCACCTGTGATGTACTGATCGTCGGCGCAGGACCAGCGGGCTCGGCGGCTGCACGCAAGCTGGTACTTCGAGGCGCTGACGTACTCGTACTCGACAAGGAACGCTTTCCGCGCACCAAGTTGTGCGCAGGGTGGATCACGCCGGAAGTCGTGCGCGATCTGCAGATGGACATCGCGTCCTATCCGCATCGATTCCTGACCTTCAACCGCCTGCATATCCATATCAAGGGCCTGCATCTGCGCGTGCCGAGCGTGCAGCATTCCATCCGACGCTTCGAATTCGATGCCTGGCTGCTCGAGCGCTCCGCAGCGCCGGTGGTGCAGCACACGGTGCGCAACATTCGAGCCGAGACGGGCGGATTCGTTGTCGACGATGCCTTTCGCTGCAGATACCTGATCGGTGCAGGAGGCACGCGTTGTCCGGTCTACAGGACCCTGTTCCGCGAATTGAATCCGCGTGCGACCGAGCTTCAGACCGTTACCCTCGAACACGAAATCCCGTACGAATGGCGCGACCCCGCCTGCCATCTTTGGTTCTTTGAGAACGGACTGCCGGGTTATTCGTGGTATGTGCCGAAACAGGACGGCTGGCTCAATGTGGGGATCGGCGGCATGGCCGAACGCATGAAGGCTGGCGGTGGGGACATCAAGGAGCACTGGTCCCGTTTCACCAACACCCTGCAGCGCAGGCTGGCCCCGGGAGCAAGCTACGAGCCTTCCGGTTACAGCTATTACCTTCGGGGGCGCGTGGAAGTAGTTCGGCGTGGCGACGCTTTCATTACGGGCGATTCCGCCGGGCTCGCCACGCGCGACATGGCTGAAGGCATCGGGCCGGCGATCCGCAGCGGGATGCGGGCCGCCGACTCCATTCTCGACGGCACCCCCTATCGGCTCGACGACGTCACCGGCGCCAGCCTGGGGGGTGGATGGGTCAGCCGTGGGCTCGACTGGGCTATGACCCGCGGCCGCGGGTACGCGCAAAAACCAACAATGCATTCGCCGGCAGGGTGAGCGGCGCCGAATAATCGAAGTCGTGCAGGGGTGCCGCGACGGCGCAGACTTCGCCGCCGTTGCCCGCGACCTGCGGGTTCACCCAGTTGTCATAGACGTCGCTGTTGAACGCTTCCTGCCACGTACCGCCTGAAGGAAAGCCGATCCGGTAGCCGTGCTGGTTGGAGTTGGCGAAGTGGGCGACAACGATGATGTCGTAGCCTTCACCCGGCACCCAACGGTGAAATGCAAGCACGCGGTTCAGATCGTGCGCATGCACGAGCCTGAATCCTTCCCCTCGCAGCGCCGGAAGTTGCCGGCGCAGCGCGATGAGCTCTCGTGTGAAACGCAGGAAGTCCCTCATGGAAGGATCCGGAGCGCCCAGCCCGTCCCAGTACAGCAGCAGCTCGGGGTGATCGATGACGTCGTCCGACCACTGCTTGTCCTCCAGAAATTCCTGACCCATGAACAGCATCGGGATACCCGGTGCGGTCAGCACCAAGCCGGTTGCAACACGCGAGCGGCTGCGTGCCCACCAGGAGCGCGGATTGGCAGGATCGGCGACTCGCGCCATGCGCTCCATCCGATCGTGATCGTGTGGCTCCTTGGGCTGCAGCACGAGATCGTGATTCTCGGTGCCTTGAACGCCGCGCCACAGATTGTGCAGATACCCCGGCGACAATTGCCGTCCAAGAGCGGTCATCGGCAACGGCTGCTCGTCGGGGCTTGCCGCGCAGGCGAGCAGGTTGCGCAAGGCAATCCGCAGGCCGTCGGTGAGCGTGGTGTCGAAACCCGCGCCTGCGTCGAACGGGTCCCGCACGACCCAGGGATTCACGGGCCAGTATTCGGCGTGCTGAATCGCGGCCGGCCGGCAGGCCCGCAGCGTGCCGGTGAGTGCCTGGCAGAAGTCCCAGCCCCGGCCGTAGCCGTTGCTGTCGATGACGCTGACCTCATCGAAGCGGAATCCGTCCACGCGATATTCCTCGAGCAGGAATCTCGCGTTGTCGATGAGGAACTGGCGCACGCCGTCCACGCCGAAGTTGAAGACATTCCCGCCCGCCCAGGTCCGGTCCGAGAAATACAGCGAGTTCCAGTATTGCGGCGGGCTGTCCGATGCGCCGCGCTGCCGATCGAAGAACCACAGGCTCTCGGTGCCGAAATTGCCGCCCGCATGGTTGAAGACCAGATCGAGGATCACCGCAAGGCCGTAGGCGTGGCAGACATCCACCAGCGCCTTGAGCTGATTCGACTCGCCACGCACATCCTGCCGTGTGTACGGAAGAAGGCCTTTGGCGCCGAGCAGCTGATTGGCGCGGGCAAGATAGGACGGCAGATCCGCGTCGCTCACGGCGAAGGCGGGCTCGGGCGCGAAGTAGTCCGTGCCGTTGTAGCCGAGGCTGAAGCGGCCGGGAAATTCCTGAATGGGCAGCAGCTGCAGGGCCGTGACACCCAGATCGCTGAGATAGGGGATCTTGTCCATCACGTCGAGAAACGTTCCCGCAAATGGTGGGCAGCGTGGGGCATGGAACGCGCCGACATGCAGCTGGTAGATCACGAAGTCGGGAAAGCGTGGAGTGCTGAAACCAGTCTCATGCCAGGCAAAGGCCGCGCTGCGGATCACGCAATGCTGGTCCGTGCCGTGAATTTCGCGCGCGTAAGGATCGCGCTTGTATCCGGCGCCGTCCTGGCCTGTGATCCAGAACTTGTAACTCTGGCCTTCGATGACGCCGGGAATGAAGCCGCGCCAGTGTCCCTCCCCGTCCGGCACCAGCTCGGAATCGTCCGCCCGCGTGAAGCTGTTGAAGTCCCCCAGGACCCACACCGCCGTGGCATTGGGCGCCCAGGTGCGGAAGGTCGCGCCCCCGTCCACCAGGGTCGCTCCCATCGGCGTGCGGGCGCTGATATTGTGCAATGAGGCGGGCATTCCTATTTAAGGCCGCGGTCCGGTCAAATCCAGTGCCGTCGATCGTGCGTTGCAGCAATCGCGCCACTGGCGGCATACTCGCCTGATGCTGGCGCAGACCAACTTTATGCATTCTCACGCAGGAGTGCGATTCCATGGATAGAGTTGTCGTCGTGACGGGCGGGGCTGGCACGCTGGGCCGTGCCGTGGCAGCGGCATTCGAATCCGCCGGTGCGCGGATTGCAGTCGTGGATCACTCCGCAGTCGAGCCTGCCGATGCCGCGCGGGCCGGCGAGCGGTATCTGCCCATCGGATCCGTTGACCTGACGCAACCGGATCAAGCCGAACACGCCATGCGAAGCGTCGTCGGGCGATTCGGGGGTCTCGATGTTCTGGTGAACATTGCCGGCGGCTTCCGCTGGCAGACGCTCGCCGATGGCGATCTGGCGGGCTGGGACCGAATGTATGCGATGAATCTCAAGACCGCGGTGGTCGCGACCAAGGCCGCTCTGCCGGCCCTCCTGAAGTCCGATGCGGGACGTGTGATCAACATTGGCGCCGGTGCTGCCGCCAAGGCAGCCGCGGGAATGGGCGCCTACGCTGCCTCGAAGTCCGGCGTTCTGCGCTTGACGGAAAGCCTCTCGCAGGAGCTGAAGGACAGGAACATCACGGTAAACGCCGTATTGCCCGGGACCATCGACACTCCGCAGAACCGCGCGGACATGCCGGACGCCGACCGCTCACGCTGGGTGCCCCCGGAGGCCATAGCTGACGTGATCGTGTTTCTGGCTTCGCCCGCGGCGCGGGCGATTACGGGAGCGGCGTTGCCGGTGTTCGGGCATGGCTAGAAAACGTAGATCGATCCGTCACGATCACATCCATGGGAATATCATGAGATTGCGGATAGATCGTCGGTAGCTCCGCGTCCGCGAGGCCCACGCCGATGGTGCGGGGGCGGGGCGCTGCGGCAGCCAGAGTCCTGTCATAGAATCCGCCGCCGTAGCCGAGACGGTACCGGCTGGCATCGAATCCGACGAGCGGAACGATCAGGACGTTCGGTTCGACCGGCCGGCGTTCGCGTGGAATCGGAATGTTCCACAACCCCCGGCGCAGCGCCACACCTGGCTGCCAGCGCCAGAACTCGACAGGTGCGGCCTTCTGCACCACCACGGGGAGGGCAACGACACCGCCTGCTGCCACGTGCCGGCGTGCAATCTCCCGCAGATCGATCTCCCCGCGGATTGGCCAGTAGATGCCGAGCACCGGACAGCTGTTGACATCGATCGAATCGAACAGGTACTTCAGAACGGGCAGCCCGAGCTGGCGCCGCGCGGGCGCTTCCCTGGCTGTGCGACGCCCGATCAATTCCTCCCGCCGGGCTTTGCGCCAGACCTTGATCTGATCCCAGCTCTGCGGGTCCGGCTCGCCGGGCGCGGCGAATTCGTGCAGGTAACAGGCGGGTGAGCTGTAGTTGCGTGGCTCGTCCTTGGGTGTCATGGCCGCAGGCGTCACGCTGGCTGCTTGACCAGGCGCAGATAGGGCCTCTGCTCCTTCCATCCCGCCGGGTACAGGCGCTTGGCGTCCTCCTGCGAGACGGACGGCGCAATGATGACATCGTCCCCGGGCCTCCAGTTCACAGGAGTCGCGACCTTGTGGCGGTCCGTGAGCTGCAGCGAATCGATAACCCGCAGGATCTCGTCAAAGTTGCGGCCGGTACTCGCGGGATAGGTGAGAAACAGCCGGATCTTCTTCGCAGGGTCGATAATGAAAACGGAACGCACGGTGAGCGTGTCGTTGGCCTTCGGATGAATCATTCCATACAGGCTGGCGACTGCGCGGTCCGCGTCGCCGATCATCGGGAAGCGCGGACGCGAGCCCTGCGTCGCTTCAATGTCGTCGGACCAGCGCGCGTGGCTGTCAACCGGATCCACAGAAAGTCCGATCACCTTTACACCCCGCCGCTCGAACTCAGGGCGGAGCTTCTCCGTGTAGCCGAGCTCCGTCGTGCAGACCGGAGTGAAGTCCTTTGGGTGCGAGAAGAGTACACCCCACGAGGTGCCCAGCCACTGATGAAACTTGATGGGGCCTTCTGTGGTGGCGGCGCTGAAATCGGGCGCGGTATCGCCGAGCTGCAGTGACATGGCAATGCTCCAGGTCGTGAGGAGGGGAGTCTCAGCATAGATATATCACAGTATGATACAAAGACCGGTTGGGCGTATGGATATGCACATTGGGCATGGGGTGGTGCTCCGGCAGTGCGTGATGTAACGGCACGGTCCGACAGTGTGTAAATTGCGGACAGTATGAAATTGCGAACCGCGTGCGATTCGTGGACAGGAGATTGCGGACGTCGGCATGAAATCCGGTACGCCAATGAGCCAGCGGCAATATCGGGCCATGGCCGATTTCCGCTATCAATTGCGGCGGTTCCTGCGTTACAGCGAACAGGCCACGCGACGCCTGCGCCTGACCCCGCTCCAGTACCAGCTCCTGCTGCAGATCAAGGGTTACCCGCATCCCGACTCGCCGACGATCGGGGCCTTGGCGGAGCGCCTGCAGGCCAAGCATCACGGCGTGGTTGCGCTGGCCACCCGCTGTGAGAATCTCGGTCTGATCAAGCGTCACAGCAGTCAGCGGGATCGGCGGGTGGTCTACCTGTCGCTCAGTGCGAAAGGAAACCGCGCCCTCGAGCAGCTTGCCCGCCTGCATCGCGACGAGTTGCCGCTGGTATTCGAGAGCATCCGCGCGTCGCGGCGGCTGATCTAGACTCGTCGCTTGCCGCGCCATTCCGCACCGTCTGCGGTGTCACCCGCGCTCGCGATGCGGGCGCGGGTTGTGCTCAGCTGTCGGCAGGATCGTTCGAATCGAGAGATTGCGCAGCAGCCAGGGCCTGCGAGGTCTCATGCCGTCGCGTCCACTCCGTCAGTCGATGGTTATCTTCCGCGGATTTCACGGCCGCGCTTATTTGGTCTTTACAAAAGACCAATTGGGCTTATACTGTGCTTGACGTTCAGGAGATCGGTAAATGCGCAGCGCTCTCATCGGTGAGATTCTAGGCCCGTTGCCCAAGAGTCGGGTGGCGGATGGCGCCGGGATTCTGGCGAAACTGCATCAATTGATCAGGAAAGGCTTGCCGGCCAGGGTCATCGGGAAGCTCGAGAAAATTTTAGGACTGTCGCCGCCCCAGACTGCTCGCCTTCTGGCAGTCAGCGAAACGTCACGCAAGCGCTTCAAGCAAACGCCTGCGAAACGCCTGGATGAAGCCTCCTCCGACCGAATCGTTCGGATCGTAAGCACGGTGGCTGAGGCTGCGGAGATTTTTGGCGATGATGGAAAGGCGATCGCCTGGTTCAAAACGCCCAGTCTGGCCCTGAACGGCCAAGAGCCCCTTGAGCTCATGACGAGCGACCCGGGCGCGAAGATCGTTCGCGATGAGCTGAACCGGATTCGGTATGGACATTGGGCGTGATCGAGATCTTTCGCCTGGGTACAGCACAATTCGAAGACGCGCTATGGACAGGAGAGGGCGGACTGCACGTGGACGGCCGCTGGCATTCGCCAGGCCGCAGGATCGTCTACACGGCGCAATCCCTGTCGCTGGCACAGCTGGAGATCTTGGTCCATATTGCCGACCGCCAACAGATGCCCAAACTTGTCTATGCACACGCCCTGATTCCCGACACGTTATCCTTTCAGACAATTGAAACCGCGGTGCTGCCTGCGGACTGGCGGCGATTCTCACCTTATTCCGAAGAGACACAGCGCTTGGGAATGCAATGGTTGGCGGAAGCGAACGGCCCGATACTGAAAGTGCCTTCGGCCATTAGCGAAGCAGAATGGAATGTTCTGCTCAATCCGTTACATCCTGATTTCCAGAAGTTGAAGCTCGGGGAGCCTAAACCGTTTGCTATGGACCCTCGCCTACCTAAAAATATTTTCGCCTCGTCACCGGAAATTCATGGATCGGATGAAAATTTCGTGTCCGCGGCGCTGCCCACCGCCGCCTGGATCAACCCACCGAAAACGGAGTCGACGCCCCCTCAATCACACCCGCTTGCTCGCTGATCTCATGACATCAGGTGTCTCAAGGTTATTGACACATTCCGCTCTGGATGCCGTTCAACGTCGGTCCCCCATTGAGATATAATTGTGGTGTATGGAGGTGTGGCCGAACGGTTGAAGGCACAGTCTTGAAATTTGTGTGGTGGGGTGTCCGAGCGGTTTAAGGAACTAGTCTTGAAAACTTGTGGAGGGTTGGCAGAGTGGTCTAATGCACCGCGCTTGAAACGCGGCAGGTCCTTACGGGCCTCCAGGGTTCGAATCCCTGACCCTCCTCCATTAAAAACAATCACTTACGTGCCATTCATAATATCACAACATCACAACTAATAACAATTTATGCTCTCGTTTAGCACCGGAATCAGCGTAGTTCTGC
>JBOIAD010000084.1:0-18915 GCA_050738795.1 Steroidobacteraceae bacterium
TTTCCAATGGGTATCGTTGGTCCTGCGCCGCCTTGCCGCCGAGCGGCCATCCAGTCGATCGCGACGCTCACAATCCAGTAGCCCATCACGAGTCCGAGAAAACAGATGCCTAGTTCGAGGGCTGACATGGCAGCATCCGTACCAGTTGTTTGCGAAAAGCTTCCAGCTCAAACCATCTCGGCGCTCCTTCTTCCTCATACTGCTGCTCGTAGTCTACATGATCGCAAACGCTGCGGATCAGCCTCGTAAAGGCCTCGACACCAAACGTATTCCGCGCGAACGTAAGCGGATTCCCGGATAGTGACCGGCGAGCTGCAAGCTTCCGCACCAGGTTGATCGCGAAGGGCGCGCAGGCCAGGGAGTCGAGGCAGAGCATCAGCATCGTCTTTGCCGTAACGCGTAGATCCCGGCGACGCACATAGACGCAGGAGAGCGCTGCGAAGATTACAAGGTAGATGACCGCAAACAATGTAAGTAGCTCGACGCCGGTACCAAACACCATTAACTCGAGTGGCAGCGCCAGAATCAACACAAGTAGGCACAACGTCAGATATTGAACCGGTCTGAGCGCCGCCACGAAACGCTCCACTTCCTCGGCATCATCGCTGTCCACTCTGTGGTCGGCATCGGACCACCGAACTCGAAATAGCGGAACATGCGGAGTCAACGGGTTGGGCAAGTAGAGCGCGCGCCCAAAGACGAGGAGGCGCGACCCGGCGGTGAAATCCCATCCTCGCCTCCGAGGCACAAGCAGAAGCTCGTTCGAATAGAGAAGCGCTGCCGAATCAAGCAGATACAGACCAACTGCGCCCAGCGGTAGTAAGACCTCAAACGGCGGCATCGCTTCGCTTTTTGAATAGCGAACGCACCCAGGCAAATGCCCCGAGGACGGCTGCCGCAACGAATTTCCAGGCGGCGATCAGGAAGCCGGCAACAACCGAGAACAGTCCCTTCTTGGCCGCTACTGCCGCGGCACCTCCGACTATCAGGGCGGCTAGTCCATACTCCGCAACTTTGTCTCCCTTGCGCCAGTCTCCATACGTTTCGCCGGGATTGAAGCTATAGCCGTCAAGCACACCGTCGAGATCCTGTTCGGCCGTTTGCAGGTTGGCAGGATCGGTCACCATTACGAGCGACGTATGACCTCGTCGCCCCAGAATCTTCGTAGAGAAATTGACTGCCCGGCCGTTCTCTGAATCTAGGACCGTAGCCCATTCCAGGCGCTTGGTCTTCGTGTTGTAGGCGGGTGGCGTAGCCCAATCGACCACGTGAAGAGGCGCCCATCCGCGACGCTTTCGCTCTTCGTTCGCATTTTCCGTGTTCTGTTTCAGGGTGCTCAGCAGTGCTGCGGAGTCGATCTTCTCGTCGTCCTTTACGTATCCTTCGTCAGAAAATACCAGATAGGCTGACCACCTCATGTTCCTGGGTGCGACCATCACCTCGTGACCGCCCCCAAGGTTGTGCTGCAACTCCAGGAATTTCGTGGTATTCATCCTATCCAGAAAAACGTATTGACCCGGGACGATGAGTCTGGAATTGTCCCCCACCTGTACGGTCGTCGGCCCCTTGACCCAGTCAAGGGCACGAAGTTGCGCAACTAACTGCTGCTGCTCAGAAGATTCCGGCGTCTCGTTCGTCTGCGCATTCCCAGCGTCGCACGTCAGAGACGATAACACGACCACGATCCATGTTGATCTTTTCATGATTCCTCCTCGAGTGACTTCATATCACTGTTCCGTGTGAATAGCTGCTGCTGTTCAATCGACAACTGAACGCCACGTCTAGATGTCCTGATCTTTCGTGCCCGTCTTACCACTTAGCTGTCGCACGTTCATCTTCGTGGCTACCGAACGCATGCTGGTTATCGCCTGACTCGAGCCGTTGAGAATGAACCGTATTACGCGAAACTCATCTGCCTGCAATGGAATCGCAAAGCCGATCTTGGCGCCGTTCTTTATCAGATGATCAACGTCGTCAAAATTTGTGAAGGCGAGAGAGTAAAGACTGTTAGGGGCAAGGCCGCCGCAAGTAACTTGAAGCTGAAAGGCGCCAGCATTTGAGTTGGCCAGCATCGGATATTTAGCACCCTCTTCGCACTTTGTTTTCGTGCCCAGTATCCACATGCACGACCCTTTGCCTGGGTAGCAATACTCGCCTAGCAAAGCGCCGCTGTCGTTCGTTGTGGCGGCGTACACGAATGATCGATCATCGCTGACCGCAACGCTCCAAGCACCGTAAGTCTCATCAGCATAGGTATTACAGAGTCCCGGGCCGAACCAAGAGGTCAAGGAGAGGAGGGTGATGCCAGCACTGCGAAGCTGAGTCCGATTCATTGCAGTCCTCCATGCACGTTTCTTCGGGTTTTAACTATGAGCGGGCATGCAGGATGTTGACTATATATCAGTTCACACCACGGCGATCAGGCGTGCGACGGAAATCACAAGTGGGCGCAAGCTTATCGCGACTCGAGGTGTAGCGCGTTGCAGCAAATCGGTGGACAGCCGCGTTGCCTAAAGTCGGCATCCATTGGCAGGCATTCGTTCGAGGGCGATGCGCTCGAACTTTCGTTCAGTCAGCACGAAGAGTCGCGGACGAGTCGGATGCCATCAGCGTTCTTCCTCTTCGTTGGTGGTCGGGTCGGGAATCTGGAGCGAGTTGCTGGTGACGGCGATTCCAACGACTCTATCGCGCTCGAAAGAGCGCGGGTGCGCGGAGTAGCTCCTTGCGACTGAGTTGTGCGCGTTGGAAAAAGCTCGCGCCGAGGATCGGTGCCGATGACGGCATCAAGACAGCATTATTTCAAGTCCAGAGACTGCAAGCAGACCACTCGACCACAAACGGCAACACACACTCCCCTCCCCGCGGTGTGCCCGGGACCGGTCACAGCGCTCCAAACACCTTCTTGATCAGCGAGCTCGTCTGCCCGAGCGGATCCTTGCGGATCGCCCGCTCCTCCTCGCCGATGGCGCCGAAGAGGCTGTCGAGCGCCCGCGCCGTGACGTAGTCGTTGAGGTTTGCATCCTGTGAGCTCACCAGGCCCACCTGGGAAGCCTTGCCGGCGTACTCGTCGTACAGCGACCTGACCTTCAGTCTGGCGGTTGCCCGGGCCACGATGGGCTTGAATTTCCGGGCCAGCTGCGTGCTGGTGGCCGTGCGGAAATACTCGGTCGCCGCGGTATCGCCGCCCGTGAGAATTCCCTTCGCGTCCGCAACGCTCATGTGCTGCGCGGCCTGCTTGAATACCGGGCGCGCATCCGCGACTGCGGCCTCCGCGGCGTGATTCATCGCGGCCTTGAGTTTTTCCGTGTCGCCGGACATGCCGATCATCCGCAGCGCGCGGTCGGCCTTCTCCAGCGCCGGCGGCAAGGGGATCGTGTACTTCGGGTTCGCGAGGAAGCCGTTCGGCGCTCCAAGCTGCTTGATCGCCTTGTCCACGCCCTGTTCGAGGGCAGCGCGCAGACCCGCGCTCGCGTCCCTCGAGGTGACCGTATCCAGCGAGCCGGCTGCCGCCATGCAGGGGGCCGACAGGAACAGCAGTGCGCATCCTGTCAGCCAGGACAGATGAGCGAGCATCACAACTGGCCGCGGCATGGTCGGTCCCCTTCTCCCCCAAGCTTGGGGCAATGGTACCGCACGCGGGGCCCTTGACCCCTCGTGCATGATTATGCACAATATCTGCAACTTTATGCGCCCGGCTGCCACGTGCTGACCGATACCCAGCAACTCGAGCGTCGCAACGCGATCATGCAGCTCCTGCGTGACGGCCTGATCCGCAAGCAGGAGGATCTCGTGCGCCTGTTGAGAAAGCAGGGTCACGAGGTGACGCAGTCGTCCGTGAGCCGCGACTTGCGCGATCTCGGAGTGCTCAAGGCGAGCGGCCGCTACATTCTTCCGCCCGATGAGGTCACCCGCGCCAACGGGGACTTCGGAATGCTCGCGCAGTTCGTGCGCGGAATGCGGCGAGCCGGGCCATCCATCACGGTGGTGCGGACCACGATTGGCGCCGCTCAGAGCGTTGCGGTCGCCATCGACAAGGCCGAATGGCCCGAGGTCGCCGGCACGATTTCCGGGGACGACACGATATTCATCGCTACCGCGAATGCGCGCGCGCAGGACGAGCTGCTCGGTCGGCTGCATTCCTTCTTCCGGGTCTAGAGAATCATGCCTGAAATTGCCGCTCACGCGGGCACAAAGCCCATTGTCCTCGCTTACTCCGGTGGGCTCGACACGTCCTTTCTGGTGCCGTGGGTCGCGCAGAACACGGGCCGGCCCGTGATCACGGTGACCGTCGATACGGGCGGCATCGACAGCGCGGCCGCCCGTACCCTGGCGGAGCGCGCCCGGGCCCTGGGCGCGGTGCAGCACCATCAGGTCGATGCCCGTGCGGACTATTTCGAACAGGTGCTGCGCTTCCTGATCATGGGCAATGTGAAGCGCGGACAGTTATATCCGCTGTGCGTCGGAGCGGAACGTGTCATGCAGGCGCAGACGATCGCCCGCATGGCAAGGAAGCTCGGTACCAACATGATCGCTCACGGCTGCACGGCTGCCGGCAACGATCAGGTCCGATTCGAGGTTGCTTTGCGGACGCTCGCACCGGATCTGGAAGTGCTTGCGCCGGTGCGCGACCAGGCGTTCAAGCGCCAGGACGAGCTCGACTATCTGCAGCAGCACGGGCTGCCCGTTCCGCCCTCTGGCGCGGCCTATTCCATCAATCGCGGCCTGTGGGGCGTCACGATCGGTGGCAAGGAGACTCTGACGTCCACAGGAAGCATCCCCGATGATGCCTGGGTGCTCACGCGCGATGCGTTCACGAAACCGCGTTCGCCCGCGCGCCACGTCATTTCGTTCCAGCGCGGCCGGCCGGTCGCGCTGGACGGCAAGGCTCTCCCGCCGGTCGAGATCATCGAGGCGCTCGAGTCCATTGCGGCCCCGTTCGGCATCGGCCGCGGCATTCATCTGGGCGATACCATCATCGGGACGAAGGGCCGGGTCGCTTTCGAGGCCCCTGCCGCCGAGACGCTTCTCATCGCGCACCGCGAGCTCGAGAAGCTCGTACTGACGGGACGCCAGCAGAGGATCAAAGAGCTCGTTGCCCAGCCGTATGGAGACCTGGTACACGAGGGACAACTGCTCGACCCCGTCTGCCGCGACATCGAAGCGCTCCTGCAATCCTCGCAGGAGCGCGTGACCGGCGATGTCCACGTGCTGTTCCGGCCCGGAAATCTGTTCATCGAAGGTGTTGAGTCTCCCTACTCTCTGATGGCGGCGTCCAAGGGTGTATACGGCGAGGCCGTCGGGGAATGGACGGCGACCGATGCTTTGGGCTTCTCCAAGATCGTCTCGTTGACAGGTGTGTTCGCGCGCCGTGCCGGCGAGCGCGCCAAGGACGCTTGAGCATGGTTGGCGGGATGAGAAGTATCGTTGTCGACAAGGTAGCCTCCGTGACCCAGGCGTGCGGGCTGTCGCATGAGGTGCGGGTATCAGCGCAGATCCCTGCGGAAGAAGGTGTGGTCGTCGCCGTCGAGGTCCTGACCAACAAATCGACATACAACACGCTCGAGCTGACCAGCGGCCGCATGGCCAAAGTAGGCAAAGGCGACATCGTGGTGGGCGCGCTGGGCCACCGCAAGGCGCTGTTCGGATACTCCGGGCACGTGCCCTCGTCCGTGCAGACGGGCGACATCATCCAGATGCTCAACATCGGCGGCGTCCTCGGGATCTGCGATTCGGCGAATCCCGAAAAGGGCAAACCATTCGACTGCCGTGTCATCGGGGGCGTGCTGCATTTTCCCTACCTGGGCGAGCGCATCGGCGTACCCGCGCGCGTGGGCCACAAACGGCTCGATTTCGAGGCAAAGCTGGATACGCGTGGAGTGCCCGTCGTGGCGCTCGCCGGAACCTGCATGGAAGCGGGCAAGACTGCCGCAGCTTGCGCTGTCATCACTCGCATGCGCCATCGCGGGCTCGTGATCGATGCGTTCAAGGCTACTGGAGTCTCGCTGCGGCGCGACATCCTGGCCATGGAAGACGCCGGCGCACGACGCTCGATGATATTCACGGACCTGGGCGTGGTATCCACGACCAAGTCCAATGGACCGGCCCTTACCCGCACCATGTTGACGGAGCTCACTGCTGGAAAGCCCGACGCGGTCGTCTTCGAGCTGGGGGACGGAATCCTGGGCACATACGGAGTGGACGCCATTCTCGAGTGCCCCGACATCCGTGCCGCGCTGACGGGCGTGATTTTGTCGGCGAATGATCCAGTTGCCGCGTGGGGTGGCGTAAAGCTGCTACGCGAGCGGTTCGGCATCGAGCCTTGTGTCGTGACGGGACCGGCGACGGACAACCAGGTCGGTGTCGAAATCATCACCCAGCAGCTCGGGGTGTCCGCCTTCAACGCCATCACCGACGGAGCATCGCTCGGCGACCGTGTAATCGCTGCGGTGGGTATCGAGGCAGCTTAGTGAGCCACAGAATCCCCGCCATCGTTCTGGGGGGTACCGGCTATGTTGCCGGCGAGCTGCTGCGCCTCATTGCGGGTCACCCGCAATTGGAGCTCGCCGCGGCGATGTCCGACAGCCAGCCTGGCGAGAGCGTGGTGAAGTCGTTCCCCCACCTGACTGCCGCCTACACGGATGTGCGCTTCAAAGCGCAATCCGAGGTCGAAGAGTTGCTCGCCGCGGCACCCCATTCCGCAGTCTTTTCAGCCGCGCCGCACGGCGTCTCGGCCGCGCTGATCGACTCGCTCCTGAAGGTTGCGGCACGCGCGGGAACACGGCCCCGGGTAGTGGATATCTCTGCGGACTTCCGCTACGCCTCGGCGCAAGCCTACGAGACTGTCTACGGGCACGCGCATGGTGCTCCGCAGCGCATTGCAGAGTTCACTTGCGCAGTGCCCGAGCATCTTCAGAGCCTCGACACGCCGCATGTAGCTCATCCGGGTTGCTTCGCGACTGCGACCTTGCTTGCCAGTGTGCCGTTACTCAAGCTCGGACTGACCTCTCCCACATTGTTTGTTACCGGCATTACCGGGAGTACGGGTGCGGGACGCAAGCCGATCGAGGGAACGCATCATCCGCTGCGGCACGGCGATCTGTATGCGTACAACGCGCTTTCGCATCGGCATGCGCCCGAGGTTGCAGCGTGTGCCCGGGCAGCCTCGGGGGTCGATGCGGACTTCGCGTTCGTGCCTCACTCTGGTCCCTACGCTCGTGGGATACACGTAACCGTGCAAGCCGCCCTGAAGTCACCGCTCGAGACGCCCGCCATTTTGGCGATGCTGCGCGAATTTTACGCAGGCGCTCCCTTCGTACGCGTGAGCGAGAGGGCTCCTCGCGTAAAGGAGGTGGTGACGAGCAACTTCGCGCATCTGTCTGCCGTCGCCAATGGACGTACCGTCGCTGCCATGTGCGTCATCGACAATCTCAACAAGGGTGCCGCGGGCGGTGCACTGCAATGGATGAACCGGATGCTCGGCTTTCCCGAGACTTCGGGTCTCCTGGCGCCCGCTCCCGGGTGGACCTGACGAGCGATCATGAGCCCACCCCCTTCAGCCAACCGCCCGGCCGCGGCAATGCACGACTTCCTGGCGCCTGTCTTTGCGCAATATCCCCTCGAAGTGGTTTCGGCGCAGGGCGTCTGGCTCAGGAACAGCCGCGGCGAGCGGGTTCTCGACCTCTATGGCGGGCACGCCGTGGCCGCACTCGGCTACGGGCATCCCGGCTTTACACGCGCGCTGACCGATCAGGCTCAGTCGTGCAACTTCCAGACGAATGCCGTGCCGATGCAGGTTCGGCTGCGTGCGGCCGAGCGCCTGGTGCGCTTCTCGAAGCTGCCGTTCAGCAGCGTCTTTTTCGTCAACAGCGGGGCGGAAGCCAATGAGAACGCGCTGAAGCTCGCATTCCGCATGACCTCACGGGCGCATGTCGCGGCGATCGAAGGGAGCTTTCACGGCCGCACCGCCGCCGCAGGCGCCTTGACCTGGGGTGCGCAACACAAATGGTACAGCTTCCCGCGCACACCCTTCGATGTCAGTTTCATCCCGCGCCGCGACGCCGCGGAGATTGCCCGGCAGGTCACGGACAAGACAGCCGCCGTCATCGTGGAGCCCGTGCAGGGTCTCGCAGGGGCGGTCGATCTGGGCCAGGAATTCCTCGACGCGCTGCGCCACCGCTGTGATGAAGTCGGCGCGGTGCTGATATTCGATGAAGTGCAGTGCGGAGTTGGCCGGGTCGGGGAGCCGTTTGCCGCGAATCTCTACGGCGTGATGCCGGACATGATCACGACGGCCAAGGCCCTGGGAAATGGTTTTCCGTGCGCAGCCTTGCTGGCCACCGCAAAAGTGTCGGCGGCCCTCAAGCTGGAGCTGCTGGGCACGACGTTTGGGGGCGGCCCAATGGCCTGTGCCGTCATGGAAGCGGTCATCGAGGCCATCGAGTCCGAGGATCTTCTGGAGCGCGTGCGTCGAGTCAGCGGCTACATCCGGGAAACCTGCACGGTCGGACCGGTGACGGGTCACCAGGGCGCGGGGTTCCTGATCGGGCTCAGGACGACGCGGCCGGCGAAGCAGATTCAGGCCGAGCTGCTGGAGTGCGGGATCCTCGCAGGCACTGCCACGGACCCGGGCATCCTGAGGCTGCTGCCGCCGTTCATCCTCGAGGAAGAGCACGTGGATATGCTGCGCGACGCATTGGGCAACCTGCCCCCATGAGGCGGTTCCTCGACCTCGCCGATTTCGAACGCGAAGAGATCAGCGCGCTGCTGGAGCTTGCACGGCGTCTCGAGACCCGCCCGGAGCCCCAAGCGCTGGCCGGCAAAGTCCTGGGGCTCGTATTCTTCAATCCGTCACTGCGCACGCTGGCCTCGTTCCAGTCCGGCATGGCGCGACTCGGCGGCAGCTCGTTCGTCATCACGCCGGGGCAGGGTACCTGGCAGCTCGAGACCCGGCTGGGTGCAGTCATGAATGGCGTCGCGGCCGAGCATGTGCGCGAGGGCATTCCGGTGCTGGCCTCCTATTGCGATGCACTCGGCATCCGCGCCTTCGCCGAGGGCAAGGATCTCGTCAACGATCTGGCCGAGACCAGCTTCAAGGCCATGGCGGAGCTCGTGGACAAGCCCCTCATCAACCTGGAATCCGCCGCCAACCATCCCTGCCAGGCGCTCGCGGACTGGAAGACGATGGATGATCTGGGGGTGCCCAGGCATGGCCGGTTCGTTCTCTCCTGGGTGTACCACCCGCGCGCCCTGCCGTTAGCGGTGCCCGCCGCTGCGGTCCATATGGCCGCGATGCGTGGCATGGAAGTGGTCGTGCTGCGGCCAGACGGTTTTGCATTGCCGGCCGACATCATGCACAAGGCGCGCTGGGCCGCGGCGCACTCCGGCGGATCGGTACGCGAAACGGCGAACCGTGCCGATGCGCTCGCGGGTGCCCACATCGTCTACGCGAAGGAATGGGGCGCGACGAGTTGCTACGGAGATGCGCAAGGTGATGCAGCGCTGCGCGGCGAGCTTACACAATGGTGTGTCAGGAACGACTGGTTTGCACAAGCGTCGGCGGATTGCCGCCTCATGCATTGCCTGCCGGTCAGGCGCAATACCGCCGTCGCCGACGAGGTGCTGGACGGATCGCGCAGTATCGTGCAGCGCGAGGCATTCAACCGCCTCGTGGTGCAGATGGCCGTGCTCCATCGAATGCTCAGGGGGACCTGAAGGTGCGGGCACGCCTCGCACAGATGATCCGGCGCATCCTTGCGGATCGACGTTGAGCGGGCGAACGCCTGCGCAGGAGAAAACCACATGATCATGCATCGCGGCGAGCAGACACTCGCCATCCGCGCGCTGAAGAGTGCCGCCCCCTATATCCGCATGTACAAGGGCAAGACCTTCGTGGTGAAGGCGGGCGGCGGCGTGTTCGGCGATCCCGAAGCGACACGCGTCCTGATAGAGCAGATCGCGATCCTGCACTACTTCGGCGTCCGCGTGGTCATGGTGCACGGCGGCGGCCCGCAGCTCACGGACCTGTCGGAGGCGCTCGGCGTGCCGACGCGCATGGTGGAAGGCCGCCGCATCACCGATCAAAAGTCGATCGACGTGACGGCGATGGTGCTCAACGGCCTCATCAACACCCGCATTCTGGGAATGTGCCGGGACCTCAACATCGATGCGGTCGGAATCAGCGGCGTGGATGCCGGACTCGTGCGCGCACACAAGCGCGCGCCGGTGAAGATCGGTTCGAGCGGCGAGACCGTCGATTACGGCTTCGTCGGGGACATCGATGGCATCGATCCGACGGTGATCCGTAAATTGCTCGACAACAGCCTGATGCCGGTCGTCAGCCCGCTGTCGGCCGACGAGACGGGCGTGCTGCTCAATATCAACGCCGACACGGTCGCCGCGGCGATCGGTGCGGCGCTCGGCGCCGAAAAGCTCATTCTCTGCACGGGCGCGCCGGGCATCCTGGAGCGCGTCGAGGATCCAGGCTCGCTGATCTCCTACACCGACCTGCGCGGCCTCAAGCGGCTGAGGGAGGAAGGACGTCTCGTGGAGGGCATGCTGCCCAAGGCCAAAGCCATCGAAGATGCCATTCGTGGCGGAGTGCGCCGCGTGCACGTCGTATCGTACAAGTCTCAAGAGGGAATACTCGGCGAGGTCTTCACGAACGAGGGCACGGGCACGCTGATCGTGGCCGACATCCATGCGCTCACGCCTGCCGAGCAGCAGACCGTGCAGGGCGGCGGCTGACTTTGCCATGACTCGATTGTGGGACAAGGGCGCTCCGTTGGATGATCGCGTGTTGCACTACACCGCCGGCGAGGACCATGCGTTGGATGAGCGTCTGGTGCGCTACGATGTGCAAGCCTCGATTGCGCATGTCGAGATGCTCCACGCACAGAGTCTGTTATCGGAACAGGATCTGCAGGCCATCCGCTCCGGCCTCATGGCGCTCGCCGATGAGCATGCCCGGGGGCTGTGGCACGTTGATATTGCGGATGAGGACGGGCAGACCGCGCTGGAGAGGCGGCTTACGGAGCGCATCGGTGCGGCCGGTGGCCGCGTGCATCTGGGGCGCTCGCGCAACGATCAGGTGCTCACCGCGATCCGGCTTTACCTGCGCGAGGCGATCGCAGAGTTGAGTACGGGAGCACTGCGGGTCGCCAAGGCCCTCGGGCGGCTCGCCGCCCGGGAATCGGGCACGCCTCTGCCCGGTTACACCCACATGCAGCAGGCGATGCCGAGCTCCGTGCCGGCGTGGGCCGGCGGGTTCGCGGCCGAGATCCGTGACGACGCGCAAGGCCTGCGGCAGGTGCTACGCCGGGTGGGCAAGAGCCCGCTCGGCTCGGCGGCCGGTTACGGCGCGCCCGGACTCCCGATCGACCGGAACGCCACGCGGGCCAAGCTCGGTTTCCCGGTCATCCACGAGCCGGTCACGGCCGTGCAGCTCTCCCGCGGAAAGGCCGAGGCCCAGCTGCTGTTCGAGATCGCGCTGCTGGTGCAGGATCTGAGCCGCTTCGCCGCGGATGTGCTGTTGTACTGCACGCAGGAGTTCGGCTTCCTGCAATTGCCGGACGCCTTCACCACCGGCTCATCGATCATGCCGCAGAAGCGCAATCCCGATGTCTTCGAGCTGATCCGCGGCCGATCGGCGAGCGCGCTGGGTTGCCTGACGGAGGCGCTGGGCATTTGCGCGAAACTGCCGTCCGGCTATCAGCGGGACCTGCAACTGTTGAAATCCCCTTTGTTGCGCAGCATCGATCTTGCCCTGCAGACGCTCGACATCCTGCCGCCCGCGATCGACGCGATGAGGTTCCGGCCGGAGCGCATCGCGCTCGATCCCGCCATCCATGCGGCGGAGGAAGCCAACCGGCTGGTGGTCGACGAAGGAATCCCGTTTCGCGAGGCGTATCAGCGCGTCGCCGCGAAGCTCAAGGGCGGTTAGCCGACAGTCTGTGGCGGCAGACCGCCTCGCAACTCATTCCTGCGTAATAGGCCACGATTTGGAGCGTGTGGAAAAGCGTGACAATCTACTACGTCATACATATAATCCGTCATACCGATAGTCTGTACTCCGTATAATGCAAAGATGATTAGTTGGCGCCGCCCGGTTGCAGGCACGCCGCACTTCCGAAGGGGCAGTGACATGGCACTCGAAATTCTCGAACTCCATCATCACGCCGTCATCGTGCCGCCGGATCTCGTGGAAAAAACCGGTGAGTTCTACAGGAATGTAATGGGCCTCGCTACCGATGCGGGACGCTGGAACATTCCTGGCCTCCCGGGCTTCTTCCTGGACCTTCCCAACGACACCCAGATTCACTTGCTGGGCCGCGAGGGATCTACTCCCTCCCGCTATGCAACCTCCCCGGATCAGGACCCCGTGTCAAATCACGTGGCATTGGCGGTCGCCGACGTACTGAAGGCGGAGCAAGAGCTCATTCGGCTAAAGGTTCCTTACTGGATACTCGATAACGTCGCCTCCCCCGAGCTCAAGCAACTCTTCTTTCGGGACCCGGCCGGGAATGTGATCGAGCTTCACCAGATCGGCAAGTGCCGCTGCAAGGCGAGTGATCGGCAATTCGCAAATGAAAAGGTAAGAACCGCCGCGCCGTTGAAGTAGGGCCTGACCTCGATTCCCGCGCGCGCCCTATGCTGATGGGCCGCGCTGCGTTCCAACGCCGACCGGCTTGCGAAGTAGAAAGAGTGCTGTTTGATCTTGACAGGCTGAGCGCCGAAGAAAGAAACAAGCTCGTGACCGCCACCGTGGTGCCGCGTCCGATTGCGTGGGTTGTGAGTCGCAACGTCGACGGGAAACTGAACTGCGCCCCGTTTTCATTTTTCAACGCGGTTTCAGGCGACCCACCCGTCATCTGCATAGGAGTGGGAAGCCGGGCAGGTAACCCGAAAGACACAGCCAGCAACATCCATCGGACGGGAGAGTTCGTCGTGAATCTCGTGCCGGAGTCTCTCGTCAGGGCAATGAACATCACGGCGATTGACTTCGGGCCCGAAGTCAACGAGCTCGATGAAGCGACACTGGAGACCCTCCCGGGTACGAAGGTGCAGGTGCCCAGAATCGCAGCCAGCCCCGTCGCACTTGAATGCCAGCGAATTGTCACGCTCGAGATCGGAATAGCGCGGTCGATCATCGTCGGCCGCATTCTCGCGATGCATGTGGCCGATGAGGCGGTGCTTGATCGGTCCAAATGCTACATCGACACCCCAAAACTGCATCTCGTCGGACGAATGCACGGGGCGGGCTGGTATGCGCGCACGGATGATCAATTTCAGTTGCCCCGGATCGATGAGAGGCAGTGGCGAGCGCTGGTGGAGGAGCCGAAATGCAAGTCGTAGATCAGAGTAGTAAGCGGTGCGCACCATCCAAGGGGAGCATGCGCTCGGAAAGGCTCCGCGGGGCATGTCGCTCGATGTTCATGCTTGGCATGGCGGCTTTCTGTATGCGCTGCGGCGTGGCCGCCGCCCAGCAGGCCGCTGACAACCAGAAGTCGTCCGAGGCGCAGCCAACCGAAGATTCACAGACGCTGCAGGAAGTCGTTGTCACGGCTCGTAAGCGCAGTGAACGCGTCATCGACATTCCGGAATCGATCACCGCCATCGCCACCTCCGACCTGCAACGCAGGGGAATCCAGACGATCGAGGATCTGGGGCGGCAGACTTCGAATTTGCAGCTCAATATGCGGCAGGATTTGACGACCGACGTGGTCATACGGGGCGTGGGAGCGTATGGAGACGTTCTAGGCGTGGGATTCAGCATTGACAATGCGCCGAATTTCACGGATCAGACGATGCGCCTGGAAGATCTCGAGAGCGTGGAAATCTTGAAGGGTCCGCAAGGTACACTTTACGGTGGAAGCAGTATCGGCGGTCTGGTTCGCTACGTGAGCAGGAAACCCGAGTTCAATTGGGACGGCCAAAGCTCGGTCGAATGGAGTCGCTTCAACCAGCTCAATCTATTCGCCGCGCAAAATGTGCCACTGGTCGCCGACAAGCTCGGCCTGCGAGTCTCGGCATATCACGTCAAGGGTGATGGTTACATCACCAATAGCGCGCTGGGCATCGATGGAAATCCCTTGACGGACTATGGAATCCGTGCCGCACTCTTATATAGACCGAACGACGCCTTCGAGGCGCTGCTCACCATGCGCCACTCGGTAATAAGAAACGGGGGCGACGAATACAGTGCGGTTCCGGGTGTCATCGGTTTCACCTACGACGATCCGCTATTCAAGGCAACCTTCAATCGGCGCTCCACCCTGGGCGCGGTCCTTGAGTTGAACGGCGAGCTAAGCTCCGACAAGCTGACTTCCATCACATCGTACGCGCGAGCGGCGACGACCCAGGATGTGGATATATCGTTCACGCCTCCGGATATGCCGGGCCAGAGCCTGTTCACGTTGCCGGGAATCAGGCCCACCGTCGTCATGACGCAGGAACTGCGCCTGACCTCGCCTTCCGACGGCAAGTTTGACTGGTTGGTTGGTTTATATGGAGCGAGCATTCGGAATGTCCTGTTGAATCGCAATGGTGTATCGAATTACCCGCCGCCGGAACTGCCGATGGTGGTCAACGACTTTGAGACCAGGAGAACGGACACCGCGGTGTTCGGGACGGCGAACTACCACTTTGGGGCATTCACGCTCGAGACGGGTCTGCGTCTCACCGAGACCCGTTTCAGGGCCAACGTGTTCGTTGAAGCCGGTGGGCTGCCCGATCAAACGGGCAGTATGACTTCCAAGGCGGCACTGCCCAAGATTTCACTCTCCTATGCGCTGCCTCATGGAAGCCAGGTGTACGCGAATATCGCCAAGGGGGAGGAGCCGGGTGCCGTGAATACGGTTTCGACGGCGCCACTTCCGTATCGTTCAGAAAAGGCGACCAGTTACGAGATCGGCAGCAAAGGTGAGACGGACAATCGCCAGTTGGAATACGAGGTCGCTGCATTTTATATCGACAACAGTAATCACCAGTTTCAGACGAACCAGTACATAGCCGATCAGGGTGGGCTGGTAACCCTTACGGCGAACATCGGTGATTCGCGGACGTATGGCATCGAGACGAGCGGCACCTGGCATCCCCTGGGTGATTTGTCTGTAGCGATCAGCGGCGGATATCTGAATGCGAAGTGGAAGCAGGCCACCTCATTCGGGGAGTCGATCGACGGCAAGACCATTCCCAACGCTCCCGAAGTCACTGCGGCCCTGAATCTGAGTTACTCCCGGTCTATCCTGCGCGGATTGCAGCTCGAGACCAATCTCGATACGTCCTATACCGACGCCATGTGGTGGGATCTTCCCAATACACGAGGGAGTAAAGAGCCGCCCTACTGGATCGGTAATGCGCGGCTTGCCATTGGATCTGAAAACCACACATGGCAAGTGGCGTTGCGCGCAACCAACCTGTTTGGCGCCAGGTATTGGACCGAATACTTTCCGAATTTCTTTCCCGCTGGCGCGAACCCATGCGACGGCTGCAACAACATCGGCGCAATCGGGGCGCCACGGATCTACAGCGTATCCGTCCAGTTCAACTATTGATACGCTGGCACAAAACGATCAGCGAGCTTGAGCGCGTGCTCCACCGGCCCAGTTGGGTACAGCGCCCGCGCACCGCTACCACCACGGCGCCTGATACAGATCCCAGCCGCCGGCGCACGGCTTGCCTTCTTTCAGGACCGGGGCGAGCGAGCCGTAAGCACCTGTGAAATACAGCAGTGGAGAGCCTTCGCGAAATGCGACATGGCGAACGCGGGCTACAAATAGCGTGTGGTCGCCACAAGGGTACGATGCGTACACTTCAGTGGCAATCGTCGCCAACGCGTTCGCGAGAACTGGAATACCACAGATAAACTCAAACTCAGGCCGCAGATCTTCGCGCACTTGGCCCGCAAAGTGCCGACTATACGCTTCCTGGCTCGCGCTCAAGATGCTGATCCCCAGCAACCGTGTATCCGCGACGTGATGATGCAGTCTCGCATTGCGGTCGATCGAGACGATGACCAGCGGAGGATGCAGTGATCCTGACATGAACGCGTTGGCAGTCATCCCGCGCACTTCGGTGCCGCCGCGTGTAGTCAGCACGGTCACGCCCGTACCAAAGCGACCTAGTGCCCGTCGGAACGCCTTCGTATCGACTTCACTATCGGCCCGTATGCTTATGGTCGACACCGCACGGGCCCCCGCATCGGCGCGCTTGGTTGAATCCGCCGTAATTTTTAACCCGATCCGCACGGACATCATTGGCGATCGAGCACCGAGATATCGGTGGGGTTAATCAGGTCGGAAACGACCCAACCGTGAAGGTCATATTCGGCCATGCAGCTCTCCGCGAAGGCCCGCAGCTTGTCGGACCGTCCCGTTGCGTTCGCCACGAGCAGAGGATCTACTCGCTGTTGCTCGTAGCTTCCTGAATAGTTGAGCTCGTAGAGATCGTGGCGCGATGCGAATTCGCTGCCAATCGCATCCCAAAGTAGCTTCAGCGTTTTAACGCGCTCCACGGACCCGATCCCATGGGAGCCGCGCACATACTTGTCCAGATACCCGCGCAGCGCCGGCTCGTCGAAGTCCTTCGCGCTCGAGGGCAGATAAATCAGCCCGCTTGCAACGGTCTTCGCGATCAGATTCCTTACACGAGAGTATGCGTCGGCGGCAATTGTGCGATAACCAAGCGCCGCTTCAACGTTTGGCAGAACGTAGTTCTCGCACCAGGGATCCGCGCTTCTAGCCATGGCGTCCGACAGGCCCCACATCACGTGGCGCAGCCCGATAACCTCGCCGACCGCTGCCTGAACTCCTCGGAAATCCTTCGTGCCTGTTATTTCGACGGCCTTCAAGAACAAACCGGCAATGAAATCCATCTTGACGGCAAGACGGGTGCAGCCGTGAAGCAGGGTCCTGCCCAGGAACCCTGATTGGGAAATGAACTGATTCGACATCTCAACTCCATACATCAGGACATTTTCCCAGGGGACCAGCACTTTGTCCAAAATCAGAATCGAATCGTTCTCATCGAGCCGGCTCGACAGCGGTGAGTCGAACGGGCTCGAGAGCGTCCCCGCGGCGAGCTCGTACGAGCCGCGGCAGATGAGCTTAACCCCGGGCGCGTTTTGCGGAACGATGAAGATTGGGGAGAATTGCTTTTGATTGTGAACTACACCGTAGTGCGCGATGAAGCTGTATTGGGTCAACGCAGCGCCGGTCGCGACGACTTTTGCGCCGCTGATGATAAGACCCTGGTCGGTTTCCTTTTCGACGCGAATGAAGACGTCGCTCTGCTCGGCGGGAAGCTGGCGGTCGACGGGTGGATGCACAATCGCGTGGTTGATGTAGGGAACGCGTTCACGAGAAATGTCGTACCAATGGTTGGCGTTGGGCTGGTACTCCCCGTATAGGCCGCTGTTGGCGGCGAGCGTACCGATCCATGCGGCTTTATAATCCGGCGTGCGCCCCATCCAGCCATAAGTGATTCGTGCCCACTCGGCGATGGCATCTCGCGATGCGACCTGCTCTTCAACTGAGTGGGGAGCCTGGAAGAATCGATGTGTGCGGATTCCACACCCGTTATCCATCGGAATCGTCATGAGCTCGTGGCGCGCGGGATCGTGTAAAGCGTCGTAAACCCGGGCGGTCATGCGGGCACTGTTCCGGAAGGCAGGGTGGGCCGCGACGTTCTTGACACGCTTGCCATAGATCCAAACCTCGCGGCCGTCATCGAGACTCTCGAGGTATTCAGCGCCCGTGTACGGGCCGGCGCGCTTCGCGTCTAGCTTGTCCTGCGGGTGTTTTGGCCTTGAAACAGAAGCGTCAGTCGTTGCTTGCATGTCTTGATCCCCTGGGTCTGTTCCACGCCCTCAAGGCTGCACTTGGCCACGCCAGAGCCAGCTAATACGTAAGACAGATAGTATGGTAGACGAATAATAGCGGCTGGAGAACCCGGAAATCAAGTTGCCCATGTCGAAGTCGAACTCGGGGACGGGGTCGGGGACGGGGGATGGGGATGGGCGCCAAGCCAACGCGCCGCGTTGCGCCTGCAGGTCTTTCAGTGCGGCTCAACCCGCTTGATACGATTCCATACTTTCCCCAGCAGGCGCTGCAAATCGGCGCGGTCACGCTGCGTGAGACCGGCGGCAAGATCCGCGCAAGCCGATGAAAACGTAGGCAGGACTCTCGCGACGAGCTCGCGGCCCTTTGGCGTGATCTCCGTCTGAATGCTGCGCCGGTCTGTCGGATGATCTTTTCGGCCGATCAATCCTCGGGTTTCAAGCCAATCGAGCACGCCTGTCGCCGAAGCACGCGTGACATTCATATATTCCGCGATGCTCGTCGGCGTCGGCGGATCCGCGATTGTGCCGTGCGATTCCCGGGCGGTGAAGAGCAGCAAGACATCGAGCTTCTTCTCTGAAATCGCGTACGGCTCCAGCCGTTTGGCCACCGATCGCATGATGTCGTCCGACAGAAACAGCATCAGCAATCCCAAGGCGACGGCGTCGAAATCCGTTCCGCGCCGCGCATCCTTGCGCATCTGCCGCAGATACGCCTCTACGACTTGATCGGCCGTCGGATGTATCGGCCCAGCTGCCGCTCCCTTGTCATTGTCGGCCATCCGAACGAGTCACGCTGTGTCTATTTGTACGGTACTAATATTATCTGGGCGTAGAACAAACCACAATTCGCGCGCAGCAATGCATCGCCTCAATAGAGGACTTCTTGGAGGCTGCCACGCGGCGCGCGGTTACCGACTAAATCGCGTCAGGCTGCGCTTCCGGCGTGGCCTTGGCGAATGCCGGCAGCGTCTCGAGATGAGCGCAGATGCCGCGAAGCGTCGGATAGGGCTCCACGTCGCACTTGAACCGCCGGGCGTTGTACATCTGCGGCACGATGTAGACATCCGCGATCGTCACGC
>JBOIAD010000085.1:0-92739 GCA_050738795.1 Steroidobacteraceae bacterium
TCCAGCTCGTTCAGGTTCACAACTGGGTGACCTTCATAGGTTACGGACAGGTGGCCGGTCTCCTGCAACGTGGCGGGATCCAGGAAGCGCAACTGCGCCGTCCCGTCACTCATGATCAAGCGCCTGCCATCCTGCGTCAGCGCCCAGCCTTCCCCCGCATAGCCGAACCGCCGTTGCAGCCTGAGCGTGGACAGGTCATAGACGAATCCAACATGTGATTTCCAGGTGAGGCTGATCAGGTGGCGCCGCCAATTGACGATTCCCTCGCCGAAATATTGCGGATCCACGTCGATCTTCTGGATCACCTCGCCGGTTTCCAGCCGCACCTTGCGAATGGTGGACTGGCGCTCCAGACCCGTGCTCTCGTACAGAACTCCGTTGAGGTAGAACAGCCCCTCTGTGAAGGCGTGTATGTCATGAGGGTAGACATGCACGACTTCATAGCCATACACCGGCACTGCCGCCTGAGACGTGGCCGCGCAGGTTGCGGCCACCCACGCCGCGGCCACCCACGAATTCACTGCCGGCGATCCTCTTCGCGGTCCTCGAAGGTCACGCTGCCGGCGAAATCGAAACTGCTGATGAAGATGTCCTCACGCGCATGCAGATCGTTCACGGGTGCAATACAGAAGCCGCGCGCAATGACGCGGTACGAGCGGCGCGGTCCGCCCAGCGCGCCCAGCCTCTCCTGGGTGAGCTCGTCCACCGTGCATTTGTCGTCTCCGCGCGTGGCAAAAAGCCGCTGCTCGCCTTCGAAGATCACGGTCAGATTGGTCGGCAGCGCGCGTCCCGGGCGGCCTTCGGCGGCCGCGCCTACGCCAAACACCATTCGCAGCCGCCGGCCGTCGGAGCGCAAGGGGCCCGCGAAACTGACGCGGATCCCACTGCCGTCGGGGCGCGGGCCGCCCTCGCACTCCAATTCGGAATTGTGCAAGTCGATATCGAGCCGCATTGCGCCCCGGATGTGCGCGCGCAGATACCCGTTACCCGTGGGAAGACAGGCCTGCGCGTGCCGGGGGGCGACGGGACTCTCAGCGGCAGCCGGCGAGCCGGCAGCTCCCGAAATCCCCGTGGCGAAGCCGGCAGCCAGGGCCGCGAGACGTAGATAGCGCATGCGGTGATCTTACCGTGAGTGTCCGCAGATCGAAGCGCGCGCATCATGTCCCGGGCTTGACCAGCAATGCCCTGGCGAGAGCCACTTGCCCCCGGCCAATTCCTCGCGCGGCGTGCATCAGGATCGTGAGGATCACGACCCCCAAGGCGACCGCGAGCAGCAATCCCGGAGGCGCGGCGAGCCAGCCGGGGTGGATCGTAATGGGCATGCCGTCGTTGATGAGCCACCCTATGTGTTGAGCGATCGCGACGAAAGGGGTGGCAATCAGTCCGCCGCCAAGCGCAATTCCCACCGTGGCAATGACGAAGTACAGAATCCCCAGCGGCAGCATCAGCAGCAGGTAGGCAAGTGTCGTCCACGTCCGCACGTCCTTGAGCATTTCAACGATGCGCGCCCACCAACCGGCCGGCGCTCCCGGGTGAACAGGACGGCGCGGCATGCGCTCGCCGGTGATCGCCTCGAGGAGACGCCCCTCCCCGAGAGAGATGACACGGGCGATGCCGATGAACGCCAGGAAGAACGGTACGCCGACGATCAACACGGCAAGACCGGCAGACAGCGATAAGCCGGTGACGACAAACACGAAATAGACGATCCCGGTGGCCAGCGTGAGCAGCATGTAGAACAGGGACGTGTAGGCCCGGGGGTCGGAGTAGATGCCGAAGAACCGCCGGATGGCATTAGGCGATTCGGCCGCCTTGGGCGCCAAGGGCCGCAATGCCGCCTTCACCTTTGCCTCGGTGTCGCGATAGGCGGCGGCCACTTCATCCGGCGCGCCGTAGGTCGTGGCAATCAGCTCCAGCACATCCGCTTCCGACTTCTGCGGGTGTGCAGCGATCTCGGCTCGCAGGTATTCCTCGGAATCGTAGAGAGCGTCCTGGATGAGCGCGCGGTCCGCCCCCTCCAGCGCAGCACGAAGTTGTTTGAGGTATTCCTCGATCGAGCGAGGGGCGGGGCGATTCATGGCTGTACTCCTTCGATGAAGCGGTCGACGAAGTCCCGGGTCTGGCGCCATAGGCCGCTCCATTGCCGCAGGACGGCACGGCCCTCGTCGGTGATTCGGTAATAGCGCCGTGGCGGACCGGCGTACGAGGGGACGATCCGGCTCGTGAGCAGCCCACCGGCGCTGAGCGCTCGCAGCACGGGATAGACGGTTCCTTCCTTGAACACCGCCTCGCCTTCGCTCGCTCTCTGCAACCGCTTGGCAATTTCATAGCCGTACAGATCCTCGGCGCTCTGCGCGAGCACCCCCAGAAGAACGAGTGCCACGAGTCCCGAATTGAGATCTTTCTGGAACTTGCGCGCGCTGCTATCGTCCATAGGCCAATACTGTGATCTTACTAATATAGATTTACAACCAATACTATCGACCGTACACAACGGCTTGTCGCGCGGCGCCCACCCGTGGGGGCATGCGCGATTTCCCGGGGTGCCTTAGACTGCGCGTTTTTGCAGACGGCCCCCGAAAGACTGATGCGAAACCCGCTACTTGAGGTCACACCCGTGCTTCCGGGCAGCCTGCGCCGGCTGCCGGAGCTGACCGGCAACATGTTCTTCAGCTGGCATCGGCCCGCCCGCGCACTGTTCGAGGATCTGGATCCGGAGCTGTGGAAGCAGACCGGCGGAAATCCCCGGCTCATGCTGCGCTGTGTCAGCCAGGGCACGCTGGATGCCGCCGCCCAGGATTCGGTGTACCTGGGCCGGTATACCCAGGCACTCGAAACGCTGGATGCGTATCTCTCGGCTGCTTCGCCGACAGCCGATGCGCCCCTGGTGGCGTACTTCTGCGCCGAATACGGCTTCCACGAAAGCTTCCAGATCTATTCGGGCGGACTGGGCGTGCTGGCAGGGGACTACTGTAAGGCCGCCAGCGACGCCCGCGCGAATTTCGTTGCCGTTGGACTGTTATACGAGCAGGGCTATTTCACCCAGACGGTCGATAACGACGGCATGCAGCACGCCGAGTACGCCGAGCGCGATCCTCGCGATCTGCCCGTGGAGCCGGCGCGAAAACCTGATGGAGAGTGGGTGCAGGTCGTGGTGCGGATCGCCGGCCGCGACGTGCTGGCGCGGCTGTGGAAGGCCCAGGTGGGCCGCATTCCCGTCTACCTGCTCGACACCAACTGCCCGGAAAATGCCCCATCGGATCGCGACATCACTCACCGCCTGTACGGTGGCGACGAGTCCACACGCATCCGGCAGGAGATGATCCTGGGTATTGGCGGAACTCGCGCCCTGCGCGCGCTGGGCGTGGCACCGGCGGTTTGGCATTTGAACGAGGGGCACGCCGCATTTCTGATCCTGGAGTTGCTGCGCGAGCGCCTGAGCGAGGGCCTGCCCTACAACGTTGCGCTCGAGGCGGTGGCCGCCGATTGTGTGTTCACGACTCACACGCCGGTCGCGGCCGGTCACGACGCGTTCTCCCACGATCTGATCATTTCGCACTTCGGCGATTTCATTCGGGAGCTCGGCATCACCCTCGAGCGCTTCCTCGATCTCGGGCGCTCCCCTTCCGTGCCCGGGCTCTTCAACATGACACGGCTGGCGCTCAATGCCACCCGCAACGTGAATGCCGTCAGCCGCATCCATGCCGCGGTCACCTCGCGGCTGGTCGCCGATCAGTGGCCGGAAATCCGCCCCGAGGAGAATCCGATCGGCTTCGTGACGAACGGTGTCCACGTTCCGACCTTTCTGCATCAGACGTGGGCGGACTTCTTCGACCAGGAGCTGGGGCGCGGCTGGCGGGAACGCCTGCGCGACCTGTCTTTCTGGGATTCGCTCGAGCGGGTCGCGGACGACCGCTACTGGGCCATCTCACAATCGGTGAAAACGCGGATGCTCGCCAGCGTGCGCGAACGGCTGCAGCGCGAGTACGCGCGCAAGGGGCTGAGCCCCGCACAGTTGCGCCACGTGACGCGCTTCCTGGATCCGACGCGGCCCGACGTGCTGACGATCGGTTTCGCACGGCGATTTGCAACCTATAAGCGGGCAACGCTGCTGCTCAGAGACCGCGCGCGGCTGGCCAGGCTCCTCGGCAACCCCGAGCGCCCGGTCCTGCTGCTGTTCGCAGGCAAGGCCCATCCGGCCGACGAGCCCGCCAAACAGGTGTTGCGCGAGGTCCGGCAGCTCATGACGGCGCCGGAGTTTCTCGGCCGGATCGTCTTTCTCGAAGACTACGATCTGCAGCTCGCCCGCTGGCTGGTATCCGGCGTGGACGTCTGGCTCAACAACCCCATCGCACCGCTCGAGGCGAGCGGCACCTCGGGCATCAAGGCCGCGATCAATGGCCGGCTCAACCTCAGCATCCTCGATGGCTGGTGGGCGGAAGGGTGGATGCAGGACAACGGCTGGGGCATTCCGCCGGCCAACGCCCAGGATCCGGAGCGCCGCGATGCGTTCGAGGCCGAGATGATCTTCGACACCTTCGAAGAGGAAGTCGTACCGCTCTACTACGATCGCAAGGAAGCCGGGTTTTCGCCGGAGTGGGTCAGGCGCTGCAAGCGCGCGATGAGCACGGTGATCCCGAGGTTCAACATGGATCGCGTGCTCTACGACTACACGCGCGGACTCTACCAGCCCGCCGCGCGTCAATACCGCAAGCTGGCCGCGGATGGTTTCGCCGGCGCCCGGCAGCTTGCCGACTGGAAGCAGAGAGTGCGCCAGGCGTGGCCCAGGGTCAGCCTGCGACTGCTGGCCGATGGCGCGCCCGATCTTCCCCGGGGCGAGCACCTGCGGCTGAAAGTGGCCGCGGGCTTGAACGGAATGCAGCCCGCCGACGTGCGCGTCGAGTTCGTCGCACGCCGGCTGCTGCCCGAAGCGGATCTCGGCGCGCCGCCGCTGTGCGCTTACGGCCACGACGTGCCGGAGGGAATCTGGCGGGGCGCCTTGAACGCGACGGGCGAGCAGCAGGCCGACGGCTCGGCGGTATTCGCGCTCGATGTGGAGCCGCAGGAATGCGGGCAGTTCGCAACCGAGGTCCGAATCTATCCGTGGCACGAGCTTCTCTCCCATCCGCACGAGCTCGGGCTGATGAAGTGGTTGTAGCGCCCGGGCCGGATGAAGTGGTTGCAGCGCGCGGCGCCCGTCTGTATGGACCGGGTCCACGGTTCTTCCGTGAACGCGCGGGAAAGTTGCGCACTGCGCACGACAAGCCCTTGCGTGGGCGCGATTCCTAAGGTTTAGTAGCCGCGCCACAACCCAAGAAGTCCTGCTGCGAGTCATGCCCCGACAGCCCGCGCGAGCCTCTTCCGGACGCTACGTGAGCCGCCTGACGGGCGGCACGCTGGCGGTCATCATGGCGGGCGGCCGCGGCGAGCGGCTCAAGGATCTGACCGCCCATCGGGCCAAGCCTGCGACGCCGTTCGGCGGCAAGTTCCGCATCATCGATTTCGTGCTGTCGAACTGCGTGAACTCGGGGATCCGCCAGATCTCGATTCTCACCCAGTACAAGGCCCAGTCGCTGATCCAGCACGTGCAGTGCGGCTGGAGCTACCTGCGGGGCGAGTTCGGCGAATTCGTCGAGGTCATTCCGGCACAGCAGCAGATCGGTCCGCTCTGGTATCAAGGCACCTCGGATGCCGTCTACCAGAACATGGATCTGATTCTCGCGCATCATCCCAAGCACGTGCTCGTGCTCGCCGGCGATCACATCTACAAGATGGACTACGGCCCGATGATTGCCTACCACGTGGAGAAGGGCGCCGACATCACCGTTGGCGTCGTCGAGGTGCCGCGAAGTGAATCGCGCAACTTCGGCGTGCTAACCGCCACGGAATGGAACCGCGTCACCCGGTTCTCCGAAAAGCCGGCAACGCCCGACACGCTGCCCGCCCGGCCCGACTCGATACTTGCCTCGATGGGCATCTACGTATTCAACACGCGCCTGCTGGAGAAGCTGCTCGCCGAGGATGCGGCCGACGGGAGCTCCGCGCACGACTTCGGCAAGGACATCCTGCCCAAGGCCATTGCCAACAACATGCAGGTGTTCGCCTACCCGTTCCAGGACGTGAAGACTCGCGCGCAAAGTTACTGGCGCGACGTCGGAACGATCGACGCGTACTACGATGCCAATCTCGAGCTCGTGCACGTCAAGCCGGAGCTCAACATCTACGATCAGGATTGGCCCATCTGGACCTACCAGGTCCAGCAGCCGCCGGCCAAGTTCATTCTCGACGAGGATGGCCGGCGCGGCACCGCGATCAATTCGGTCGTCTCCGGCGGCTGCATCATCTCCGGCGCCGTGGTGCGGCAGTCGTTGTTGTTCTCCGACGTGCGCGTCGACGAGCGCTCGATCATCGGGCGTTCGGTGATCCTTCCGCACGTGGAGATCGGAACTTCCTGCGTGATCCAGGGCGCCATCATCGACGAAGGCTGCGAAATCCCGAACGGAATGCAAATCGGCATCCAGCGCGAGGCCGACGCGAAGCGTTTTCTTGTCACTGAAAAAGACGTAGTGCTGGTTACAGCCGACATGCTGCGCAGCTTGCAGACGCAGCACCCATGACCGCTGTGGCCCGTCTTCCTGTTGTGCTGTTGTGGCACATGCATCAGCCGCAATACCGTGACGCTCTTACGGGGCAGTACGTATTGCCATGGACGTACCTGCACGCGATCAAGGACTACACGGACATGGCTGCCCACCTGGAGGCCATTCCGGCCGCCCGCGCGGTCGTCAATTTCACGCCGGTCCTCATCGAGCAGCTCGAGGAGATTGCCCGGCGGGTGACCGAGCACCTGGAAAGCGCAACGCCGCTGCCCGATCCGGTGCTGGCGCTGCTGGGCCCGGAGCCCGTGCCGCGGGATCCGGTCGAGCGTCTGGACCTGATGCGCGCCTGCCTGCGCGCGCAGCGCAAGCAGATGATCGAACGGTTCGGGCCCTACCTCGAGCTCGCCACGATTGCGGAAATGCTCGCCACGACCGAGCGCGTAGCCTATGCCTCGAACCAGCTCATTCAGGATCTCGCCGTGTGGTATCACCTCGCCTGGCTGGGCGAGACCGTGCGCCGCTCCAATCCGATTGCGACCGCGCTGACGGATCAGGGTCGCGGATTCACTGCGGAGCAGCGCCGCCAGTTGCTGTCCCTGATCGGGCAACAGCTCGCCTCGATCGTGCCGCGCTTCCGCCGCCTGTCCGAGCGGGGCCAATGCGAGTTGTCGATGACGCCGTATGGGCACCCGATCGTGCCGCTGCTGATTGATTTTCAGGCGGCGCGCGATGCCGTTCCGGCGATGGTTCTGCCGCAGCATGCCGGCTATGCGGGCGGAGCTGAACGTGCGGCCTGGCATATGGAGGAGGGCTTGCGCGTGTTCACACGCGCTTTCGGCCAACGGCCGGCGGGCTGTTGGCCCTCCGAGGGCGCGATCAGCCGCGCTACCCTGGAGCTGCTCGATCGCTTCGGGTTTCGCTGGGCCGCCAGCAGCACGAACGTGCTTCGCAGCAGCCTCGCAGCGAGCAACCCCCAGGCACCGGAGGATCCGCTGGCCTATAACCGCCCTTACCGCTTGCCCGGCGGGGCGCTGAGCACATTTTTCCGGGACGATGCGCTGTCGGATCTCATCGGCTTCACGTACGCCACGTGGCATGGAGATGATGCTGCGCATCATCTCGTCAGCGAACTGGCGCAACTCGCACAACGCTACAATGGCTCGCCGAGTCATGCAGTGGTCATCGCCCTTGATGGCGAAAACGCATGGGAACATTACCCCTTCAACGGGTATTACTTCCTGCATGCGCTGTACACGAGCCTGGCCAGTCATCCCTTGCTCGAATTGACCACCCTGTCAAATTGCCTCGCCTGCGGCCTCGAGCCCGCACCGCTGACGCGGATCGTTGCCGGAAGCTGGGTCCACGGCACGCTGGCGACCTGGATGGGTGATGAGCAAAAGAACCGGGCCTGGGATCTGCTGTGCGAGGGGAAGGAGGCGTTCGACACGGTGTTGCGCTCCGGCTCGCTCGATCCGACGGCCAGGAGCGCCGCCGAGCGCCAGCTCGCGCTGTGCGAGAGCTCCGACTGGTTCTGGTGGTTCGGCGATTACAACCCGCAGGACGCGGTCACTCAATTCGACCGGCTGTACCGCCGCCAGCTCGTCAATCTCTACCGGCTCCTGGGCCTTGCGCCGCCCGACAGCCTGTCGCAACCGATTTCCGTTGGCCGCGGGGCGCCGGAGCATGGTGGAGTCATGCGACGCGCAAACGCCTGATGCGACTGCCCGTATTTGACCGGCGCCGCGCCGGCGTTCTGCTGCACCTGGGCAGCCTTGAGGCCGCGCTGGGGCGTGGCGGGCGGGCGTTCATCGACTGGCTGGCCGATGCGGGCTTCAGCCTTTGGCAGATCCTGCCGGTCGGCCCCACCGGACCCGACGGCTCGCCCTACTGGGTGCGCTCCGACTTCGCCGGCCAGTATGCGTTTGTCGACACGCAAGAGCTCCCTGACACCCACTCTGCCGACTACGAGTCGTTCCTGGCGGCTTCGGGTCCATGGCTGGCCGATTACGCGCTGTTCGAGACATTGAGCGAGGCTCACCACGGACAGCCCTGGTGGCTGTGGCCCGCCGCCTTGCGCGACCGCGACACCAACATGATGGCCCGCGCCGGCGAGCAGTTCGCAGCCGAGGTCCAACGCATCAAGAGGGAGCAGTTCGCGTTCGCGACGCAGTGGCGGCGGCTGCGCGAGCATGCCCAATCACGCGGGGTGCGGCTGCTCGGCGATCTGCCTTTCTATGTGGCTCCCGACTCCGCTGAAACCTGGGTGCATCGCGACCAGTTCCAGCTCGATGCGGACGGACGGCCCACCGCCGTATCCGGCGTGCCGCCCGACTACTTTTCCGAAACCGGGCAGCTCTGGGGCAATCCGCTCTATGACTGGCAGGCCGTGCGTGCCGAGGGCTTCGCGCTGTGGCGCGACCGTATCGTGCAACAGCTCGAGCGGGTCGACGTTCTGCGCATCGATCACTTTCGAGCGTTGGCCGCTCACTGGGCCGTACCGGCGGCCGCGCCGGATGCGCGAGGCGGCGAGTGGCGCCGCACACCGGGTGAGGAACTGATGCGGCTGTTGCACCATGAGCTGGGCGATCTGCCGATCGTGGCCGAGGATCTCGGAGTCATCACCGAGGATGTCGAAGCACTGCGCAGGGAGTTCAGGCTGCCGGGCATGCGCGTCATGCAGTTCGCGTTCGGCGGCGCTGGCGACAATCCCCATCTGCCGCACATGCATGAGCGCGACAGCGTCGTCTACACGGGCACGCATGACAACGATACGACGCTCGGCTGGTTCTCGACCCTGGATGGCGAGTCGCTGCGCAGGGTGGAATTCTTCCTGCGCCTGACACCGGGAGCGATGCCCGAAGCGCTGATCAGGGGAGCTCTCGGCTCGGTGGGCCGGCTGGCGGTGATTCCCGCGCAGGACATTCTGAAGCTCGGATCGGAGGCGCGGTTGAATACCCCCGGAACAGCGCAGGGCAACTGGAGCTGGCGGCTGCCCGCGGGCAGCCTCACACACGAGCTGGCAGCGCGGTGCCTGCTCCTCAACCAGATCTACGGCCGGGCGTAACGCGCACCCATGAGAGGGCCGCTCGCGTTCCTCATCGCATCGGCGCTGTGCGCCTGCTCGCTGTTCGCGCCGAAACTGCAGCCGCCGGCGCTGTCCATCGTGAACGTGGAGCTGCTGAAGAGCGATCTGTGGCATCAGCAGCTGAAGGTCCGGATGCGGGTGCAGAACCCCAACGAGCGCGCGTTGCCCATCAAGGGTCTTGTCTACAGCCTGGAGGTGGACGGCCAGGAGCTGGCCCACGGGCAATCCGGCGCCAGCTTCGTCGTGCCGGCCCTCGGTGAAGCGGAGTTCGACATGAGTGTGTCGGCCAACATGGCCGGCATGCTGCTCAAGCTGCTGGGGCGGGGGGGCAGCCCGATCGACTATCACCTGTCGGGAAAGGTTTCACTGTCTGAGGGGCTGCTGCAGTCGATACCGTTCGATGAGCACGGGACGTTCAAGCTGCAGTGAGCGCGCGGGATGGGAGCCAGAGCCAAACCTGACAAGAGCCAAGAGAGCGTACAAAGGGAGCGCCGCGATCTCAAAGGGTGGGCATTCGGGCGCGCGAAGGCGCATGCCCGAATCGCCCCACCCTTTGAGATCACGCCACCTCCTTGATCATTGCATAACAGTCCACTGCCTCAGCCGTTGGAAGCAGTGACGTCAGCGCATACCGCAACGTAATCTCGCCTTGGAACTGCTGGAAGAGCACGTGAAATTCGTCGCAACATCGGATACTTGCCAGCGCTTCCTAGCATGGGGAGCACAAAGCAGTGCGGGCACTAACAGCATGCTTCGTTTGTTCGATAGCGGGCGACCGTCAAATACCTGTTGACGTCTCCCCAAACAACAGTGCAATATTCAACGGCGCGAGTTGAAAGATCCTTAAAGAACGACAATCACTGGATCGACAAAAGAATAGCAACGGGAATCAGCGCGGAGCCAGGACGGGAGGATTGCTCCATGGATACACAGAGTGCGCAGTTACGCGACCCGATTGAGAACAGCGTCGAGAGGCCTTACCGGCGCCTCTTGAAATCAAAAAAGTTCTATTGCTACCTGGTTCGACCAGGTTGGCGAACCTCTTAGCCACTTCGATTTGCCCGTAGACCCGCAAACGGACGTGCGCTGCCGATCGCAGTGCACTCGCGATCCATCGCGCGCGTGAATGGAGAACTAAGAAATCATGTCCACTCAAAACAGGTGTCGCCGAAGCCGCAGAGTTGCTCACTACGCCGTGCACGCGTTGATTACAATCGGCGCGCTGCTTACGGCAGCGCGAGGTATTAGCGCAGAGCCAGAATATCCCCCGATCGTGGAGCCGATCCAGCCGACCCTTTCAACGGCGCTGGTTATTCCGACGCTGCCCACGATATCCACGACACCGATCGCACCCGACCCCAGCGCCATTGCCGCGGCACACGATCAGCAGCAAGCCTTTACCGCCAACCTTGCATTGCCCACCACGATAGCTGCCGGACGTACTCCTGCGGCTTTCGAAGTCTCTGCTACGGGAGCGGCAACATACACGGTGCCGCTCCAAACACCCCCCGGCATCGGCGCCCTCCAAGTAAAGCTTGCGCTGGTCTATAGCAGCCGCAGTCCCAACGGTGTCATGGGCACAGGTTGGACGCTGGGTGGACTCTCGGCGATCAGCCGGTGCAATAAAACCTGGGCGCAAGACGGTGCGCCGGCCGGCGTCACCCTGACCCTGAATGACCGCTTCTGTCTGGATGGCACTCAGCTGAAGCTGACCAGCTCGAGCATCGGCTACGGGCAGCCGGGATCCACCTATGCCACAGAACTCGAGTCCTTCTCGCAAATTATAGCCTCCGGTACCGTCGGGGGCGGGCCAGCCTCCTTCACGGTCACGACGAAGAATGGCCTGATCTATGAGTATGGAACAAACGCCTCAACCACGAACTCGCAGTTCATGGCGGGCAGCAGCGGCACGGTCCGCGAATGGCTCGTGTCGCGTATTCGGGACCGCGTCGGCAATTACATCAGCATCAAATACGTAGCGGGCACCGCCGACGTCAGCGAAATGGATTATCCGTTTACCTCCACGGGGCAGGGCAACTTTTACAAAGTCACCTTCAGCTACTCAGCGCGACCTGGGCTCGGCACAGGGACCGAGGACTCCCCTTCCGCCTATTTCGCCGGGTACGAAGTCAAGGAGACGAACAAACTCGACACCATCACGATCGCGCAAGCAGCCGGCACGGTGATCAAGACCTACAATCTCACCTACACCCAGAACGCCGTCAGTAGTCGCTTGCAGCTGACTACGCTCCAGGAGTGCTCGGCGTCCAATTGCTTCCCCGCTACGAATATTGCCTATCAGGCCGGCGCCAAGGGATGGTCAACAACTACCTCCTCGACAGGGATAAGCTCCGCGCTGAACGGATCCCCAATCGCCATTGACCTCAACGCGGACGGCTTGAGTGATCTGTTGTATCCCGTCACGACTTCAGGTAGCTCGCTGCATTGGTGGGTCGTGTTCGCGACCTCCAGCGGCTACGGTACGCCCGTCGACACCCACATTGACACGGGCAACTTCCCCATTCTGATTACGGGCGCCTTCTCAGGGAAAGGTCAAAATCAATTTCTGGTGTCACAGAGCAGCCACTGGTATGTGGTGACCTGCAATAGCCTCCCCACCGCGAGTTGCACAGGTGCTGATACGCTTGTACCCGTCGCCGGGGAAAGCTTTGCTGCCGACTATGATGGCGACGGTCTCCCGGACCTGGCTTCTGTTTCAGGCACCAGCGTCCTCGTTCGCAGAAATACGAGCTCGGGTACCGGCGCGGTCACCTTCGCCAGCACCGCCCAGTCGATTTGGACCTTCACGGGCACCGGCACCATCAGTGCCAACAATTCGGGCACCTTCACGAGCGCCGATTTTAATGGCGACGGGCGGGCCGACATTCTGGTGACGACCATCATCAACACTGGATTCTCCACGCTCGCTTACTGGAATATCCTCTATTCAAATGGCTTTGGCTCCGCCGCGAGGACGACGCAACTGACGGGTTCCCCGCAAGCGTTTCCAAGCCTCGGGGACTGGAACGCAGACGGATGCACCGACATCGTCTCGACCTACAAGATATATATCTCCAACTGCGCTGGCGCCTTTGTGGCACTCACCCCCAGCGGGCCTGCCCTTGCGGATTCTGCAATTCCGATCGATTGGGACGGCGACGGGCGCACGGACCTGCTCTACGATCATAGCAACGCGTGGTATGTGCTGCGATCAACCGGAGATAACTTCGCTACGGCGGCTTCTGTCGGTCTTTCGGCACCCACCTCTACCGCCTGGTTTCCCTTGGATCGAAATGGCGATGCGCTCGCCGAGCTGGCGTACGTCGATGGCAATAGTGCCAACGCGATCAAGTATGTCATGCATGCCGGTAGCGCAACGCCGCCAGACCTGGCGACATCCTTCACCGATGGGCTTACGATGAACCAAAGCCCGACCTACGTCCCGATCTCGGCAAACAACTATTACAAATATAGCGATGCGGTCTTTCCCGAGCAGGACTACCAGGGCTCCCTCTATGTCGTCAATCAATTCACCGCCTCGGATGGCACCGGCTCCACCTATCAAGAGCAGCTCTGGTACTACGGCGCGCGGGTGCAGGTGCAGGGTCGGGGATTCGAGGGCTTCTATGACCGCGGCACCTATGACACACGCAACTCGCTGTGGACATACGATATTTTTGGCAGAACGTTTCCGAACACAGGTCAGTTCCAGGCCCAACTGCACAAAAACGGGGCGAGTTACCTGGATGCCTTCACCAGTGATCCGGCGTCCCAGACCGTCACAGGCCTCGGCGGGTTCGAGAGGCGGTATTTTCCATACCTCCTGGGTACCACCCAGACGCACTACGAAGCCTCCCCAACCTTCAACGGCGGCAACAGTGTCACGGTCATTACGAAGAACTATACCTACGGGGACGGATACGGAAATCCCACCCTTATCACGACCTCGACCCTCGATAACGACTCCAGCTCGCCGTTTTACGGGACGACCTGGACGACGACCGTCACCAATACGTTTTTGAACGATCCCGCGGCCGGGTGCATGGGTCTGCCGACCACGACCTCCGTGCAAAGTGCAGCACCGAATCAGACTACGCAGACACGACATTACAGCTTCACTGCCGACAGCACCCATAGCCTGTGTCGCATCACTCAGCAGATCATTGAGCCGGGCAACTCGCCACTCACGGTGACCACCACGCTGGCGTACGCTCCGAGTGGCTGCGGCAACGTCACCTCAGTATCCACCGCGGGCCTTAACTGGGATGGCACGCCCCTTGCGACACGCACGACCTCATATAACTACGCGTATTCAACTTCCCGTTGTCAGCTGCCTGAGCGAATCGCCAACACGTTCAGTCAGGCCACTACGATCACCTATAACTATGACTTTGGCGTGCCGACAAGTATTCAAGATCCAAATGTCATTCTCATCAGCCTGGCGTACGACGATTTCGGGAGAAAAAAGACGGAGTACCGTCCGGATGGTACCCATACCCTGTGGCAGTATGAGTATTGTCCTTCCTCATGTTGGAGTCCGCCCGATTTGCACTTTCTGATTAGTCAATTTGAGTATGACACCGCGGGAGTCAATTATTACAAGCATTCTATCTTTTATGATGGCCTGAATCGCCCGCGCTACGATCAGTCCACCCATGTGCTGGGGACATGGACCAACAATGAGGTGAGAACCTACGACTCGCTCGGCCGGGTGTACCTGGACTACAAACCATACACCGCATCGGGCAACGGATATTGGGTCAATTCCTACGATCTGCGCAATCGGTTGATCAGTGCCCAACTTCACCAGGCGAATGGTACGACTGACCGAACGTACATCTGGACTCATCTCGGCCGCACGCTGCAGCTCGAAGATCCTCTGTTGCATGTGATGACGTATGTGAATGACGTCGTGGGCCATTTGCGGCGCGTGACTGATCCCTCGCCCGGCGGACTGACGCAATATGCTTACGATGCGTTCGGCAATCTGAACGCCACCACGGATGCAGGCGGGGCCTTATCTTCAGCGACCTATAATCTGCGCGGCTTTAAAACGCAGACGATCGATCCGGATCAGGGGACCTGGAACTTCAAGGGGGACTCACTGAACGAGCTGGTGGCGTATACGGATGCGAACGGCAAATCCTTCGGTATTGTCTACGATGCTCTGGGGCGCATGATTTCCCGCAACGAGCCCGACCTGTACAGTGCTTGGACCTGGGGCACGAGCGCAGCGGCGCACGAAATCGGCAGCCTGCATACCGTATGCACCGGCACCGGCACGAATCCGACGAATTGCACTGCCGCACCCGGTTATTCGGAGGCAGTGACGTACGACGGGCTGGGCCGGCCCTCGGATCGGGCCATCACGATCCCGGCAGATGCGACCTACAGCTACGATTTTGCGTACAACTCGATCGGCGCCATCGATACCATTACCTATCCGACGAGCCCTGCCCCAACGGGCACCACAGCGACCCGCTATAAAATCCAATACGGCTACAACTCAGGCTCTCCCACGCAGATCACCGACATCACGCAGCCGACGCCGGTTACGCTGTGGAGGCTGAACGCGGTCAACGACTACGCCTCACCCACCAGCGAGACACTTGGCGTGACCAATGCCACAGCGGGCACTGCGGCGGTGGCGGTCGCCGAGACTTACAAGGCCTGGACGGATGAGATCACCAGCATCCAGGGCGGCATCAGCGGCTCCGCCACGAACCGGCAGAATCTCGCCTACCAATGGGACCTCAATGGCAACCTGAACCAGCGCCAGGACCTGAGTCAGGGCTTGACGGAGGCTTTTACGCCGGATGCCCTCAATCGTCTGAACTTCTCGACCCTGACCGGTGTCACCGGGCACACCCTGGATGTCACCTATGATGCCTCCGGGAACATCGCCAGCCGTTCCGACGTCGGGACAAGCTCCCACACCTATGACTACACGAGCGCTCAGAGCGGGTGCACCTACACAGGATTGCCCGCGCAACCGCACGCACTGCGAAATGCGGGAGGTGGTGCCTTTGTGTACTGCTATGACAATAATGGCAATGCCATCGCGCGCAATGGCCTGTCGCAGACCTGGGCCTCCTACAACCTGCCCGTGACGCTGCAGGCCAATCTAGGCGGGACAGTATATTCCAGCGCGTTTTTGTATGGGCCCGAGCATCAGCGCTACCAGCAGACGGCCGCGTACCTGAATGGGACGGAGTTGACGCAATACGTGGGCGGCCTTCTCGAAAAGGTCAGCGGGACCGCAACGGCAACGACCCACTATCGACACTATGTGCCGACACCGTCTGGCCTGACGATCGTGGTATATCGCAATGGTGATCACACGACCTCGACGCAGTATGCGATGGCCGACCACCTGGGCAGCACCGACGCCGTGCTGGACGGCGCAGGCAACTTCAAGGTGCGTGAGAGCTTTGGAGCCTTCGGCCTGCGTCGCCAGAGCAATTGGCAGGCCGGAAACCCCAGCAGCGGCGATTGGGCGGCGATATCAGCCGCGACGCGTCGGGGGTTCACGTTCCAGGAGCAGCTCGACAACATCGGCCTGGTCCACATGAACGGTCGGGTGTATGACCCGAACGTGGGTCGATTTCTATCCGTGGATCCCATTGTCAGCGATTTGGCAGACAGCCAGTCCGTCAACCCCTACGCCTATGTGGGAAACCGTCCTCTATCGGCGGTGGATCCGAGCGGATATGACCCGGTATTAGATACTGTAGTGGTGCAGACCGGTGGTCCAACGAATCCGGTAGGAGCGGCCGTCACCATCCTAGATCTGGCCTCGGATTTTTTCTTTGGAGGACTGTTTGCTGCAGCCCCACCACCGCCTCCACCCGCCACGACGATCCAGAATCCGACAGCGCAGTCGGGCATTGGCGCGAACCCATGTTCGGGTGCTCCGGAGGCGTGCACAGGTGTCGCAGGCGTTACAGTCGTCGGCAGTATGCCCAGCGTGGTGGCCCAAGGGCTATTACCGAGCGATCTAGTCGCCGGCCAGATCGTACTTGATGGACAACTGTACGACTTTCAGAGCGAAGTCATTGTAAATGGGCAGAGACCTGGTCAAGGATTGTTCAGCAAGCTGGCATTCAACTTACTGATCAAACCCGCGTTTGGATTGTTCGATTGCCTCGGAAAGGCATGCTCACCACTAGAGGCAGCATTGGCAGGCGCCGGACCGGCTCTCACGGCGATGGGTGGCCCTGAGGGTGCAGCCGCAAAGGGCGCTGAAGCCGCAGGGAAGGGGCTTGCGGAAAGGATTCTCACCTCTGAAGGAAAGGCCCTGACTGAGGCCAAGCCAGTCGGCAACGCTCTGCAGACGGATCCGTTCCATAGAGCGGCTTCGTTCGTTCGGGACGAGGCTGCTACATCAGGCACTCACTTCTCAATTGTAGGTGGGGACGGTGTCACACGGACCCTGACGCAAATTCCTGGCGAACTGAACGGTATTAGCGGACGTTTTGAGTACATAGTTGACGATGTGGGACAATTGAGCCATCAGCGATTTGTTCCAGGCGGAACGATCAACGGGATACCAAACGTTCCATGAACTCATCCACTATTCCGTCAACATTTGTCAGGGATCGGGTACTGCTTACGTGGGAAGAGGCGCTCTGGGGCGTCGAACATCTGTTAATCGACACCTCAACGGTTGTCGATTTGGCTACAGATCGATTGCTAGCAGGTTCCGACGACCCCGTGGAAATTGAGCTAGCCGCGCTGCCGAAGTCCGAAATATCCGAGGCAGGAGACCTGCTTCGGCGACTAGCCGATACAGAGCCAGCGCATTCTGCAACTGAGATAGCGCGCAAATGGCTCTTCCTGCGAATGGCATGGATCTACGAACGGAGAGGGGATCTGCAGGATCCGCTTGGAGAGGCGGAGTCCGCATATGCCGACTTTGGCTATCCGCGAGAAGTCGAAGGCTTCATGCGATACATGCCTGCAACGTGGGGATACGCTCCGAAAACCCACACGCGTGAGGAGAATGAGGCGAGACTCTATCGGCTGTGGCAGCAATACTTGGCTGCAGCTGCCCGTGAGTTTGGAAAAGATGATGGCTTTTGATCCTGGACCGAGCCGTTGCATAGCGTAGAAGATCATCAAACGCCAAGCTTGGCGCTTTGTTCGGATCTGTTTGGACGCTGACGTCCCAAGAGATACGCATAAACGCGAAGTGTCATACGCGTACAGCTATAGCCGAGGAGCTTCTATAAATGGTCTCCGCCCCGGCGCGAATCGCACAGTCACCGGTGCTCTTGGCAGCGGAATTGCCGCGCTGCAGTGTGTATCCAGCGCTGCTGGCGCGGCCGTGGATGCTCACAGAGAACTCGCAATGCTAGCGGCCGCCGTGACCAAATCCAAAGCGGCGGTCACTAGGCAGATTGGCAGTGATCGACGACCCGAAGAATCCAATCCTAATCCCAGTGGACCAAAGACAGCAGGCGGAACACACGGTGGCGTTGGCGGACACGGCATTACAGCTTGCGGGCGCTCGTGTGGCGTCTGAAACCGACTTCGCCGGACAAATCTCGAGCGCAGTTCAGAAGATCCCCAGCGTAGTAAATACGTAGGCCCGGTCGGCGCTTCTGGATGTTGCTGCGATCATTTGGACGTTTACGATTCGACCGCCGGGACGCCGAAACACCTTCCGAGTTCGATCACGGTGAATAGGAAAATGTAATGCCATAGGTAGGCATCTCATGGCTGCCGGATCTGACATCCTGGAGATTGCCAACCGTCACTTGGGTAAGTGTTATGTGCACGGCTCGGCTGCACGAATTCCAATTTCACTGGACCGTGGGACTGCGCCGAGTATGCGGCAATCTCCTCACATGAGAAGATTAGAGAATGATCAACGGCCTTCACACTACACAAATCGCTGCCCCCGTCGTCGTACGAGCAGTTTGCATGTCAGGCTCATTTTACTTTGAATTGCTCAAGGGCGTGCCAGCGGCCTTCGTAGCTCTAATCGTCGGGCTCATCGCGCCCGGTATCGCCCATCGCCAATACCATATAGCTCGCGCGAAGCTGAAACTTGATCTGTTTGACAAGCGCTATGCCATCGATCGCCTGGTCATAAGGCCCGGCCGCGTACAATCGCAAGACCGGCCTGCTGCTGTGTTGTCCGATGACAACGCAAATCAAGGGTTATCCGTTCGAGGTTGTGATTGGCGGGAAGCGTCCCAGCGCCGTGCTCGCCGATCAAGTCAAGAGCCTGGATTGGCTGGCCCGCAAGGCAAAGCACAAAGGCAAAGTGACACCGGCCGAACTCGCTGAGACGCGCGCGAAGATCGTGGCACTGGTTGGCAAGTGAGGCCCCCTCAGAGACCGCTGGCAGACGCCACCGAACGCGCCGCTTGCTCGTATAAGCCGGAGTGTCCCCGGCGGCCACCTCAAACTCCCCCACCCGTGGCCAGGTCAAACTCCCCCACTTGACAGCGGCGGGAGCGGGGATGATTACGCGCTGCGGGCGCGCTTGGCAAGCCGCTCGGCGGCTTCCTTGAGTCTCCAGCTCTTGCCCTCGAACTTAAGCAGGTGACCCCGGTGCATCACGCGATCAAGCAACGGCGTGACGACCACGACATCGCCGATGATTTCATGATGCCTCCGTTTTCGATCGCTTGATACGTCGAACTTGACTCTTTAGTGCCCGGATTTTCGCAGCTGTCAGTTGAACTTTCCATGGTTGCCCAGCACGATTTTGGAGTCCAATGAGACGCCCGTTACGCAGCCATTTGAAGACCGTCTGGGTAGTAATTCCTAATGCCTCAGCCGCACCTTGGATCGAGTAGGTGCCATCCGGCCAGCGCGCGGGATTATTCTCAATACCGTTGATCTTCGCGGTTTGGATGCCGAAGCGCTTTCGCAATAGATGTAGGTTGTTGCTTTGGAAAGGAACGCCTCTGGCCGAGATAAAGTGCTCCTTATTGAGGGTCTCCGCTATCTCACGATCGAACATCCCAGTCTTTGCGAGCTGCCTGATTCTCTTCTCCAGCGAGTCGGTCGAAGTGAAGATTGAGTACGACTGAACACGCCTTCGAACGAGATGTTCTGACACACATCCTGTTTGCCACGTAATTCGTAGCGACACCAACTCGCTATCCGTCATCTTCTCGAGCGCCACATCTTTTATGACCAATCGTATGATCCGCTTGCGCTCAGTTGCATTGGCAAGCTGCCAGACTCGGTGGAAGTCTTTGGCCAACTTCAGAACTTCAGTTCTCTCGCTGTTTGTTAGTGGCCCCGTCTGCTCACGCTGCCACGCACGATACTCCTCTTCGACTGCCTCCTGCAGGCGCAGCTTGTTCTCCCAAGCGCGCTCGAGCGAGCGTGCGACCAACCGGTTCTCGGGTTCGACTTCATCGTATTGGCGCCGGGAGCGTTCGACCTCGTAGCGCGCTCGTTCACACTTGAGTTTCCACTGCTTGTCGAGAAGTCTTGCTTGAGACTCCAACTCGCTGACTGCTTCGACCGCTACGACAATCTGATCCTTGGACAGCGACTCGAGGACGAGTCTCTCAACCTCAGCGTCGATCGACAACGCGCGAACTTCCTGGCATCGCGGAGTGCCATTTATGCTGTAATCTCCTTCGCACTTATACACGGGGTAGGTGCCCTTGGGTCCCGAGTAATGCAAACCCATTTGCCGAGCACATCGACCACAGACGGCGATTCCTTGCAAGAGAGCTTGTCCCTTGCGCGCCACCCCGCTGCTTTCTCGTTTGTGGCGCGCGGCGTTGTTTCGGAGGCGAGATTGATTAGTCATGAACTCCTCCCAGCCAATGTAGCCCGGGTGAGCATCTTTGAGACACACTGGCCATCGGTCCACTGGCACTTTTCTTATCGAGGAATGCACTTGCCCAGCTCGACGTCTCAAAGGATCTGATTGATGTCGGCCGTAGACATACGCCCCGGCATAGGCCGGATTGTGCAAGATCTGTAAGACGCCAGTACTCGTCGCGGGAACCCATTCGACCTCATGCGGTGCCGGTCCCCGTAAGGGACGTACAGGTAACATCAGGTCGTGCCGATGCAACTCCAGCATGACTGCGCGAGCGCTTTGTAGCTCACTGAACTTGCGGAAGACGAACTCGAGTCTGGATTGTACCTGTTCGTCCGGATTCAAAACGATCTCACCGCTACGTGCTCTTGCCAACCCGCCTGGTAACGGCATGCGTAACTCGCCTCGCGCAGCCTTTTGACGCTCACCCTGGTGTAGCCGGATTCGCAACTGATGCAGCTCAGCCTCGCTCATAATGCCCGACAACCCAAGTAACAGCCTATCGTGATACAACGTGGGCTCATAGAGGCGCTCCCCATCGGCTATCAGAACACCGAAGACTGAGCACAACTCCAGAAGTTGATGCCAATCTCGATTATTACGAGCCAGCCGTGAAGCATCGAGACTCAACACCAGCCCAGCCTTTCCCAGACCAATCTCACCGATGAGACGCTGAAAGCCGTAGCGCTCAGCACTGGAGGTACCGGACTTTCCCAGATCGTCGTCGATTACTGCGACACGCTCGCGCGGCCAGCCCAGCGTGACTGCGCGATCTACCAGACGATACTGGAGCTCCGTGCTTTCCTGATGCTGGCGAACTTGGCCCGCTGTCGATTGACGTACGTAAATATAAGCCAGCTTGGCCCTGTGCGCGGTGGTGACTCTCTCAGTCTCCTCGCTGGACGTGATCAACACGACTTGGGCCCTCGGTGCGAAGGCGCTGCAGGATCCTTGCAATCTCCTGAGCGAGCCGACCTAGGGCTTCCAGTGACGCGCCTTCCCGCGGATGCAGGGGCGGTTGGATGTTGAATTGATGGATTGGGCCTCGTGGATGAGCCTGATCTGACTCGTGTTCTATCGGCATGCAATTCCTCCGGATTGACGCCCGTTAGGTAGCATTCAATGTGCCGGGCCAACGGCAGCAGCGATCTTGCCGTGATCCGCGATGTCGCGTGAGACGGTATTCCTTTGGAGTCCAGATCAGTTGCGGATCGCCGTACGAGGCGTCTGCGGCCATCCCGCAACGCAACAGAAATAAAGGCCTTTCCTCGACCACATCGCTCCGACAGCAAAAATAGCTTCTTTCCAAACAGTGGGTGAGTGCGCTCGGTTATCGTAACCGCAGTCATGACCCGTTCCAGTTTGAAGGTCTTCTGCAGCCTTCGGCTCTCCCAGGAGCTTCGGCCAGTCTTCCACGACCCTGTTTGAAGTGATGATCGTCGAAAGCTTCTCATACCGGCTCATCAACACGTCGGCAATTTCGTCCCCGGCGTTTGATGGGAGCTTCCGTAAAAAAAGATCATCTAACACCAGGAGCTCAGCGCTGTTCATCTGTGCGCGGTATTTGCGGATCTCCCCGAGCTCTCGCGCCTCGTTGATTTCCTCCATCAACACGTGCGCCTCGCGGTAGAACACCGTGTAGCCGCGCTGCACCGCCAGTTGCGCCAGCGCCTTCGCAATATAACTCTTGCCAAGGCCCGGAGAACCAATGAACAGGGCACCTTCTCGTTCGTCGATGAACTTCATCGTCGCGAGTTCCAGGATGTCCCGCTTGGGTACCTTCGGGTTGTAGTTCCAGTCGAAGTCTTTCAGGTCCTTACGCTCGGGCAATCCCGAGAGCGCGAAGCGCCGGTCCAGTAGTCGCGAGCGACGCCGGTCCAGCTCGTCCTGCACAAGCCAGGAGAACGCCTCGATAAAGTCCATCTCGCCTTGAGCGACTTGCAGCGCGCGGGGTTGCAAAGTCGCCGTCATGCCGGACAGCCGCAGTGCTCGTAGCGCCCGTTCCAGTTCAGGGATCGACATTGACATCGTCTTCTCTCCTATGGGTTGGAGTTGGTGGGTGAGGGATCGGTGGGCGATTGCCGGGAGTACTCCTCCCAGAAGGCTTGGTATTCTTCGATCGCGCGGATGCCCGGACCGGACTGCTGTAGCGAGGGGCGGCCGGCGGCAGCGCTCGCCTCTTCAGTCGCGGCGTGATGCTCCAGGACGCGCTTCAGGGCTTGGTAGGAGGGCCGGCTCAGGGTGAGCACCCGCTCGCACGCCCTCTCGATATCCTCGCGTTTGTGGTGACGCGTGAGATTGGAGAGCCCGTAGATCGCGCGTTGTCCTGGGCGACCCAGACGGGCGAAGATCTCGCGCGCCAGCTGCGCGCAGTGTGGTCCGATCTTGGCAACCTTGCCGATCAGGCGCGCGGTCTCGCGGGAGGGATTGAAGATGCGGTCTTCCTCAGGAAGCCGGTACTTGCCCGGCTCGGTCTTGTCGTGCCGACGCAGGACTTGCCCATGCTCGTCGAGGATTTCGATCTCCCGCTCATAGATGCGCACGTCCACTTCGCTAAACAGCGGCGCGGGCATCGCGGCGTAATACGAGCAGTCCACCTGTACGAGGCCTGCGTCGTCCACGGTGCGCGTCTCCTGGCGGAAGAAGCGGAAAAACTGCACGGGCAATGGCTTGAGGTGCGGTTTCTCCTCCAAGTACATTTGTAGGACCTGGCGCTTTTTGCGTCCGTGGATCCGCGGCGCCGCCCAACGCTCTTCCCAGTGCGCAAGCCACGTGTTCTGCTCTTCGATCGAGTCGAACTTGCGGCCTTTGAGCGCGGTGGTCTGCGTATGTTGGATCGCGTTTTCCACCACACCCTTGCGATCTGGGTCGCGAACTCGACAGGGGTCCGCTACGGATGAGTAATGCGCCAGAAGGGCTGCGTACACCGGGTTGAGCTGCGGTTCGTACAGGTCGGGCTTGATCACGCCCTGCTTTAAGTTGTCCAACACAACATAGGTGCAGCTGCCACCCATCACACGAAACGCCTCTTCGTGCAAGCGCGCCCAGGTCTGTTGATCGGCCTTCCATACCACTTTACGGAACGCCTTGCCCGAGTACTTCAAACTCATGACAAACAGATACGGCCGGCGGTACTTGCCGTTCGTGTACCGCGTGAGCGCACCCAGGCCGAAATCAACCTGGCACTCCTGCGCCGGCAGGCTTTCGAGCACGTCAAAGCGCTCCGGCTCGCGAACCTTCAGGGTGCGCACGAAGCGCTTGACCGAGTTGTACCGGTGCGTGAAGCCGCCGCCCTCCACCAGATCCTGGTAGATGCTCTGGGCGTTGCGGCCGAGCTCGACCTGCGCCTCGATCCAGGCGCGATGCTCTTCACAGGCCGAGCGGGCCTGCTTCGGGGGCCGAGCCGGTGGCCGTGGGGGAATTTGACCCGGCTCACCCCAGGTTTTTCCCGGCTCACAGCCGGTGGCCACCCCGGGGGATTTTGCCTCCCGCTCGTAGCGGCGGATCGTCTTGCGATCCACCCCCGTCGCCCGCTCGATCTCGCGCTGACTGGCCCCACCTTGCAGCAGGGTCCGAATCGTCACCCGTAAATGCGACTTCAAGACGTTCAACTCCTCGCTCCCCCTGCAAAAAAAGGGGGTAGCGTAACGTCCCGCCGCAATTTGGCCCCCGGCGCCGACCGGCGCCCGTTCAGTTCAGGGGTGGAGGAGTTTCAGGTGGACACGAGTGGAGGAGTTTGGGTGGCCGCCGGGGGAGTGTGCGCGCACCAAGGTACTCAGTGACTCAGTGGGCCGCGCCAACGATGCCGAGGCGATCGGTCTCGAGACCGAGCCGGTCCGGTCGTCGGTTCCCACCATCGATGAAGCGCAGTGTGTGTGTTGGGTAGAGGGGGTGGTCGACATGCGTCTTCGCCGACCAGCCCCTCTACCCAACACACCGCGCTGCCTATGGCCTGTAGGCTACCGGTCTGCAGCCATGCCTCAAGGCAGCAGCCCGAACACCGCGACCGCGCTGGTCGTTCCCACGAACACCTTGCCATCCGCAATGACGGGGGTGATGAACTTGTTGCCGGTCCCGAATTGATCCCGCGAGCCCGCGGCCTGGTTGCTGTTGTACAGCTCATGCGCAAGGTTGGCAGCGTCGAACGCATGCAACACCGCCACGCTCGTATTCTCATGTGCCCACACGATGCCATTGGCTGTGCCGTTTGCGGAAATCGCGGCAGAGGTTCCCGGATAGGTGAACGTGTTGCCGGACTCGGAAATGGGCGCGCTCGAGAGCATTGCGTTGCTGACGGCGAAGGCTTTCAAGGTTCCCCCGGAATCGCCGTAATACACAGTGCCGTTGAAGTAAGCCGGCGATGAGCGGATGCCTCCGCCTACCACCCCATCAATCTCCTGCCAGATGTGATTTGCAGTCGCGTCGAATTTTCCCATGCCATCGCGATTCACGACGTAGATGTTGCCGTCCTTGCCCGCGCCCACCACCAGATGCCTGATGGTGTTCGTGCTGTCCATCAGGTCCGGGAGCAGCATTTCGCCACCTGAGCCCAGGTCCAGGTCGTTTTGGGACTCGGATACCTCGTTCGACATCGCAAAGTAATCGGCAACGCTCAGCGTGCCGCCGGTGTTCGCGATTTTCACGAAGGAGTTGCCGTAATCGCCCTGAGCCGGGAAACCGTTGGCGTCCTGAGATGTTTCGAAACGCCCATTACCGGTGAGCAGATAGACGTTGCCTGCCGCGTCGGCACCGGGACCGTCGCCGCTCATCCAGATTGCCGGGCCCTGGTTCGCGGGGCCCGTACCGCTGCTGTTTGGAGCGACGTTCAGGACCGAGGTGCGAGCGAGCGTCGTCTGGTCGAACGCGATGATCCAGCCGCTGTAGGGCGCCTTGTCACAGTGTGAAGTCCACGAGGTATAGATCAGGCCGTTCGCGAGCAGCAATGCGGCCCGCTCTGCATATTGTCCCGGATCGAAAGTCGTAGCGCCGCCGGCGTTCGGGTAGCTTGCCGTAATCTCGGTCGGCCCGTTGAACATCTCGGTTCCGGTCGTGACGTCCAGCGCATGCAGCCGCTGGTGATAGTTCGACGAGCCGTCCATCGACATCGCCACGACATAGAGTGCGCCGTGGGGCCCGGCAGCCCGATCGATCACCGGTGTCGAGGTGATGCCGATCTCCGGAATGACCTGGTCGCAGCTGTGCGTGTCGCTGAGCGACTCGCCGGAAGCGAGCAGTGATACGTGCCAGAGGGGGGCGCCGCTATCGGCATCGAATGCGTATACGGAATCATGCTCAGTGGCCACGAACACCACATTGTGCGTGCCCGCACTGGCGCCGCCCGATATCGCAAGCTGCGAGAGGTACAGAGGCTGGGCGTCCACCTTGCCATCGACCGGCAGAACACGCAGAAGCCCGAAGGCCGTCGAGTTGACATTCGACAGCGTGAGCACCGATTCGGCGAGGGCCTGGCCCGTACGCGCCGCATCATTCTTGAAAGTCACGACATCGGCGGCCGTGGCCCCGGTGACCGGCTTCGGACTGACGGTGAGTCTGACCGTGTTGCTCGTGACAGTGCCTGCGGAATTGCTGATCACGACGAGGAACATGGAGCCGTCGTCGCCCAGAGTCGTGGCGGGTGTCGTGTAGGCGGCCGACGTGGCAGCGGAGACCGGCGTCCCGTTCTTTTGCCATTGATATGTCAAAGGGCTGGTGCCCGCCGCGACCACCGCGAACGCGGCTGTCTGGCCGACCGTCACCTTCTGGTCGGTTGGCTGAGTGGTGATCGACGGGGACACGGAGCCTGGCCCCGGTGGGGGTGTGTTTGGCGTAACGGAAGAGCTTCCGCCGCACGCACTGAATGTGAGCACCAGTGCGCATGTCAGGAGATTGGTCAGCCTTCGGTTCATGTTGGCAGCCGGCCGCCGGAAGGGAGGTTGGGAGTCAAGGATTGCAGATGTCGGGGGGCGGGTACAGCGTTCTGCAAAATGCGACACGCGCAACGGATGGCGAGCGGGTTCCGCCGTTCACGCCAGCAGCCTCTCATACAGCCGCACGTACAACTCTCCTTGCCGCTGCCACGAGAAGTCGCAGCTCATGCCGTTGCGGACCAGCCGCCCCCAGTGCTGCGGCTCCGCGTAGAGATCCAGTGCCACATTGAGCCCCCATTCGAGCGCCTCCGAGTCGAAGTCGTTGAACACGATCCCGGTGCCGCGGCCCGTGTCGGGATCGTACTGCTCGACCGAATCGGCCAGGCCGCCGGTCCTGCGCACCACGGGGACGGTTCCGTAGCGCAGGCTGTACATCTGGTTGAGTCCGCAGGGCTCGTAGAGGGAGGGCATCAGGAACAGGTCGCAGGCGGCTTCGATCCAGTGCGCGAGCTCGTCATCGTATCCCTGCCGATACAGCACGCGTCCCGGAAAATTCTGCTGCAGCCGCGTCAGGAATTCCTCGTACTGCGCATCACCGCTGCCCAGTGCCACGAACGCAAGGTCGCGCCATTCGAGCACCTGGGGAAGCGATTCGAACATCAGGTCGATCCCCTTTTGCGAAGCCAGGCGGCTCACGATGCCCGCCAGCGGCGTGCTCGCGGCGACCGTGAGATCCAGGCGAGCGAGAAAATCCTGCTTCAGCCGTGCTTTGACCGCCAGGGTGGCGGGATCGAAATGCCTGGGCAGATAGCGGTCGTTTCGCGGGTCCCACTCGTCGTAGTCGACGCCATTCAGGATGCCGGTCAAGGAGCCGCCGCGGGCGCGTAGCGAATCCTGCAGGCCCATCCCGTACTGGTCGGTGCAGATCTCCTGCGCATGGGTCGGGCTCACGGTCGTGACGGCATCGGCGTACAGGATGCCGTGCCGCAACGGATTGATACGGCCCGCTCGCAGGTCATCCTGGTGCAACAGGTGACGCCTCGCGCCCAATGCCAGATCCCCGATCGATGCGGCGTTGAATACGCCCTGGTAGCCGATGTTATGAATCGTCAGGACGGAGCGTGTGTCTTTGAACAGCACATCCCAGTCGTAAGCCGCTTTGAGAAGCAGCGGGCCGAAGGCCGTATGCCAGTCGTTGCAGTGCAGGATTCGGGGCGACCATTTCAGGTGCTGGCAGCAGGTGAACACGGCGCGGGTGAAGGCAAGAAACCGCAGATGCTCGTCCGGATCCGCGGTGTACAGCGTCTTGCGCGCGAACAGGGCCGGGCAATCGATCAGAAAGACGGGCGCGCTCGACCCGGGCATCTGCGCCGCCATGACCGACATCGTGTACCGGTGAGGACCCACGGCGATATCGATGTTCTGCAGGCCCTCCACCGCGTGCATGGAAAACCTGCCGCGGTCGATGGAGGAGTACAGAGGCGTGAACAATCGCGCGTCGTGGCCCGAGGCGTGCAGGTATTTGGTCAGCGCGGCAGAGACATCGGCCAACCCGCCCGTCTTGGAAAAGGGGGCCGCTTCGGATGCCAGCAGACACACGGTCAGTTTCATGAGGAGTTTACCGGTTTATGATGTCGCCGCCGCGTATCGCGCCGGCACGCGGTGGGTATCACGGGAGGCACGCGTTTCGCCCATGCGCCGTTTTCTGATCGGACTCGTTCTGGTCCTGTTGCTGATCGTCTCGGCAGGCATCGGCATCGCGGTCGCCAGGTGGCCGACGCTGATGCAATGCTGGCACCAGGGACGGTTCATGTGAGCTTTCGGGCTCAGAGCTGCTCCGCGAGCAATTGCGGCAACATTTCGCGCCAGGACGTCCAGGTGTGGTCGTGCGCCGCTCCCCAGAGGCTCAGTCGGCAATGCACGCCATGTGCCTTGAAAGCCGCTGTCAGACGCCGTGACTCAGCGGGCGTTTCGTACGCTCCCTCGCCGCTGCCGAGCACGATCATTCGGCGGCGCAACTGCTCGAGCCGTGGCGCCTCGAGGCGCGACAGGTAGGAAGCGGGCGCGAAGGCTCGAATCTCCTCACTCGATACGCCGCGCAGCCGCCTGGCAAGGTCGTAGGCGCCGCTGAGTGCGACTGCTGCCCGGAAGACTTGCGGATACCTGCAGATGGCGGCGATGGCGGCGAAGGCGCCGAGCGACACGCCGGCCACGATGGGCTCGATGGCCTCGTTCTGACAGTCCCGCCGGATGCGCGGCACGACCTCATCATGGACAAACCGGTCGTGAAGAGTCTGCAGACGCGCGCAATACTGCGGCGAGGCGTTACCGAGCCACGCTCGCACCGCGACGCCATCGATCGAGTAAATCTTGATCCGGCCGTCGGCGATCAGGGCGCCCAGTGCCGCAATCAGGTGAAATCGCTCGATTTCCTCGAAGTCCCCACCCGCACTCGGGAAAAGCAGCACCGGGATGCCGAAATGACCCCAGCGCGCCATGCGCGCGCGCTCCGGCAGATGCTGCGTAGTCCAGGACCAGGATTCTTTCTGCATCGGCCCGCCAGTGTAGCGGATGCCCGGGCGGGTGGCCCGGAGCGCCGGTGTGGCCGACGGGCTCATGCCCCCCAGCCGGCTCATGCCCCCCGGTCGGCTCATGCCCCCCAGTCGGCTCATGCCCCCCAACCGCCTCATGTTGCCCCAGCCGCGGGCGCAAGAATCGGGTCGCCCGGCGCCACCGGCTCCTTATCATGTCCGCATGGCACGTCCCGCTGACCGTTTCGTCGACAGCCGCGATTTCGCGCGCATCGCCCGTGCAATCCGTTTTATCGATGAGCACTACCCGGAGCAGCCTCGCCTTGCCGAGATCGCCGCGGGCGCCGGTCTGTCCGAGTTTCACTTCAACCGGCTGTTCCGCCGATGGGCCGGCGTGACGCCAAAACAGTATCTGGCATTCGTGACCGGCAACGCAGCAAAGGGCGCGCTGAAGTCTCAGCCATCAGTGCTGGACGCGGCGTATTCGGTGGGCCTGTCAGGACCGGGACGGCTGCATGATCTGATTGTGTCGCTCGATGCCATGACTCCCGGAGAGCTCAAATTGCACGGTCTGGGAACCGTGATTCGCTACGGCTTCAGTAACACTCCGTTCGGGCGAGCGCTGGTAGCGACGACGGCGCGAGGCGTGTGTCACCTCGCTTTCGTGGAAGCCGGCAAAGAGCGCTCGGCCGTACGCGAGCTCGAAGAACGCTGGCCGGAAGCTCGATTGCAGCACGACGATGAGCACGCGCTCGCGGTTGCGAAGCGGATCTGGGCTTGGGGCGGGGGCGAGGGACCGTTGGGGGGCGAGGCGCCATTGAAGGTCAACGTGCCCGGCACGAACTTTCAATTGAAGGTCTGGCAGGCGCTTCTGGATCTGGGCGGACGGGAGAGTACGACGTACACCGCGGTCGCCGAGGCCATCGGACGCCCGACAGGAATGCGTGCTGTGGGCAACGCCGTGGGAGCGAATCAGGTGGCGTGGTTGATTCCGTGCCACAACGTGTTGCGAAAGGATGGCGACCTCGGTGGTTACCAGTGGGGACAGGATCGCAAGCGTGCGATGCAAGCGTGGAAATCCCTTCCGCAGGTTGCCAACAATATGTAAAATAGACTCGGGTGCCAGCGACGCTGTCAATCGCCCCTGGCCAAGTCCAAGCCGTTGTTTTTCCTGAATTAGCGCCCAAGTCTCGCCAGCTTGGCCGTGACCCGCTGGTAAACTACACCTCGTCCCGCTCCGCAATCCAGCGAGTCGGGACCCCGAGTATCAAATCATGTCAGCTCCGCCCTATAAGCAACTCGAACAGGAGTTCAAACGCCTATACGCCTTCCGCGGAGCTTTGTCGCTGCTGCGTTGGGATGCTGCCGTGATGATGCCGCGCGGAAGTGCTGACGTACGCGGGGAGCAGCTCGCTGCGCTCGAGACCGAGCACCACGCCCTGCTGACCGCTCCGCGCATCACGCGTCTGTTGGATCGCGCCCAGGCGAACAGCCAGGGGCTCGTGGACTGGCAGGTGGCGAATCTGCGCGAAATGCGTCGCCAGCGCGATCACGCGATTGCCACACCCGTCACGCTGATCTCCAGATTGACCAAGGCTGCCTCGCGCGCCGAGGCCCGGTGGCTCGCGGCCCGCCAGCAAGGCAAATTCGAACTGTTCGCACCGCACCTGGAGGAGGTCGTGCATCTCGTGCGCGATAAGGCCGCGCTGCTGGGACAGGCATTGAATCTCGCCCCCTACGATGCGCTCGTCGATGAGTTCAGCCCGGGAATCACCACGGCGGACATCGATGCGATGTTCAAGGGGCTGTCACGCCGCCTGCCATCCTTGATCCGCGAATCGATCGCCTTGCAGGAGACGCGCCCGGTGCCGCCGCTGACCGGCAAGTTTCCACCCGGCAAACAGAAAGCCCTGATCCTGGAGGTCATGCGGACGATGGGATTTCCCTTCGAGCGCGGCCGCCTGGACGAGAGCGAGCACCCTTTCACGGAAGGCGTACCCGGAGACATCCGGGTCACGACCCGGCTGGATCCAAATGACCCGTTCTCCGGACTGCTGGGAGCGCTTCACGAGACGGGGCATGCGATGTACGACCTCGGTCTGCCGCACGATTGGCGCGATCAGCCGGTCGGCCGTGATCGGGGCATGGCGCTCGAGGAAAGCCAGTCGCTGCTGATCGACATGATCGTTTGTCGCAGCCGGCCATTCGTGCGTTACCTGCAGCCGCTTCTCGTGAAGCACCTCGGTGTGAGTGGTCCGGAGTGGGACATCGAGAACGTCTACGCGCACCTGACGAAGGTGAAGCGCGGACTCATCAGAGTGGATGCAGACGAGCTCACGTACCCTCTGCACATCATGCTGCGCTACGAGCTCGAGAAACAGTTGCTGAGCGGTGAGCTCGCAGTGCGCGATCTGCCGGAGGCGTGGAACGCTGGTATGGAGCAACGATTGGGAATCCGCCCGACCAACGACGCGGACGGATGCCTGCAGGACATCCACTGGGCCGTCGGGTCGTTCGGTTACTTTCCTTCGTATGCCCTGGGTGCGGTGATCGCCGCGCAGCTCTACGAGACTCTACGGACGGATGTTCCCGAGTTGGACGAGCAGCTTGGTGCGGGCGAATACGGGGGACTTCTGGGCTGGCTGCGCACGAATGTTCATGGACTGGGAGCCAAGGTGCCGGTGCAGGATCTGCTGAAGGCCGCCACCGGCAAACCACTTTCCGCCGTGTCTTTCGTGCGTTATGTCGAGTCGAAGTACCTGGAGAGTGCACAGAGCAGCGCAGCCGCTTAGAGCCGGCGGTATTCTGCGCATCGTGATCTTGCCCGAAGCGAAATCCTCGAGAACCTTCCAGCGTCTGCAGGCAAACCTGCGGGGTTGCGTGGGCAAGGCGATCGAGGACTTCGGCATGATCGCCCCCGGTGACCGCGTCATGGTGTGTGTGTCGGGCGGCAAGGACTCCTACACGCTTCTGGACATGCTGCTGTCGCTCAAGCGCAGCGCGCCCGTGCAGTTCAACCTGATCGCGGTCAACCTCGACCAGAAGCAGCCGGACTTTCCCGCGCACGTGCTGCCGGAATATCTCGGGCGCATGGGCGTCGAGTTCCGGATCATCGAGCAGGACACGTACAGCGTCGTGAAGCGGGTCATTCCCGAAGGCCGCACGATGTGCGGGCTGTGCTCCCGACTGCGGCGTGGCGCGCTGTACCGCTTCGCAGCCGAGAATGCGATCACGAAGATTGCTCTCGGTCATCATCGCGATGACATCGTGGAGACACTGTTTCTGAATCTGTTCTTCGCCGGCCGGCTGAAGGCCATGGCCCCCAAGCTGCTCTCGGAAGACCGCCGCCACATCGTCATCCGCCCGCTCGCCTATGTTGCCGAGCGGGAGGTGGAGCGCTACGCCCGCGGACGCGGATTCCCGATCATTCCCTGCAAGCTGTGCGGCTCCCAGGACAACATGCAGCGCGTCGCCATCAAGAAGATGCTGGCGGACTGGGAGCGTGACTTCCCCGGGCGCACGGCGGCGATTTTCTCGTCCCTACGCAATGTCGAGCTGGAGCACCTGGCCGATCCGCGCAAAGTGGATTTCGCGGGCCTGGATGCGCGGCGCGCCTGCGCGATGACCGAGCGCGAGGAAGCCGCGCTCGCAGAGCGTCTCGAAGCGCTGGCCGTTCCGGCCTGAGCCAAGCCCGGATTGCCTTCATGAGCGCGCCTCCCGCCGCATTGCCGCCGCTGCCCCTGCGAAATTGCTACTGGGTGCTGCCGGGCCTGCTGCTGGCGGGGGAGCACCCAGGCGGCACGACGCGTGCCAAGACGAAACAGCGGCTGCAGCGGCTGCAGGCTGCCGGCATCGAGTGCTTTGTGGACCTGACGCACCCCGCCGAGGTACCGGGCTACGACGCCGATCTGCCATTCAACATCGAGTATCTGAGCAAGCCGATCCAGGATCACGGGCTGCCTGCCGCGCCCGCGGAAATGACTGAAATACTCGCCTGCATCCAGGACGCACTGCAGGCGCGCCGGCCAGTCTATGTCCACTGTCGCGCTGGAATAGGGCGCACGGGGATGGTGGTCGGCTGTCTGCTGGTCGAGCTCGGACTGCCCGGGGAGGAAGCCCTCGTCGAGCTCAATCGCGTATGGCAACTATGCAAGCGCTCGAAGAGCTGGGCGTTCGTCCCGGAGACGGATGATCAGACGAACTACGTTCGGAGCTGGAGCCGGCATGCGCGGCAGCAGAGTCCGCAGGCGCGCCCCCCTGCCGCTGGCGCCGAGCGCCTGACCGCCGCCAAACGAACTCCGGTTGCCGCTCGAGCCTCAACGGCGGCGAAGTCACCGGCCGCCGCTCGAGCCTCAGCCAAGCCGCCGGTGGCGGCTCCCTCGGTGCCGATATCGGACTGGGAGCCCGATCCGCTGCTCGATCCGACGACTCTGGCCGCTGCGCGCGGCCTGCGCGAGCGCTTTCTGGGCGCCCTCCTTGGACTTGCCGTGGGCGATGCGGTCGCCGCCGCGACCCAGTACCGCAGACCCGGCTCATTCACGCCGGTCGGGGATATGCTCGGAGGCGGACCGTTCGATCTGCCCCGAGGCGCCTGGAGCGACGACACTGCAATGGCGCTGTGTCTTGCGGAGAGCTTGCTCGAAACCAATGGATTCGATGCGCGCGACCAGATGACGCGCTACGGCCGCTGGCAGCAGGACGGCTACTTGTCGGCCACGGGCCATTGCGTCGGTATCACAGCGCATACAGCTCGCGCGCTGGCCATGTCGCGATGGCGGCGTCATGTATTCGCCGGTTCACACGACCCCAATCACCTCGATCCCGAGCCGCTGTCGCGGGTGGCGCCTGCTGTCCTGTTTTTCTTCTCGTCCCTGGACACGGCCGTCCAGCAGGCTGCGGACGCCGCCCGGACAACCTGCCAGGCGCCAGCGGTGCTGGACGCGTGTCGGCAGTTGGCGCGCGCATTACACGTTGCGCTCTCGGCACTGCCCAAAGCCGCCGTCCTCGCCGATATGCCACAGTATCTGCAGCCATCGGCCAACGCGGGTGCGACCGCCGCAGGGGCGCTGGCATCCGCGGTCTGGGCGTTTGACTCGACCGACAATTATCGTGACGCGGTGTTGTGCGCCGTCAATCTCGGGGGAAATTCGGACGTGGTCGCGGCTGTCTGTGGCCAGCTGGCGGGAGCTCATTATGGTGTCACCGCGATTCCCTCCTCGTGGCGCAACGGCCTGATCCAGAAGGACTTGATCGAAAGCTACGCCGACCGGCTGCTCACGCAGAGTCTGCTCACCCTGGCAGGCTGATTTTTTGCGCGGATCGACCGCAGACAGCGGCGGGCGACTTTGCTAAGTTAGCTTCAAGCGCTGCGCGCGGTTCCTCCTGAGGGCTCGCGCGAAGCCGCGAACCCAGGTCAAGAGCAGCGGCGCACAGCGCGCCGGAAGACTAAAGAATTCGCAGTGATGCCGTTGGCACAGGCCGCCCCCAGCCGCGCCGCCTCCGCCAGGCGCTCTCCTCATGCCGGGAGAGGCCGCCGGGCGCTGCCGTGGACGCGATTGTCGGACGAGGAACTGCTGTCCTTGCGCTTCTGCGATCTGAAACTGTCCCTTGATCGCTCCCCGTTGAAGCGGCGGGTCGAGCGGCTCTATTGCGAGCTCGGGAGCCGGGGGATCGAGATCCGACCGCACGTATGGCTTTCCGAGGAATGGTTCTCGCCCGACGGCGTACCCGGCATCGCCGTGCCGTTCTACCTTGCGCATCCGCGCCTGGAGCGGCTTGAGCGCCGCATCATGCGCGAGGTCGAGGGCGGTAATGCCCGCTGGTTCATGCGGATACTGCGGCACGAGGCGGGCCATGCGCTCGACAACGCCTATCGGTTGCGGCGGCGCAAGCGATGGCGCGAGGTGTTCGGGCCTGCTTCACTCCAGTATCCGCATCGTTACAAGGCACGCCCGGGCAGCCGCCGCTACGTCCATCATCTGGGAGAGTGGTACGCGCAGGCACACCCGACGGAGGATTTCGCGGAAACGTTCGCGGTCTGGCTGAAGCCGAATTCCGACTGGCGGCGCAGCTACGCGCAATGGCCCGCATTTCACAAGCTGAGCGCCGTCGAGGAACTGATCTCGAGCGTGCGCGGCCAGCGGGCGCCGGTACGCAACCGGATCCGGATCGAGCCGCTCGACCTGAACACGCGCACGCTGGCGCAGCACTATCGCCGCAAGCTCGCCCGCAACCGTCAGTTTCGCAGGGGCCTCACTGACGAGCTGCTGCAGAAAGTCTTCAGCTCGCAGCGGCTGCGGCGTGGAGCGATGCGCGCGGCCTCCATGTTGCGCGCCCAAAGAAATCCGCTGGTCGCCGCGGTCGCACACGAGCTGGGGATGGAGCGTTACAGCGTGCACCAGATCCTGCGCATGCTCATCGAACGCAGCGAGTCCCTGAAACTGTTCGTGCAGGGCAGCCGCCGCGATGCGATTCGCCACTCACGCTGGATGCTGGAGCGAATCGCGCGTCTGTACGCACAAGGCGAGACCCCGCACCTTCCCTTATGAAAAAATTGCGCACGCTCGTCGTCATGCACGCGAGCCTGGTGCCGCCGACCGACCTCGAAGGCCATACGGACAAGGAAATCGACGAGTGGCGGACGGAATACGACGTGACGACCACTCTGCAGAAGAGCGGTCACGACGTCCGCAGCATGGGAGTGCTGGACAGTCTGACCGAGCTGCGCAGCGCCATCGCCGACTGGAAGCCGGATGTCGTTTTCAATCTGCTCGAGGAATTCAACGGCATCGTCACCTATGACCAGCATGTCGTCGCTTTCCTCGAGCTCATGCGCCAGCCGTACACCGGCTGCAATCCCCGCGGGCTTCTGCTGTCACGCGACAAATCCCTGTGCAAGCAGCTGCTGGCGTTCCACAGGATTCCGACACCTCAGTTTGCCGTGTTCCGGCGGGGCGCGCGCATCCACGTGCCGCGCAAGCTTCGCTTTCCGCTGTTCGTGAAATCCACTGTCGAGGATGCCTCGCTGGGCATTGCACAGGCATCGGTCGTGGAGGATATCGCGAAGCTCAAGGAGCGCATCGCCTTCGTGCACGAACAGGTGGGCTCCGATGCGCTGGTCGAGGAGTTCATCGAGGGGCGCGAGCTGTATGTCGGCGTGCTGGGCAACGAGCGCCTGACGCGCCTGCCCGTGTGGGAGATGGTTTTCGGCTCCCTGCCGGACTCGCTCGCCGCCATCGCGACGCGCAAGGTGAAGTGGGACAAGGGCTACCAGGCGAAGTACGGCATCACGACCCGGGCGGCGGAGGATCTGCCGCCCACCGTCCTCGCGAGCCTCGATAAGCTTTCACGGCGCATTTACCGTACTCTGGGCCTGTCCGGCTATGCGCGCATGGACTTCAGAGTGAAGCCCGATGGGCAGGTGTACGTCCTGGAGGCGAACGCCAATCCCAACCTGGAGGCGGCGGAGGATTTCGCCGAATCCGCGCGCGCCGCCGGAGTCGCGTACGATGAGCTGCTGGAGAAGATCTTGGGGTTGGGATCGTCCTACCGGGCGGAGTGGCGGGCGTTCTATGGGTGATGGAATCCACGGGGCCGGTTGCGTGCTGGCGCGCTGCTGTGTCGTGCTTGCCGCGCTCGTCGCCGCCGGCTGCGCGAGCAAGGAGCCCTCGCCTGATGACCAGTTACAGGAACTCCTGCAGATGCTTCCGGGGCACTACGACAACGTCGCCCAGGCCCAGGCCGACGCGCAGCATGGCATCATGCCGCCTCATGAGGCGCTGGCCCTCGACATCGTTCCCGTCGATGCGCCGATGATCGGCGACAATGTTTTCTACGTGCAGGAGACGGCGGCGGAGGATCCGCGGCGCGTAATGGCACAGAAAGTCATGGTGTTCGCCGTCGTCAAGAAAGACATCGTGCAGACCGACTTCGCCCTTTCCGAGCCGCATCGCTGGCGCAACGGGCAGCTCAATCCCGACCTGTTCAAGAGTCTCATGACACAGGATGTCCACTCGTCCAAGGGCTGCAGCCTGCGGTGGAAAAAAGCGCAAGGGCATTTCGTCGGCGCCAACGAGTCCAAGACCTGCCACGGCATATCGGTCGCCGCGGGAGGCATGGCGCAGATCGAGTCCCGCGCCGAGCTCGGGCCCGAGGAATACGCCACAGCCGAGATCGCCTTCGACAAGCCCGGGCACCTGGCTCGCGGGCACCGGGACGAGCCTTTCTACCGGTTCCGCAAGCAGTCGAAAGAGGCCCAGGGAGGCGAGTCCTCCTCGCCGAACGATTGAGCGCGGTCGCGCAGGCTCCAACACGGGGGTGGCAGGCCGCGGGCCATTTTCGCCACGGACCCGGGCACCCGCAGGCTCACTGCTTGAGATGCGCGTCGAGCCAGCCCAGCACGTTCTGATACCACATCACGCTGTTGGCCGGCTTCAGCACCCAGTGATTCTCATCGGGAAACAATAGCAGCCGGCTCTCGATCCCGCGCCGCTGCAGTGCGGTAAACGCGGCGATTCCTTGTGTGTAGGGGATACGGAAGTCGCGCTCGCCGTGCACGATCAGCATCGGCGTGTGCCACTTCGAGACGAGATTCACGGGATTGAATTGCTCGTAGCCCTGCGGATTCTCGTATTGCGGCCCGCCGTTCTCCCACTCCATGAACCACAGCTCTTCCGTCGAGTAATACATCATGCGCTGGTCGAACACACCGTCGTGGTTGACGATGCAGCGGAAACGGTCGGGCCAGTTGCCTTCGATCCAGTTCATCATGTAGCCGCCATACGAGCCGCCGAGCGCGCAGGCCCGCTCGCCGTCGAGCCATGCATAGCGGCCGGTGGCCGCGGCCAGGCCCTTGCGCAGATCCTCCAGCGGCTTGCCGCCCCAGTCACGGCTGATCGAATCGGTGAACGCCTGGCCATAGCCGCTCGAGCCATGAAAGTCGATCATGACGACGCCGTAGCCGCCGCCGGCGAAGGCCTGCGCATTCCAACGGTAATGCCAGATGTTCTGCATGCTGCCCTGCGGCCCGCCATGGACCAGGAAGGCGATGGGATAGCGCTTGCCGGTCTCGAACCCGTACGGCTTCATCACGTAGCCGTAGACGGTCTCATCGTGCCAGCCTTTGAAGCTGAACTGCTCGAACCCGCTGAGGCGGCGCCTGCCCAGCAGCTCGTCGTTGACCCTGGTCAGCCGCCGCGGGGTACCGCCGCTCACCGGTACGGTGTGCAGATCCGCGGGCGCGCCGAGGTTTGCCCAGGCAAACACGATCGAATCCTTCGTAGCGGCAAAGTCGCTCACCTCGCCGGTGGCGACAATCCTGTGCGCCGTACCGCTTGATGTGTCGATCCAGAACAGTGCCGACTGGCCGACATCCTCCGCGGTCGCCAGGAGCCTGCGCCGGTCCGGCGTGACGCCGAGCCGCAAGACGGAGCGGTCCCAGGATTGAGTTAGCGGCCTTGCCACTCCGGTGCGCGCATCCCGCACGACGATGTGGAAGCGGTCCGCCTCGAACCCGGGACGGTCCGTCGCCAGATAAGCCAGATCGCCGTTCTTGAGGAAAACCGGCTGCGTGTCCGCGGCCGGATTCGCGGCTGTCAGGTTCGCCGGCTGCGTCGCCCGGTCCACCGGAACCTGGAACAGATCGAAGTTGGTGGACCACGGCTCCGTACGACCCGCGATGCGCGCCGCGAAGACGAGCGTGGCCCCGTCGGGACTGAACGCGAATTCCTCGTCACCACCGAAGGGTTTCGAGGGTACGTCCGCGTCGAGTGATTTCGACAGATCCACAGGCGTGTCCGCCTTGCCGTCCGCATTGATTCGCGCGCTGAAGAGGTGTGAGCGTGTGCCGTGGCTCCACGTGTCCCAGTGGCGAATGAACAAGTGGTCGTAGAGCTGTCCGGTGGCTTTGCTCTTCGCGCGCGCGCCGAGCTCATCCTTCGTACAGCGAAGGTCGGCGCAGTCAGGCAACACGTTCATGGTGATCGCTATGTAGTTGCCCGTCGGCGAGACTTTCAGCGTGCCAATATCGAGCGGGTAATCCGTGACCCGTGCCGCTTCTCCTCCCAACAGCGACAATCTCCACACCTGCGATTGTCCGGAGCGTGTCGATAGAAAGTAGAGAGTGTGGCTGTCCGGCGCCCAGCGTGGGCTGGAGTCGCTCGCCTCGCTCTGTGTCAAACGGCGCGGCGGTGCCTCCTTCTGGGTCAGGTCGAGGAGCCAGACATCCGTGCGACCCTTGTTCGCCTCCATGTCGGTTTCGCGCAGGACGAACGCTACATAACGGCCATCTGGGGAGATCTGGGGATCCTTCAGGCGCTTCAGACGAACCAGGTCGTCGGCGGTAAACGCCTTCAGCTCGGAAGGCGTGGCGTTACGGGCCGGGGATGGCTGCGGCGAGGCTGTCCGCGGTGGAGGCATCTGTGGTGGGGCCGCTGAGCCTGCCAGGGTGACCCCCGCCAACACCAGGGCGAGCACGGCTGGGACAATACGAATCGAGGCCGACGTGCAAATGCAGGTGGGCATGGACGGCTCCATCGAAGACGAAACCGGCATTGTACCCGCGGACGTCATGGGATGAGCCGCTTCAGCAGCCACCCTTCAGCCTGCTGCCACCCTTCAGCCTGCTGCCACCCTTCAACCTACTTCGGAATTCGCCAGGCTCCAGGCCTCACTCTTGGACGTCAGCAGCCACTCCTGCAGAGCGGCGTCCTCCAACGCGGTGGCCACATACCCGCGCGCTGTCTCCGAGAGCTGGGCGCCGTACGTGTTGAAGCGCAACACGACCGGCGCGTACATTGCATCCGCAATCGTATACTCCCCGAACAGCCACGGACCGCCGTTCCTGCCGAAGCGGCGCCGGCAGTCGTTCCAGATCTCGTCGATGCGCTCGATGTCCGCCTGCAGGCCGGGCGTCACTGCGGTTCGCCTGTTACGGGCACGCGCATTCATCGGCCACTGGGTGCGCAGGTTCGTGAAGCCGGAATGCATCTCGGCGCACACGGACCGCGCAACGGCACGCGCCGGGCGCTCAGACGGCCAGCCGCGACCGCTGATCTCCGCGACGTACTCGCAGATTGCGAGCGAATCCCATATCGCCAGCTCGCCGTCGAGCAGCACGGGAACCCGTCCGCTCGGCCCGTACCGGGCGACGTAGTCCTTGAATTGCGCCTGGTCCAGGGGCACGAGCGTCTCGTGGAATTCGCTGCCGAGCCGCTTCATCAGGATCCAGGGACGCAGCGACCAGGAGGAATAGTTCTTGTTCCCGATGATGAGATGCAGTTGAGCCATGTTTTCTCCTCGCGGGGGGAGCCGGGTGAAAGCGGCGTAGAATTGCGTCGAATCCAAGCCTCCAGACAGCCATGCACGACAGAATCCGCGCCGTTGCCTTCGATCTCGATAATACCCTTTGGCACGTCGAGCCGGTGATCGCGCGTGCGGAAGAGCGCTGGCTCGAGTGGTTGCGCGAGCATTGCCCGCGCATTCCCGAGCGGTTGTCGCTCGAGGACCTGCGCATCGCGCGCCAGCAGCTCGCGGCGCGGGAGCCGCACCGCGCACACGACTTCACGTACCTGCGAATTGCCTCGCTTGCGCAGCATGCGCGCGAGTGCGGCTACGACGAAGAGGTCGCGGAGCGTGCCTTCGAGATATTCTTCGCCGCCCGCAATCAGCTCGATCTGTTCGAGGATGTACGTCCCGGGCTGCAGCGGTTGCGCAGCCGCTACCGGCTCGCGACGCTCAGCAACGGCAATGCGGATCTCGGCAGGATTGGGCTGGCCGAGCTTTTCACGCTATCGCTCAATGCTCGCGGCATCGGGGCCGCGAAGCCCGATCGGCGTTGCTTCGAGCAGTTGGTGGCAGCCTTGCATCTGCTGCCGGATGAGGTGCTCTACGTCGGAGACGACCCGTTGCTGGATGTCGAGGCCGCGCGTGCGTCCGGATTGCGGACGGCGTGGATGAATCGGACCGGACTCGCCTGGCCCACGACGGTCAGTGCAGCGGATATTGACGTGGGCGACTGTCTGGAGCTGGCCGACAAACTGGCTGCCTGAGCGGCGGCCACTGTCACTCCCGCGGTCCGTCACGGGTGCAGTGGAAGATCGCGGGTCTCGACGATCACATACCTGGCACTGAGAGCGGCTGCCAAGGGGATCAGTCCGACCCACAGCAGGGTGTGGCTGATGACCGCGCTCGAGCCTCCCGCCCGCGCCGACAGGAACCCGACGACCACGGGTCCGGCGGCTGCCAGGATGCGGCCGATGTTGTAGCAGAATCCCGCGCCGGTCGCGCGTATGCGCGCCGGGAACAGCTCGGGCAAGTAGAACGGAAACGTGCCGAACACGCCATACACACCGGCACCGACCAGAAAGAGCATGGCGAGCCGTGTGGCTGGCGCGAGCTGCAGCCCGAATGTCGCAAACAACATGAGTGCCGAGAAGAGGAAATAGACCACGAATAGCGGCCGGCGGCCGAGCAGCCGGGCGAGCGCAATGGCCGCGAACGAGCCGATCAGGCCACCGATGTTGAATGCGTTCGAGGCGCGTGCTTTCCACGACTCGGCCAGCAGCCGGGCGGCCTCCGGTCCCAGGCCGACATGTGCGGCGTGCTCGGCGGCCAGCGTACTGCCAAGCAGGGGCAGGAATGCGTTGCAGGCCCACCAGGTCAACAACGCGACGACGGACACGGCAACGCCGCTGATTGTCAGCCTTCGCAATTCCGGACGGAACAGCTCGCGCGGCGCAGGCGGGTGCACGCGCGCCGAATGCGCCGACCATTGTGCGCTCTCGCGTATGAATACTCTCACGAGCAGCGCCAGCAGCACGGGCGCGAGTCCCGCAAGGAACACGTAGCGCCAGGAGGTCTGCGGGCTGGCCGCGAACCACACGCCGGCTATCTGATAGTTCACCGCGCTTGCGAGGACGAGTCCCAGCGGCGATGAGCTCTGCAGAATGACGCCGGCTTCGACCCGCCGGTGCGGCGGTACGGTTTCCGCTACCAGAGCTGCGCCTATTCCCCATTCGCCGCCGATGCCAAGACTGGCGAGGGCCCGAAAGATCACGAGCTGCGAGATGTTGGTGGCAACCGCGCACAGCGCGGTACCGGCGGCATACAGGGCGATCGTTGCAAACAACGCGCGCTTGCGCCCGATGCGGTCGGCGGCCCATCCGAACAGCACGCCGCCCGCGGCCCAGCCGAGGAGCAGGATCGATGTGATGGCGCCGGTCCAGAAAACCGTCGCGGCGTGAGCCGCGGCCGTTCCCGGCGGCAGTCCGAGCAACACCGGCACGCAGTTCGGGGCGACGAAGTTGAACAACAGCGCATCGAAGACGTCGAATCCCCAGCCGGCCCACGCCGCGGCGATGACCAGCCAGTGATATCCCGAGAAGCCCAGAAAGCCGGGCTGCGCGCCGCGTGTTCCTTCCACCGTCACCCCCTGGCCACTTGTCAGCAGTGTAGCGCCTGGGCTGCCAGTCGCGGCAAGTCCCACATGCGTCACATGAAACCAAGCCCCCCGCTGCGCGTTTCTATAATTGGAGCATCCCATCACGGAATCGCAACGCGAACGGGAGTGAACTTTTGGCGCCGGATGCCGTTCTATTTATAGAGAGTCGAAAGCTCAGGAGGCCTCTGCAGCCATGCCAAACGGGCGCCCCTCGACACGCGTAGTGCCGGTCGCGAACCTGCGTGAGTTCTTCAAGGACGAGCTGCACGGCGCGCTGGAGAAACAACAGGTCGAGGTCGAAGACCAGACCGAGCACTATGTCGTCAATCTGCTGACCGCATTCGCGCGCTCCGAGGCACTGTACGAGAGCACCTCGGAGGGTGCCCGCCTCAAACCGCTCGTCGTGATGCTGTCGGAGGCGCTCGAGGCGCCCACCACCGAGGGCCGCATTCGCGGCCTGCAGCGGCTCGGTGATGTCTCCTTGTTCATTGCCGGATTTTTCGCACAGAGCTTTGCGCGCAAGCTCATCGACATCGACTACCACATTGCCATGGGCGGACGCGCGTACGCGACGCTGTCCGAGGCATTGTGCCGTGGTAAAGGCCGCGTCCTGGGCCAGGTGTTTGGCGAATTGGCGCAGAAGTTTCAGCCGATGGTCGATGCGCTCAACGATGTGAGCGAGACCTCGTATTCCCACACCGACAAGGACATCCTCAGGCTGTATGAGATCTGGCTGAAGACCGGTAGCCGCCGCTGCTACGGCCTCCTCAAGCGCCTGGGTGTCGATCCGGCCTCATCCGCCGGCACCGCCTTCGCACATTGACCCGCATGATCCTGAAGCAACTCCAGGATCTCATCGGCGATATCTACGATGTCAGCATCGCGCACGATGTATACGATTTTCTCGTAACGGACCGGGAGCGCCTGCCGCAGACCGCGCAAGGCAGTTCGACGGACGAGCAACTCATCGTTGCCCAGCACGAGGAGGGCGGCGATGGCGAGATCGCTCTGTCGCTGTATCTGGATCCCGATTTGCTCGAGCGCCTGAAACGCACCGATCCCATGGAGAGGCTGCACGATGGGAATGTGGCGGATTACTGGACCGCGCTCGAGGGCGTCAGCCATTTTCTGTATCTGGCCTGGAACGCGGGGCACGACAAGCCCGTATCGCTGCTCGAGCTGGAGATGCAGGCGGAGGTTGACAAGTACGTCGCCAGCTACTGGCTCATGCGCCGCCAGTTCCCCGAGCGCTTTCCCGCCGAGTTGCTGCGCCTGCTGTTCGAGCGGACGCGGATCGACCCACGTCTTGCGGCGGGCCGCGAGGATCTGTACCGCGAGGCCAGCCGCTATGCACAGAAGTTCTGCCGGCGGCTCGAGCAGACCCTGCGCGAGACGCGCGGGGGATCGCAGGGCGAAGTGTTGGCGGAATTGCGCCGATTTTACCGGTTGACGAATGCGCGCAAGGTGGCGCACATCGAACGGACCGCCTGAGCCTCAACGCCAGGGTGCGTTGATCGTATGCACCGGCCGGCCCCGCATCGAGCCCGTGTCGCTCGAGTAAAGCCGGGGCTACTCGTCCGAGCTGCCGCCGCCGCGCTTGCTCTCCTCGAGCTGACGCATCAGCTTGATCCAGGCGGACAGCTTGCGCAGATCCGTGCGGGTCCCGCTTCCGCTCTGGCGGCCCGCTTCCGGAACGCGAGTATAGGGATTGTGAGTGTCGTCCGTCTGGACGGACAGTGAGCCCGTGTTCAAGGCGCGTTGGGTGGGACGAGTGGGCGGCTTGGCGCCTTCGACCTCGAACACCGGACGCTCGTAGTCGGCCGGCGCGTCATGCCACACCACCGAGGCATTGCCTTTGTGATCGTGAACGACTTGGCTCAGGCGCCTGCGTTCCCCCGTAGGCAACGGGTCCTGATCATGGGAGGCGGGTCGACGCTTGCTGTCTTCCATGGGATTAAGTTCTATCATGCCGGCCCCATCCGGCATCAATACGGTACGCGCGTGCCGCCTGCCGTTTCCGAGAATCCTGTCACGGATTGTCCGCGCCCCGGCCCCCGCGCACGGCCTGTGCGTGAAAAGCTCGAACCAGTCCGATTACGCTCTTGGCATCCCGAATCCTGCCGCTCAGCGCCCACTCGTGGGCCTGCGTGAACGCAACCCAGTGCACCTCGATGACTTCCGCGCGCTCGTGCGCCACCGTGCTCGGTTCCACGCCCGTCGCCAAAAACAGATGCAACACCTCGCTGAAGACGCCGGGCGAGCTGAGCACGGCGCCCAGGTCTTCCCAGTGGCGCGCGCTGACACCCGCTTCCTCGATCAGCTCGCGTTGCGCAGTGACGAGCGGCGGCTCGTTGGGCTCGAGCTTTCCCGCGGGCAGTTCCCATAACCAGCCGTCCGCGACGTAGCGGTACTGCCGCAGGAGACATACACGCCCTTCGGCGTCGAGCGCCACAGCCGCCGCGCCGCCAGGATGATGGACTACTTCCAGCTCGGTGCGGTGGCCATTCGGAAGTACGACTTCGTCCGTCGTCACGCTGATCACCCGTCCGCGAAAATGTACGGTCTGCTTTTCCGGCTTCATGAGCTGCACAGCGTAATGGCCGTTCCGCTGCCCGTACAGGGCAGCCTGATCCGCATTGCGCCAGCGCCCCGGAGCGTCGGCCCGTTTAGACTAGACCGATTGCCGAAACAGGCCTGCGGCCGTTTCGGCGCGCCGCGCAAAAGACGTGACTTTTTGCGCGGCTGGCCCGCAGGAGTCCATCGACAGATCCCGCTGTATGCGCCTTCACCTCATCGTCATCACAGGCCTGCCCGGCACAGGCAAGACCATGCTTGCCCGCCGTATTGCGCGCCGGTACCGCATCCCGATGATCGCCAAGGACACCATCAAGGAGTCCTTGCTGGATGTGTTGAATCCAGACGGCGCGCGCTCGCGCGAGATGAGCGACGCTTCCTTTGCGGTCATGCTCGCAATCGCCCGGGAGCTGCTCGGCGGCGAAGTGGACCTCGTTCTGGAAGGCAATTTCAGAAGCCCGCAGCATGAAGCCGGTCTGCTGACCGCTCTGGCGGGCGGGCCCGGGCGGATGATCCAGGTGCTGTGCAGGGCCGAGGAAACGGTGCGGCTCGCCCGGCTGGCGGCGCGCAGGCACGACCCAGCGCGGCATCCGGGCCACAGGCAGGCGGATCAGATCCTCCGCGCCGCTGAGTGCGATACGTTTCTCGAGCTGCCGGGCGAACGGCTGCAGTTCGACAGTTGCGCCGGTGCTGCTGCCGGGAACGAGCTGCTTGCCGCGCTGGCTGTGGCATTGTCCGCACGATGAGCGAGGAGCCCCTGATGCGCGCGGCATGGCTGACCGGCTTCGCGGCGCTCTGGCTGCTCGCGCTCGAGCCTGCCGCGCCGGGGGCGCCGGCTGCGGTCTCCGCGGCCGATATCGACATCCCGTACCGGAAATTCGTCCTGCAAAACGGTCTGACGCTGATCGTCCACGAGGATCACAAGGCGCCGATCGTCGCAGTGGACATCTGGTACCACGTGGGCAGCAAGGATGAGCGCCCGGGGCATACCGGCCTGGCGCACCTTTTCGAGCACCTGATGTTCACCAGCTCGGAAAATCACGCCGACGAGTTCTTCCGTCCGCTGCTCGCCGCCGGCGCGACCAAGGTGAACGGCAACACGTGGCACGACCGCACGACCTACTTCGAGAACGTGCCGGTGAATGCGCTGGATACCGCACTGTGGCTCGAGTCAGACCGCATGGGCCACCTGCTCGGCGCCATCGACCAGAAGAAGCTCGACGAGCAGCGCGGTGTCGTGCAGAACGAGAAGCGCCAGGGTGAAAGCCGCCCCTACGGCAAAGTCGATGAGCTCATCGCCGCGAGCACCTATCCCGCCGGCCATCCGTATTCCTGGACGACCATCGGTTCCATGGAGGATCTGAACCGCGCCTCGCTGGAGGATGTGAAGAGCTGGTTCAGGAGGTACTACGGGGCTGCGAACGCGGTGCTGGTGATCGCCGGCGACGTGCAGACCGAACAGGTCAAATCCAAAGTGGAGCATTATTTCGCCGACATCGCTCCGGGCCCGATGCTGCAGCGCACTCAGAGCTGGATCGCCAGGATGAGTGGCGAGAAGCGCGCGATATTGCAGGACCGCGTGCCGCAATCGAGGATCTACCAGGTCTGGAACATACCCGGCTACCGCACGCGTGATTACACCCTGCTGCAGCTGGCGGCCGAGGTCCTCGCGGGCGGCAAGAACAGCCGCCTGTACAAGCGGCTGGTGTATACCGATCGGCTCGCGACAGCGGTCAGTGCGGGCATCGGCCCATTCGAGCTCGGATCACAGCTGCAACTGGTTGCCACTGTGACGCCCGACGGGGACGCCGAGGCCGCGCAACGGGCACTGAATGAGGAGGTCGCGCGCTTTCTCAAATCGGGACCGACCCGCGAGGAGCTCGAACGAATCAAAACCTCCCTCTACGCCGCGTTCGTACGTAGCGTAGAGCGTATCGACGGCTCCGGCGGCAAGGCCTCGATCCTGGGAGCGAGTGAGCTGTACGGCGGCTCCCCGGATTTCTACAAGCAAACGCTCAGTTGGATGCGGGACGCCACGCCTGCCGACGTGCGCAATGCTGCGCGAGCATGGCTGTCGGACGGTGTGTTTGTGTTGAACGTTCAGCCTTTCCCTGACTATCAGGCGGCCGGCGGCGGAGCGGATCGAAGCCAACTGCCCGCAGTGGGAGCCCCACCCCCGCTGACACTGCCGCCCCTGCAGCGGGCCACGCTGTCCAATGGGTTGAAGGTCGTGCTCGCCGAACGACATGCGGTGCCGGTCGTGCAGCTCAGCCTGATCGTCGATGCCGGCCACGCGGCCGACAGTCTTGCCCAGCCGGGGACCTCCAACCTGGCGCTGGCCATGATCAGCGAGGGCACGAAAACTCTTGACGCGTTGCAGATCGCCGCCCGCGCCGAAGCCCTCGGCGCGCAGATGAATGCGGGCTCGACACTCGACACCTCGTACATCTCCCTCAATGCCATCACGTCCCAGCTCGCCGGCTCGCTCGAGCTGTTCAGCGACGTGCTCCTCAACCCGACCTTTCCGCGACAGCAGCTCGAAATGCTGCAAGTGCAGTCGCTGGCCGCGATCCGGCAACAGAAATTGCAGCCCGGCGGTATCGCCTCGCGCCTGTTTCCGCGGCTGCTCTATGGCGCGGGCCATCCTTATTCCAACCCGTTCTCCGGCATCGGTTCCGAGGACACGGTCCGTTCCATCACGGCAGATGAGTTGCGGACGTTCTACCGGCGTTGGGTGAGGCCGGACAACGCTACGCTGCTGATCGTTGGCGACACGACTCTGACGCAGATCGAGCCGCTGCTCGAGCGGCAGCTCGCGGCCTGGAAGTCTCCGCCCGAGCCGCTGCCGGCCAAGCAGCTTGCGGTGGTGGCGCTGCCGGCGAGTCCGCGCATCTTCCTGGTCGACCGCCCGGGTGCCGAGCAGTCGCTGCTCATGGCCGTGGAGCTGGCGCCGCCGCGCTCCGACCCCGACGACGTAGCCTTCGAGACGGTGAACATGCTTCTCGGCGGCAACTTCGTCTCACGGCTCAACATGAACCTGCGCGAGGACAAGCACTGGTCGTACGGAGCCGGCTCGGGCCTGGTCGAGGCCAAAGGGCAGCGGCCGCTCGTGATCAGCGCCATGGTCCAGACGGACAAGACGGCCGAGTCGATGCAGGAGATGCTCAAAGAGCTTCGCGAGCTGATCGGCTCCCGCCGGCCCACGCAGACCGAGATCCGCTTCGCCAAGGACAGTCTCGTGCTGCGCCTGCCGGGCGACAACGAGACATCCGGCGAGGTTGCGGGCTCCTATGCCGACATCCTCACGTATGGCTTGCCCGACACCTATTTCAACGAGTTCGTCGCTCAGGTGGAGGCGCTGACGCCGTTGCAACTGCAGGCGGCGGCCGGCCGGCTCATCCATCCCGATGCCCTCACCTGGATCGTGGTCGGCGACCTGGCGGCCATCGAGCCGGCGATCCGCAAACTCGCGTTGGGCGAGGTCCACGTGCTCGACGCCGACGGCACAGTTCTGCGGTAAATTTTCACAAGGCGTGACTGTATGCGGTGACAGCCGGCGGCGCCGTTCCGTATATTCGCACCCGAAGAATGCCGACCACGTCACATCTGGACAAGTTGAACGGGCCCCAGCGCAAGGCGGTGGCTTTCGGGGAGCCATTGCCGCAGAACAAGGGATTCAAGTCCGGTCCGCTGCTCATCGTCGCGGGCGCCGGCACCGGCAAGACGGACACGCTGGCTCACCGGGTCGCGCACCTCGTCATCCACGGCGTGGATCCGGGCCGGATCCTGATGCTGACGTTCACGCGTCGTGCGGCGACGGAAATGCGCCGGCGCGCGCATGAGATTGCAAAAAAGGCGCTCAACGAATCACTGGGCGGAGTGAGCCAGTCGATCACGCAGCGCCTGAGCTGGGCGGGCACGTTCCATTCCATTGGCAATCGCCTGCTGCGCCATTACGCGCGCCACCTGCAGCTCGATCCGCAGTTCAGCGTGATCGATCGCGCCGATTCGGCGGATCTGCTGGACAGCCTGCGCCAGCAGCTCGGGCTCGCCGCGAAAGAGCAGCGCTTTCCGCGCAAGGAAACCTGTCTGCAGATCTACTCCTATCGGGTGAACACCCAGAAGTCCCTCAAGGACAGCCTCGAGCAGCAGTATCCGTGGTGCGCCCAGTGGGAAGCGGACCTGACGCGGCTCTATCGCGCTTACGTCGAGCAGAAGACGCGCTCGAGCATTCTCGACTACGACGACCTGCTCCTGTATTGGCAGGTGATGATGACGGAGCCGCGTCTTGCGCAGCACGTGGGCGCGCATTTCGATCACATCCTGGTCGATGAATACCAGGATACCAACAAGCTGCAGGCCGAGATCCTGCACGCCATGCGCCCCGACGGTGCGGGCGTTGCCGTCGTCGGCGATGACGCCCAGGCCATCTACTCGTTCCGGGCGGCGGCGGTCGAGAACATCATGGGATTTCCCGACCGTTTCAAGCCGCGCGCCGAGGTCATTACGCTCGCGCAGAACTACCGCTCGACCCAGGAAGTACTCGACGTCTCGAATTCGCTCATGGCGGAGGGACCGCGCCAGTATCGCAAGCATCTGCTGTCGATTCGCGGCAACGGCGCGCGCGCGCGAATCGTAACGCTCGAGGAGCTGCAGACACAGGCGGAATACGTCTGCACCGAAGTGCTCAGGCGCCGCGAAGCCAATGTGCCGCTGAAGCGCCAGGCGGTGCTGTTCCGCAGCTCGAGCCACAGTGACATCCTGGAAGTGGAGCTCGGCAAGCGCAAGATTCCGTACATGAAATACGGCGGCCTGAAATTCCTCGAAGCCGGGCACATCAAGGATCTGCTGGCCGTGCTGCGTTGGGCGGACAATCCGCGCAATACACTTGCGGCGTTCCGCGCCATCCAGCTGCTGCCGGGCATGGGCCCGGCGAATGCGCGCAAGGCGGTCGACCATCTGGAGGCGCACAACAACGCGTTCGCGGCGCTCAAGACCTTCACGCCGCCGCAGCCTGCGATCAATGGCTTCCAGAAGCTGACCGAGCTGATGCTTTCCCTGGCGGATCCGCAACGCCAGTGGCAGGGCCAGCTGCACATGGCGCGTGACTGGTACCGGCCGCACTTCGAGCGCCTCTACGAGCACTTCCATACGCGCCTGGGGGATCTCGATCAGCTCGAGCTGCTCTCGGGACAGTATCCTTCGCGCGAGCGCTTCCTGACCGAGCTCACGCTCGATCCGCCCAATGCGACGAGCGACCTGGCGGGCCATCCGGTTCTCGACGAGGACTACCTGACACTGACGACGATCCACTCAGCCAAGGGCATGGAGTGGGATACGGTGTATCTGCTCAACGTCGTGGATGGCAGCTTTCCGTCCGAGTTTGCCACGGGCAAACCCGAGCTGATCGAGGAAGAGCGGCGCCTGCTGTACGTCGCGTTGACGCGCGCCCAGAATGACCTGGTGCTGCTCGCGCCCCTCAAGTTCCATCTCACCAACCAGTCGCGCCAGGGCGATGCGCACGTGTACGGCGGCCGCAGCCGCTTCCTCACGGAGAAAGTGCTGAAGCAGCTCGACGCGGTGACCTTCCAGGGCCCGAACTTCAGCGGCGGGGAGTCACCCCTGCAGGCGACGGCGGAATCCACCCTGGACGTCAGCGCCCGGCTGAAGGAAATGTGGTGATAGCTACCGCTTCGGTTTCACGAACTTCAACGTGAAACGGTCGCTCTCGCCGATGGCCGCGTACTTCTGCCGGTCCTGCTCGCCCAGGCGGTAGGTGGGCGGCAGGGTCCAGACACCCTGCTCGTAGTCCCTGGTGTCCTTCGGGTTGGCATTCACCTGGGATTCGCCGACCAGCCTGAAGCCCTGGCCTTCGATCAGCCTGATCGCGTAATCCTCATTCACATAGCCGCTCTTGGCCTTCGGGTCCTGCGGGACGGCCGGATTGCCCCGGTGCTCGGTCACTCCGAGCACACCGCCCGGCTTGAGCGCCTTGTACATCGTGGCGAACGCCGGGCCTGCCGAGTCACGCGCCATCCAGTTGTGGATGTTGCGGAAGGTCACGATCATGTCGAGCGATCGCGGCGGCACGACATCGCTGCCGTCGGTGGGAAACGTGACGACTGCAACGCGTCCGTAAAGGTCGGGCCGCTCCGCGAGCTTGTCATGGTAGTCCACCAGTCGTGCGGTCACGTATTTGCTCTGCGGATCCGCGGCAATGACGGCGGCATGGTATTTGCCGCGGTCCTTCACCAGAGGTGCGATCACTTCCGTGTACCAGCCCGGTTCGGGCCAGACTTCCAGCACGTTCATCTCGGGCCGCATGCCGAAGAACAGCAGGGTTTCCTTCGGGTGCCGGTAGACGTCGCGCGCACGGTTCTGCTCAGAGCGATGGGTGCCTGCGAGGATGTTGTCGAGCGCCAGCGCAGTCGTCTGCCGTGTACTGGTCGTCGAGCAGCTCGCGGCAAGCAGCATGGAAGCGAGCAGTATGGCGGGCGGCTTCTTGTTTGCGATCATGAATCGAGGCCCCGGCTTCAAACGTGGCACGGATCGCAGCCTACTACAGGCGAGAACCGCAGGACGGCCCTTGGGGGCATAAAAAAACCCCGCGTGCGGCGGGGTCTTTCGAGACCCGAAAGGAAGCTGCAGCGCGTGTCAGCGACGGAAAGGACCCCCGCCCTGGCGCGGACGCTGGGGCCGCTCCTGGGCTTCGTTGACACGCAACGGACGGCCGTTCATCTGGAAGCCGTTCAGCGCCTGGATCGCGGCCTGTGCCTCGTTCTGAGGCATCTCGACGAATCCAAAGCCGCGCGGCTTGCCGGTCTCACGGTCGTTGATGAGCTTGACCGAATCCACCTTGCCGTGACGTTCGAACAGGGTTTTGACGTCCGCCTCGGTGGCATTGAAGGGCAGATTGCCCACATAGATCGTCGTCATCCGGAAGTCTCTCTTGGCAAAGCGTACAGCGGCGCAGCGCACGAGGCGCCTCGCATGTACACACGATCGGGAGTCAAACAGGTCAAGGCTACAAGGCACACGATCGGCGGCTCTTCAGACGACGTGCAGCGCTTGGGGCCTGACGGCCTGCACCTTCGTTCGTGCACGCATGAGACGTGCCGGGCGGGAAAAACGTAACACTCAACATGCTGGAAGCGTACTCATCCATGGCGGACACGAACGCCATTGGATGCTACTCCCGGCTTTTGCGGGAAGCAAACACCACGGCCCAAGGGCGGCGGAATACAGCGTATTGTGTGTGGGGTAAGTACCACGTGAAGGAGCGGGAGCAACTACTTGGAAGCATTCCTGATTTCGGCCGGAGTGGTCGCGCTGGCGGAGATCGGCGACAAGACGCAGCTCTTCGCTCTGGTGCTCGCCGCGCGCTTCCGGCGACCCATTCCCATCATCGCGGGAATTCTCGTGGCGACCCTCGCCAACCACGGCGCGGCGGGTGCCATCGGCGCGTGGTTGAGCTCCGTGCTGACCCCGGCGGTCATGCGATGGGCGCTCATCCTCTCATTCGTCTCGATGGCGATCTGGATCCTGGTCCCCGACAAGTATCCACAGGACGGCCAGCCGCCCCCCCCGCGGCATGGTGTCTTCCTCACGGCATTGGTGGGGTTCTTCCTGCTCGAGATCGGCGACAAGACCCAGATCGCCACCATCGCGCTGGCTGCGAAGTATCACGCCCTGGCGGCCGTGGTCGCCGGGACCACGCTCGGCATGATGGCCGTCAACGTGCCCGCGGTGCTGATCGGTCAGGCGGCCGCGAACAGGTTGCCGTTGACGCTGGTGAGGGCGATCGCGGCTGCGATCTTCGCCATCCTCGGCATCCTGATGCTGTTCGGAATCGGCATCTGACGCCAGCGCAGCGCCGATGGAAGCATCACTGCCCATTTCATGGGGCGCGGGCGCCCGCCGGTGCAAGACCGGGACGCGCCGCAGGTGCGTCTCAGGTCCCGGCGGGCTCCAGGTAGGCGTAGCCGTCCAGCTCACTTTCGTAGAAACGCTTCAGCACCTGGCTTTCGGCGATGGTCATGCGTCCGTCGCGGATCGCTCGCTCGCAGTCGCGTGCGAGCGCGGGGGCGAGCTCCGCGACATCGTATTCCATGTATTCCAGCACCTTGTTGGCGGTATCGCCCTTGACGATCTCCTCGATCCACCAGCCGCCCTCGTCATGCAGACGGATGTGCACGACGTGCGTGTCGCCGAACAGATTGTGCAGATCGCCGAGGGTTTCCTGATAGGCCCCGACCAGGAACGCGGCGAGGTAATACTTGTCGCCCTCCCTGAGCTCGTGCAGCTCCAGGGTGCGCTTCACGTCCCGCAACGACACGAATCGGTCGATCTTGCCGTCGGAGTCGCAGGTGATATCGGCCAGTACGGCGGTGCGGGTCGGCCGCTCGTCCAGCCGGTGGATGGGCATGATGGGAAAGAGCTGATCGATGGCCCAGCTGTCGGGCAGCGATTGAAACACCGAGAAGTTGCAGAAGTAGGTGTCGGAAAGGATCGCCTCCAGGTCTTCCAGCTCTTCCGGCAAGTGCTCGAGCTTGCGGCAGGCGTCGCGGATGCGCGCGCAGGTCGCCCAATACAGCCGTTCCGCGAGCGCCCGGAACTCCAGCGACAGCAGCCCGAGATTGAACATCTGCAGAACCTGCTCGCGGGCGGTGAGGGCGTCGTGATAACACTCGACCAGGCGCCGCTCGCTCACGGAACGGTAGGCCACCGACAGGTCCTGAACCGGCTGCGGCAGCTCTTCGTCGCCGCGGTAGTCGTCGGCTTCCGTGCCGGTGACGCGAAACTTGTCCAGCGCGGAGGAGCCGAGCGCATCGAAGATCAGGACGCTGTGATATGCGGCGACCGCCCGGCCGGACTCGCTGATGATCATGGGGTGGGGAATGTCGCGCGCGTTGCAGACGCTGGCTACCCGATACACGACGTCGCTCGCGTACTCGTTGAGCGTGTAGTTCATCGAGGAGGAGAAGTTGGTTCCGCTGCCGTCGTAGTCGACACCCAGGCCGCCGCCCACGTCGATGTATTGCAGGCCCGCCCCCATCAGCTTCAGTTCCGCGTACACGTGCGCCAGCTCGTTGATGGCGTCCTTCACGCGGCGGATGTCCTGCAGCTGGCTGCCCGGATGGCAGTGCACGAGCTGCAGACAGTCGAGCATGTCGCGCGACTTCAGGATGTTGAACAGCTCGAGGATCTCGGTGATGAACAGGCCGAATTTCGACTTCTCGCCGGCGGATTCGCGCCAGCGGCCCGAGCCTTCGCTGAACAGTTTGACCCGCACTCCCAGACGGGGCCGCACCCCGTACGTTTCGGCGTGCTTGAGAATCAGTCCCAGCTCCTCGAAGTTCTCGACCACCGGGATAATCGTGCGTCCAAGCTTCGTCGCAAGCGTCACGGCCTCGATGTAGCTGTCGTCTTTGAAGCCGTTGCAGACGATCAGCCGGTCCGAGGCATCCTCCGTCATCGCCATCACGGCCAGCAGCTCGGGCTTGGAGCCAACCTCGAGCCCAAACCCGAATTCGCGGCCGTAGCGGTAGACTTCTTCGACCACCAGCCGTTGCTGGTTGACCTTGATCGGGAACACGGCGGCGTACCGGTTCCTGTAGTCGTTCTCCGTGATCGCCTGCGCGAACGCCGCATGCACGTGTTTCAGGCGGTGCGCGAGAATGTCCGAGAAGCGGACGACGACGGGAGTCGTCAGATCACGGGCCTTCAGTCCCTCCACCACATCGTAGAGGTCGATCTCGTTGCCCGGCTGCGTGTCCGGGCGCACGACGACGTGGCCGGCGGAATTGATCGAAAAATAACCCTTGCCCCACGCATTGACGAGATAGAGCTCGAGCGAGTCCTCGAGCTGCCACGGCTGAGCAGGATTGTATTTGCGGCTGCCGCCGTTGACGGCACTCTTCGGGTCTGAAGCCACGCGTTGTAATTCCCAAAATGGCACGCGGCTGGTCCGCAACATGGCTTCCAGCTACGAATGCGCAAGCTGACGTTGGAACGCACGATAGCAAAAATGCACGCCGAGCAAGAGGCTTCGGCCCGCAGCTCACGCCGAGCTCGATTTCGCCGCGGGCTCCACCGGCCGCGCCGGATCGCGGATCCACTCGCTCCACGAGCCGGCGTACAGCCGCGCGCCGGGCAGGCCGGCGACTTCCAGCGCCAGCAGATTGTGACACGCGGTGACGCCCGATCCGCACATCGAGACGACTCCCGCCGGCGGCTTGCCGCGCAGGGTTTCGAGCCACTTGGCGCGTAAGGCATCCGGGCCGAGAAATCGTCCCTGCGGGTCGAGATTGCGCGCGAAGGGATGGTTGCGGGCACCGGGTACGTGACCGGCTACTGGATCCAGGGTCTCGTTCTCGCCCGCGAACCGATCCGCTGCACGCGCATCCAGCAGAGTCGTTGCGCCGCGTGCAAGCTCGCCGGACCTCACCCGTTTCTCCAGATCGCCGGTTGTAACCACTGCTGACTGCGTGGGACGTGCAATGAACCGGCGCTGCTGTCTGACTTGGGGCTGTGTGCTGAGGGGCAGCGCCGCATGCTGCCACGCGGCGAAGCCACCGGTCAGGACCGCTGCCCGATCGTGACCCACCCAACGGAGCAACCACCACAGCCTGGCCGCATACGCTCCAGTACTCTGGTCGTATGCCACCACCTGCACGGTCGCATCGATGCCCCACCTGCCCAGTGTGCTTGCGAAGGTTTCGAGGTTGGGCAAGGGATGACGGCCGCTGCGCGCCGTAACGGGGCCGGATAGGTCGTGATCGAGGTGCGCATAGAGGGCGTGCGGTATGTGACCGGCCGCGTAGGCCTCAGCGCCCCATTGAGGCCGCGCAAGATCGAACCGGCAATCCAGTATCGCCCAACCCGGGTTGGCGTATTGGGCGGCCAGTTCGGCTGGCCCGATGAGCGTCGTGTACATGGGCGGCTACCTTAATCTTTCTTGCATGCACATTTTCTGCGGTGTCTGCTTGTCGTTACAATCCCCGGAGGATCCGGAGCGAGAGAACAATGGCGATCGACGTCTATTGGAGCAGCGGCAGCCCGTACTCATGGCGGGTTCTGCTCGCGCTCGAGTACAAGCGCTTGCCGTACACCAGCCACGTGCTGCAGTTCTCGAAGCAGGAGCACAAGTCACCCCCGATGCTCGCGCTCAACTGGCGTGGCAAGGTCCCTGTGCTCAAGGACGGCGACTACGTCTGCTTCGAGTCGCTCGCCGTGCTGTACTACCTCGATCTTAAGTATCCGGAGCGCCCCATCTTCGGCCGCACGCCCGAGGAAGCCGGCACCATCATGCGGGTCATCTGCGAATATCAGGCCTACATCGAACCGCACGTCACCACCATCCTGAGCGCGGTATTCAGCAAGTCGAACCTGGGCGCCGACGCAGTCACCGAAGCGATGCACCACGCGGCGAGCGAAGCCCGTACTATCGAAGCGCGGCTGTCGAGATCCGACTGGGTGGTCGGAGAGAGCTTTTCCGCCGTGGACATGGTCATCTTCCCCGGCTTCCAGCTGCTGCGGCGTGCGCTCGAGCGGCCCGAGGCGCGCGAGTTGGCATCGCGGTTCCTGCCGGTAGAGGTCAATTATCCGGCCCTGGGGCGCTGGGTCGCGCGCGTGGAAGCACTTCCCGGGTACGATCGCACCTATCCGCCGCATTGGCGGTGACGCAAGCAGCGACCCAAAGCCACGCCTTTTGGTCGCGGTCGACAGGCGATGTCTGCTGAAATCGCCTTACGGCGATTTCAGCAGATGAACCAGGAGCATCATGAGCAAACACAAGGTTTACGTCGAATTCCCAGGGCGGTTGCTGATCGTCGGTTTCGGCAGCATTGGACAGGGTGTGCTGCCTCTGCTCCTGCGGCACATCGGCATTGCTCCGGATCGCATCACGATCGTCACGGCGGACGACAAGGGGCGCGAGGAGGCCACTAAGTTCGGCGTCAAGCTCGTCAAGGAAGGACTGACCCGCGAGAACCACCGCCGTATCCTCACTCCGCTGCTTGGACGGGGAGATTTCCTGCTCAACGTTTCCGTCGAGGTTTCCAGCATCGCGCTCGTCAAGCTTTGTTGGGAGCGAGGCGCGATGTATCTCGACACCTGCATCGAGCCCTGGCCGGGTGGCTACACGGACCCCACCGTGCCCGCTGGCCGCCGCACGAACTATGCGTTGCGCGAAGAGGCTCTGGCGCTGCGGTCCAGCGAAGAGCGCGCGCCAACGGCCGTATTGACGCACGGCGCAAATCCGGGCCTGGTCTCGCACTTCGTCAAGCAGGCATTGCTCAACATCGCCGCTGACACCCGGGTGGACACAGGCGATCCGAAGTCGCGCGCGCAATGGGGCGAGCTCGCCCGCCAACTGAGCGTGAAGGTCATCCACATCGCCGAGCGGGATACCCAGGTCAGCACCGTCCCCAAGGAGCAGGGCGAGTTCGTCAACACCTGGTCGATCGATGGATTCGTCAGCGAGGGCTCGCAGCCCAGCGAGATGGGGTGGGGCACGCATGAGAAGAACTTCCCGCGCGACGGCAAGCGGCATGATTTCGGCTGCCTGTCCGCCATCTATCTCATGCAGCCCGGCGCCGGGACCCGCGTGCGCACCTGGACGCCGCGGTCAGGGCACTTTCACGGCTTCTGCATCACGCATGGCGAGTCCATCTCGATGTCGGATTACTACACGGTGCGCGAAGGCTCGCAGATCGCCTACCGGCCGACCGTTCACTATGCGTACCATCCCTGCGATGCGGCTGTCATGTCGATACATGAGCTGTTGGGCCGCAATTACGTTCAACAGGAACGTCAGCGCATCCTGATGGGCGATATCGTGAAGGGAATCGATGAGCTGGGCGTGCTGCTCGCCGGCCACAAGAAGAACGCCTATTGGTATGGCTCGCAGCTCTCGATCGAGGAGGCCCGCAAGCTCGCCCCCTATAACAACGCGACCAGCCTGCAGGTGACGGCGGCGGTGCTCGCGGGCGTGGTCTGGGCGATGGAAAACCCGAATTGCGGCATCGTCGAGCCGGACGAGCTCGATTTCCGGCGCGTTCTCGAGATCTGCGCACCGTACCTGGGCCCCATGGCGGGCCAGTACACCGATTGGACACCGCTCCATGAGCGTGAGCGTCTGTTCCCCGAGGACCTGGACAAGACCGATCCGTGGCAATTCAAGAACGTCCGGGTCCTGTGGTAGCCGGGGGGGCGTCGTAGGCGATTGCGACGATCACGAAGGCGCGCGGTCCGCCCGGCAGCTCCACGGTGAACTCCTCGTCCAGCCCTCTTCGCAGGAGCGCGCGCCCCAGTGGGGAGTCCATGCTGATGTAGCCGGGGGCCATGTCGAACTCATCGGGTCCCACGATTCGATAGCGCGATGGCTCCCCATTCTCGGATTCCACCGAGACCCAGGCTCCAAAGAACACCCGGCGCACATCGGAGGGCGGCTGGTCAACGATGACCATGCCGTCCAGGCGCTGGCGCAGAAATCGCACCCGGCGGTCGATCTCACGCAACCGGCGTTTCCCATAAATGTATTCGGCGTTCTCCGAACGATCCCCCTGCGCAGCGGCTTCCGCGACCGCCTGGGTGACTCTGGGCCGCTCCGTCCGCCAGAGCTGATCGAGCTCCTCACGCAGCCGGCGCGCACCCTCCGGCGTGATGTACTGCGAGCCCTGGTCCTGTGCCGGCCGGAAGCGTCCCATCGACTCAACCTCGAGGATTATGTCGCAAGGTCCTTGACAAAAATCGCGGGGGTTCTGTGGGCCAATTCACGGACGACCGCGGCGCAGCGCCACTAATCTCCTTCACCGTGGCTACCAAGTACTACACCCACTTCGTCACCGCCCGGGCCAAGGCGCAAAGCGTGGCCAACGCGAACGAATGGAGCGGGGTGGTCGAGCTGAGACATCCGCTCGAGCATCTCGGTGGTACCCGCGAGCTGCGCGCGCTGCTGGCGCATAGTTTCGACCTGGACAGCGATGACATCAAGATCCTTCACTGGGCCCGGTTGCACTGATATCCCCTAGCGGACTTCCTTCCCTTCATCGAAAGTCCGCATTCTGACCCCCAGGGGTTTACCTCTGGGGGTTTTTTTTCATTAGGGTACGACGCATGCGTCGCACCTTTTGTCCGCGAAAGGCAGGCCGGTTCGCGGGTAGGGCGAGAGCGTTTGTTATACCTTGCGCAGGACGCGGCTGATCATCGTGTCTTCCAGGCTGGCGGGCACTCGTTTGGATTCGTCCGTCGGGCGATGGGGCAGCAGTGCGATGAACTGCGCCGGAGGCAGTGGAGGGCTGCAGTGATATCCCTGGTACTGATCGCAGCCAAGAGAGCGCAGGAAAGTGAGCTGTTCGGGTGTCTCGACGCCTTCCGCGATCACCTTCAGGTGCAGACTGTGCGCAAGCGAGATGATGGCACGGACGATCTCGGCATCGTCGCGGCTCGTGACGATCTCGCGGATGAATGAGCGATCGATCTTGAGCTTGTCGAGCGGCAGGCGTCGAAGATAACTCAGGCTCGAGTAACCCGTGCCGAAGTCGTCGACGGATATCCGCAGGCCCAGGTCGCTCAGGCGCCGCATGATCTGCACGGAGGTCTCCGCATCCTGCATGACCGCGCTTTCCGTCAGCTCGAGCTCCAGGTAGCGCGGCTCCAGCCCGGCAGCGGCCAGCGCGCCGCGCACGGTTTCGATCAGGGTGTCCTGCCTGAACTGGCGCGCGGAGAGATTGACCGCCATGCGCAGATGCAATCCTTCGGCCTGCCAGGCGCGGGCCTGCCGGCAGGCCTCGAAGAGCACCCACTCTCCGATGGGCACGATCAATCCGGTTTCCTCCGCCAGCGGGATGAAGCCGCCGGGCGGAATGAGCCCGCGCTTCGGATTGCGCCAGCGGATCAGCGCTTCGGCGCTTTCGATTCGACCCGTCGCGACGTCCACCTTCGGTTGATAGTGCAATTCGAACTCGCGCTGGGCGAGTGCCGCGCGCAGACCGCTTTCGAGCTCGAGGCGCTCTCGCGCGGAGGCGTTCATGGCCGGTGCGAAGAACTGGAACGTATTGCGGCCCTTCTTTTTCGCGTGGTACATCGCCGCGTCCGCATGCTGAAGCAGAGTCTCCGCATTGCTGCCGTCATCCGGACAGATACTGATGCCGACACTTGGCGAGACGTGTACCTCCAGTCCCGCGAGTTTTGTCGGCAGCGCAACCTGTGCGAGGACCTTGCGTGCGACGAGTTCCGCATCCTGGGGGGATGCAATGTTGTTGACGAGCAGCACGAACTCATCGCCCCCGAGCCGCGCAAGCGTGTCCTCCCGCCGCAGCAGCGAGGAGAGCCGCCGTGCCACGACTTGCAGCAGCTCGTCGCCTGCGATGTGTCCAAGCGAATCGTTGATCGCCTTGAAGCGATCGAGGTCGACGACCAGCACCGCAAATCGAACGGCGTGCCGCTGCGCCCGCGCTATGGCCTGTTCCATCCGATCGGCGAACAGCACCCGGTTCGGCAAGCCGGTCAGAGCGTCGTGCGTGGCGGCATGGCGGAGCTGCGCGTTCAGTTTCTCGAGCAGGTCGCTGTAGTGCCGGGAGTTCGCTTCCAGACGGGCGTCGTATGTGAGCAGGATGGTGGTGACGGTGAGCAATGCCAACGCCAGCACGGCTATCGTCAATGCCACCCAGCCGCTGCCCACCAGGGCGCCGCCGGCGCCCGGGCTGTTGGCGTACGAGTTCGCGGCGAAGACGGACGCCGCCATCGCAGTACAGTGCATTGCGCTGAAAGCCACACCGATGCCGATTGCAGCTCCAATCCGTGCCAGTCCCAGTCGCCCGGACGTCCCAGCTTCCGAGTGCCCGGAAGCCCCGGCACCCGGATGCGAGAACAGCCACATTGCGCCTAACGATGCGGCAATCGCAATCGCCACAGATACCCCGACCAGCCGTGGCTCGTAGGTGATCATCGGCCGCACCTGCACGGCCGACATGCCCGCGTAGTGCATTGCGCTGATGCCCGCAGCCAATACCAGGCCGCCGCTCGCGAGGCGCAGCAGCCCGAGGGTAGGCTTGCTCGCCATCACCAGTGCAAAGGCGAAGCTCGCAACCCCGATGAGCAGCGATCCAATGGTGATCGTGACGTCGTAGGACACCCGAATCGGCAAGGAGAAGGCCAGCATGCCGATGAAGTGCATCGACCACATGCCGGTCCCCAGCACCACGGACCCGCCGGCCAGCCACAGGCGAGACGCCAGTCCGCGCGCATGGTTCACCCGCGCGGACAGGCGCAACGCTGTGTGCGAAACGACGATGGCGACCAGTGTCGAGAGCAGTACGAGGCAGTAGTTATATGTGCCCGTCATGCTGCGCGTGCTCCATTCAGGGCATATCCTCGGCAGACTGAAGGGGATATCGGCGTGGAGGCGACGCTGCTTGAGGGCTTTGGCCCCCGCTGCGACAGAAATGCCCGAACTCGTGCCGCTATGTGACAATTCACGGCGATTGGAGGCGGGGCCCTGCCAAGGGGATGGGGCTGACGGGCGGCTTTACATAAGTCGCCCGACCTGGGATACGTTGTCGCTGATACTGTGAGGAGAGATCGATGCGTGCGTGGTCCGTTGCCTTCTCCGCACTTGTCCTGATGGGGCTGTCCGGCTGCGGCTACAACTCACTGGTGAGCCAGGACGAGAACGTCAAGACCGCCTGGTCCGAGGTCGTGAATCAGTATCAGCGCCGGGCGGACCTCATCCCGAATCTGGTGCGGACGGTCAAGGGATTCGCTGCCCAGGAGCAGCAAGTGCTGATCGGCGTGACCGAGGCGCGCGCCAGGGCGGGCTCCATCCAGGTCACTCCGGAGCTGCTGAACAACCCGGAGGCGTTCGCGAAATACCAGGCGGCCCAGGGGCAGCTCTCGCAGGCGTTGAAGAGCCTGTTCGCCGTTACCGAGGCCTATCCGCAGCTGAAGTCGGATGCGAACTTCAGAGATTTGCAGGCGCAGCTCGAAGGGACGGAGAACCGCATCACGATCGCACGCAACCGCTATATCGATGCCGTCCGCGGTTTCAACACGACGGTGCGCTCGTTCCCGACGAACCTGACGGCGAAGATGTTTGATTTCCAGGTGAAGCCGAATTTCACGGTGGCGAACGAGCAGGCGATCTCGGCGCCGCCCACGGTGGACTTCGGGACTTCAGCGCCGGCTCAGTCCGCACCGGCCCGCCCCGCGCCGCCTCCGCCGCAACCGGGCCAGCCGGCGACTCGATGACCACGCGGGCGCCCTGGGCGCTCGGCCGGCCGCAATGGGCCCTGCCCGCGCTGCTGGGCTTGTGCCTGGCAGCCGTCGTGAGCGCGCGTGCGCAAGATCTGCAGCCGGTGCCGAAGCTCACGGCGCGGGTCACCGACCTGACCGGCACGCTGACGGCCGAGCAGCAATCCGCGCTCGAGGAAAAGCTCGCGGCATTCGAGGCGCGCAAGGGCTCGCAGATCGCGCTCCTCGTCGTTCCCACGACTCAGCCCGAGGAGATCGAGCCATACTCGATTCGGGTCGTCGATCAGTGGAAGCTGGGACGGCAGAAGGCCGAGGACGGCGTGCTGCTGTTGATCGCCAAGAACGATCGCGAGATGCGCATCGAAGTCGGCAAGGGCCTTGAAGGCGCACTGACGGATGCGACCTCGAGCCGCATCATCTCCGAGACCCTCACCCCGTTGTTTCGGCAAGGCGATTTCTACGGCGGCATCAACGCCGGCCTGGAGCAGATCATTCGCGTCATCGATGGCGAACCGCTCCCGCCGCCCGACCAGGCCTGGCAAGGCCGCAACGAGCGCGGCATTGCACATCTGATTCCGTTCCTGTTCGTCGCCGTGTTGTTCGGATCTGCATTGTTGCGCTCGATATTCGGCCGGGGATTGGCAGCCGTGATCGCCGGTGCCGCCACCGGCGCGGTGGTCTACGTCGCCGGACAAGTGCTCTTCATGGCCGCGATGGCCGCGGTCATCGCGTTCCTGTTCTGCCTGATTTCCGGATTCTCCGGCACGGGTGGCTGGTCGAGCTCGGCTCGCGGGGGCGGATGGGGAGGCGGGTTCGGAGGCCTGGGCGGCGGGGGATTTGGGGGTAGAGGTGGGTTCGGTGGCGGGGGCGGCGGATTCAGCGGCGGCGGCGGGGGATTCAATGGCGGTGGCGCGTCGGGCCGCTGGTAGGGGAATGTTCCAGTGAGCCCCGGGCGATTCCTGCGCCATATCCTCTCCACCCGCTGGCGCACCCGGCGGCACTTCGCGCCGCAGGTGCTTGCCCATATCGAAGGCGCCATCCGCGAAGCCGAATCGCTGCATGCGGGAGAGATTCGCTTCGTGGTCGAAGCGGCGCTCGACCTGGCGGAGCTGTCGCAGGATCTGGCGCCCCGGCGGCGGGCGCTGCAGGTGTTCGGCCAGCTCGGCGTCTGGGACACTGCGCACAACAACGGCGTCCTCATCTATCTGCTGCTCGCGGACCACGTGGTGGAAATTGTCGCGGACCGGGGAATTGCGTCCCGTGTTCCGCAGTCGGAATGGGATGCGGTCTGCCGCGAAATGGAACGGCATTACGCCGCCGGACGCTTCAGCGAGGGGTCGGTCGCGGGCGTTCGCGGAGTCGGTCGGCTGTTGTCCCGGCATTTTCCGGGCGGGCGAGGGGATGCGAACGAGCTGCCCAACCAGCCGGTGCTGCTGTAGCGCGCTGCGCTCGCGCGGCCGCGTGCTTCCCGCCCCATGTAGCCAATGGCCGACAGTGTGCTCCGTGCGTCATTGACGATGTCATAATCTTAAATCATGAAGTGTGCAGCCTTAGCGATCCGCGCCACCGTCGCGACAGCCTCGTGCGTCCTTGTAGTCGCGTGCTCCTTGCTGCACGAGCCCTGGAAGCATCACGAACGGCCACCACCGCCCACGCCGCCGCCGGCTCCGGTTGAGCCTGCGCCAACGGCCACTCAACAGTTCGATCTCGCGCCCGACCAGGACGTGGTCGGAGTGGTGCAGCTTACGACGACTTCAAAAGAAGACACCCTCACGGACATCGCGCGCCGCTTCAATGTGGGCTACGAAGAGATCCTGCGGGCCAATCCCAAGGTGGATCCATGGCTGCCCGGCGCCGACAAGGAGATTGTGGCTCCTACGCAGTTCATCCTCCCGAATGCGCCACGCGAAGGCATCGTGATCAATATCGCTGCGATGCGCCTCTTCTATTTTCCGAAGCACAAGAAGGGCGAGCCGCAGGTCGTCCTGACCCATCCTATAGGCATCGGGAAGGTTGGCTGGGCGACCCCCGAGGGGGTGACCAGGATCGTCAGGCGGCAGAAGGATCCTACGTGGCGGGTCCCGCTCTCGGTGCTCAAGGAGCACAAGGAGAATGGGGAGGTCCTGGACCGCGTCATCGGCCCCGGGCCGGACAATCCTCTGGGCAAGCAAGCCTTTTACCTGCAGTGGCCGAGCTACCTGATTCATGGGACCAACAAGCCCGCCGGTGTCGGACTGCGCTCCAGTCACGGCTGCATTCGCCTCTATCCCGAAGACATCGCGCAGCTCTTCGATATGGTGCCGATCGGCACACAGGTGCGGGTCGTGAACCAGCCTTTCGTGTTCGGCTGGCAGGACGGGCAGCTGTACATGCAGGCGTTCGACGTTCTGGAGGATGATGCGCGTGACTGGAAGAAGGCGCAGAAGAAGCTGCTGACGAGATCGCTCGCAGCCACGCTGCAGAAGCAGCTCAAGAGCCATAACGAGCAGGTCGACTGGGACCTGGTCTCGAGTCTCTCGCACTCGCCGCGGGGCGTACCGGTGGCGATCTCTGAGGCGGGCGCGAGCATCGAGCAGGTTCTCGCCGCCGCGCCCAGAGTCCAGAACCGCGTTCCGGACGGCTCCACCTGGGACGGGACGACAGATCTGCCCATGGACGAGGCCACCTTCCGGCAGGTGATTTCCGACATGGAGCCTCCGAAGCCCGGCGCAGCGCCCGGTGCACCGGGCACGAAGGGCGACCCGGCCCTGGCCCGTCCCAAAGGCGACAAGAGTGATAATGTACCGTCCTCGCCGGGGCCGGCGGTGACCTCGCCGCCGCAGCCCACCGGCACCGCTTCCAGCACCCGCCGCTAGCCGCCTTCGAGGACGACGACGATGCCCGCGCTCTCGGAGTGGCTACAGATCATGCTCGCGGAGATTGCCCGCAACCGGGAAGACGTCGAGCGCGCGCGCGCCGAAGAACTGAAGCGCGACGCTGAAACTGCCGCGCAGGTTCGGCCGTCCGCCTGCGACACGCCCCAGACACCGCGCGACACGCACCCCACATCGCACGAGACGCACCCGACACATCGCGAGACGCACCCGGCACATTGATGGATGACGACGACTCGGCACGGCTGTGCTAGAGTCCGCGGCGCCTCAGAAAATGGGATAACAAAGTGGGCGCCGTTTTCTTCACGGCGCGTTTCGCGCCGCTGCGCCGGGCTCTCCGGAATTTGACCGTCGTGATGACGGGCACGAGCCTGGCTGTTCATGCAAAGCTCAGTTTTCGCGGACCGGCGTGTAGCCGATTGCGGTCTTGCACGACCGGCGGGAGACCTGCGCGCGGCGCAGGGCAAGGTGCGCGCCGCGCATGACAATGCCTGATAGCCGTCCGTCCGGGCTCGAAGACGCAGAAAAAAGCCGTGCGGACCATGCGATCGGCCGCGTACCCACCGGCATCGCCGCCTTCGTCGGCCGCACGCTCAAGGGACCGGTCAACCGGCCCGTGGCCGTCGCGAGCTTCGCCGATTTTCAACACGTCTTCGGCGGCCTGTGGCAGCCGTCCACCGTGTCCTACGCCGTGGACCACTTCTTCGAGAATGGGGGGCGCAAGGCATTTGTCGTGCGAGTCGCGAACGCAGCGCGGCCGCCGACCATCACGCTGCCAGCCGGCGCAGCGAGCCTGAGGCTCATCGGTCTCAACCCCGGCTCGCGCGAATATCTGCGCGCGTCCGTCGATTACGATGGCATCGGCGAGAGCGACCCCGCGCTTTTCAATCTGGTCGTGCAGCGGGTGCGCTCGGCGGGCTCCGAGCTGATCGAGGACCAGGAGATCTTCCGCCGCGTGTCGGTCCTGAAGCAGTCGGGGCGTTTCGTCACCGACGCGCTGCTCGAATCCCACCTCGCCCGCGTAGTGGGCCCTGTCCCGGTGCAGCGCCCCGACCGTTCGGCCAGCGCAGGCAGCCGCGCCTCGATCGGCTATGCACTCTGCAACCCGGACGGCGATGACGGCGCTCCGCTCACGGATTACGACCTCATCGGCTCCGCGATCGACAGCACCGGCCTGTTCGCGCTCAAGGGCACGCCGGACTTCAATTTGTTGTGTATCCCGCCGCTTGCGCGGGAGCACGACGTCGGCCTGAGCACGCTGCTGGTGGCGGCCCGCTTCTGCCGCGACCGGCAGGCCATCCTGCTCGTCGATCCGCCCGCGACCTGGATCTCGCCGCGCGCCGCCCTCGAAGCGCTGCGCAACTGGCCGTTCCGCAGCGACAATGCAGTCATGTATTTTCCGCGCGTGCAATCATTCGATCGGCTTCGGGGCCGTGCGGAGACGTTTGCGTCCTGTGGCGCGGCGGCCGGCATGATCGCCCGGTCCGACGAGACGTGGCCCGTATGGGCGCCGGCGGAGACCGAAGAGTCGTTTCTGCGTCCCGGCCTGCGGCCGGCGGCTGTGGTGTCGGATCTGGAACGCGTGAGGCTTACGCAAGCGGGCGTGAACACGCTCGTGTCCACGCGCTCGAACGCAAGGCAGGGATTGAGTCCGCGCACGCTCGCCGCCGGCGGATGCGGCGCCTCCGACTGGAAGTACCTGTCAGCGCGGCGGCTGGCATTGTTCGTGGCCTCGAGCATCGAGCAGGGCACCCGGTGGGTTCTGTTGGAACCGAACATCCCCTCGACATGGGAGCGTGCGCGTGCGTCGGCGGACGATTTCCTGGCCAGGCTTGCCCAACAAGGCGCATTCGCAGGCGCCTCCCCCGACGAAAGCCACTTCGTCATCGGCGATGATCGCGTGAATCGCGAGCAGACCGTCGCGGAAGGCAAAGTCAACCTGCTGTATGGTTTCGCCACGAGCAAGCCCGGGGAGTTCGATACCTGGCTGGTGACCCACCACGCGGGGTCGAGCCGCGTGCGTCCGGTGTCGGTCAACCGGCTTGCGACTTCGAAGAATCGCGTGGAATGGGAGATCGAAACCTCGATCCTCCGCAGCTGACCGCCCCACGAAATTGCTACGAGCTTGCACCGTAACCGCCTCCACCTGGCGTCCAGATCGTCAGCTCATCGCCCGGCTCGACATCGAAGCGCGCGGTGGCGCCCAGTCGCTCGAGGGTTCCCGCGGCGCGGCGAATCAATCCGTCACCCGGCGCCCCCGGCTGTCCCCCAGCGAGGCCGAACGGTGCGATGCGGCGGTGATTGGCCAACAGCGCGCCCGACAACGATGCGCGAAACTGCAGCCGCCGCAGCGTGCCGTCTCCGCCCCGGTTGAGGCCCGGCCCGCCCGAGCCGCGCCGCACGGAGAATTCACGCAGCAGCACCGGAAACCTCGCCTCCAGGATCTCCGGATCCGTCAGCCGCGAGTTGGTCATGTGAGTCTGGACGGCATCGCAGCCATCGAATCCCGGGCCGGCACCGGCTCCCCCCGCGATGGTTTCGTAGTACTGCAGCCGGTCATTGCCGAAAGTCAGGTTGTTCATCGTGCCTTGCGATGCCGCAAGTACGCCGAGCGCGCCATACAACGCGTCCACGATGCATTGGGAGGTTTCCACGTTACCGGCCGCCACCGCCGCGGGCGGCGCGGGATCCAGCATCGAGCCGCGCGGAATGACGATTTCCAGCGGCTCGAGACAGCCCTCGTTCAGAGGAATCGGGTGATCGATGAGGGTGCGGAAGACGTACAACACCGCCGCCAGACAGACTGCGCGAGGAGCGTTGAAGTTGTGAGCTCCCTGCGGGGAGCTTCCCGTGAAGTCGATACGAGCACTGCGCGCGTGCCGATCGATATCGATGCGCACTGCTATGACCTGTCCGCTGTCCATCTCGTAGCGGAATTCGCCAGCTTGCAGGCGATCGATCGCGTTGCGAACGCTCGTGGCTGCGTTGTCCTGCACGTGGCGCATGTACTGCCGCACAACTGTCAGAGTGTGTCGCCCAACTGCGCGTTCGATTTCGGTGATACCGCGGGCGTTGGCGGCGAGCTGCGCGCGCAGATCGGCGATGTTCTGGTCGGGATTACGCGTTGGATAGCGCGCCGAGAGCAACGTGGCGCGCAACTCGCGCTCGCGCAATCGCCCGGCAGATACGAGAGGAAAGCATTCGAATAAAACGCCTTCCTCCTCGATCGTGCGACTGAACGGAGGCATGGAGCCGGGTGTCGTGCCGCCAATGTCAGCGTGGTGAGCTCTCGAGGCGACAAAGAAATCCGGCCGTCCCGCGGACGGGGGACGTAGCGGCTCGGCGCCCCGTGCAACGTTCCCTGGAACGGACGCGAGGAACACCGGGGTGACAACTGTCATGTCCGGCAGATGCGTTCCTCCGTGATACGGGCTGTTCAACAGCCACGAGTCCCCCGGGCGCATGGTCAGCCCCTGCGCTTCGATCACCGCCCGCACACTGGCTCCCATGGAACCCAGATGCACCGGCATGTGAGGTGCGTTGGCCACCAAGCCACCGCGGGCATCGAACAGTGCGCAGGAGTAATCCAGGCGCTCCTTGATGTTGACCGAGTACGCGGTTGCCTTGAGCACCTCGCCCATCTGCCCGGCGATGTGCATGAAGAGGTTGTTGAAGATCTCGAGGCGAGCCGGATCGGGCACCGCGCCCCCTGGAGCGACTGTTGCGCCGGATTCGAGGGCCGCCGCCGCGCCGGGCCTCACTGCCGCCCGCTCCAGCAGCAACTCTCCACCGGGCAGCCGGCGTGCGCGCCATCCGTCTTCGAGCACAACCGTGGAGTGGGCCTCGACGATCAACGCGGGACCGGCAATCTCGCCGTTCACCAAGGCGCCGCGCAGCAGCGGCACGTCCAGCCACGAACCGAACCATGCGCGCGCAGCTCCAGGCAGCGTCCTGCCGGAGTCCGGCTCAGGCATTCGCAGCGACGGGGCATCGACAGACTTCATGCGCGCTTCCACTCGCACCGCTTCGATCATGATGCTGTGAGTGTCCGCCGCAAAGCCAAAACGCTTTTGATGCGCGGCGCAGAAGTCTGCCAGGGCCAGGTCATGAGCGCTCGCCGGTACCGACAACGTCGCGTCGCTATCGCCTGCACGCAACTCGAGCCAATGTTCGACGCTCACGGCGCAAGAGCTTTCCTGGAAGGCTGCGAGCTCGCCGCGCGCCTGCGCTTCCAGTTGCGCGAGCCTGTCGGTCGCCTTGGTGAGAGCCGGCGCATCCAGCGCGAGCCGCAGGCTCGCCCGGCGTACCGCGAGCCGATCCGCCACGCCGATGCCGAAGGCCGCCAGCACACTGGCAAGTGGATGCACGAGAACGCGCTGCATCCCGGCCGCTTGCGCGACACGACAGGCATGTTGACCCGCCGCTCCTCCGAAGCAGAACAGGGTGAACTCGGCGGCATCCAGCCCCTGTTTCGTGGACACTTGACGGATGGCGTTGGCCATCGATTCGACCGCGACGTCCAGGAATGCGGCCGCCAGTGCTTCTGCACGAGCTTCCTCTCCTGTCTGTGATTTGACGCGGCAAGCGAGAGAGGTGAATCCGTCCGCGACGACGCTTGTGTCGATGGCTGCCCCACCCCGCTGGCCGAAAACCCGTGGCAGGGTGTCCGCGCGCAGGCGGCCCAACAGGACTTGAACATCCGTCAGAGTCAGCGGGCCGCCCCGCCCGTAGCACGCGGGCCCCGGATCGGCGCCTGCCGAATCCGGACCGGCCGCAAAGCGTCCGTCGGAGAAGTGCAGCACGGAGCCGCCGCCGGCGGCGATCGTGTGCACGTCCAGCATCGGGCTCTGCAGGCGAATCCCTCCGACCGTGTGCTCGAAGCGGCGGGGTAGCTCGCCATCCAGCAGTGACACATCGGTCGAAGTGCCACCCATGTCGAAGCCGATCAATCGCGTGAGGCCGAGGCGCTCGCCGGCCCATCGCATGCCGATGAGCCCGCCGGCTGGTCCGGACAACACGCTCGACATCGCGTGAAAGCTGCCGACGGCCGCAAGGCCCCCGTTGCTTTGCATGAGCTCCAGCCGTGCGCCGGAATCGAGGTCGTGCAGCTCACGCTGAAGTCCTGAGACGTAGTGATGCAGTGGCAGCGCCAGGTACGCATTGAGGACGGTGGTGTCGCCTCGTGCGACGTAACGCACGAGGGGCGACAGCTCATGCGAAACCGAGACTTCCTCGAATCCCAATGCGCGCGCAATGGCTGCTGCTTCCCGCTCGTGGTGGGGAAACTGCCAGGCATGAAGAAAGACGATTGCAACGGCTCGCACGCCTGCCTCGCGTGCCTGCCTCAGCTCGGCTCGCAGGGACTGCCCGTCGAGAGGCGTCACGACCGCTCCCGCGGAGTCGATGCGCTCGGCGACCTCGAGAACCGCCGAATACAGCCGGTCGGGCAGGACGATGCGGCGCGCGAAGATGTCAGGGCGATTCTGGTATCCGATGCGCAGCGCGTCGCCGAATCCTGTCGTGGTGACCAGGAGAACGGGCTCTCCCTTGCGCTCGAGCAGGGCATTCGTTGCGACCGTGGTCCCGACTTTGACGGCATGCACCGCTGGCAGTGACGCGGCCAGGGTTTCGGAGGTCGACTCCTGCGCCGATGAAAGGATGTCGCGTACGCCGCGCATACCGGGGTCGCCGGCGCCGGCCGCACCGCCCGCCGGGAACAGTGCCGACAGGACCTTCCGTACGTGCAGCTCCCCGCGGGGCGAGAAGCCGACGACATCGGTGAAAGTCCCGCCGCGGTCGATCCAGAACTGCCATCCGGCGCTCATTTATTTTCAATCCATCGTGGCATTGGGGTCCGGTTTCCGCGTGGCCTGCATTATTCTGTCGTGCCTCGGCAGGGCCGCGTTAAGCTGCGAATATATATGGCATCGCCGGAGAAGATGATGCAGGCAAGCGGAACCTCGCACCAAGAAGCGCCAGGCAACCTGGATGAGCTCTCGTGGAAGCGCCCGTAGTCAGCCGTCACGTTGTCTTCTCCCATGGCCAGGAGAGCGGCCCGTGGGGCCGGAAGATCTCCGCGCTGGCGGAGGTGGCCCGCAGCGAGGGCTACGAGTCGCATTCCGTGGACTATCGCGGCATCGAGGAGCCGCGCGCGCGCGTGGCGAAGCTGGTGGACTTCTGCAAGGAGCTCGCGGGCGACCTGGTTCTCGTCGGCTCGAGCATGGGCGGCTACGTTGCGGTGGCCTCTGCGTCGCTGCTGCACGCCCGCGGCCTCTTTCTGATGGCTCCCGCGCTCTACATGGAAGGACTGCCCAATCTGCGGCAGGGCGTGCTCGACTGCCCGGCGGTCATCGTCCATGGCTGGATGGATGAGGTGATCCCATTCGAGCACAGTGTGCGCTTCGCGCAGAGCTATCGGGCGGCCCTGCATATCCTCGAGAGCGATCATCGCCTGCACAACCAGATCCGCGTCATCCAGTACCTGTTCGAATACTTCCTCATCGCGCTCGATCTGCCGCCGATCGCGTTTCAGTAGTGAGCAAAAGCCACGCCTTTTGCTCACGAGCAGAAAGCGCCGCAGGCGACTTTCTGCAATAGGCCAAGATGAACTGGCTGTTGCGGCGGCTGCTCGCGCTGTGGGTGCGGTTCAAGGTCCGGCCGGATGAGCAACTCGCCCACGTGCGCGACCGGGACCGGCCCGTGTGCTACGTGCTCGAGCGCCGCAGCGTGACCGACCTCGCCGTGCTGCACAATGCCTGCGTCCGATTGCGGCTCGCCCGGCCGCGCAAGCGGCTGCTGCCGCAGGCCAGGGAGCTGCGCTCGTTCTTCTACCTCAGCCGGCCGCGAGGATTCTGGGATGAGCGCCTCGACCGCCGCCCGCCGCCCCAGCTGCAGCAGATGATCGAAGCCCTGGCCGCCGATCCGCAGCTCGATATCGAGGTGGTGCCCGTTGCGGTGTACTGGGGGCGCGCTCCGCAGAAGGAGCCCTCGTGGATCAGACTGCTGCTGGTCGAGGAGTGGGCGCTCACGAGCCGCGCGCGAAAGCTCATGCAGGTGCTCTTCAACGGGCGCAACACGCTTATCGACTTCGGCGAGGCGATCTCGCTGCGCGCGCTGTTGGGATGCGAAGCGGGCACGGCGATGCGCGGCCGGCGCGTCGCACGCGCGCTGCGCGGGCTGTACGCCAAGCAGCGTGCGGCACGCATCGGGCCGGACCTGTCTCACCGGCGAACCATCGTGAATCGCGTGCTGCGCACGAGCGCCGTGAGAGCCGCCATCGCACAAGAAGTGCGCGAGAAGAAGCTCACGCGGCGCCAGGCAATCCTGAAGGCACGGCAGTATGCCGAGGAGATTGCCGCCAACTATTCCCATGCGTTCATCCGCTTCATGGAGGCTGCGCTGGCGCGCTTGTGGAATCGCCTCTACGACGGCGTAGTGTTCGGTCACGTCGAGACGCTCGCGCAGACGGCCGAAGGGAACGAGATCATCTACGTTCCCTGCCATCGCAGCCACATGGACTATCTGCTGCTGTCGTACGCGATCTACGTGCACGGATATGCGATTCCGCATATCGCCGCGGGAATCAATCTGAACCTGCCGGTCGTCGGGCGCTTCCTGCGCAAGGGCGGCGCCTTCTTCATCCGGCGCGGTTTCCGCGGCAACGCGCTCTACACCGTGGTCTTCATGAAATATCTCGCCGCGATCATGGCTCGCGGCCACTCCATCGAGTACTTCATCGAAGGCGGCCGCAGCCGCACGGGCAGGCTCCTGCAGCCCAAGACCGGGATGCTGTCCATGAGCGTGCGCAGCTTCCTGCGCGATCCTGCGCGTCCCGTGGTCTTCATACCGGTCTACTTCGGCTACGAGCGCATCGTTGAAGGCAGCACCTACATAGGCGAGCTGTCGGGCAAGCCCAAGGAGAAGGAAACCGTGGCGGGGCTCATAGGCACGGTGCGCCGCCTGCGGGAGCGATTTGGACAGGTCCACGTCAATCTCGGCGAGCCCATCAGGCTTGCCGATGTGCTCGATCGCCACGACCGCGACTGGCGCACCCGCGCGATGCAAGACGACGCCCGCATGGCGTGGGTCGGCGCGGCGGTGGACGAGCTGGCCGCGACCATCATGCGCAACATCAATTCCGCCGCCGCGGTGACGCCTGTCAACCTGCTCGCGATGACTCTGCTGGCGACGCCGCGGCAGGCGCTGCCGAAGGGGGAACTGCTGCGCCAGATGGATCTGTATCGCGATCTGATGCGCGGCTTCGTCTACAGCGACCGCGTCACGGTCACCTCGCTGTCGGCCGCGGAGATCCTGGCCTACGGCGAGTCGATGAAGACGGTGTCGCGGGAGGCGCATCCGCTCGGCGACATCATCCGGATGAGCGATGAGAGCGCGATTCTCGCGACCTACTTCCGCAACAACATACTGCACCTGTTCGCGATGCCGTCGCTCGTTGCCTGCGCGTTCGTCAGCAACGCAACCGTCCGCACGGAGGATATCCAGCGGCTGGCGTGGCGGATCTATCCCTACATCGCGGCGGAATTGTTTCTGCGGTGGAACGAGCAGGAGTTACCCGGGGTCGTACGTGCCGTGCTCGCTTGCCTGGAGCTGCATGGGTTGATCGAGTGCGATCCGGACCGCGACGAATGGCGGCGGCCGCCGCCGGACTCCATGAAGGCCACGCAGCTGTCGCTGCTTGCGCAGGCGACCATCCAGACTATCGAGCGCTACTATCTGGCGATCGCGCAGCTGTTGAAGGCTGGAAGCGGGCAGATCACGCAGTCCTCGCTGGAGGAGCGCTGTCAGCTCACCGCGCAGCGCATGGCAATGCTCTACGGGCTGAACTCACCCGAATTCTTCGACCGCACGATGTTCGAGAACTTCATCGATCTGCTGCGCGCCCGCGGCGTCATCCGCCTGTCGGGCGGAGGTAAACTCGAGTTTGACGACGTGCTGATGCGCGTGGCGGCGGATGCGCAATTCGTACTGAGCGAGCAGCTCCGCCACAGTATCCTGCAGGTCACACATGCCTAGATCCACCCCTGGCACCAGGCGGGAGCAATCATGACGAGCGCACGCGGGAACAGTCCGGAACTTCTGATCGTTGGCGGCGCGGACGTCCGGCGCGCGCTGCCGATGTTGGATTGTATCGAAGCCGTGGAGCGTGCCATGCGCGCGCTTGCGCGTGGCGGGGCGAATGTGCCGTTGCGTACGATCCTGACACTGCCTGGCGGCCGCAACTTCTTCGGTGTCATGCCAGGCTATCTGGAGGATCCGCAGAGTCTGGGCGCCAAGATACTCACGGTATATCCCCAGAATCCTCAGTTGGGCCTGGCATCCCACATCGGGGTAGTGGTGTTGTTCGACGTGCGCAAGGGCATTCCGATTGCCATCATGGACGCGGCTGAAATAACTGCGATCCGCACGGCGGCAGCGAGTGCGGTTGCCACGCGCGCGCTTGCCCGCCCGGACGCGGCGCACCTGACGATACTGGGCACGGGCGAACAGGCAGCGACGCATCTCGAGGCGATCGCGAAGGTCCGCTCGCTCCGCACGATCCGGATCTGGGGGCGTTCCGCTGAAAAGGCTCAAATGCTGGCGAAGGAAGCAGGCGCGCGTCTTTCGCTGCGCATCGATGTGTGCAAGACCGCGGATGCGGCGGTGGAGGGGGCGGACGTCGTTTGCGCGGTGACCGCTGCGCACGAGCCGGTTTTGCACGGGGCCTCCCTTAGCCGGGGCGCGCACGTCAATCTCGTCGGCTCCAGTAGACTGACAGCCCGGGAAGCTGACGACGATGTCGTGACCAGGTCGCGTTTCTTCGTGGACTCGAGGACGTCGGCGCGGGCTGAAGCGGGTGAGCTGCGGCATGCGATGGATGCCGGTCTCGTTACCGAAAGTCATGTGCTGGGTGAGATAGGCGAAGTGCTCAACGGAAACGTTTCCGGACGCATCGCAATCGAGGACATCACGGTCTACAAGTCTCTTGGGATCGCAGCTCAGGATCTGGCCGCGGCTCACGCCGTTTATGAGCGAGCCGTGCGCGATGGAATTGGTACGCGTGCGCCTTTCTGAGTTGCGCTTCGCGGGCCCCTGAACGAAAGAGCAAGCTGTATGAATATCGAGGAGTTCCGGCGCTTCGGCCACGAGCTGATCGACTGGATTGCCGACTATCGCGAAAAAGCCTATCGCGGCGACTTCCCGGTGATGCCCAAAGTGGGGCCGGGAGCAGTAAAGGGGGCGTTGCCTGCGGCGCCTCCTCTGGAGCCGGAAGGGCTCGCTGCGGTGCTGGCAGACCTGAACGAGGTGATCCTGCCTGCCTGTACGCATTGGCTGGACCCGCGATTCTGTGGCTACTTTCCGTCGAACAGCTCCCTGGCCGCGGTGCTCGGCGATTACGCCGGCACCGGGCTCGCGCAACTCGGACTCAACTGGCAGGCGAGCCCCGCCCTGACGGAGCTCGAGGAAGTCACGCTCGACTGGCTGCGGCAGATGACCGGTCTGTCGGATGCCTGGAGCGGCGTGATCCAGGACACCGCCTCGACAGGAACGCTCGTGGCTTTGATCTGCGCCCGGGAGCGCGCCAGCGGCTATGGCGCTTCACGTGGCGGATTGCAGAGTGCCGAGCCACCGCTCGTCGTCTATGCGTCCAGCCAGAGTCACAGCTCCGTGGACAAAGCGGCACTGCTGGCGGGTTTCGGCCGTACCAACCTGCGGGTGCTGCCGGTCGATGAGCGCTTCGCCATGCGTGCGCAGGCACTGGAGGAGGCGGTAAAAGCCGACCGCTCGCGTGGACTGCAACCGTGCGCCGTCGTTGCTACTTCGGGCTCGACCGCGACCACGGCGCTCGACCCGCTGGCCGACATAGCGAAAGTGGCGAAGGCGCACGGCCTGTGGATGCACGTCGATGCCGCGCTGGCCGGCTCGGCGATGATTCTTCCGGAGTGCCGCAAGTTGTGGGACGGTATCGAGGGCGCGGACTCCCTGGTGATCAATCCGCACAAGTGGCTCGGCGCCTCCTTCGACTGCTCGACCTACTTCGTGCGCGATCCGCAGCATCTGGTGCGCGTGATGTCCACGAATCCAAGTTACCTGCGCACCGCGGACGATGCGCAGGTGAGGAATTTCCGCGACTGGGGGATTGCGCTGGGGCGGCGCTTCCGGGCGCTCAAACTGTGGTTCCTGATTCGCGAGCAGGGCGTGACTGGATTGCAGCGACGGCTGCGCCGGGATATCGGCTACGCGCAGTGGCTCGCGGCACGAATCGATTCCACCCCGCCGTGGCGGCGCATGGCGCCGGTTCCACTGCAGACCGTCTGCGTGCGCCACGAGCCCGGGGGACTGAGCGGTGAAGCGCTCGATGCGCACACACTGGCATGGGTCCGCCGGATCAACGAATCCGGGCGGGCCTATCTGACGCCGGCGATCCTCGATGGACGCTGGATGGTCAGGGTGGCATTCGGCGGCGAAGCCACCGAGCACCGGCATGTCGCGCAGCTCTGGGACCTGATGCTACAGGAAGCCGCTGCGGCGCCCTCTGGCGGATGACTCCCGCTGGCGCAGCCCAAACGGCTAACTATCCCAGCTGACTTTCCCGCGCAACCCTTTCGTTCTGCGTTGCCGCGTCTTGGTGTCGAGCCTGCGCTCGCGCGAGGCACGCGTCGGTTTCGTAGCCTTGCGTGGCTTGGGCGCGACGAGCGCGCGCTGGATCAAGTCCGACAGACGCCCGGCCGCCTCGCGCCGATTCTGCTCCTGCGTCCGGTGGTTTCTGGCGATGATGAGGATCGCATCATCGTCGGTCAGCCGGCGCCCCGCGAGCACGCGCAGCCGCGCCTTGACCGGTTCCGTGAGCACGGAGCAGCCCGCGAGATCGAAGCGCAGCTGCACGGCCGAAGCCACCTTGTTGACGTTCTGGCCGCCGGGGCCCGAAGAACGCACGAACGACAGCGACAGGGCGCTGTCCGGGATCACCACGTGGGGGGAGATTTCGAGCGGCATGGTCAGTCCCCCACACGGTCTTCGCCGGCGGCCGGTTGCCCCCGTTGCGCAAGCCGGGACGGCTCGAGCATGCGCAGCTCTCTTTGCGCAACGGGTATCTTCACGCCGTGCTCACGGAACAGTTTCCAGATCGAGCGGTTCACATCCGATCTGACATTGTTGACCCCATTCATCGGGTCCGCGATCCAGAAGCGCACTTCGATGCGCATCCCGTAGTCCTCGAAGGCCATGAGCCGCGTCACCGGCGCCGGCTCCCGCAGGATGCGCGAGTGGTGGGCCACGGCCTCGGACAGCAGCTTGAGGGCGAATTCCGGGTCGTCATCGTAGCTGATCATCACCGGCAGGCGGATCCGCACGCGCTGGTCCGAGTAGCTCCAGTTGATGACCGAGTTCGTGATCAGGTTCTGGTTCGGCACCAGGGTTTCCACGCCGTCGCGGTCCCGTACGACGACATAACGCCCGCGCAACTCCTGCACCCACCCGAAATTCTCCGTGCTCGTGCCGGTATGGCCCGTGAAGCTGATGACGTCGCCGGGCTTGATGGATTTGTCGATCAGCAGCACGAAGCCGCTGACGAAGTTGCTGGCGATGGCCTGCAGGCCGAATCCCAGGCCCAGGCCGATGGCGCCGGTGAGCACGTTGAGCGTCGTCACATCGACGCCGGCCGCGTTGATCCCCAGCATCACGCCGATGCCGACGAGAATGAAATACGCGAACTTCGAGATGCCGATGCGGGTCGAGACGGCCAGCTGCGGCAACCGCATGACGCGCTTCTCGAATGCGCGCGCGATGAGGCTCGTGATCACCACGAAGGCCGAGACGACGACCAGGCCCTTGAGCAGCGACCAAAGGCTGAACTGCGTCTTGCCAGGGATGAGGTTGATATGGCTCAGCGTGTTTTCGACGGCATCCAGCCAGCCGACCAGCGAGAACGACATCAGCAGCCACACGACCAGGGTGATGCGGTTTTCCCAGGTCCGGATCCACGAATCCGCTCCCATCATCACCCGCAGCAGATAGACTCCCAGCCGTACCAGCACGAGCGCCGTGGTCAACTGCAGCGCCGTATCGATACCCGCCGTATGCGCGTGCAGCGAACTCAGAATCCAGCGCACGAGCAGCAGAACGATCAGGGCGACGAGGAATGGCGCCACGATCACGGTGCCTTCCTGCACGTCCCCCTGCCACCCTTCGGCGCGGCCCGCGACCGTATGGCGCTTGTGCCAGGCCCGCACGATCCGCGCGCCGGCGAGCGCAACGAGGCCCGCGCACACGATCGCAATGACCTCGGTGAGAATCTGGGGCGACGTCAGGCGCATGAACGCGCCCATCACTGCGCCGCCGGCGCTGTCTACGTGGTTCACGCGTTCAGATCGGGGATCAGCTGGCTTTCCATGCGCGTGATCTGGTCCTTGAGCATGAGCTTGCGCTTCTTCAGGCGCTTCAATTGCAGCTCGTCGTTGTGCAGATCCATCGTCAGGCGCTCGATGACCTCGTCCAGATCACGATGCTCGATGCGCAGCTGACGCAACTTCTCGATGTTGCGGAACAGCTCGCGGTCGACGTTGTCTTCGATTTCCGCCATGGCTGGTGCAGCTAAGCGGTCTCCCGTCGGATTGGAACGGCGCGCCCATGCCGGCCGTGGGGCGCTAGCTTAGCGGAATGGCCACATTTGCGCCACGGGACGTATGATACGCCGGATGCCGGCCGCCGCCGTTGAAAAGCTCGCCTGGGACCATATACATACAGTCCTGCTTGGATCTGGATGGAACGCTGCTCGATCTTGCGTTCGACAACGGTTTAATCAGGCGCGGCGAATCGCGTGGCTCCCCGGCGCGGAGGATTTTCTTCGCCGGCTGCGCGCAAGCGGCAGACGTCTCGTGCTGCTGACAAACTCACATCCACGGGTGCTTCGAATCAAGGATGAGCAGACCGGCATTTCGCGTTATCTGCATGCGCTCCTGAGCTCACACGCTTTTGGAGTTCCCAAGGAGAGCGCGGATTTCTGGCGGGCGGTCCGGGAGGTCGAGCCTTTCGAGCCCGACAGGACGCTGTTCATCGATGACAGCCCAGCGGGACTCGGTCAGCGACCTCGACCCCGTGCCCCTCTGGACGGCGGAGCGCCCCTGCGACCGGGAGGGCGCTTTTGTCCCGAATGCCCGCCCGAGCGGGGAGGCCGCGGTCGATAGCCGTATTCGCCGGGCGGCGCAGCGGTGACGTGCGTCGCCAACAGCTCCGGCCCGATTGTTGCGGAGGGAATCTTGTGACCGAGGTAATCTTCGATTTCGGGTAGCGAGACGGCAAATTCCTCGCAGGCGAAGCTGATGGCATCGCCATCGGCGCCGGCACGGGCCGTGCGGCCGATGCGATGGACATAGTCCGCAGCGTCCTGCGGCAGGTCGAAATTGAACACGTGACTGACGTCCGGGATGTGCAATCCGCGAGACGCTACGTCTGTTGCGATGAGTACGGCGAGATCGCCGTTGTGGAAGTCGCGCAGAAATTTGAGGCGCTTGTTCTGTGGCACGTCTCCTGACAGCGCCTGCGCATGAAAGCCGTTGGCCTTGAGCGTGCTCTCGAGCCGTTCGGCCACGCGTTTCGTGTTCACGAAGATCATCGTGCGGCGTGCCTCGTATTGGCGCAGCAACCCGATGAGCAACGGAAGCTTCTCCTCCATCGCCGGGTAGTACATGATCTGGCGCACGAGATCGACGGTCATCTTGTCCGGCTCGATCCGAACGAGCTCGGGGTTGTTCATATGCTCGTAAGCCAGCTCGAGCACCCGGTGCGACAGCGTGGCGGAGAACAACATGGACTGGCGGCGTTCCGGATGCGGCAGGCGGCGCAGGATGTAGCGGATGTCCGCGATGAAGCCCAGATCGAACATGCGATCGGCTTCGTCCAGCACCAGGACCTGGGCGTGGCGCAGGTCGAATATATGCTGCTTGAAGTAATCGATCAGGCGGCCCGGTGTACCGATGAGCACGTCGACGCCTTCTTCGAGCTGACGGCGCTGCTTGTCGTAGTCCACCCCTCCGTAGACGACCGCCTGCCTGAAGCCCGTATGACGTCCAAGTATCTCGGCGTCATGGTGGATCTGCACCGCGAGCTCGCGCGTGGGGGCAACGATCAAGGCGCGAACGGATGTAGGGTTGCGGCTTGGGGCCGCGGGGCGCGTCAGAAGAGCCTGATACAGCGCTACCAGGAAGGCGGCGGTCTTGCCCGTGCCGGTCTGCGCCTGCCCGGCCACGTCCCGTCCCGAGAGGGCGATGGGCAGTGTCTGGGCCTGGATCGGCGTGCAATACGTGAAGCCGGCGTCGCGTATACCCTGCAGCACGGGCGGGACGAGGCCCAGGGATTCAAAAGTAGGGGAATCGGAATGTGGATCAGTCATCAAATCGTTCTATGCCTTGAAGAAGGAAGGGGGGCGGGCCTTGCAAAAGGGGCTCGGAAGCGCTACAAAGCGCATAAGACAGCGGGCCTAAGCAACCAGGGGTCCGCACCTGCCAGCCAAATGGCGTTTCCCTTAAGCTCAAGTTCCATACTCACCTCGCGAGTTAGTGTAACCGTTTGACGGGCGTTTCTGGCACGGCTTTCGCTAGCCCCGCCGACCCAAGCTAATTCCTCAAGTCTTCTTATCCGAATAAATCATTCCCACACTCTGCATTCGACGGAGGTTGAACCGCGTGAGTAGCCCGCACATTGTGCATACCACGGATGCCACATTCTCCCAGGACGTCCTGAAGTCCGAAAAGCCCGTGCTGCTGGATTTCTGGGCCGAGTGGTGTGGCCCCTGCAAGATGATCGCTCCGATCCTCGATGAGATCGCGACCGAATACCAGGACCGCATCAAGATCGCCAAGCTCAATATCGATGAAAACCCGCAGACACCGCCCAAGTTCGGCATCCGCGGCATCCCGACGCTGATTCTGTTCAAGAACGGCACGGTGGAGGCCCAGAAGGTCGGAGCAGTGTCCAAATCCCAACTTTCCGCATTCCTGGACACCAACCTGTGAGGGGCTATCTTGGCAACCAGGGCCGTAACCGGCCCAACAAAGGCCCGCGCCACGGCAATCGTGACGGCAACCGCGGCAACACCAATGGCGGCGGCCGGCCCGATGAGATGATGCACGAGCCGGAGGTGTTCGACGCGGACGACGCGGAGATCATCAGTCCGGCGGAGCTCACGCAGTCGCGCGCGTCGATGAACCTGACCGAGCTGAAGTCGCGGCCCATCCACGAGCTGGTCAAGCTCGCCGAGTCGATGGGCCTGGAGAATCTGGCCCGCTCGCGCAAGCAGGACATCATCTTCTCCATCCTCAAGGCGCACGCGCGCAACGGCGAGAACATCTACGGCGACGGGGTGCTGGAGATCCTGCAGGACGGCTTCGGCTTCCTGCGCTCGGCCGACGGCTCGTATCTTGCCGGACCGGACGACATCTACGTGAGCCCCAGCCAGATCCGCCGCTTCAATCTGCGGACCGGGGACACCATCTCCGGGCTCATCCGCCCGCCGAAGGACGGCGAACGGTACTTCGCGCTGCTCAAGGTCGGCGAGATCAACTTCGACTCTCCGGACAGCTCGCGCAACAAGGTGCTGTTCGAGAACCTGACGCCGTTTCATCCGACCAAGCGCCTGAAGCTCGAGCGCGGCAATGGGTCCACCGAGGACCTCACCGCGCGCACCATCGATCTCGTAGCGCCGATCGGCAAGGGCCAGCGCGGTCTCATCGTCTCCCCGCCGAAGGCCGGCAAGACGATGCTGCTGCAGAACATCGCCACGGCGATCACGTCCAATCATCCCGAGGTCTACCTCATCGTACTGCTCATAGACGAGCGGCCTGAGGAGGTCACCGAGATGCAGCGCACCGTGAAGGGCGAGGTGGTCTCGAGTACGTTCGATGAGCCGGCGGCCCGCCATGTGCAGGTGGCCGAGATGGTCATCGAGAAGGCGAAGCGCCTCGTCGAGCACAAGAAGGACGTTGTCATTCTTCTCGACTCCATCACGCGCCTCGCGCGCGCCTACAACACCGTGGTGCCCTCATCGGGCAAGGTGCTGACCGGCGGTGTTGATGCCAACGCGCTGCAGCGGCCGAAGCGCTTCTTCGGCGCCGCACGCAACATCGAGGAAGGCGGCAGCCTGACGATTCTGGCCACGGCGCTCATCGACACGGGATCGAAGATGGACGACGTGATCTATGAGGAGTTCAAGGGTACCGGCAACAGCGAAATCCACCTCGACCGGCGCATCTCCGAGAAACGCGTGTTCCCGGCGGTCAACATCAACCGCTCCGGAACGCGCAAGGAAGAGCTCATCACCGATCAGGGCGAGCTCGCGAAGATGTGGATCCTGCGCAAGCTGCTCCATCCCATGGATGAGCTGGCGGCGATCGAATTCCTGCTCGACAAGATGAAGGACACCAAGTCGAACGGCGATTTCTTCGAAGCGATGAAACGCTAAGGAAGACGTCTCGCTCCTGACAGCGGCATGTCGCACCCGGACGACACCAGGGCATGCTGGTGCGTGCGGGGCGTCCGCTTCATTGCGAACGTCACCGGCGACTCCGGCGCCGAATAAGATAACTGTGGCGTGGTCTTCAGTCATCGCGGGAGGGTGCTGGCATGATTTGCCGGTGAATCAGTAAGATTCGCGCGCCCATCCCTAGGCCGCCGCCCTATACGGCTGGCAGGAGTCGAGCTCTCATGCGTATCTGGCTCCCCGTCGCCGCCGCGTTGCTCGCCATTCAGGCTCTCCCGGCGCAGGCTGAACGCGATCCGCTATCGGGAGCCCCGATCCGTCCCAGCAAGAAGCACGAGACTCCGAGCCCGATCACGGACCGCTTCTACGTGCGGGGCACTTTCTTCCCGGCTGCCTTGCAGACCTCCCTGCGCGTCGATCCGCACAATGGCGTGCCCGGGGCATTGGGCACGCCGGTGAGCGGTGAGCGGGATCTCGGATTCGATGGCCGGACCCCGCAGGGCCGGATCGAGTTGATGTTCCGCATGCGCTCGCGCAGCAAACTGCGCGTCGACTACTTCGAGACGGACCGCAACGGCGATCGCGTGCTCGCGCGCCAGATCGTCTTCGGCGACCAGACATTCAACGTGGCCGATCGGGCCACCAGCTCGCTCGACTGGCGCGCGTTCACTCTTGCATACACTTATTCGTTCGTCCGCAACGATCGCCTGGAGATCGGCGCGGGCCTGGCTGTTCACTTTCTACAAGCCGATGCACGCGCCGCCGTTGCGTCGCGCCAGGTTCAGCAGGAAGTCTCCGGAGCCGGTGCGTTCCCGACGATTCCGCTGGACTTTGCGTGGCGCATCTCGCGACGCTTCGCCCTGACTGCCCGGGCGCAGTACTTCCACGCCTCGGTGAACAATTTCGAGGGGTCGGTGGGCGACTATCACGCGGACGTGCAGTACCGCTGGAAGCCGAACTTTGCGCTCGGCATGGGCTACACCATCATGAAGTGGTCGCTCGACGTGAACGATGCCAGTTTCCCCGGCGTGTTCCGGCTGAGCGCCAGCGGCCCGGAGGCCTTCTTCCGAGTCAGCTTCTAGCCTGTCATGCCGTTCCGACCAGTCCTCCCAGGACTTCGGCCTCCGTCGCATGCCTGCGCCAGTCGCGCAGTGCTCTGACCAGACGCACCGGCGACACCATCGCATCTTCCAACAGCTCGAAATACTCGACGCGCGCGAGCAATGCCGCGGCCACCGACGCGCAGTATTGTATTTCGATCCAGGAGGATGCCTTCTGTGCTGTAGAGCCGATCGGTTTCATTTGTGGAGTTATCCCCTGCGATTGCTGGCTGGATCCGTGCAATCGTCGTGCCACTTCATCCCGGCGGGCTCCGCCTGCCAGCAGCGAACCGGCATCGAGTCCGCGCGTTGCCATTCAATCCGTGGTGCAGGCTGAAGTGCCGCATCCGCATGGAATGTGTACTTCTTACAGCGCTGCCGTGTCGTAGCGCGCCGTGCCAGCTCCCTGGCCGTGAACGCAACCTGCACCGCGAACGGGAACTTTGGCGCGCCTCAGGGATTTAGGGGCACGGCAACCGCCGCAACGGCACGAGACTAGCAATGAATATTATCATCTGGCTGATTCTGGGCGGCATCATCGGATGGCTGGCCAGCATCATCATGCGCACACGCGAAGGTGTTCTGCTGAACGTCGTAGTGGGAATCGTGGGCGCCCTCCTCGGCGGCTGGCTGATCAGCCCATTGGTGGGTGCGGGTACGATCAACCAGGCCGATTTCAGCCTCGCGGGACTGGGCGTATCGCTCCTGGGCGCGATCATCCTGCTCGCGATCGTCAACCTGTTCCGGCGCGGCCGCGCGCGATAGTTCATTGGCTGAACAGGCCTGCGGCCTTTTCAGCTCTAAAGGCGTGGCTTTGCCGGGCTCGTTGCGTTAAGGCCGGTACTTTTGTGTGAAGGATCCGGGCATGCGAGCGGCGCGCCCGGAATCCAGATTGATGCAGACATACTCGGTTCGGGCGCGCGCCAGCGTCTCGGTACCCTGCGCGCGTCTGACTTGAAATCGCCGCTCGACCCGCAGCTTCCCGTCGGTCGAGACGATCCAGGTGCCGACCATCACGCGGTCGCCGAGGACTGCTGCCCTCAAATAATCGATCTCGGTACGGTGCGCGGCCATTCCGCGGCGCAGTCGGACACACTCCTCGAGGGAGATTCCGAGGGAGGACGAATGGGACCATGCGACGCGGTCGAACCAGGAGAGGTAGACTGCATTGTTGACGTGATCGTAAGCGTCTATATCGGCAGCCACAACTTCCAGTGCTACGACGTGCGGCGCAGCAAAATCCCATTCACCTGTCGGCATGCTCACGTGCGATCGCCCTGTAACCCACATCGCGGCGGAACTGGACTCCGGGCCATCTGATCGATTCGACCAGCCGGTACGCCTCGAGCCGGGCGTCGCTGACGCGCCTTCCAAGCCCCACGGCGCAAAGGACGCGTCCCCCATCGGTCAACACCCGCCCCGACTGCAGCCGCGTGCCTGCATGGAAGACCTTCCCGGAGGGCTTCGCCGCGCGATCGAGGCCCTCGATGACATCGCCCTTGCGCGCGTGCTCCGGATACCCTGCGGCGGCCATCACCACCCCCAGCGCCGCGCGCGGATCCCATTTCGCATCGACGGTGTTCAAGCGCCCATCCAAGGCAGCCTCGCACAGGACCGTCAGGTCGGATTGCAAGCGCATCAGGATCGGCTGCGCTTCCGGATCGCCGAACCTGCAGTTGAATTCGAGTACGTTTGGCGTCCCGTCGGGCCCGATCATGATCCCGGCGTAGAGGAATCCGGTATAAGGCATGCCATCGAGGGCCAGGCCGCGGATTGTCGGTTCGATGACTTCGCGCATGATCCGCGCATGCATCGCATCCGTGACCACAGGGGCGGGGGAGTAGGCACCCATTCCGCCGGTGTTGGGGCCCTGGTCCCCATCGCCCAGGCGCTTGTGATCCTGGGAGGTTGCCAATGGCAGGATGTGCTGCCCGTCCGCCATCACGATGAAGCTTGCTTCCTCGCCCGCGAGGAATTCCTCGATGACGACTTCGTGGCCGGCCTCGCCGAACTCTCCGGCAAACATGCCTTCCGCGGTGGCGATGGCCTCGGCGGGCGTCTGCGCGATCACGACACCCTTGCCGGCGGCGAGCCCGCTCGCCTTCACGACAACAGGAGTGCGCCCGCTGAGGATGTAGTCGCGATCGAATGTCTCGCGCGTGAATGTTGCGTAGCCTGCGGTGGGAATCCCGTGTCGCCGCAGGAATTCCTTGGTGAACGACTTCGAGCCTTCCAGCTGTGCGGGCGCCCGGCGCGGTCCGAAGCAGCGGATGCCCGCAGCGAGGAACTCGTCCACGATGCCCGCGACCAGCGGAGCTTCCGGGCCGATGATCGCAAGGTCAATGTGCTCCGAACGGGCCAGTGCAAGGAGGTGCGGTACGTCCTGCGCCGCAACTGGCGCGTTACGCACCCTGGGTTCGATGGCGGTGCCTGCATTACCCGGTGCGACGATGACGTCGGTCACTCGTGCCGAGGCTGCGCACTTCCAGGCGAGCGCGTGCTCGCGACCGCCGGACCCGACTATGAGAACTTTCATCCGCGTCCCTGCTTCAGTGCCGGAAGTGCCGCATGCCGGTGAAGACCATTGCCATCCCGTGCTCGTCCGCCGCCTCGATGACTTCCGGGTCCTTCCGGGAGCCGCCGGGCTGAATGACCGCGCGGATGCCGTATTCGGCCGCCACGTCGATGCCGTCGCGAAACGGGAAGAATGCATCGGAAGCCATGACCGACCCCCGCACTTCCAACTTCTCGTCGGCCGCCTTCATCGCGGCGATGCGAGTCGAGTAGACCCGGCTCATCTGTCCCGCGCCGACGCCAATGGTCTTGCGCTGCCGCGCGAACACGATCGCATTCGATTTCACGAACTTGCACACCCGCCACGCGAACAGCAGATCCGCCATCTCGGCAGGGGCTGGCTTGCGCTGCGTCACCACGGTGAGTGCCGACTCCGCGAGCTGCGCAGTGTCGCGTGTCTGGGCAAGCAAGCCACCCGTTACGCTTCGATATTCGAGCCCTTCCACCGCGGCACGACCCAGCTCGCCCAGCATCAGCACGCGCACGTTGGGTTTTGCCGCGAAAACATGCGCCGCATCGGCGGACACGGCGGGAGCCGCGAGGACTTCGACGAATTGGCGTTCCGCGATGGCGGACGCTGTAGATCCGTCCAGCTCGCGGTTGATGGCGATGATTCCGCCGAAAGCGGAAGTAGGGTCGGTGCGATAGGCGCTGTCGTATGCCTCGAGAGGCGTTGCGGCAACGGCGACCCCGCAAGGATTCGCGTGCTTGACGATCACGCAGGCGGGCTCGTCGAACTGCCGGATGCACTCGATCGCGGTGTCGGCGTCCGCGATATTGTTGAAGGACAGATCCTTGCCCTGCAGGATGCGGGCGGATGAAATGCTGGCGCCGCTCGATACCGGATCCCGGTAGAACGCTGCGAGCTGATGCGGATTTTCGCCGTAGCGCAGATCCCGGGCCTTGTCGAAGATCAGGGGCAGCATAGCCGGGAAGCGCTCCGCGGGAACGTCATGGCTCGCGCCCAGGTAGCTCGAGACCATGGTGTCATAGCGGGCAGTGTGCGCGAATGCCTTCGCCGCCAGCCGCGACCTCAATGCGAGAGTGGTGCGGCCTTCATACGCCTGCAGCTCGTCAAGCACGCTGCGGTAGTCCGCGGGATCGACGGCAACCGCCACGGATTCGTGATTTTTCGCCGCCGCGCGCAGCATCGCGGGCCCGCCGATATCGATTTTCTCGACGGCCTCGGGATAGCTGCAGTTCGGCCGCCTGACGGTTTCGGCGAACGGATACAGGTTCACGATGAGCAGGTCGATCGGCTCGATCTGGTGCAGCGCCATGACGGCATCGTCCACGCCGCGACGCCCCAGCAATCCGCCGTGAATCTTCGGATGCAGGGTTTTGACCCGGCCACCCATGATCTCTGGAAAACCGGTATAGCTCGACACCTCGCGCACGGGCAGTCCGCTGCCGCCCAGCAGGCGCGCGGTGCCGCCCGTGGACAGTATTTCGATTTTGCGGTTGACGAGCTCCCGGGCGAGCTCGAGCAGGCCAGTCTTGTCGGAAACGGAGAGGAGCGCGCGGCGGACGGGCAACAGCATCTGATGGCCTTACTGTCTCAAGAACACATGACCCCGAGCCGCGGCCGGCGCGATTGCAAGCCGTCGCCGGACCGGTCGAGCGCGGCGCGCGGTGCGCCGGGCGACCTTGCGCGCTCTGGACCCGCGGCGGCCGCCCGCCCGTGCCGGTCATGCGCGATTTCCCGGGGTGCTTTACGCGCTTCCCGCCAGTCCAAACTGCTTCAGCTTCTTGCGCAGGGTTCCACGGTTGATTCCCAGAATGCCGGCGGCGCGGCTCTGATTGCCTTGCGCATAGTCCAGCACCACGCGAAACAATGGCTCTTCGACCTCACGCAGCACGAGATCGTACAAATGCGCCGGCCTGTGACCATTCAGGCTCGTGAAGTAGTCGCTCAATGCCCGTTCGGCATGATTGCGCAAGGGCAACTCCCTGCCGTTCAACCGGGCACTGGAATCCCCGCGGGCTCGACTCTTCTTTTTTGCTGTCATGTAAGGTCCCCACCAAGAACTGAACCCTCGGGCGCGAGCGGGCCAGGCGCCCCCTCCACCCAATCGCGCAGAAAGTCCTCCGCCTGCGCGAACTGCGCGGCCGTGGTTGCGGCCGCCATCAGATTGCGGCGCACCGGCGCCGGATCCACCAGCAACTGTTCGCAATACCAGCCGAGATGTTTGCGCGCGATCCGGACTCCGCTGGTCTCGCCGTAGAAAGCGTACAGGGAGTCGAGATGCGCGAGAATGATATCACGCAGCTGCGCGCGCGAGAGCGATGCAGCAGCAATTCCGCGATCGAGAAACGCGTTGACAGACCGGAAGATCCATGGCGCGCCATGACTCGCACGCCCCAGCATTACTCCGTCCGCGCTGGTGAAATCAAGCACCTCGCGCGCCTTTTGCGGTGTTTCGACATCGCCGTTGGCGAACACGGGAATGCCGACCGCCGCCTTGATGTCCCGAATCGTGGCGTACTCCGCGGCGCCCTCATAAAAGTCCGCACGGGTCCGCCCGTGAACGGCGAGTGCCTTGACTCCCGCGGATTCGGCGATGCGTGCGATCCTCACGCCGTTACGATTGTTACGGTCCCACCCTGTGCGGATCTTCAGCGTGACGGGCACGCTCACCGCGCTCACGACGGCATCGAGTATGCGGCTCACCTGTGATTCGTCCTGCAGCAGGGCCGAGCCGCACAGCTTGCCGCAGACTTTCTTCGCGGGACACCCCATGTTCAGATCGATGATCTGCGCACCGAGGTCTACGTTCAGCTGCGCGGCCTCGGCGAGCGCCAGTTCGTCGGCACCGGCGAGCTGCACGACGCGCGGTTCCGGCTCACCTTCATGGCTCATCCGCAGCCGCGACTTCGGCGTGTTCCACAGACGTATGTCGGATGTCAGCATCTCGGAGGCAGCAAGACCTGCTCCAAGCTGGCGGCACAAAATGCGGAAGGGCCGATCGGTTACGCCCGCCATGGGGGCGAGAACGACAGATGACGGCAGGACGTACGGCCCGATTCGGGTCATCCGTCGCGCCCCGGAATCAACGAGCCGTGTCGTTCGCACATGCGATCCCGCCGCCCGGGGCCGGCAGACAGGCATCGATCTCGAAGCCGACGGCATTCGAGCCAGGATCCACGAAATCCATTTCAGCATCGATGCGCTGGCCCGCGGACAGTAAGGAAGAGCCGGGAATCGCGCGTGGCAGATAAGACCGTGGCGGAACGTCTCGCGCGGCAATGCGGTTTCCGAAACGATCCTGCAGCGTGACTCGAAGCAATGGCAGAGGCTGTGACTGATGTGCACCGTTCTTGACGCTTGCGCGTACGGTGATCTGACCGGGAGCTTCGGCGCCGGTAGACGCTCCGAGCTGACGTACTTCATACGCACCCAGGTTCCAACGCGGAACCAGTGGTACGCCGAGTGCCGCGTATAACGATGTAAGGGGACCGTTGAGGTGTGCGTTGGCTGCAAGGTCGTGCCGATAGTGATGCACGATCTGCACGGCGAGCAGAACGCCTAGAAGTGCACTCCCCGGGGCCCACCATCGCGCGTGAAGCGGTGTTGTTGGCGCGGTTGCGCCGTCGTCGACGGACTGCGTGCGCTTCCGGGACGTGAGCATTGCCCGGATGGCCTGCGCTGACTCGAACGAAGGGCGAGCCGCATCGACTCGCGCCTTGGCGCGCGCCGCAATCGGCATCTGTGGCATAGCTTGCGCCCGTGAGTCCACCGCCGATTGCATCGGCGGGGAATGTCTCGGCGGCGCGATCGCCTTGAGCGGAGGTGTCACTGCCGGCGGCGGCGCCGGATTGTCCACAGGCGCCGGCTCCGGGTGCGGCGCCGGCCTGTTGGTTCCGAGCTGCGCCATGGCGGCGAGAAGATCCGGATCGATCTCGACGTCCACCTGCGTATCGACAGGATCGAAATCGTCTGCGGCCGCTTCCTGCGGCTGAGCATCCTGGGCTAGTAGCTGCTCCTGGGCGCGCGCGGAATCCTCCGCTTCCAGCCGGATTGCCTGGAACGTGCCGGTCGCGGCCTTGAATTGCGGACTGGGGGGTTGCTCGACGAAAACCTTCGTGACATCGGTGGCATTCGGGTTGAACTCGAGAGCGTCATCCGGGATGGCGTCGCGGTCGCTCGGGTCCGATTCCTGACGTGCCTTCGACGCCGGCGCCTCGGTGGGCCGAGGGGGTGGGGACTGAGCCTGAGCAGCGGCGGCCGCGGCTTGACGATCATCAGAGAGGCGCGCGAGAGCATTGAAAACGTTCGAACATCGTCCGCATCGGACGTAGCCTTGCGCGACGCGCAAATCCGCCGCGGTCACGACGAGCGTCAATGCGCACTTCGGGCAGACTGTGAACATCGTTTCAATTTCGCGGGGCGCGCTCATGCCGCGTCCCCGATAGGCCGACCCAACCCTCGCGAATCTCGAAGGGCCGTATATCAAACCACGCGCCGTAAGCCTGTGTCACGTCGGGAGCCTCGGTTTCCAGCAGTCCCGCAAGCACGATGCTGCCGCCCGGGCGCACGAGCGACCCGAAGGTTGGCACGAGATCGCACAGCGGCCCGGAAAGTATGTTCGCAAGCAGGACATCCACGCCTTGAGGTAGCGCATCCGTCGATTGGCAGACACAAACGCAAGCTTGGACGCCATTTGCGCGCGCGTTTTCGCCAGTGGCCACGAGCGCCTGGGGGTCGATATCGAAGCAGTGGGCCGTCGCCGCTCCCAGCATGACCGCTGCGACAGCGAGAATTCCCGAGCCGCAGCCGTAGTCGATGACACGCTGGCCCGGCGCGACATGGCGATCCAGCCACGCGAGACAGAGCGCCGTGGTGGGATGCGTCCCTGTGCCAAACGCCAGCCCCGGGTCCATCCGCACGACGACCGCGCCCCTTTCACTGACCTGCTCATGGTGCGGGCAGACCCACAAACGCCGGCCGAAGCGCATCGCATGAAAATCGCGCAGCCACTCACGCTCCCAAACGCGATCTTCGATCCACTCTGCCCGCACGCCCGCCGGGGAGATATTCAGCGCGGCGCTCAGTGCGCGGACGACGGCCTCCTGATCGATGACTTGCGCAAACAACGCCCGTACCCGGGTAGCTGGCCAAAGGCGAAACTCCCCGGGCAACGGTTCGAGTACCGGGTCATCGCGAGCATCGACGAACGTCACCGCGCCTGCCCCGCATTGGACACACAATCCTTCTGCTTTGCCCACATCCAGCGAGCCGAGCTCGAACTCGATTTGCAGGAAGGCGCTCATCGCTGTGCCGGCGCGGCGGGCACGTCCGATTCCTATCTCAGCCCCAGCCGCCTCTCGAGGTAATGAATGTCCGTCCCGCCCTTCTGAAAGGCCGCGTGATTGAAGATCTCCTGATGCAGCGGCACGTTGGTCTTGATGCCCTCGATCACCATCTCCGCCAGCGCATTTTTCATGCGCGCGATGGCCGCTTCGCGGCTGTCGCCGTGCGCGATGATCTTTGCGATCAGCGAGTCGTAGTTGGGAGGGACGTTGTAGCCGGAGTAAATGTGGCTGTCGACGCGCACGCCGGGGCCACCCGGTGCATGCCACAGGCGAATGGGTCCGGGCGAAGGCATGAAAGTCTTGGCATCCTCCGCGTTGATGCGGCATTCGATGGCATGGCCGCGGATCTGTACGTCGCTCTGCACGTATGGGAGGCTCTCGCCGGCGGCAATCAACAGCTGCGCTTTCACGAGGTCGATGCCGGTGATCAGCTCCGTCACCGGATGCTCCACCTGGATCCGCGTGTTCATCTCGATGAAGTAGAACTCGCCATCCTCGAACAGGAACTCCAGAGTGCCCGCGCTTCTGTAGCCCACGGCCCGGCAGGCTTCCACGCAGCGGTCCCCCATGATGCGGCGCTGGCGGGCGGTGATGCCCGGTGCCGGCGCCTCTTCGATCACTTTCTGGTGGCGGCGTTGCATGGAGCAGTCGCGTTCGCCCAGATGAATCACATTGCCCTGGCCGTCGGCGAGCACCTGGAACTCGATGTGGCGGGGCCGCTCCAGGAATTTCTCCATGTAGACCTGGTCGTTACCGAAGGCGGCGCGGGCTTCGGCTTTGGTGATGCCGATGGCGTTCAAGAGCGAGGCTTCGCTGTGCACGACGCGCATCCCGCGACCGCCCCCGCCGCCCGATGCCTTGATGATCACGGGGTAGACGATGTCGCGCGCAACGCGCAGGTTCTCATCGGGGTCCTCGCCGAGCGGCCCGTCCGACCCGGGTACACACGGCATGCCCTGTGATTTCATTACGCGAATCGCGGATACCTTGTCGCCCATCATGCGGATGGTCTCCGCTTTCGGACCGACGAATACGAAGCCGCTCTTCTCCACCCGCTCGGCGAAATCGGCGTTCTCGGACAGAAACCCGTACCCCGGATGGATGGCCACCGAGTCGGTGACCTCCGCGGCGCTGATGATCGCCGGCATGTTCAGATAGCTCAGCAAGGAGGCCGGTGGCCCGATACACACTGACTCATCGGCGAGCAGGACATGTTTGAGGTTGGCATCGGCGGTGGAGTGCACGGCGACCGTCTTGATGC
>JBOIAD010000086.1:0-5988 GCA_050738795.1 Steroidobacteraceae bacterium
GGCACTCTGACGACCGCTCCCGTCTCGAGCTTCGCTGGCTTCTGTCCGCCGGTCGCCGTGTCCCCGCGCAGGCCCGGATCGGTCTCCACGACCTTGAGATCGATATGCGGCGGCGGCATTACTACGAGAGGCACGTTGTTCCAGAGCGTGACGATGCAGACGATGCCGTCCTTGAGCCATTGCGCGGCATCGCCGACGGCAGCCTTCTCGGCCGTGTACTGCTCAAAGTTCTCCGGCATCATGAAATGCCAGAAGTCCCCGTCCTTGTACAGGTACTGCATTTCGGTGTCCTGCACATCGGCCGCTTCCAGCGATTCGCCGGACCTGAACGTACGCTCGATCGTGCGCCCCGTCTTCAGATTGCGCACCTTGATGCGGTTGAACGCCTGGCCCTTGCCGGGCTTGACGAACTCGTTCTCGACCACGGCAAACGGATCGCCGTCGAGCAGGACCTTCATGCCGCCGCGTATTTCGCTGGTTGTGTAACTGGCCATCTCTTTTTACTCACAGCGCTGGGGCGCAGGATGCGCGGCCTCGCTTTACCGGCCAAGGTACCCGGGCCGATGGACAAGGCGCGCGTTTCCGCGCAAGGCCCCCCGGGGAAAGGGCCGCGTATGATAGCGGCATCGATCCACCCCCGCCAGCGCGGTACGCGCCGCGCATGAGAACTGGCGCATGGGGAGCCCCGCGGGCCGGTGCTAGAATCCTTCGCCATTTTCCCGCGGTTGACGTCGTCCATGGAGGTCGCATTGACAGAGCAGAACGCGGTACCGCTCATTGTGCTGAGCCCCACGCGTGAGCCGGTCGAGGCGATCAACAGTACGCTGCGACGTGCGGGCCACCCCGTTCATTGCACATGGATACCCGCGTTGCGCGATCTCGCGGATGCGCTCACGCAGATCAACCCCGAACTATTGATCCACGTAGCCGGAGGCGGCGAGGATCTGCGTACGGTGATCGGGGTTCGTGATCAGGTTGCGCCCGCGCTTCCGGTGATCGGTCTCGCTGATGTGGCTGACGAAACGCGCATCGTCGAGGCGATGCAGATGGGCGCGCGCGACTTCGTCTCGTTCGGCAATGCGGCACGCCTGCAAGCGGTCATGCTGCGCGAGCTTCGCGCCTTCCGGCTGGAGCGTGCCCTGAACACGACGCTCAAGTCCGCACACGATGCCCGGCGCCAGCTCGAAACCGTCCTGCAACGTTCGAACGATGCCATCGTCCAGGTGCAGGAAGGCATCGTGGTCGATGCGAATCCCTCGTGGCTCGAGCTGTTTGGATTCGCGGAGAGCCTGGCCGGGCAGCCGGTCATGGATCTGTTCGACGAGTCGACGCAGCCGGCGCTGAAGGGCGCACTCGCCGCCTGCCTGCAAGGCCGCTGGAACGATCACACGCTCAAGGTCAACGCACTGCTCGCGGACGGCTCATCGCTTCCTGTCGAGGTCGTGCTTGCGCTCGGCGAGCACGATGGCGAGCCGTGCGTGAGGCTCGTCGTGCCTGCGACCCAACGGGACGAGCGCAAGCTGGCGGAGCACCTGACCGAAGTGGTCCGCTCGGACTCCGCTACGGGATTTCTGCATCGGCGCGAGCTGCTGGAGGCGCTCACGCAGCGGCTGTCAAATCCGGCTACGGGCGGCATGCGCTGTATCACGATCATCAAGCTCGACAAGTTCGCCTCGATCGAGCGTGACGTCGGTGCCACGGCCAGCGAGGACGTGCTCATCGAATTTGCCAAGCTGCTCAAGGAGGCCCTGCATCCGAAGGAGATCGTGGGACGCTTTGGCGGAGTCAAGTTTCTCGTGCTCCTGCAGCGCGGCAACGAGCACGACGTGGAGGTCTGGGGCGAGCAGCTCCTGGCGCGCGTCCAAAGGCATATCTTCCGCGTGAAGGACAAGACTGTCGCCGTCACGTGCACGGTCGGGTTTTCGGTGGTGGCGCCCGGGAAGGTGGCGCTGGATGCAGCCATCGCCGATGCGCTCGAAGCATGCCTGAAGGGTCGCCATCGCGGCGGCAACCAGTCCGTGACCTCGGACAAAGCGGATGCCGATACGCGGGTGCAGTCGTACGACAAGGTCTGGGTCAAGCACCTCAAAGCCGCCCTGATGGAGAATCGTTTCCGGCTGGTGCAGCAGCCGGTCGCCAGCCTGCAGGGTGATGACCCCGGAATGTTCGACGTGCTCGTGCGCATGATCGATCTGCAAGGCAAGGAGGTTCTGCCCTCGGAGTTCATGGCCGCCGCCGAGCGCAACGACCTGTTGAAGAACATCGACCGCTGGGTCGTCGGGGCCTCGCTGTCGTTCGCGGCACAGCGCAAGCCGGGATGCCTGTTCGTGCGGCTTTCCAAGGAGACCGCCAAGGATGCCACCTTCGTGGACTGGCTGGAGAACCACGTCCGGGCGAGCCGCGCCGAGCCGCGGCGCCTATGCTTTCAGGTCACCGAGGAAGTGGCGGCCAGCTACGTGGCACAGGTCAAGGGCCTCGCGACCGTGCTGCGGCAACGCGGTTTCCGCTTTGCGCTCGACGGATTCGGCTCGGGCCGGGACTCGAAGGGTTTGCTCGATTCCGTCCCGCTGGACTTCGTCAAGATCGATGGGGCCATCGTGCAGGGGCTGACCGGCGATGCGCAACTGCAGCAGCGCGTGCGCATGCTCGTCGAGCAGGCCACCAAGCGTCTCATCCAGACGATTGCAGAGCGCGTCGAGGATGCCAACACCATGGCCGTGCTGTGGCAGATCGGCGTGCAGTACATCCAGGGCTATTTCGTCAACGAGCCCGAGCAGGTGGTCTTGCGCGCCGAGCGCTAAGCCCCGCCGCCTCCTCAGAAGTTCAGGCCGAGCCCCAGATCGAAACGATTGAAGTCGCCGTTCACGTCGAACCACTGGTAATCGGCTTTGAACACCACGTGCGGCGTGACGTAGAAGTTGGCACCGACCGTCCAGACGCGATCGTGATTTTGGGGCCAGAGGCCGAAATCTCCGGGCGAGTCGGACAGCGGCACGTTCCCCGTCGGAATCATGAGTGTGGTGCCGGAGTACTCCGATCCCAGGTTGTAGTACTCCCAGCGCACGAACGGGTTCAGGCGATAGTCTCCGTGCTCCCAGGCGCCGTAGGCGGCCTGCAGGAAATACCCGTAGAACGCGGATGGAATGGGATTGGGCGAGCCGGGATTGGCAAGATTCGCCTGCGCCACGTTGCTGATCGAGCCGCGGGCATAGAGCGCCGACAGGTCGGCCTTGCCTGGCGTCCAGCGGGCATGCCCTTCCCACAGGGTCACCCGGGAGCTGCCCGGACCCGGCGGCACGGCCTTTCCGGAGCTGATCGCGCCACCCACTTCGAGGCCGGGCACCCCGAAATAGCTGAGCGAGACGTATTGCGACAGGTCGCGGCCATTCGCCAGCGACAGCTCCTGATGCGTGGCCTGCATCGGCGCGACGCCACTGTTCTCGAGATCCAGCGCCGTGGCGTACTGCGGAAACTCGGGCGCAAATTCCCACCCTGACAGATTGAGTCCCGTGGTGAGGCCCGCGCTCCAGCCGATGCCGCTATCGGTGTTGCCGTGGAAGCTCAGGCCGCCCTCGCGCCACGTGCTCGGGATGATCAGCGTCTCGACGAAGTTCCGCTGCACACCGTAGAAATTCGTGGGCTCGTGATGCTCGTTGAGCAGTCCGAACGGCATCAGGAACAGGCCGGCGCGCAGTCCGACCTGGTCGGTGAGCTGGCGATCGAGATAGAACTGCTCGACCTCGAATTCCCCGACGTCGCCGGATGAGGCGACTGCATGCTCCACTTCATACTCCGAGTTGAATTCTGTGCGGCTGTCGAACCGGTAGCCGATGCCGAACACCGCCCGCGCAAGGTCTGCCTGGGTACGGCTGCCGTCGTTCGTCGGCCGGCTGTAGTAGATCTCGCCGTATCCCCACAGGCGCACGTTGTCCAGCGCGCCGTTGCCGAATCCGCCGGCTCGCGCTCCGGGCAGCGAGGCCGATGCGGACGACGGCGCAGGCGCCGCAGGGGTTGCCGATGCGATCGCGGATGACTGATCGGGCAGCGCGGATGCGGCTTGCGCCTGCGCCGGCTGCGGAACGGGTGCCGCCTGTTGTGGCGTGCCGTGCTGCGATACCGATTGCTGCTGCGACAGCTGCTGCTCGATCTGCTGCTGGTGCTGCCTGAGCGCCTGGTTCTGGTCGGCAAGCTGTTTGAGCTGTGCCTGGACCGCCTCGAGCTGCTTCTGCAGAGTCTGGATCTGACGCTCCGGTGAGCTGGGGTCGGCCGCCAAAGCCGCGCCAGCCGCACCCAGTGTGCAGGCGAGCAGGCCGGCCTGCAGGGCGGGGACGAGCTTGCGAGATCGTTTAGCGGGCAGGTGGGCATCACCCAGCAGCGTCAGAACCTGGAAGTCATTGTTGTTTTTCGAGGCCATCGCGCGAGACCTGCCTGATTCACATCGCCCATGCGAGTACGAATCGTAACGAGAACGATTCTCATTAGCAAGTAGTACCCAGGCATCCTCGACGACCCCGCCGGCAGCGCTCTGTTCAGGCGCTGGCGGGCGGCGGCAGCTCGGCTTCGACGCGGTCGATCTGGCGCCAGCCCCTGGGCAACACCGCGCCGCGCTGCGCCCTCTGGCCGCGGTAATCCTTGAGCTCACCCCACGTGAGCGTCTTGTGTTTCTCCCCCGACCACAGGGAGAGCTTGCCGTTCGGGGGCACGACGGCAATGCCTGTCAACACTTCCTCGCGCGCCGCGGCCTTCTTCCCCGGAATATCGAACAGCTTGTTGCCTTTGCCGCGCGGCATCTCGGGCACATCGTTCACCTTGAAAGCGAGCATCTTGCCCTGGTTGCTGACCGTCACCACGAGCGCATCCAGCGAAGGCACGAACGCGGGCGCCAGCACCAGCGCATTCTCCGGAACGTTCAGAACAGTCTTGCCAGCGCGGCGGTCGCTGATGAGCTCCTTCACTCGTACGGTGAATCCGTAGCCCGCGTCGCTTGCGAGCAGCCACAGATCCTCGGGCTCGCCCATGATCACGCCGGCGAACTTGGCTCCGTCCGGCGGATTGAGGCGGCCTGACAGCGGCTCGCCCTGCCCGCGGGCTGACGGCAGCGAATGGGCAGGCAGCGTGTACGTGCGCCCGGTGCTGTCGACGAACACCGCGGGCTGCAGACTGCGGCCGCGAACGGCTGACTGGAACGCATCGCCGCCCTTGTAGGAAAGCGTGCTCGGATCGATCTCGTGGCCCTTGGCCGAGCGTACCCAGCCGCCTGTCGACAGCACCACCGTCACGGGCTCGTTCGGAATCAGCGTGGTCTCATCGATCGCCTGCGCGGCTTCACGCTCGACGATCCGGGTCCGCCGGTCATCGCCGTACCGGTCGACGTCCTGCTGTATTTCGCTGGCGACGAGTTTCTTCAGCCGGGCCTTGCTCTTCAGCAGGCTCTCGAGCTCCTCCCGCTCCGATCTGAGCGCCTTCTGCTCCTCGCGGATCTTCATCTCCTCCAGCCTGGCGAGGTGCCGCAGGCGGGTGTTGAGGATCTCCTCGGTCTGCTCGTCCGAGAGCTTGAAGCGCTTCATCAGGACGGGCTTCGGCTCGTCCTCGCGCCGGATGATGCGGATGACCTCGTCCAGATTGAGGAACGCGATCATGAGGCCGTCGAGGATGTGCAGCCGCCGCGTGACCTTGTCGAGGCGGTGTTGCAGGCGGCGCGTGACCGTGGTAATGCGGAAATCGAGCCAGTCCGTGAGGACACCCTTCAATCCCATGACGCGCGGCCGGCCATCGAGGCCGATGATGTTCAGGTTGACGCGGTAGTTGCGCTCCAGATCGGTGGTGGCGAACAGATGGTGCATCACCTCGACGAGATCGATTCGATTCGAGCGCGGCACGATGACCAGCCGCGTCGGATTCTCGTGGTCCGACTCGTCCCGCAGGTCCTCGAGCATGGGCAGCTTCTTCGCCCGCATCTGCTCGGCGATCTGCTCCAGCACCTTGGTG
>JBOIAD010000087.1:0-33656 GCA_050738795.1 Steroidobacteraceae bacterium
TCGATTCGGTGAATCTTGTGCACATGAACGGCCGGGTCTATGACCCGTATTTGGGGCGGGTGCTCTCGGCGGATTCGGTTATCCAGAGTCTGGGCGCGAGCGAATCGATCAATCCATACGCCTATGCTTGGAACGATCCGCTCAGGTACACCGATCCAAGCGGGCATGACATCTTTGATGCGATATTTGGACTGGCAGTCGGAGCAATAGCGTTCTTCGCCTTGCAACCTGAACTTGCCGGGCTCGGGTCGTTTTGGGGCAGCGTAGCCGCAGGCGGAATCGCCGGCTTCGTCGGCGGGTTCACGGGCGCTATCGTTGCAACAGGCAGTCTCTCGGCCGCGCTGACTGCTGGGCTGATATCCGGAGTCGCCGCAGCAGCATTCGCCGGAATTGGCAGCTACACTCAAACTATGAATCCGGGAAGCGAATGGACTAAGGCGTTTTCAGTTGTTGCTCACGCCGCCGTCGGTTGTGGATCCGCAGCGGCCAGTGGAGGGAATTGCGGGCGCGGTGCACTCGCCGCTGCGCTTTCAGAGGTCGCGGTCCAAGGGAATCTGATCAAACCCGATGCAATTGGCACCTGGGGTTCGGTCAAAGGAGTTGCGGAAGCGGGATTGATCGGCGGTGTTGCCGCGAGAATTACCGGTGGGAAATTTGACGACGGGTTCACGGTCTCTGCAGCTGGCTATCTGTTCAACTCAGCCGCGCATTCCTCGTTCGTTAAAGCGAGGATCGCGGAAATCGTTGAACTTGGATACGATACCAATGCAGGATTTGAGGCCAGCTTCATCCCGACCAAGTCTTTCAGTATCAACGTGGTTGACGGCACCGCTACTATCACGCAGTCGGATCTGCAGTGGGAAGTGGACGCCTCAGGTATGAAAAGTGGAGGCGGAGCATGGGAGTTTCTTGGCGACCACTTGGTCGGCCTCAACGTCAGCGCAGTTGCTCAAGCAGACGGGTCCTTACTTATCTCTGGATCGTTCAGTGTACGCTACGGAATCCTTGGTTTCGAATTCGGGGAGACCCGCACAATGTCTGTGGCGGATGTCCTTATGAGCAGTAGTGGGCTGGTAGGAATTGCAGCGAGGACTCTTGGCAATCGCGGCGCGCAGATCGATCAGCAGGTCAATTGCATGTCGGGTGGTTCCTGTCCCCAGTGAAGCATTGAAGTGATGAAATCGATGAAGCATTTGATTGCTGTGGTGATGTACATGGCAGTTGCCGCCAATGCAGATCCCGCCAGAGTTGCCGCTTCGACGATCTATAGTGGATTCAAAGAATACCGACTTGCGCTCAGAGATCCAGATGCAAACGTAATGCGCTTCTTCACCCGCAAGATCATCGAGAGCTGGAGCGGCGAACTTTTGGTCAGGCGAAGCCCCGTGGAGCTGATGGACGATGTAACAGCCAATCGAAGCCGTTACCGCTTTGGAGAGCTGGTTTACACCGTATACGCATATGATGTATCCAAGGCTGACGGACACACTGCCGAGCTAAGTCTTCTATATCGAACTAAGATAAAAGAACATCTGCAGAAGTTAGATATAACATATGTATTGGAGGGCGGGCTTTGGCGAATAGATCACATCAAGTTCGCGCTCACACGTGGTGAACGGCCCAATGCCGTTCTGGATACCTTCGAATAACAGTGCAGTGCAGTGCAGTTGCCTGACGTACGTTGAGTCTCGCTGCCCGATTTGAGTCACGGCGCGGGAGCGGGGCGAAACAGAACGGCCGGCCTCAAACGCTAGTGGAGTGTCGCCGAAACAGCTAGGCAGTATTTGCCGGCGATTGCTATGATGTGGCTCATGCCAAATGCCGGTTTGCCCATCAAATTGTCGTCGTCTGAACGAGCCCAACTTAAGAGTTGGGAGTCCGCACACGGCACCCCGCAACAAGTGGCGCTGCGCTGCCGGATTATTTTGCGTGCGCTGGCTGGTGCGGCCAATGTATCGATTGCCCAGGAGCTTGAAGTGAATCGGGTCACGGTGCAGCTGTGGCGCAAACGGGTGCACCAGAGGGGCATTGGCGAGGTCTGGCAGGCATACACCTACGACGCAAACGGCGATGATCTATCGTTTCGCGGCTGGGCATCTGCTGTGACGAGATACAATGGTGGTGGGGATCTGAATTACCTTCAGAAAGTGACGACGCAATATCAAAGCATTAAAGGGTGTGCGACGCCGTGCGGGCCGTAATACTTGCGCTCGCGACAGCGAGCATTTTTGCGGTTTCAACCTGCGCCGCTACGGGCGGTCAAACGCAAGATTGCTTCGGAGGGCTTACGCCGCGTTTGCGCGCCGGTGGATATAGCGGTTCCCTTGATTGTCAGGCCATCGATGTTGACATCACGCATGTTGGAGATATCTTGAGCGGGAGCGTGAAGTATGAAATTTACTCCCTTAGATATATTCAGAGACACCCGGCTGGTGATTCTAGGCACGGGGGCCAACGGATTCTGGTCTTTGTCTTGGGCTCACGCTACGTGGGGCAGTATGTGTTAGATACACCACCCTTCCTGTTCCCTCGAGTGGTGGGCCAAGTGATTCTTTTCGATCTACCTGCCGACTATGGCAACGAAATACGCTTTGACGCCGGATCCCCAGCAGAGACTTATATCAACCAGAACACGCTCTCCTTGGTCAAATAGTGTTGCGGGGTGCTTGTACGCGCGCTCTATGCCTATGCGTGGAACGATCCGCTCAAGTCCACCGATCCGAGTGGGCATAGCCTGCACGGGGACATCGTCGGCATCGTTGTCGGAATCGTCGTCGCTTATTTACTTCCTGTGCTTGCGCCCGAGTACTTCTCGGCATTGAGTGTTCCCACGCTGGTCGTCGCCGGGTTAGTCGGAGGCTTTGTAGGCGCCTATGTGTCGACAGGAAGTCTGTCCGCGGCGCTCACGGCGGGACTCATCGCGGGAGTTACCGCGGGCGCATTCGCTGAAGTGGGAAGCTATGTGCAGGGAATGCAGGCTGGTAGCGAGTGGGCCAAGTCCTCGGTTTCTGTTCTCGCGCACGCGGCAGTGGGCTGTGGTTCGGCGATGCTGAGCGGAGGGAATTGCGGGTGAGGTGCGCTGGCGGCGGGGGTTTCGGAGGCGGCGAACCAGGCCGGGATGATCGAGCCTCCCGGGAAATCACTTGCAAGCTGGGGGACCTTCAAGGGCGCAGCGGAAGCGGGCTTGGTCGGGGGCGTTGCAGGGGAGATTACCGGCGGGAAGTTCGACGATGGGTTCAGCGTTTCGGCGGCGGGCTATCTGTTCAACGCTGCGGCGCACGCAAAGCAGCCGATGCAAATTAGCGACGTAGGGCTACAAGCGATCGCTGATCGAGAAGGGTTTAGCCCAACAATTTACCAAGACGTTGCTGGCAACGACACGATTGGGTATGGTCACATGCTCGCGCCCGGGGAAACGGCCATATACCAGAATGGCATTACACAAGACCAGGCCTTGGCGTTACTGAAGCAGGACGTGCAAGCGACAGCGCAAGCGGTAAATAGCTTTGTTAGAGTATCTCTTTCGCAGGGGCAGTTTGACGCTCTGGTCTCGTTTACCTACAACGCGGGTGTCTCAAACTTTTCTGGCTCGACCCTCCTCAGACTCCTGAATTCTGGCGACTACGCGGGTGCGGCTGACCAGCTGCTGAGATGGAACCACGCAACCATAAATGGACAGAGCACCATAGTTCCGGGTCTTACGAATCGTCGTACAGCAGAACGTTGTCAGTTTCTGAGTAACTGCTAATGCAAACCTCGCAAAAGTGCACCCTCCTGCTGGGGCTACTGATAGGGCTTGCGCCAGCCCTTGCAAGCTCGAATCGCCAAGGACTCCACGTGACCGACGGCGAGCAGGCGTTCGTCGCCGCACTGAGGCGCGCTGTTACGAGTGGACACGGTGCCTGGGTTGCTCGGCACGTCAGCTTCCCACTCCCAGTTCATACAGGAACCAAGACCACGACGATCAGGACACGGGAGCAGTTTGTGGCTCAGTACGAAAGTATCTTTAATGCGAGAGTGAAGGCGGCTTTAGAGTTGCAATCACCAAATCAGCTGTTTAAGACATCGAGTGGAGTCATGATCGGTAACGGCGAGGTTTGGTTCACGGCCACAAATCCAGATCCGAAGAACTTGGGAAGAGTGGCGTACTACATAGTCGCGATAAATAACGGCGCGAGCCCGCAGGGACCGTTTCTCATACCGGGCGTGCGCATTGCCAGAATCGTAGAGAGATATGTCGCCACACACTACCAATCGTTCGAGAGCCTGAAGTACGAGATGGTCGTTAGGGAAGACGCAGATACTTTAGTCGTGTTCTACAAGCTGCCAGATGGCGTCATTGGCGGGACGCCAACCGTGGTGCTGCGGAAGAATTCCCTTGAAATCATGCGGGCTTATCGGACACAGTAAGGTAGGCGGTTCTGGTGCATTGGCGGGTGAGTGGTGGTATCCAGGGCTTTTGCCTTGGAGCCGGATCGTGACCCAACCCATTGAACGCGATGCTATTTACCGTCGTCGCCGATTCCCGCGCGAGGTTATCGAGACCTGCGTGCGCTGGTACCTAACCTACAGGCTGAGCTATCGCGATCTGGTGGCGCTGATGGCCGAGCGGGACGTGCATCTGGCGCATATATCTTCCTCCGTGGCTGGCGGCTCGAAGTTGAACAATGTCTTGATGTTGCGGCACATGGGTCACCTTTCACGTCCGTCGCGACGCCTACTATTATCCAAGGACGATCGGCGAGCCGGCAATCCGACGCTCAGGTCCATTGCCGCGCCTCGATTTTATGCAGGGCGCACAATCGATCGACAATCGAATCCACTCCCGTGCGCACCGGGTCGCAGCACGGCAAGCCAAGCGCCGTTTCAATCTGCGCCAGGTATTCGCGCGCATTCTTCTCGGTGGCCCGCGACGTGTTGACGCTGACCCCGATCACCTGGGCCTGCGGGTTCGTCAGTCGCGCCGCCCGCTCGTTGTCCTCAATAGCTCGCTCCAGAGTCGGGGTCGGGTACGCGGGGCAGCCGTCAATGTGATCCCGTTCGATGGAATGGCAGAGCACGAGCGCGTCGGGCTGCGACCCGTGAATCAGTCCGAGGGTCACGCCCGCATAGGCGGGATGGTGCAGCGAGCCCTGACCCTCGATGATGTCCCAGTGATCCGCCTCATTGGCCGGGGAGAGTGCTTCGGCGGCTCCCGCGACGAAGTCCGAGACGACCGCATCGACACTGACACCGCTGCCGGCGATGAAGATACCTGTCTGGCCCGTTGCCCGAAAACTCGCCGCAACACCGCGCCGGCGCAAGGCGCGCTCCACCGCAAGACTGGCAAACATCTTGCCTACCGCGCAGTCCGTGCCAACCGTGAGCAGGCGCTTCCCAGAGCGCTTGCGCCCGTTGGCGATCGGAATCTGCTCCGGAAGTGGTTGACGGATATCGAAGAGGTGCCGGCCAAGGCGGCCCGCGGCTTGCGCCAGCGCAGGTATATCGGCGAGCCGCTGATGAAGTCCCGATGCCACATCGAGATCCGACTCCAGGGCCGCGAGGAGAGTGGGCACCCATCGTTCCGCGATCTTGCCGCCGAAATCGGCAACGCCGACGATCAACAGACGCGCGCCGGCTTCCGCGGCACCCGCTGCAGAGAGCGTGGGAAGTCTCAAATCGACACTGCAGCCCGGCAGCACGACTTGTGCGACGCAACGCTCCGGCCTCCAATGGGCAATCCCGGTCGCGGTCTTCGCCGTGAGGGGATCGGCATCGCCGAGAAACAGCGCGTAGGGGAACGGCAGATCCATTGTGCACCCGGCCGAAACCTCAGCTGCAGCGCTTGTGAAAGCGGCCGGCCTTCATGATCCCTGCCAGGCCATGCCCGTCCGTGGCCAGCACGTTGACGTCCCGCAACGGGTCACCATCGACGATCAGGATGTCAGCCTCGGACCCGGGGTAGATCCAGCCCAGCGTGGGCTCATCCAGTATCTCGGCGTTGATGGATGTTGCCGAGCGTAAGATGGACGCCGGCGACTGCACCTGGGCACGCAGGGAGAATTCGCGTGTCTGCTGGGTGTGCAGGCTGCCCAGCAGGTCCGTCCCGAAACCGATTTTGAGTCCCGCCCGGTCCATGATCTCCAGTCCCCGCAGGGAATGCTCACTCACTTCATTGAGCTTCTCTACCGCCCACGGCGGCACCGTGCCGCCCTTCGCTGCATCGAGGAGCGCCTGGACGATGACGAGCGTCGGCACGACGAACGCTCCGGCAGACTTCACTGCGGCAGCACTGTCCTCGTCGATCAGCGTCGCGTGCTCGATCGTCCGAATACCCAGTTCCGCGGCGCGGGTGATGGAACTGGCCGGGTGGCAATGCGCAGCGACATACTTCCTGCGCCGCTGAGCCTCTTCCACGGCGGCGCGCACTTCATCGTCGGTGAACTGGTCCATCCAGATGGGATCGGTCGGGGAGAGCACACCGCCCGACAGCATCAGCTTGATGCAATGCGCACCCCGGCGGAGCTCCTCGCGCACCGCTGCCCTGACTGCGTCCGCTCCATCCACCACCACAGCAACACGGCCCTCCGCGTGACATCCGCACAGGTTGATTTCATTGAACGGCTCACGGAAATCGCCATGGCCGCCCGTCATGGAGATCGCCCGGCCCGCATAGAAGATGCGAGGCCCTTTGACCAACCCTTCTTCGACGGCGCGGGCGATCCCGATCTCGCCGCCACCGACATCGCGGACGGTCGTGAAGCCGCAGTCCAACGCATGCGAGAGCATCTTCGCCGCATACTGCGCAACGTAAGTCAGCGGCTGCGTCTCGACTTCAGTGATCCGCAGACTCGAGCCGAGCACATGGCAATGGGCATCGATCAACCCCGGCATCAGGGTCTTGCCGCGCAGGTCGATGGTCTCGCCGGTAGTCGCGGCAGGAATCGTCCGATCAACGGCGACGATACGATGTCCTTCAACCACCAGGACCGATTCGTCGAGATAGTCCGTCCGCACGCCGTCGAAGATCCTGGCATTGATGAATGTCGTTCGATCCACGGGTGGCTCCTGGTGCGACGGTGCCGGATTCGGGCTCGCGCGTGCCGCATATAGTGCCCCGCCGCATGCGTCGTGGGCAAACCCGCTGCGGGCTGCGGCAAGCAATCCACTGCTCCAAGGCTTTTTCCTTTGGCGTGAGGAACTTGACCTCGTCCCCCTGCGTTTCATTCGCCAGCCGGCTGTGGCCCGTGTAAAAATGATAACGCGGCAGCGACGGTCGGCGCCGTGGCACCCGAGCAACGGGACTGCGCAGAGTAGGGGAGGCGATCATGCTTGGCACGGCTGCACGAGTCTGGTCATTAGGGATTGCGATCGCTTGCGCAGCGCTCGCCGGCTGCGGGTCCGACAGCAGCTCGGCGACGCTCGATACGAGCACCGATCGCGGCACACTCATCTACGACCCGCCGTTCAGAATCGCGTCGCTCGATGCGCCAACCTTCGCCGCGCAGCTCAAAGCCTCAGCCTCGGGACAACAGCTGCTCGCGCTGGCGGGAACGCCGGCGTGCGGCGTCGACTTCTACCATGTCGAGTACCAGACCGTCGGGGGCGCCGGCGAGACTGCAACCGCTTCCGGAGCCTTGATGGTGCCCACCGGGGCGGGGACGAACTGCTCCGGACCGCGGCCCATCGTGCTGTACGCGCACGGCACCCAGACCAACAAGGCGGCCGACCTGGCGGATGTCACCGACACGAGCAACAGCGAAGGAGCGCTGATCGCGGCCGTTTTCGCCGCGCAAGGCTACATTGTCGTTGCGCCCAACTATGCAGGGTACGACAGCTCTTCGCTCCCCTATCATCCGTTCCTGAACGGCGATCAACAGTCGAAAGACCTGATGGATGCCCTCCAGGCGTCACGAACGGCGCTGCCGGACACCGCCGCCGCGGCGACTTCGGACAGCGGCAAGCTGTTCGTGACCGGTTACTCGGAAGGGGGTTACGTGGCGATGGCCACCGCCAAGGCATTGCAGGCCGCCGGTGCGAAGGTCACCGCCTCGGCGCCGATGTCGGGACCCTATGCGCTGGAGGCGTTTGGCGATGCGGTGTTTTTCGGCAGCGTACTCGTCGGCTCGACGGTGTTTACGCCGCTGATCACGACCAGCTACCAGAAGGCGTATGACAACCTGTACACCGCCACCACCGATATCTTCGAACCGGCCTACGCGAGCGACATCGATATGCTGCTGCCCAGCGTGACTCCCATTGACACGCTGTTTCAGGAAGGGAAGCTGCCGCAAACAGCGTTGTTCAGCAGCACGACGCCGGTCACGGGCAACGCTGCTCTCGATGCCGCGCTGGCCGTACCGGCTAATCCGGTGTTCGCGTCGGGATTCGGTTCGTCGAATCTCGTCACCAACGCTTATCGCGTGAGCTATGCGCTCGATGCGCTGGCGAACCCCGATGGTGCGGTGCCGACTCCGCAGCCGGGCGTTCCCCTGGCTGCGACGCCACAGCATCCGCTGCGCATCGACTTCAAGACCAACGACATGCGCAGCTGGATTCCCGAGAGCCCCATGCTGCTCTGTGGCGGCGACCAGGATCCGACCGTGTTCTTCAGTGTCAACACCGGGACGATGCAGGCATTCTGGAGCGGCCTGCCGGCCGGCCTCGTCACCGTGCTGGATGTCAACGCGGCGGTGGGCGCGGGCGATCCATTCGCACCGGTCAAGCTGGGATTCCAGCAGGCTCTGGCGTCCCTGCTGGCGAGCGGCGGCCCGGAAGCCGTGGTCGCGGCATACCACACCACAGTCGCCCCATTCTGTACCGTCGCGGTCCGCGGCTTCTTCAGTCAGTTCTGAGGCGTGGGGGAGCAGAAAATGGATGCACGCATCGTACGGATTGCTTTCGGGGTTCTGATGGCTTCGGCTGCGGTGGCCGCGTCGGCGGACGAGTATCCGTCGAACTCTGTGCGCATTGGGGCGTACTACGTCACTTATCACACGACTGCGGATGACATCTCGGGACCGTTCGTGCCGCCCGGCGTGAACCTTCGTCTGAAAGATGTGGCCACACCTTATTTCGCCTACGTGCGGCGGCTGACGGAACACTTCAGTGCCGAGCTTGCATTGGGTGTCCCACCGCTCACGAAAACGATCGGCAAGGGTCCGGCGACACTCGGCTCGGTACCTTACAATGGCCAGGTGATTACGACGGCGCGCTGGTTCGCACCGACGCTGCTCCTGCAATATAACTTCCTGGACGAGTCGTACCGTTTACGACCCTACGTGGGCGTAGGCATCAACTACACGAATTTCTACGCCCGCCAGTCGACTGCGGCGGGCAACGCGGCCAGTGGCGGCCCCACGCAGATCGATCTGTCCAGGTCGTTCGGCCCGGCGGGCACGGTCGGACTCAGCTATCACGTCAGCGGACGCTTCAACTTGTATGCATCCTATTCGGTATCGAAGGTCAGTACGCGCCTGCTGGCCAGCACAGCGGGTGTCGTTCGCACCACGCACATCAACTTCGGACCCCGCGCCTTCGTCCTTGCGGCGGGTTATTCCTTCTAGCTCCAGATCACTGATGGTCCCGGGGGACCGCTTCCGTCCAGTTTCTCGTACGCACCACTTTCCCATCGCGCAGCAGCGTCCGGGTGTACTTGTAGTAGAACGTTTGGGCATCACTCGAGAGGTCGTGGTGTCCCCACCAGGTCAGCTTGTGTCCTTTCACGGTCTGGTTGTATTCCGAGTCGCCCTGCACGCGTGCCGCTTCCGGGTGTGCATCGTCAATGTCGTAAGTCAACTTTTCCGAATGGTCGAACGGACCCCACGGGAAGGTCGAAGCGCTGTTTCCCTGCCATATCACAGTAGAGTGCCGCTTGGCCTCGTCGCGCCGAATCTTCCATTCGCCCGGCCAGGCAGCGTGACTCTCCTTGATGCCCGCAGCCGCCTCAATCGGCTCAGGTGATGCCAGCGGGGGAGCCTTCGCGCCGTGCACCGGAATCCGGGGCAGCACGACCCGCGAGGATTCACCGCCGCCCAGGACGAGCGAGGTGGTCATGGGATAGGGCGTCGGCCACATCATGGGCCAGAGCGCATTCGACACGGCGATGCGCACCCGATGGCCCTTTGGGAACACCCACGAGGCAAGGTGCAGATCGAAGGTCAGTGGATACACCTTGCCGGGCGTCAGGTCCTGCGGACGGTCCCTCGAATGCCGTTGGGAGCCGTTGATGCCAGCTCCCGCGACGAGCGTCACTTTACCGTCCGGCGCCACGTCGGACAGGCGCACGAACCAGTCGGCCAATGGAGCATCGGCCGCTACCTGGATCGTGACACGCGGACGCCCGAGAATCGCGAGCTTCTCGCCGAGCGGCTCGGAGTCATAGGTCAGGCTGTGGGCATCGACGGGCTGCTGATCGCCCAACAACTCTCCCCACCAGAAGCCGGCCTCGACTCCCGCGGAGGGTACGTACCGCAGCTCATCCCGTCCCGTGAGTCGATGATCGGGCAACAGCGCGTGTCTCGGCTGCAGATAAAATGTCGTTGGCTCGAGTCCGCGCGGCGGCCACTGCTCCGCACGCCACTCCCCGGGCACGTCCTGCGCCTGCGATCCGGGTGGATGCCAATGCTGCAGGTAGACCACGAGTTTCGGATCCTGCAGCACACCGGTATCACGTCCCTTGAGCCAGTAGTCGAACCAGCGCACCGCCCGGTCACGCCACTCGTAAAGCGGCCCGTAATCACTTCCGTTGGGGTAGTTATGGTTCCAGGGACCGATCCACGCCTTGAGCGGCGCTTTCACTTTCTCGAGCATGCGCGCAATGCTGTCGCGGTAGCCGTCCTGGAATCCGCCGATGACGAACGCCGGCACCGCGAGCTGCTCGATCGGACGCACGGGCGAGCGCCAGAAGCTGCCATCGCGCTGATGTTTCAGGTAGTTGAGCGACCAGGGCGAGGAGTCCATGCGCGGCCCGATGACGGCCTCGTGCAGGCTGAAATCCGGTGCGCCGCTGCGGCCCTGGTCCAGATCCATGGTGAGCTCGAACTCGTCGAAGTGAAATACACCGTCGATGTCGTGCACGTCTTCTGTATACAACTGCTCGGTGGCGTCTACGGCAAGAATGGCCTTCAGAGCCGGGGGCTTTCGCAGCGCCATCTGGATCGAGTTGAATCCACCCCAGGAAATTCCCAGCATGCCGACATTCCCGTTCGACCACGGCTGTTGCGCGAGCCAGGCGATGACCTGCTCGCCGTCGTGCTGCTCCTGAAGTGAATACTCCCGCTCCGGCGGCGTACCCTCGCTCGCTCCGAACCCGCGGATATCGACGCGCGCCCCAACGAACCCCCGCTTGGCGAAATACTTGTATGTCCCGTAGTCACCGTTCAACGTAGCGTCATCCTTGCGATACGGCAGGTACTCGAGCAACGCCGGGAATCGCTCACCTGCCTGCGCGCCGTCAGGCCTGTACAGCGTCGCAGCAAGGCGCACCCCGTCCTTCATTGGAATCCAGGTCTTCTCGATGCGCATGCCGTATGTCGGCGCCGATGGCGGCACAGCCCCTGCGGCCACCGATGCGACACTGGCGAGCGCGAGCACACTGATCCAACGCAAATGCAGGGTGAGCATTGCACCTATCCCATGAGAGTGGCCGATCGGTTTCAGCTGATACATGGGCGAAAGCTCGCGCCTGCGGCGGTCGATCCAGCGTATCAGTGAACCGCGCAAGCGTATCGCTTTGCGAAGCCGCCCGCTCTGCGTCTATGCTTGCTGGTCAGACCTGCGACAACTTCGCGCCACGAATCAACAAGCGCAGCCCGCTAAAAGCGATGGACGGAGCGGCGAAAGGACGAAGCCATGATCAGATTGGGTACCCGCATCTATGGCCTGGGCGCGCTGGCGCTCGGCCTTGTCGGCCTGGTGTGGGGCGACTTCGCCCTGGTATGGCAGCCCGTGCCCGCGAACGTCCCAGGCCGCACGGCGCTGGCGTATGTTTTCGCGGCAGCGCTGGTCTTCGGGGGCCTGGCGACGATCTGGCGTCGCAATACGGTCGCCTTCGGCGCTGCCATCCTGTGCGGACTCTATTCTCTGGTCGTCATCCTGCTGCATCTGCCGCACGTGGTTTTTCATCCGCTGATTTTCACCTCCTGGAGCGGAGTCGCCGAACAGCTTGCTTTGGCCTTGGGCGGACTGATCGCCTACGCCTCGAATGCCGGGACTGACAGCGCACGCGCAGAGCGCCTTGAGCGGCTGGCCCGACTCGCATTCGGCGTTTGCCTGCTTATATTCGGCATGGCTCATTTTCTCTATCTCGGCTTCACCGCAGGAATGGTTCCCCAGTGGCTGCCTCCCGGACAGACCTTCTGGGCCGCGGCGACGGGCGTCGCGCACGTTGCGGCCGGCGTCGCCATCCTATCCGGCGTACAGGCCCGCCTCGCCGCAATCCTGGTCACGGCGATGTTCGCCGGGTTTGGTGTTCTGGTCCATGCTCCTCTGCTCTTCGCCGATCCGTCCAGCCACCTGAACTGGGTGATGAACAGCATCAACCTCGCGTTGACCGGTGCGGCATGGGTAGTGGCCGACTCTCTCGCTGATCGCAATCCTGTTGCGCGCACGTCGGTGCCCGCCTGACCGGTAGACCGACGCTGCTCGATTCAGCGAGGGTCCCCGCGGTCATTCGTCATTGCGGCCGCCCCGACGGAAACGACTGTCCATTGACGCTGAGCTTGCCTCCGTGAAATACAACATGTGCCGTCAGCGCGGTGCCCCCGCGCTTGAGAAAGCCCTGGCGCTCCAGATCTGCCAGCTGCGCCGCAAATTGATCGTGATGCGCCGTGTCCTGGAGCAACTTCTCCACCAGGGCCGTATCGGCATGCATGTCGGCCGCCAGCTCCAGGTGCCGCGCAATCGCCGCCACCGTGACAGCGGCCGGACCCTGAAAGTCCTCGCGTTTCAGGCCAGGTGCGGTCGCTTTCGCGGACAGGCGGAATTCCCCCTCCGGCATCACGAAGCCGATGCGCGAAATATCGAACTCGGGATCGTGGAGGAGCATCTCGACGCCATCCTTGCGAAAGGCGTCAAGCATTTTTTGCTGTGATGGAAATGTCACACGCGCACTGGTGCGCGTCAAACCAGCAGCGTCCGCATAAGCATCCCGGCTCGCGGCGCGGATACCCTCCATCAGCGCAGCGAGCGACGGGCCGTGCACGTGACTGAAGCCATAGGCATAGCCAAGGCGCGTTGCGTTGAAAGTCCCGGCGTGCGCGGCCGCGACCGTGATCTGAGCCTTCATGTCGACGAAGTCGCCACTCACCGAGGACGTGCTGTCGATCGAGCTCTGTTGCAATGACAGCGAGCCGCCCGGTGTCGGCGTCTGCACCGCGATACGGGCAATGCGCAATTTCGCGCTGCCAATGTTGAGCGTAGCGTATACCCGCCGCATTGCGGCCTTCATCTGCAGCTCCTCGAGCTGCGCGTCGAATTTCTCATTCCGAACAGCGAATCCCGGCGCGGTCAAGTCGGTCGTCCACAATGCCATGTTGCGGGTCGACTCGGCGGTTCCGTGGATCCCGCGCGAGCTGAGCATTCCCCCCTGCGGCAGTTGCAGCTCGAAAGCGGGGCTCGTCACCGTGATCGAGTGACTGCCAAACCACCCCATGCGCGTGTGTACTGCGAGAAGCGGCATGCCCTCCGGAGCGCCTTTCAGTCGGGCGCGCAACTCACGCGGTAGCACGAGCTCCGTATCAACAGCAGCGAGCGCCATTCCATGGAATTGCGGCCACGGACCATGATGGATGGTGTTGTGTATGCTCAGCCGGAATGCCGATAGGGCCTTGCCCGCGGTGTCCCTCCGCATTCGGGCGAACACACCCCCCAGCCCGTAGGTCAAGTCTTCGGTCGCTACGTAGAATCCGCGGTGATAATTGCGCTGGATGAGTACGATGTAGGGCGCGGCTTCCAGAGCGCGCTGTTCGCCGCGCTGCATTTGCCCCTCGACCACCAGTCCGATCACCCAGGCGGCGAGGGGATAGGCCAGGACGATGATCGCTGCGATGATGATCGAGACTCTGACTCTTGGATTCATCGGTACTTTCCGCTCGTCCTGCGAAGTCGCGGACTTCAGCGCCAGCGGAGCAATTATACTATGCCGCTGCGGAACCTGTTGCGCGCACCACGAAGGATTCGACACGTCCGCTCTGCACCTGAGTACACATGAAGATTCGCATTCACTCCGATCTGCACCTGGAATTCTCCGATTGGACGCCGCCCCCGGCGGACGCGGACGTGATCGTCCTGGCGGGCGACATTCACATTGGCAGCCGCGCAATACAGTGGGCTCGGCGTCACTTTCCACTCAAGCCCATCCTCTACGTGCCCGGTAATCACGAGTTCTACGGTGGCGAGCTGCAGGCCGTCCTGGCGGCGCTGCGGGCAGAGGCGCGGCAGTTCCATGTTGATCTGCTGGACGGTGACGAGCGGATCCTCGCGGATACCCGCTTCCTCGGTGCGACGCTCTGGACGGACTTCGCCCTTTACGGGGCGGACCTGTCCCAGCTGGGCCAATCCATGGCCGACGCCAGCCACGCCGTAACGGACTTCCGGCTGATCCGCCTCGGGGGAAGCGGAAGAGCGTTCCGCCCGGCGGATGCACGCAATATTCACATGGGACAGTTGAAATGGCTCACCGCCAAGCTGGCAGAGCCCTTCGACGGACCAACCGTGGTCATCACGCATCACCTCCCCCATCGCGGCAGCATCCATCCCAGATACGAGGGCGATCGATTGAATCCCGCCTTCGCCAGTGATCTGGCGCATCTGGTGGGGCCGCCGGTTACGCTCTGGATTCATGGGCATACGCACGAGTCCTTTGACTATGTCGCGAATGGCACCCGCATCGTGTGCAACCCCCGCGGCTATCTGCCAATGGAGCCCAATCCTGCCTTTGACCCGGCACTGACCGTCGAGCTGCGGCACGAGGGGTCGCGCCAGGCGGTGCACCCTGGGGCGATTTCCCGCTCGGCCTGAGCTATTGAAGCGCCGTTCACGGCCCTGACCCGGCTGCGAAACGGCACGCAGGATTGACCGAACCGCGAGCGGGGGCGACACTCCCCCAAGCCGTCACCCACCCACCGAGCGCCAGCGAAGACTGGGCACATTTATTGCGGCTTTTCCGGCGTACTTGAGCTTGAGCCACGGGGATTGTCCCTCTCGCCGCGGGTACGGGATGGACGCAAGAAGGAGCCAATAAAACGTGAACACTGCAGGCTCGCCCGGTGTGTTGCTGATCGGTCCGTACGATCCGCACTGTGGTGAATACACCTTCCTTGCGCCACCGCTGGGTGTCTGGCGGCTGGCGGGCGTGCTCGACTCGGTAGGAGTCCGCACCAAGGTCTTCGACCCCAACTGCTGCCGCGAGGCGCCGCAACGGGCGCTCGAGCGCGAGCTGCTGAGCGGCGGCTGGGACATCGTCGGACTCTCGACCACAGGGATGACGCTCCGCTTCGATCTGGAGCTCGCGCACATCGTGCGCCGCATGGTTCCCAATGCGTTGCTGGTCGCTGGCGGCATGGAAGCGACATTTCGTCCGGACCTGATGTTTGAGCTGGGACCGTTCGACCTCGTCGTTCTCGGTGAAGGCGAGCGCCCACTGTTGGATCTCGTGGCGCGGGTGCGCAGCGGTCAACCGCTGGGCGGCATCGGTGGAACCGCCGAACGTAACCGGGACGGCGTAATCCTCTCGATACCGCAGCATGCACTGAGCAGAACCGAGCTGCGCGATGCGATCTTCAGCACGCCCTACGAAAAAATGCCGTATGCGGCCTACTGGGAACGGCTCGAGGCCGCCTACCGCATTGGCGCGCTGCCGAGCAAGGCGGCGCGCGAAGCGCACCTTGCCGAAATCCGCTCGGTGCGGCTGATCACGCTCAACTATTGCCCGATGGGCTGCACGTTCTGCTCGGCAACCAACTTCCTGCACGAGGCGCAAGGCAGTGTTGCATCGGTCGCACGCCTGGAAGCGGACGAATGCCTGGCGATGATCGAGCGGATCGTCGCCGCGCACCCGCGCGTGCGCACGGTCATTTTCCAGGACGACATCTTCACCTTCACGCGGGATCGGCGGATCCTGCCGCTGTGCGCGGGGATCGTTGCGGCCAAGCACAGCGGCCGCCTTCCCGCCGACCTGCAGTTCATCAGCACGAACCGGATCGACGCCATGTCGTCCGAGCGGCTGGTGGCGATGCGGCGGGCGGGATTTCGCGTGCTGGGCTTCGGCATCGAGAGCTTCTCCCAACGGGTACTCGTAGAATTCAACAAGGCGCAGATCCACCGTCACATCGAGCCGATGCTTTCGGCGGCGCTGGCGGCCGGCGTGACACCGTTCCTCGATCTGATCCTGAGCTCCCCGCATGCCGCCCTGGAGGACATTGCAGAAACCCTGCGCGAGGCGTACCGCTGGCTGCGGCAGGGCTGCGAGATCGGGATGTATCCCTACGTCATTCCGTTTTCGGGCGCGCAGTTCGCGAAAGATCCGGCGCTCGCGCCGCACACGCACCACGCCGAACGGCACATCGCGGGAACCAACATCTCGTGGCGGCAAGCGGCGAAGATCCTGCCGGTGGATCCGGTCGTGACGGAGGTGATCCTGCGCATGGAGCGCCGCTTCGAGGCGCTGCTCGGCCCGCTCGAGCAGCAGGTCGCGCACTTGCCCTCGCGCGTGCGCTCGCTCCTGTGGATCCTCGCTTCCCTGCCGATCATGGCGGAGCGCGGGTTTCAGATTGCCGTGGAGAGTGAAGTGCAGGCGGAGTTGAATGCCCGGCTGCCGATCGTCCGATCGGAGGCGGCTTCTGCGGCCGCGGGCGCATGAGGCGCATCCGGCGCACGCGGCTCGGGCCGGCCTTGTCGGTTCTGGCACCGCTCGCGGTGTGTGCGCTGCTGGCGGGATGGATCGTCCTGTCCGTGGCCAATGCACAGGCGGTCGGCTTCTCGATCTTCGTGCTCGCCGTCGCCAACCTGATCGTCTATACGGATGCGATCGATTTCGCCCTGCGGCTGTACATGCGGCGGCGCCATACGGCGGCGGCCGGCGGCATCTCCGAAGGCAGTCAGAACGGTAACCTGTCGATCAATCTCGCGGCGATTCTCCCGCCCGATGCCCGGCGGGTCGTGCCCGCATCGCCCTTCGCGATCATCGCCTCCGTGTACAACCTCGAAGACCAGATCGAGGATTTCATGGAGGCGTTCGCGCAGTACCGGGATCGGATCTGGCTGATCAGCGATGGATCGACCGACAACACCGTACTGCGGCTGCGCCAGGCGGGATGGCGGTGTTTCGACGACGGCGTCAACCGACGCAAGCCCGGTGCGCTGCGCCGGCTGCTCGAGCGTGTGCCGGCGCATATCGAAACCGTCATGGTGATCGATCCGGACATCCGGATTCGCGGCCTCGAAACGGGCAGCACCATAGACGTGGATCAGTTCGTCAGCGACTTCCAGCAATCCGGTGCCGCCGCGGCTTGTCCGCGCATCATGATCGAGCCCGACGGTTTCCTGGCACGTTTCCAGGCGTTCGAGTACGCGCTTGCGTTTCGCGTGGGCCGTGAAAGTCTCGGAGACTTCAGCATCACCTCGGGGGTGTCCTTCTATCGGCGCAGCGCCCTGGTCCGCGCTCTCAATGAGCATTCGCTGTCCGTGTACGCCGAGGATTTCGAGAATGCCATCATTCTGCTCAGCCATGGCGAGCGGATCTACTACGACGGGCGCCTGGTGGTGAGCACCGAGGGTCCGGGCTCGCTGCAGCGCTGGTTCTCACAGCGCGTCGGCTGGTACCACGGGCTGATCAAGGTGTACACCGAGCGCTTCGCCGAAGTGCTGCGGGTCAGCCGCCGCTCACCGTTCGCCGCCTACCACTATTTGATCTATGTGGGCGGACTGTCCTTGGCGATGCATCTGGTCAAGATCGTCAGCGCCGCGCTTTTGCTGCTGAGCTTCCTGGCGGGACTCGATGCTCTGCTGCTGGATGACCTGGTGCCGCAGGGAAGCATCACCAACCCTACATACTTCACGACCGCGGTGACCAGCTATCTGGCGCTCGGAGTCATTGCGCTCTTCACCTGTGTACCCAAGGCGGAGCGCGCGTATTGCGCACCCGTCGTGCCCCTGTATCTGTGTTATGCCATCACCCACATCGTGCCGATGACGGTCGGGTTCGGGAACTTCTTTGCGCTGAAGCTGTTCCGGCGGCGACTCTATCAGGACCACTACGAGAGTCCCATCGCCGCCAATGGCGCTCCGGAAAAAGTGAGAATGTTCGAGTGACTGTGCGAGGTATTCCCGCGCCGCCGCTGTATAGCCCGAACGCGTACTGGGAGGATCGCGCGCAGCGCTTTGCAGGCGAGGGCAGGGGACTGGCGGCCGTATGCTCATATGGCATGCCTGAGTTCTACAATCGAGCCATCCACCTGGAGCAGCGGCTCGCGCTCCAGCCCTGGCTGAAAGTCGGTGCAGGGACTCGCGTCCTGGACGTGGGCTGCGGCGTCGGACGCTGGAGCCGGCTGCTCGCCGCGCGCGGTGCTGTCGTGACCGGCGTTGATCTGAGTCCGACGATGATTGCGCAGGCCCAACATCGGGCCGCCGCCGAAGGCGTTGCCGACCGATGCCACTTTCGAGTGCAGGATCTGTCGAGTCTGGATGTGGGCGAGAAATTCGATCTGGTGCTTGGCGTTACCGTGCTCCAGCATATTCTCGACCCTGGCGCGCTGCGTGCTGCGCTGATGGCGATGACCGCGCATCTCGCAACGGGCGGGCGCATGATCCTGCTGGAGGCGGCACCGATTGTCCACGTGGATCGGTGCGATACCACGATCTTCAGGGCGCGCCAGCGCGATGTGTACCTGGATCTGATGCGCGATTGCGGCCTGGAGCTGCGGGCTTTGACCGGAGTTGATCCAGCGCCGTTTCGGACGCAGCTGCTGCCCTATGTCCGCAAGCTGCCCGCCAGGCTGTCACTGGGCCTGCTCGCGCTCGCGACCGCGCTCTCGCTGCCGGTCGATGCGCTGTTCGGGCGTCGCGCCGTCAAGCGCTCCTGGCACGCCGTGTTCGTTCTAGAACAAAAAGTTGGGGGATGAGACCATGGCCATTGGACGTCGCTCCGTAATTGCCATCGGCGTTTTCGTGTTGTTAGGTGTGGTCGTGGCGCTGGGCCACTGGTACGAGACGCGCCGCATCCACCTACAGCCGACTACCGAGAAGACGGTCGCGGTTCATGTCACCAACGCCGGCGACAGGGGACCCGGTACACTGCGCGAAGCACTGTTCATCGTTGCGGGTGCGACTGGTGCCACCAGCATCTCGATCGAGGTGCCGGTCATTCATCTGGAAACCGCGCTGCCCGCGCTCGTCAACGGCCGCGGCGTCAGGCTGGCCGGGCAGCCCTCGGGCACGACGATCGACGCCCAGGGGCTCAATTCCGGGCCGGTGCTGGATGTCTCCGGTCCCAACACGACGATCGAAGGAATCACGGTGAGCCATTGTCCGGCCGCGGCAATCCTCGTGCGCGCCGTGCATTTCCGCCTGTCCTCCTCGACCATCGACTCCTGCGACGTCGGTGTGGAAGTTGCGGAAAACGCCAGCGACACTCTGCTGGAGCGCAACCACTTCCTGAAAAACCGTCTCGGCGTGCGCTTCGGAGCCTCGGGCCACAACACGGCAGTCGCCAACAACGAGTTCCGGGAAGACAAGGACGCTGGCCTGTGGGCCGTCCGCAGTGCGCCGGATTCGCATGACGAGGTGATCAGCATCCACGACAACAAGTTTACGGAAGACCGCACCGGCATCGTCGCCGGCAATATTCCGGTCCTTGTCGAGCGCAACGACTTCATCAATGCCCATGAGGCCGACGTGCATCTCGTGGGTGCGGGCGCCGTGATCCGGGGCAACCGCATCAATGGCGGCGCATCGATGGGCATCGTCGCAGAGAATGCGCGCAGCGCCATCATCGATGACAATGAGCTCGAAGGGCTCACCGCGTACGGCGTGATGGTACGGGGCTCGTCCAATACGCTCGTGCGCGCGAACCGGCTGCACAACTGTGGATACGGCCTCGCCTTCGTGCTGGGCGATGCTCATAACGTCAGCACGGCGGTGGACAACACCATCATCGAGCCGAAGTTCAACGGCATCGATGTGATCGGCGATTCACCGATCCTGCGCCGCAACCAGGTGTTGCGCGCCCACGCTTACGCACTGCACATCGAGGATTTCCAGCCCCCCAATGGACAGAAGGTGCAGTCGCAGCCGTTCCTGGACAACAACAACTTCGGCAACAGCCCGGTCAGCAGAAGCAGTGCCACCGTCGCGGCGGCACCCAGGCTGCGCTAACGCGGTGGTTCAGTGAGGCCGAACCTCGACAGCACACAGTTGATACCGCGCCCGGTCTGGGAGAACCCGCGCGTTCATCTGCTGGATGACATCTGGCTGTTGACCATCGGCGCCATCCTGATCGCCACCGGCGTCCCGTGGTTCGCGAGCGGCTTCGAGGTGGAAATCGGCACCGCGAGCTGGGGCCTTCTCGCCCTCGGCGGAATCCACATCGCATTTACCATGCTGGCGTCCCCCACGCGCTCGCACGGGCGGTGGCGCGATCGCACGCTCACCATCCTGGACGTGGCCGGCGTCATCCTGATCGGCTTCATCTGGCAGCACGTGGGCGCGCTGCAGAATCCCATGTTTCTCACGGTATTTGCGCTGCCGGTCATCGGTGCGATCTTTCTGTCGCGCTGGCATCCGTACCTCATTGCGATCGTCAGCGTACTGGTCGTGGGCGTCGTGGCGCTGATCCAGGCACCGGAATTGCGGTGGTACGCGAGCGGCCTGTTCGGCAACGATGACTGGTTCACGCGGCTGTTCGGCCAGGCGAGCGCGGCGGCGCAGCCATCCTTCTCGGGGTTCTACGCGCCGTCGAGCTATCTGCTCGTCCTGCTGGAGGTCTTCGCAATCGTGCTGTTCGCGTGTGCCGTGGCGGCCGAGTATGTCGGCACCATTTTCGAGCGCCTCAACGCCCACATCGTCATGGCGCGAACCGAAGCGGAGCGCGGCCAGGAGCTGTGGGCCGGCCTCATCGAGCGCCTGCCGGTGCCCGCACTGCTGATCGATCCGGACACGCTGCGCGTGGTGGCCTCCAGCGAGTTCGCGATCATCTATCTGCGGGCGGGCGAATTGCCGCTCGAAGGCCGCAATCTGTTCGAAGCGCTGCAGTTCTCCTACCCCGACATCGTCCAGGAGCTCATCGTCGGTTCCGATGGCGGAGCGCCCTTGACCGTCATCCGGATTGCCGATCAGCTGCGCGTGACGCAGGTGCGCGTGCTGCACGTCGCCCACAAGGGGCGCCGTCTCGCGCTGTTGACCATCGAGGACGCGACGGAAGTGTTCTGCCTGAAAGCGGCGTTGGACACCTCCGAATACGCGGCACTGGTGATCGATGCACGCGGCCGCGTTCTGGCGTTCAACAAGCCCGCTGCGGGCCTGTTTGGCGGCGGCGAGCTCGCGGTCGAGGTCGGAGTGGATGCCGCGACACTGTTATCACAGCCCGAGGCCGGACTGCGATGGTGGGAACCCGGACTGACCGGACGGCGCAAGATGCATATCGAAATCGGTCCGCGCATCTATCAGGTCACGAGCTCTGCCATCGCGCTGGCAGGCGAGGAGGAGCGCATTTTCACCGTGTCATTTCTGCCCGTCGCCCGGGCGGGCACGTCCGATCCGTTTGGAACGAGCTCGACGATGCTCACCAGCACAATGGGGCACTTGCGATGAGCCCAGCAACGTACGCATGGACAGTCGCGATGCAGCGGCGTCACGAAGACCTTGGAGCGTTCGCGATGAAACCTGCAAAGCTTGCGATGGCTGTGCTGGCGGTTGGCCTGCTGGGACCGTCCCTGGCGCTCGGCGCGGACGCGACGGCGGCCCCGGCCCCGATCCAGACGCCAGCAACGCTTCCGAGCTCTCCATCGACCACCGACGATCGGATTGCATTCAGTGCCCAAGGCTCCACGCTCACGGGGACCAACGGCGGCGGCGGCGGATCGGCGGCCTGGCTGCATAACTTCGATGCCGACACGATTGCCGGCATTGCGGTCGAGCACCAGGTGCTGTCCGTGTCGCACTGGACGTTCGGGTCGCTGACCGGCGCGAAGACCTTCGGCGCGGGCGACGAGCGTTACACGGTGGCTGGCGAAGTACACGAGGGTGGGGGCAGGGACGGCAGGAACAACTTCAAGTATTCCATCGCGGCGCTGGGACTGACCGGCACCTATTTTCATCGGCTCAGCGCCCAGGTGGAGGACAAGCAGGTCAACGTGGAGACCACGCACGGGAACCTGCCCAAGGCCGGGCTCTCCTACCTGTGGAATCCCCACCTGCAGACACAGGTTTCCTACTCGTATTCGTTTGGCGGCAATCTCGGCACGCGCCTGACGGCTGCGCGCATCGATGCCTACGGCGGCAAGCTCAACTACTTTGCGGGCGGCGCCTGGGGCACGGCGTCCCCGATCCTGCTGGGTGTGCAGACAGTGCTGCCGCCCCGCCCCTTGCGGGAGGGCTATGGGGGCGTGTCCTGGCCGCTGCCCAGGCTGCGCAGCGAAGTCACTTTCGTTGCGGACTACCTGTGGCTGAAAGGCGGCACGATCCTGGATTCATCGGGTGAAACGATCGTACCGAACAGCACTCGCTGGACCGGAACGCTCAACTATATTTTCCACATAGGTCACGAGGGTAAGTCGCGGTGACCGTGTCGATCCGCCAGCGCAATTTCGGATGGCTGCCCACGGTCGTGGTGCTCTGCGTCGTGCTGATTGCAGGATCCCGTCTCATATACCTCAGTGTGCAGCACCACGCCGCCGCGGCTCGCCAGACTGCCTCCACAGCGGCAGCGACATTTGTCAGGACGATCGAGCCACAGCTGCAGAAGCTCGCGAGCCTTGCCGGTCGCCAGGCGGCATCCGCGGCCCAGGCCCTGGCGGGTCCGGATTCGTCGGCATCGCTCGAGTCGGTGCCCCTCGCGCGCAACACGTTCTGGATGAGTACCGACGACAAAGTGCTGAGCGCGCGGCGGACACAGGCGACGATCGCAAGCGGAATCGCGAGCGAATGGGACTCGGCGGAATCCAGCCGGCCGGTGCCGGGCCCATCGATTCTGGGTCCGATGCGGCTCGGCAGCCAATGGCTGCTGGCCGCTCGCGTTCCGGTCGTGCCGCGCAGTTCCGGGCAGACGGCCCAGTCCAGGGGTTGGTCGGTCGCCTATGCCGATCTGGATGAGATCATCGCCGGCAGCCACCTCGCGCGTCTCGTCGACATGGGTTATGAGTTCGAGCTGTCGCAGATCGAGCCGCGCAGCGCCCGGTCACGCGTCTTCGTGGGTTCCGTCACCGATCCCCTGACGGATGCGATCGGGACCCGGATTCGCCTGCCCAGCGGTGTCGCCACTGCCATTCCCGGCAGCTACATGGAGCTGGCGATCCGCCCGCGCACCGGGTGGTATCCGGCCACCGAGCTGGCTTCAGAAATCGGCCTGTTGGCATTTCTGGCATGGCTGATGGCTTTCGGAACGCACGACCTGAGCCACGCCCTGCAACGCTCACGGGCCGCCCTTGCCGGGGCGAGGCGTCGCCTGCACGCGATCAATCAACAGCTGGCGACGGAGATGCAGCAGCGCCTGAATCTGCAGGAGACCTTCGACCACGCCCGCTTTCACGATGCGTTCACGGGTCTGCCGAACCGCCGTTATTTCATGGACCAGCTCGATCGCGCGCTGCGTGACGTGCGCACGAAGCGCCGCCAGCGCATCGCCGTCATCATCGTGGACATCGCCCGATTCAAGCTCATCAACGACATGCTGGGACACACGGCCGGCGACGAGCTGATGGTCCAGGCCGCCCGCCGCTTCGAGAAGTCCACCGCCGCATTCGAGGGAGTGCTCGCGCGCTGGGGCGGCGACCAGTTCGCCCTGTTGATTCTCGACGTCGCCTCCACCGAAGCGGCACTGACTGTCGCCGGAGTGTTGCAGGAGGAGTTGCGTGCGCCGTTCGAATTGCGCCGCCATCGGCTGGTCGTCACGGCAACTGTCGGCGTTACGAGTGTCGATTCGGGGCAGCAGCGCGCCGAGGATGTCGTGCGTGAGGCCGACATCGCCCTGACGGTCGCGAAGCGCCAGGAGACTGCGAAGATCGTCGTCTACACGCCGAACATGGCGGGGCAGGCGGCCAATCTCGTGAGCCTGGAGGCGGACCTGCACGTAGCTCTCGAGAAGCACGAGCTGCGGCTGCTGTTCCAGCCCGTCGTCGATCTGCGAACGTACCGGATGGTGGGAGCCGAAGCGCTCCTGCGCTGGCGCCATCCCGTAGAGAGCGTGCTCACGCCTGACCGGTTCCTGCGTATCGCGGAAGAAGCCGGCCTGATGGTGCCGATCACCCGCTGGATCATTCTCAGGGTGGTGAAGCTCGCCGGCGAATGGCTGCGCCGCCTGCCCGCCAATCAGTCATTCTACATCAGCATCAACCTGTCCCCGACGGCGTTGCGTGACGCGGGCCTGAGCGAATACGTCGCCTCCCTGCTGCGCGAGACAGGGCTGCCGCCCTCGGTGATCAAGTTCGAGCTGACCGAGGCGGCACTGATCAGCAACGTCGGCGCGGCGCGCGAGACGCTCGACCGCCTGCACGGCATGGGCATCCAGCTCATGCTCGATGATTTCGGCACCGGCTATTCCTCGTTGAGCTACCTGCAACTGTTTCCATTCGATTTCGTGAAGATCGACCGCCCATTCGTGAACCGCACGGCCGACCAGGCCAACACGGGAATGATGGCGGCCATGGTGCAGATGGCCGGCAGCCTGAATCTCACGGCGATTGCGGAAATCATCGAGACCGAAGCGGCCGCCAAGGCCCTGCAGGAGATGGGCTGCGACTTTGGGCAGGGCTACTACTTCAGCGAGCCCATCGAAGCCGAGCTCGCGTTGCAGCGCCTGCGTACCCAGCATCCCTTCCAGCCGCAACAGGTGACATCCGAGACCGTGGTGGTTCCTCCGCTGGAAGAAGAAGACGACTCGCCCACGATCATGATCCCGGCGAGCACCATCGGCTTTCCGCCGGACGGGGAAGTGTAGGCGCGGGGACCACGTTGTTGCTCAGCGTCTGCGGTACCAGGCGAACCCCGACCCGTCCATCTCTCTGACGGCAAGCCCGCGACGCATCAGGCAATTCAGATGCGCCACGCTCTCCCCGGTTGCCATGCTCAGGAGGTCGCCGCTGACGCGCCGCCGGAACAGAAGCCCGAAGACATCGACGGCGCGCTTCGGTGTGGCCAGTTCCTGGTGCAGGCGCTCGAGCGTGCGCTCGTGCCCGGCAATGAGCTGGTCGAGCCGGGCGTGCAGTCCGCGGAAGGGCTCGTTGTGGGACGGCAGGACGAGCACATCGTCGGGGACGCGCCACTTGATCGAATCGAGAGACTCCAGCCATTCCGTCAGCGGATCCGCCTCCGGCTCGGTCGGAAACACCGAAACGTTGGAGGTGATCCTGGGGAGCACCTGGTCCCCGGAGATCAGGACGCGCAGCTCCGGGCAGTGCAGGCACAGATGCTCCGGCGAGTGCCCTCGGCCGATCACCGTCCGCCAGAGCCTGCCGCCGATCTGCAGTTCCTCGCCGTCCACGATGCGCCGGTAGCTGTCGGGAAGGGCGTAGACCATCTTGCCGAACCCGCCGAAACGCGCCTTGTAATGCTCGATCGCATCCGCTTCCCAGCCGGCCGCGTGATAGAACCGGATGGCATCGGGCGGCGCTTCGCGACCCGTGTCGGCAACCAGCATCCGGCAAGTCACATATTCCAGCCGCGTCATCCACAGCTGGCAGTCGAACCGGCGTGTCAGCCAGCCGGCCATGCCGACATGATCCGGGTGCATGTGCGTGCAGACGACTCGAGTGACGGACCGCCCTTGCAACGATTCCGAGAACGCGCTCTGCCAGGCGGTGGCGGTCTCCGGCGTCTGCATGCCGGTATCGATCTGAGTCCAGCCCTCGCCATCCTCCAGCGCCCACACATTGATGTGGTTCAGCGCTACCGGCAAGCGCAGGCGCAGCCAGCGTACACCCGGCGCAACTTCGATCGCCTGTCCCTGCGCCGGCGTCGATTCAAGCGGATACACCAAAGCAGCCTGCGCCGCGGTAAGGCTCTCGGGTGCGTCGTTCATGAAACCGCAGTCACCGGCTGCAGCGGTTGCGTGTCCGTGAACCCGGTACGCGCGTCCAGTTCCAGGTGCATCGCGATCAGCCGCCTCTGCAGCTCGAGTCGCAACGCCTCCGCCTCTTGTTCGTCCATGCGCGCGGGCAACTGCATCGGCTGCCCGATGAGAATGCGGATCTGCGCGCCAGGCTTCGGGATCACCGTGCGATCCCAGGAGTTGAGCACCCAGCAGGTCGGCGTGGAGGCGGCAACCGGCAGCAGCATGCCCCCCGTCTTGCGAGCGAGCGTGAGAATGCCGAGTTGCGCAATCCCGCGCGGGCCGCGCGACCCGTCAACCGCAAGGCAGGAGTTGAGTTGGCGATCCTCGCGCTGCGCCTTGATCATTTCCGCGAGCGCGCGTGCGCCGCCGCTTCCGGAGGAGCCGCGTGCGACACGATAGCCGAGACCTTTCTCGACACTCGCCATCAGATCGCCGTCGCTGCTGCGCGAGCACATCAACATCCAGCGGCCGCGCTGCGGCCGGCTGAAGTAGTAGAGGAGCTGGAAAGTGCGCGAGTGCAGGAATGCGCCGACGACCGGCCGGTCCGAGCCGAGCAGGTCAGTCAGGATCGTCTCGTTTTCGGTTGTGTAGCGCCATGAGCTGGCCATGGCGCCGTAGGCGGCGCGCGCGACCGGAGGCAGAATCCGGCGCACCATGAATTCGTGTACCGGCTTCTTTCGTTTGATTCGCGCGGTGGAGGCAGCCCCGACGGTCGCATCGGAGGTGGTCAACGTGTACGGCCTCCATTGGCCGCCCCGTCGTTTCCGGAGCCGCCGTTGAGCCCCGTCCCGTTGGCCGCGGCGGCTGCCTTGCGGCCCCCTGATGCGTGCGCATTGGCAAACTGCCCGCTGGCCATCGCGCCGACAATCGCGAGCTCGCCCGCTAACGCGACAGACGCACAAATCTCGGCAAACTTGCGGGCATGGCCGCCACCCGCACAGCCCAGCATCTCGAGGCACTCGTGCGCAGTCGGCAGGTAAGTCCCCCCGCCCACGGTACCCACGATCAGATTGGGCAGGGTAATCGACGCATAGACCTCACCGCCTTGAGTGCGCTCGACGCGTGTCAGGGCAGTAGTCGCTTCCGCCACGCAGGCGACATCCTGCCCGCATGCTATGAACACCGCGGCCAGTGCATTGGCGACATTACCCTGAAGTCCGACTGCGCCGGTCTGCGCGGCACCGTTGACAGCTTGTCGCCAGGCCCGCTCCATCTTCGCGGCGTCGGTCCGCCAGTAGCGTTCGACTTGCTTCGCCGGCAGCAGGATCTCGGCACTCACGTTGCGCCCACGGGCCGAGCGGAACGCCATCGGCGTGGCTCGCTTGTCGCCCGAGAGCATGGATTCGACCAGCCAGGAACGCGGCGCCGTCGGCATATCGCCGAGCAGCCGCTCGCAGATCGCCTGCGTGGAGAGGGTGACCATGTTCTGGCCGGCCGCATCGCCGGTGGCGAACTCAAACAGGACGTAGACGGTGTTTCCAACGACCGACGCGTTTGCCGTGCGCAATCGGCAATAGCGCGACGTTCCCTCCGTAGTTGCCTGCAATGAGGCGAACCGGGAAGGCAGCCAACGCGCAAAATCTCCCGCTTCGGCGAGGTTTGCAAACTCGAAGCACGGGGCCCGGCCCACGCGCTCATCCCCGCACAGGGCGACGGCACCGCCGCAGCGGTTCATCGCGTTGAAAGCGTGCTGAAAGGATGCGACCAGGGTGCCCTCGCTCGTTGCGAACGGCACGAAGAACTCGCCGCTCGCCGCCGTTCCCGCGATGCGGATCGGCCCCGCGATACCCAGCGGAACGCGCGAAAAACCGATAAAACCCTCGATGCTTCCGGCCAGCAGTGCCGGCTCGATCTCGGAGCCGCAGCCGCTGATCTGGTCGATGCCATAACCCGCCGCCCGCAGCCGCCGCCGCCGTTCCAGAAGCGCTTCGCTCGAAGAATCCGTCGTAGCCGGCAGGCGCTGACAGGGAAGCGCGCCGCTCACGGAAATTGCGCACGCGACCCCGCTCGACGGTGTCAGGCTTTTGGCGACCTCGTCGTTCACTCGTTCACTTCCACACCGCCTCGGTGGGCGACTCAAGACCCCATGGTTCTGCGATCCTACTCCGTGGCGCACAGTCCGGTGCAAGAGTTGGCGCGCGCGGCACCGCGCGCTACTCCAAACCGAGCGTCGCCATCCGGGCGTCGGGTGAATATTCGTCCCTGACAGGGATCGGGCCCGCAGCAGGCCCGCTCGCTGAGTCTTTTGCGCCAAAGGCCGGCACGATTGCGTGACGCATGCCGCAAAGTCGCCAATGACATCAGGCCCTTACACGCAGCGGTCAGGCCAGCGACAGCCGCGGACGGCTGTGTTCGCTACATAAGTGCACACCCGTACATTTGTCCGCATCAGGCGTGGCCCATCCACCGCAGCAGCAGATGCACGATGGCAAACGGCAGTCCGCTGAACAGCATGGTCAGGCCCATGGACAGCCAGATGAGCAACGGCAGCATGATGGCCACGAGCCCGCCGACGATCGCAAACAACGGTACGATGATGACCAGGGCCATCAGCGGCAATTTGCGGGGCGCTCGCGCGAGGTGAGCCCCCATGGTCCCAAGCGCGCGCAAGCGGCGATCGATCGATGGAAACATAGGCACGGCGCTGCTTCCGAACACACCGGGTTGACTTGCGTTCTGGCTGACAACCGACATGTGGGCGGCCCACGGCGCCAGCGGAATCCCTCGGCCTGCCGCCATCTTTTCGAGCGCGCCGGCGAGCGTGTCGGGATCCCGGGTCAGGCGCACCGCTGTGGCGTCGGCCATGTACTTGCGTTGCCGCCAGGTCAGGGAAACCAGCGGCCCCAGCACAAACAGATTCACGATCGCGCCAAAGAAGCCTGTCATGACCAGCGGACCGGCGAGCGGCAGCCACCACAGGGCACGAATCTTCTCCCACCGGCCGTGAAGGTCCCAGCGCTGTATGCTTTGCTGCAACGCTGTCCGTACGGGTTCTCGCGCCGCGGAAGCAGGGGACGAGGTCGTGGGTGGGGTCGTCGAAACTGCGGCTCCAGCGGCCGATGCCGGGTCGGGTGGATCGTCGGGCGCATCCTCAAATGGACTGGCGAGCTCCACGACGAACTTCTGGGCGCTCGAAGCGGTCGGCAGCAGCGCAACGCGCAAGATTTGCCCCAGATCGCGGCGGACATTGCGCTGATTGACAACCAGGCTGCCGAGGCGCGCTAGCAGCGAGAACAGGCTTACACTCAACGCGGCTCGCACCCCGATCTCCATGTCTCCGTCCGCCACGGAGGCAATCAGATGAGCGGCCACTCCCTCCATCTGCGCCCGGTCTAGCTGCGCAAGCAGGCCTTGCGAAATGACTATCGTCGCGTGCTGCGCGTCGACGCCGAACGCGACAGCATCAACCACGTTGCTGCCTGCAACGAGCACGCGGGGCGCCGCTACATCCGCGGCGATCGCCATTTCGGCGACTACGTTCGCGAAGCGCTGCTCAGCGAGCACCGTCGTATCGGGAGCCCGCGCCTGGAGCTCTCCCGCGTCGAGCGTCATGCATAGGCGCAGCACCCGCCGCAAGGCACCCAGCACGAATGCCATCCAGATCAACCCAGGGAGTGCTGCGATAGCGCCGAGCCGTATCCAGCCGAGAACGCTCACGCTGCGCGGCGCATTGAAGGGTTTGTCGAGAACGTGGCCGATACCGGGCACCAGGTTCGGCGCCGGAATGATCAGATTGACGACATCGAGCAGCAGCGCAATCGCGCCGTAGAACAGGGGGGCCATCAGTGTGGCGACTATCAATGCGACCACCAGATTGCCGACACTACTGGCCAGCGTCACACGCCATGCGGCGCGCCGATGACGCGCAATAGCATGGAAAAAGCTCTCGCGCTCGGCGGCGCTCCACACCGCCCAACCGCCCGCATCGCTCGTTAGCACCCCCGACAGGGTTTCGGCCATCATGTTCGCCTCCGCGTCTGTGTTGCTCACGCCTTCAACTTGTATCCAGTGCGGAAGATCGCCCAGACGGCCGTCAGGCACAGTATGAGGAAGACGACCGTCATGGCGAAGCTGATCACGACGTTGACATCGGATACTCCATAGAAGCTCCAGCGAAACCCGCTGACGAGGTACACGACCGGATTGAACAGGGCGATTTTCTGCCACAGCGGCGGCAGCATACTGATGGAGTAGAAGCTGCCGCCCAGAAACGTGAGCGGCGTGACGATCATCATCGGCACGATCTGCAGCTTCTCCCACCCATCGGCCCAGACGCCGATAATGAAGCCGAAGAAGCTGAACGTGACGGAAGTGAGGATCAGCGAGGCCACCATCCACAGGGGATGCGCGATCGTGAAGACCACGAACAGCCGCGCGGTAACGAGAATGATGGTGCCCAGGATCACGGACTTCGTCGCCGCCGCCCCCACGTACCCGATGACGATCTCGAGCGTTGAGATCGGTGCAGACAGGATCTCATAGATGGTGCCCGAGTATTTCGGCATGTAGATGCCGAAAGAGGCGTTGGAGACACTCTCGGTGAGGATGGAGAGCATGATCAGGCCGGGCACGATGAACGCGCCGTAGCTCACCCCATCGATGTGGGCCATGCGCGAGCCGATGGCCGCGCCGAACACGATGAAATACAGCGAGGTCGACAGTACGGGGGAGGCGATGCTCTGGAACAGGGTCCGCCACGTGCGTCCCAGCTCGAATCCATAGATGGCGCGGATGGCATGCACGTTCATGGCCCCGATCTCACCAGGCTGACGAAGATATCCTCGAGCGAGCTCTCGGTGGTGTGCAGATCCTTGAAGTCGATGCCGTGCTCGCCGAGCCGGCGCAGCAGGGCGGCGATCCCGGTGCGCTCGCCCTGGGTGTCGAAGGAGTACACGAGCTCGGTGCCGTCGGCGGACAGCTCGAGCTGGGAGCCAGCGAGCTCGGCCGGAATGTGTTGCAAGGGACTGCGCAACTGCAGCGTGAGCTTCTTCTTGCCCAGCTTTTCCATCAATGCGGCTTTGTCTTCGACCAGGATGATCTCGCCCTTGCTCATCACGCCGATCCGGTCGGCCATCTCCTCAGCCTCCTCGATGTAGTGCGTGGTGAGAATGATGGTGACGCCGCTGCGCCTCAGGGAGCGCACCATCTCCCACATGGCGCGGCGCAGCTCCACATCGACACCGGCCGTGGGCTCGTCGAGGAACAGGATTCGCGGCTCGTGCGAGAGGGCCTTGGCGATCATCACGCGGCGCTTCATGCCCCCCGAGAGCGTCATGATCTTGGAATTGCGCTTGTCCCAGAGCGACAGGTCGCGCACCACCTTCTCCAGGTAGGCCGGATCGGGGGGCTTGCCGAACAGTCCGCGGCTGAACGTTACGGTATCCCACACGCTCTCGAATGAATCCGTCGTGAGCTCCTGCGGCACCAGGCCGATCTTCGAGCGCGCGGCGCGATAGTCACGGATGATGTCGTGGCCGTCCGCCAGGACGACGCCCTCGGTTGGATTGACGATTCCGCAAATGATGCTGATGAGCGTTGTCTTGCCGGCGCCGTTGGGTCCCAGTAGCGCGAAGATCTCGCCCTGGCGGATCTGCAGGTCCACGCTTTTCAGGGCCTGAAAGCCGGAAGCGTAGGTCTTGGTGAGATGCGAGACGCTGATGATGGGCTGCAAGATCTCTCCTGATGCGGACCCGCTCAAAACCGGTATTGTTGCCTACCCGCGTACCGGAATGGGCACAAATTGATCCGCACGACATGAATGACGAGCCGCAAGAGGGGCTGTTCATCCCCTATACGGCGCTTTCCGCCGATGCGTTGCGAGGCGTCGTGGAATCGTTCGTGCTGCGCGAGGGCACCGATTACGGCGAGCGGGAAGTATCGCTGGAGCAGAAGCTGGCACACGTTTACCGCCAGCTCGAACGCGGCGAAGCGCACATCGTGTTCGATTCGGGTTCCGACAGCATCGATATAGTGCTCGTGAGACCGGGATTGCGAGGCCGATAGGGAATCCTGTCAGCAGACGCCGCCCTCATCGCGCGAGGGCGCACGCGGGCGCCTGGCTCAATCCAGCACGCCGAACAGCAGCAGCAGTATCGAGAACAGCCCGAGCACGATGGCGATCGAGATCTCCAGCAGGCAAAGGCGGACCCAGGCGCCGAACCGCGACACACCGTATGCGCCACGCAGTTGGCTGTACAAATGGATCGGCGGCACGAACACCATCGCCGTTTGCCAGATGTCCCGGCGGCCCGCCGCGGCGCCGATCGACAGCAGGACCAGCAACAGCATGACGAAGCTGATGGAGTAGGTCACGAAGATCGCGTGATCGTAGAGGTAAATGTCACGCCGCCAGAAGAACATCAGCCACATGAACGGCACGCTCAGCGGGATCAGCGCCCAGGAGAACTTGTAGCCGTTGCTCTTCAGCTTGTAGAGCAGCAGCTCCGGATCCTCGTTGAGCTGCCTGAGGCCTGCGGTGAGCCTGCTGTCGAGCGCTGGCCAGCCGAGCTCGACCCTGGGCTCGTTGTCTCTGCCGTGTTGTATCGCGGCGTCGGCCGCTTTCGGCTCTTGCGCAGTGGCTTCCGGCGCGGCGTTGGCGGTCGATTTCGATTTCCCATCGAGCTGCGCGAGCCTGCTCCATGCCTTTTTCGCGACCCCGCCCATGGCTTCGCGCGCGCTCTGCACGTCGCCGATCTCGCGTTCGAGCGTGGCGCGACGCTCGGGCGAGACGTCCACCGCACTCAGCTGCTTGCCCAGCGACTCGATCTCCCTGTCGGCTTCCCGGATCGATCTCCTGAGACTGGACTTCCAGTCACCCGGAACGGAAGTCATCAGGTTCGTTTCGCTGTCGGCCGCAGGGTTCGCGCGCTGGTCCATCAGCACGCCGCCGGTGATCGAGAACACCGCGAACATCAGGAACACGGTGAACAGGAACAGCGCCATCGGCGAGACGAAGCTGGCGCGCTCGCCATCGATGTAGCGGCGGGTGAGGCGGCCGGGATGGAAGAACAGCTCGGGCAGCGTGCGCCAGATCCTGCCTTCGAAATGGAACACGCCATGCAGGATGTCATGCCCCAGCGAACCCAGGCTGCGATGGATGTGCGCGGGCTGGGCGCACGCGCTGCAGTACCGACCGTTGAGTAGCGCGCCGCAGTTGCGACACGCGCCATGCGCACCGGTCTGGGCCAGCGCTCCCGGCTGTTGTGCACCGCTCTGGGCCAGCGCTACCGGCTGTTGTGCATCGATCTGGGCCGGCGTTCGCGCATTGCCTTCAATCGCGCTTGCGCCAATGCTGCCCGCGAGCACCTCCCCAGGCGCTTCTGCTTCTTCGCCCATGAGCGGAAGGATAGCATCCGCGCTGCGCACCGATGCCGCCCAGGGTGGCGCTTGACACCGTACCGTGTAGTCGGTATGG
>JBOIAD010000088.1:0-49858 GCA_050738795.1 Steroidobacteraceae bacterium
GCGATGGTGGCGCAGGCCAATACCATCCCGCAGAACATCCTGACCCTGCTGCAGAAGCTGCCGTAATAGTAATGACCCACGGGTTGATGCTACTCGTGACCCCAAAGGGCGGGCGCCGCAAGGCGCCCACCCTGCGGCGTTTGCCGGGCCGCAATCGATTTACAAGGAATTGAGGCACGATGACGACCTTCAGCAGCACCACCACACCGGTTTCGGTTGCGAGCAGCAGCAGCGCCGCGGCGGCGGGCGGCTCGGTCATCGATGTCAACTCGCTGGTCTCACAGCTCGTGGCTGCGACCCGCGGGCCCAAGGACGCGGTGATCGCGAACCAGACCCAGGCGGTCAGCACGCGGATTTCCGCGGTCGGCAAGCTCAAGGGCGCGTTGTCGACCTTTCAGACGGCGCTCGCCGCAATCGATACTCCGGGCGCATTCAACGCCGAGACCGCGAACACCAGCGACGCCACCGTATTCACTGCCACCGCGAGCCCGGACGCGGTTGGCGGAACATACAGTGTGTCGGTAACCCAGCTGGCGCAAGCGCAGCAATTGGTGTCCAACGCGTTCACCGGCGACGGCTCGACAACGGTCGGTACCGGTACGCTGCACTTGTCGCTCGGCGCAACGAGCTTCAATGTCACGGTGGACAGCAGTAACGACACGGTTGCGGGGCTCGCATCGGCGATCAACTCGGCGAGCGGCAATCCGGGCGTTACCGCGACCGTCATTACGGGTATCGATGGCGCCCACCTCGTGCTGTCATCCACGGTGTCCGGCGCCGCCAATACGATCGAGGTCGAGCAGACCGATGGCGGCACCAGCCTCTCGGCCCTGACGTATGGCACGGGCAACACGACGAACTACACGCAGGATTCCGCTGCGCAGGATGCGCAGTTCAGCATCTCGGGTATCCCCCACACGAGTGCCAGTAATTCGGTGAGCGATGCTCTGGCCGGCGTCACATTGACTCTGAACGGCACCACAGTGGCGGGCACCGGTCCGGGCAGCAGTGCGACCCTGACCGTGGCAAACGACAACGCCACGATCTCGACCAATATCAGCGCCTTTGTCGACGCCTATAATGCCCTGTCGGGAACCCTCTCATCACTGAGCAGCTTTGACCCAACGACGGGCACACCTGGCCCGATGCTCGGCGATGCAGTCCTCTCCGGTATCCGGAACGAGATCCGCTCGAGTCTCTACAGCCTCGTGAATACCGGCTCGACGACCTACAACTCGCTCGCCAGCGTCGGCATCACGACCAAAAGCGATGGGACGTTGAGCCTGAACAACACCAGGCTGCAGACGGCGCTGACCTCCGCTCCGAGCGCCGTCAGCGCGCTGTTCAGCGGCGCGAACGGTGTTGCAGCCAACCTCAACACCCGGATCACCGCGGATCTGGCTTCCGGCGGCTTGATCGATTCACGCAGCAAGACACTGATCAAGCAGGAAAACGCCCTGACCGATCAGACCACGAAGCTTGATTCCCAGATGCAGGCGCTCACGGCGGCCCTGACGCAGCAATACTCGACCCTGAACACCCTGCTGTCCTCGCTGCAATCCACCTCGGCCTACTTGACACAACAGCTTGCTGCGCTGCCGCAGATCCAGCAGAAACCGTAGCCGCGCCGGCCGGGCGCTCAAGTTCGCACCCCTCGGGCCGATAAAGGGTCCATCGGGAATGGATGGAGCAGGCCGTGACCCCCTACGCGCGAAATTCCAAGCTCGCGGCTTACCAGAGCGTGTCGGTGCACGGTGGCGTCGCCAATGCGGATCCGCACGCGATGGTGCTGATGTTGATGGATGCGGGCACGGAGCGGATGGCGACCGCACGAGGTTGCATGGAGCGCGGCGAGACTGCACGCCAGGCAAGCCTGTTGCACAGCTGTGTGAATATCGTTGCGGAGCTGCGCGGCAGCCTCAACATGGCCGAAGGCGGCACCGTCGCTCAAAACCTGAGCGATCTGTACGAATACATGATCCGCAGGCTGCTGCTCGCGAATGCCAAGAGCGACCCGACTTGCATCACTGAGGTCTCGCGTCTGCTGGACGAGATCCGCAGCGCGTGGATCGCGATCGGACCGGAAGTGCGCCAGGCGCCACGCGGGACGGCCGCCTGGAATGCGGCCGCGGCAGCAGCCTCCGGCACCCCGAAGGCGAACACCACAACCGGCAGCTCGAGCGGGTGAGTCCGCGCGGGCAGCTTCCAATCTGAGGAGCGCTACGCATGGTTGAAGAAAACGACTCGCTAGGACCGATCGGCGCAATCGGCTCGGCGGAGCATGCCACAGCCTACGAGAGCGCCCCCAGTGCGCCATCCGTGACGAGCGCCCGCGGCGGGCGCGCGGCCGGGCCTCAGAACCCTCCGAAGCAGCCGTCCACGCAAGAGGTCCAGGCTGCCATCAAGCAGATCAACGAGCATCTGGCAAGCGTGAACCGGGTGTTGGATTTTCGTGTGGATGCGGCAACCGGCCTGACCATCGCAACCATCCGCAACGCGCAGACGGGCGCGATCCTGCAGCAGATCCCCGGCACTGACATGATGCACCTGGCGCAGATGCTGGCGGACTGGTCGCCGGGCAGGAACGTGCTCGTCGATCTGATCGCATAGTCTTATTGGCTGAAATTGCCTGCGGCAATTTCTCAGACCAAACCAAGCTGCGCTGCGTAGGCCCGCGAAAAGCCGGTTGCTCAGGCGGCAATGCATCAGCTAGTCCACAAACCGCCGCGCGTTGCGGAACAGGCGCATCCAACCGCTGTACTCGCCGGCATCGCGCGGATGCCACGAGTTCTGCACGTAGCGGAAGGAGCGCTCCGGATGCGGCATGGTGATCGTCACGCGGCCGTTTTCGTTCGACAACGCCGCAAGCCCGAATGGCGAGCCGCCGGGATTGACCGGATAGGTGGTGGCGACGCTCCGGTCGTGGCTGACGTAGCGGAATCCTATGCAGCCGCTGATTGCGCACGCACGGGCGGCGGCCGGTGTCGGAAATTCTGCGTGGCCTTCCCCATGCGCCACCGCGATCGGCAGGAACGATCCCGCCATTCCATCGAGCAACACTGACGGGGAGCGCAGGACCTGCACGAGCGCAAAACGTGATTCGTATTGCTCGCTGCGATTGCGGACGAACCGTGGCCAGTGAGCGGCCCCGGGGATCAGGCTCTTCAGCGCCGCGAACATCTGGCATCCGTTGCAGATGCCAAGCGCGAAACTGTCGGACCGCGCGAAGAAGCCGCGGAACTCCTCGCGCACGGGCTCATGAAACAGGATCGACTTGGCCCAGCCCTCGCCGGCCCCCAGCACGTCGCCATACGAGAAGCCGCCGCACGCGACGAGGCCCTTGAACTCGCGCAGCGAACGCCGCCCCGCGAGCAGGTCGGTCATATGCACATCGTGGGCAATGAAGCCTGCGCGCTCGAAGACCGCGGCGGTCTCGACCTGGCTGTTGACGCCCTGCTCTCGCAGGATGGCCACCGCCGGACGGGCACCGCGGCCCACGTAGGGTGCGCAGATGTCCTCCTCGGGATCAAATGTCAGAGAGACCGCCAGACCCGGATCGTCAAGGTCAGTCTGGGCGGCAAACTCCTCGTCTGCACATTGCGGGTCGTCGCGCATCCGCCGCATGCACCACGACGTTTCGGACCAGGCGCGCCGCAGCTCCACCCATCGCTCGTCCAGCAGCCGGTCACCGACCCTCATCTGCACGCGTAACTCGCTCGTCGGCGAGCCAAGATGAACCGCGTCCCTGCCCAGGCCATGCCGCGTCAGAATCTCGAGCAGCCGGGGCTCGTCGTCGGCCGCGATCTGCACGACGACACCCAGCTCTTCGGCGAACAACTGCGCAAAGACGGGGCCGCGCTCCACGGGCAATGCGATGTCGACCCCGCAATGACCGGCAAACGCCATCTCGACCAATGTCACAAAGAGACCGCCGTCCGAGCGGTCATGATATGCAAGCACGAGGTTTGCGGCGCGCAGCTCCGCCAGCGCCGCAGTGAATCGCAACAGGCGCTTCGGATCTCCGAGGTCGGCTGGCTCACGTCCGAGCATACCGTACACTTGAGCGAGCGCAGAGGCGCCCAGCCGGCTGCGACCTCCGCTCAGGTCGATGAGCCAGAGTGAGGTGCGGCGTCCATCCATGACGAGCGCCGGTGTCAGTGTCCGCCGCACGTCCTTGACGGGTGCGAACGCCGACACGATCAGCGATACCGGGGCGACGACACTCTTGCCGGTGCCCGCATCGCCATTCGCCTCGCCGGCCTCTGCACGCCAGAGCGTTTTCATCGACAACGAGTCCTTGCCGACGGGAATGGCGATTCCGAGCGCGGGGCACAGTTGCTTGCCCACCGCGTGGACCGTCTCATACAGCGCGGCATCCTCGCCTGGCTCGCCGCAGGCCGCCATCCAGTTCGCCGACAGGCGAACCTGCGACAGCGAATCGATGTCCGCCGCGAGAATGTTGGTGATGGCTTCGCCGACCGCAAGCCGGCCCGATGCGGGCGCGTGCAGCACGGCAACGGGGGTTCGCTCGCCCATCGCCATGGCTTCCCCCGCATGCCCGAAGTGGTCGGCGAGCGTGACCGCCACATCGCTCACGGGCACCTGCCAGGGGCCCACGAGCTGATCGCGGCTGATGAGCCCGCCCACCGTACGGTCGCCGATAGTAATGAGGAAGGTCTTGTCCGCCACGGCCGGCAAGCGCAGGACGCGATAAGCGGCATCGCGCAGATCGAGCGCTGAGGTGTCGAATTGCTGCCGCGGCGGCTCGATGCTGCGCACGTCGCGGGTCATGCGAGGGATTTTTCCGAGCAGCACGTCGATCGGCATGTTGACCGCATCGTCGTGGAACAACGGGTCGTGAACGACCAGCTGTCCCGTGTCGTCGAACTCTCCTATCACGGCAAACGGGCAACGCTCGCGTGCAGCGATGTCACCGAAGGCCTGCAGACCGGCCGCCGGCACGGCCACAACATAACGCTCCTGCGCCTCGTTGCACCACAGCTCCAGGGGCGACATGCCGGGCTCGGCACTCGGCACGGCGCGCAGATCGATCCGCGCTCCGCGATTACTATGCGCGACAGCTTCCGGAACCGCGTTCGACAGGCCCCCCGCGCCCACATCGTGAATGAGCACGATGGGATTCTCGCCTGCCAGAGCCCAACAACTGTCGATGACCTCCTGCGCGCGCCGTTGAATCTCGGCGTTGCCGCGCTGCACGGAAGCGAAATCGAGATTCGCGCTCGATGCTCCGCTGCCGACCGAGGACGCCGCACCGCCGCCGAGCCCGATCAGCATGGCCGGGCCGCCCAGCACGATGAGTTTCGCGCCAATGGGCACCTCACCCTTCTCGACGTGCGGGCGGCGGATGTTGCCCAGCCCTCCGGCAAGCATGATCGGCTTGTGATAGCCGCGCACCCGCCCCGGCGCGTCACCGGGCACTCGCTGCTCGAAGGTCCGGAAATATCCGCAGATCGCGGGCCGGCCGAACTCATTGTTGAAGGAGGCCGCGCCGATCGGCCCCTCGATCATGATGTCGAGCGCGGAGGCGATGCGCAGCGGTTTGCCGAAATCGTGCTCCCAGGGACGCTCGTATCCGGGAATGCGCAGACTGGAGACGCAGAAGCCGGTCAGCCCCGCCTTGGGCTGCGCGCCGCGGCCGGTCGCCCCCTCGTCGCGAATCTCACCGCCCGAGCCGGTCGCCGCGCCGGGAAACGGCGATATCGCTGTCGGGTGATTGTGCGTCTCGACCTTCAGGAGGATGTCGATGGACTCGACGGTCCCTGCGTAGACTCCGGTGCGCGGATCCGGAAAGTAGCGTGTGCCGCTATTGCCCTCGATGACGGCGGCGTTGTCGCGATAGGCGGACAGCACGCCGCGCGGATTGGACGCATGCGTGTGGCGAATCATCGCAAACAGGGACTCCTCACGCTTGCGCCCGTCGATGATCCAGTCGGCATTGAAGATCTTGTGGCGGCAGTGCTCGGAGTTGGTCTGCGCGAACATCATCAGCTCGACGTCGGTGGGCGCGCGGCCGAGCCGGCGAAAATTCGCCAGCAGGTAGTCGATCTCGTCCGCGGACAGTGCCAGCCCCAGCTCCCCGTTCGCGCGCTCGAGGGCCTCGCGGCCGTTGAGCTCGATCCGCGTGAGCGGCCTGGGCGCCGCGTGAGAGAACAGGCGCTGCGCGTGCTCCGGATCGAACAGCACCATCTCCGTCATGCGATCGAGCAACACCGGGGCCAGGACGGCAAGCCGCTCGGGGCCCAGGGGAGCCGAGTCCAGAATGCGGTACTCGATTCCGCGCTCGAGGCGGCGAATCGCCGCAAGTCCGCACACCCGGGCGATGTCAGTGGCCTTGCTCGACCAGGGCGAGATCGTGCCGGCGCGCGGGACGACCAAGAGCGTGTCCCCGGCGAGATCGCTCGAAAGCGGCTCGATGTGCGGCCCGTACGTCAACAGCTGTTGCAGGATCTGGCGCTCGGCCTCGGTCAGCGCTCGGGTGGTGTCGGCGAAGTGAACGAATCGCGCATCGAGCGCCTGCACGGCCGGCTCGAGCGTGGCGAGCCTGGCACAAAGTTTTGCGAGGCGGAATGCCGAGAGTGCGGGAGCGCCTGGAAGCTGCAGCATGCGGGCCCGGGCTATTTCTTGTCCGGCGGCGGCGCCGAATACATGGGAACAGGGAAGGGCGAGACGTTCGCCCCTCCTTCGAGCGCGGTGATCTTGCTCACGCCCTGCTTCTTCACCTCGTCGATACGCAGGATGGAATGCAGGGGCAGATAAGTTCGCTTGACGCCGTCGAATTCGCCCTTGATCCGCTCCTCGGCCGGGTCCACCACCACCGTGGAGCGCTCACCGAACACCAGCTCCTCGACTTCGATGAAGCCGAACAGCTCCCCGTGGCTGACGCGGCGGGCGTAGATCTCGTAAACCTTGCCCTGATTCACGAACATAATGCGGAAAATGTGACTGATTGCCATGGCTCAGGATGAGGGTCGCTGCTAATTTGAAGGTGGCATTATATGTCCGTAAGCGACGGGGAAGTTGCTGCGGGCGCTTGGAAAAGTCAGCTCCACATCGACGGCGGATCCGGTCCGGGAACCATGACGCTTCGCTTGCGTATCGTCAGTGATCATCGAAGGTTGCTCGGGGACCGCAGCAGCATCGTATTTACCGGCGACGGCGGAACCATCGGGCGCTCGGCGGACAACGACTGGGTGCTGCCGGACCCCCTGCGCTACGTTTCGGCTCATCACGCCCGCGTGCAATATCGCGATGGCCACTTCTATCTCGAGGACGTCAGCACCAACGGCGTATTCGTGAACGATGACGAGCGGCCGCTCGCCAAGGCCAATGCCGGCGGCCACCTGCTGTCCACAGGAGACATCATCCGCATGGGCGACTACCAGATCGTGGTGGCGCTGGAAGCGGAGGCCGGGCAGCCCGCGGCCCTGCGCCCGGATACCGGCGCCGGGCAAGTTCCAACGAGCATTCACGCGCTGCGCGCGCTGGGCCGCGCAGCCGCGCAGACCGACATCGGCGCGATGCTCAATCTCGACGACCTGCTCGTCCCGGACAACTCGGCCGGCGAAGGCTTCCATCCGGTCAATGCCTACGGCCAGGCAATCGCACAGGCGCCTGCCCGCGCGGTGGCGCCGAAACCGGCGGTCGCGAGCTCCACCGAGGAGGAAGCGGCAATCGACCGGCGCATTGCGCGCCTGGCCAGGGCGGCGGGACGCGATCCGAAGAACGGGACGAGCCCGCCCGCCCTGTACGACGTGCACAGCGGCTTGCAGGCGTTTTGCCGCGGAGCGGGCATCGAGGCGGAGAAGCTTCCTCCCGATGCGCAGACCCGGATGTTGCATCTGGCCGGACAGTTGTTCCGTGAGGCGCTGGTGGGATTCAAGGAGCTGGACCGATCGCGCAATGATACTCGCAACCGCTACCGTATCGAGCTGCCGGCCGACCCGGATGATCCCCGACCGTCGCTGGCGCGCGCGACCGTGGAGGATCTGCTCATCGATCTGTTCGTACAGCACGAGAGCCGTCGCCTGGACGCGGTAGGTTGGCTGCGAGAGGCGGTCGCGGAAGGCAAGACTCACGAACACGCGGCCGCGCGGGCCACGCGCGCGGCATTCGTCGAATTCCTGGACAGGCTCGATCCAGCGGAGCTGGAAGCGCGCTTCGAGCGCGCGGCGCGCCGCGGCAAGGCGCGCTCCGCGGACAAAGCCCAGTACTGGGAACTGTTCACGACCTTCTATCGAAATCTGATCGAGATGCCGGCGGATCATCTGCCGCACACGTTTGTTGAGGCGTTCGCGGCAGCCTACAAGGAGCACAGCAAAAAGCCCGAATAGCCAACCAGATGCCCGGGTCGCACAGTGCCCCGCGTCATCCCACCGCACTTCGTGCCAATCAACCGGTAGCGTGAGAACGACGAAAATTTCTGCAACGACCAGCGGGTGGCGGAGAGGGTGGGATTCGAACCCACGTGCCGGAATTACCCGACCATCCGATTTCGAGTCGGCGCCGTTATGACCGCTTCGGTACCTCTCCGGATGAGCTGCCGGGCCTTTTGGCTAGGTGCCCTGGCCGGGCCGCCCGCGCCGCGAGCCCCCTTTTCCGGGGCTGGTATTCTAGCCGAAGGTCGTCACACGAGGTGAGGTTCGCATTGATGCGCCGAGAGCCGCGCTCACCGATGCCGAAGGCGGCCCCCGCCCCCACAGCCCTCCCGGGTAACATCGGGGCGGCAGTCCTCGCCGCAGCGTCCCTGCTCGTCGGCTGCGCACCGCAGCCGTCATCTCTTGACCAGATCCGAGCCCGCAACGAGATCAGAGTCGTCACGCTGAACACTCCGACATGCTTCTACTATGGTGCACAGGGCGCGGAAGGCCTCGAGTACCGGCTTGCGCGGGGCTTCGCCGCGGAGCTCGGCGTGCACCTCGTCATGTACCCTGTGGCGAGTGCGCGGGCGATGCAGGCAGAGCTTGCCGCTGGCCGCGCGGACATAGCTGCGGCGCAAGTGACCGCGACGCGCGATTGGAATCGCGTTGGGGATGCGACAGAGCCTTATGCGCATGTTGCGCAGCTAGTGGTGTACAAGCGCGACGGAAAGCGCCCTCGAAGCACGTTACAGATCGAGTCATCGAAGCTCGCCGTTCGCGCAGGCAGCGCGCAGGAACAGACGCTCGAAAGGATGAAGAAGACGCTTGCACCGGCACTTCAGTGGGTGGACACGGCGCCGAACAGTGCCGATCCGCTCGAGGACGTCAGCTCCGGCGATGCGACTTACGCGCTGATCGATGCGCGCGAGTTCTCTTTCGCGCACCATTTGTATCCGGATGTCCTGGTGGGCTTTACCTTGCCGGAGCAACGCCCCGTCCAATGGATCGTGCGCCACGGCGCCCGCGACCTGCTCAGGGCGGCCAACCGCTTCTTTCGCGCTCAGGCCTGGTCCGGCCGGCTCGCCCGGCTGCAGCTGCAGGAAACGGGCGATTTCCGTACCTTCGAATACGGGGAATCCAAGGAATTCCAGGCCTTCCTGACCGAGCGGCTGCCGCGCTTCCAGCCGTGGTTCGAAACGGCCGCGGCGCAGACCGGCACCGACTGGCATCTGCTCGCCGCCATCGGTTACCAGGAATCCAAATGGAACGCGCTTGCCGAGTCCGGCGACGGTGCGCTCGGGCTCATGATGCTGACCTCGGACACGGCCGAAGCCATGGGAATCTCGGATCGGAAGAATCCGCAGCAGAGCATCTCGGCGGGGGCGCGCTATCTTGCGCAGGTGCGGGACAAGATTCCGGACCGGATCCCGGAACCCGACCGGACCTGGCTGACGGTTGCCGCCTATAACGTGGGTTTCGGGCATCTGGAGGACGCAAGAATCATCGCGCAGGCCAGCGGTAAAGACCCCGATTCCTGGGCGAATGTGCGTGAGGAGTTGCCGCTGCTGGCCGAGGAACGCTGGTACTCCAAGGCCAAGCGCGGCTATGCGAGAGGCTGGGAGCCGGTGCAGTTCGTGGACCGCGTGCAGCGCTTCCTCACCCTGCTGTCCTGGCAGCCCGGCGAAGGAGTGGCCATCGCACCCTCTGCCCCTGGCGGTCCCGGCGTCCCTGGTGCCCCTCCCAACCCTGGTGGCCCCGTCGTCCAAGGTGACCCTCCCGCCGCGTCTCGCGCCAGTGCTCCGGGCGTAGCGCGCTCGGGCGTTCCCGTGCCATTCCCCGCTGCCGCCCTTACGCCTCGGACACCCGCCGTCGATTGAATCCGCGGCCTCCTACGCCTCGGGGCACCTACCTGCAGTGAGTCGACTGCCCCTTCTGCTGGCACCCGGGACAATTGAGCAAATTTGACATAATTCAGAGACGGCGCTGGGCGAAGAACTGCTTCAGCCGCATCGCGCACTCGTCCGCAAGCACACCACCGAATACATCCACGCGATGATTCTGTTCAGGCAGCGCGAATACGTCGAGGATGCTTCCTGCGGCACCGGCACGCGGATCCCACGCGCCAAACACCAAGCGCCGGACACGGGCCTGCATGATTGCCGAAGCGCACATGGCGCACGGCTCCAGAGTTACATACAGCGTCGTGCCGGTAAGTCGGTAGCTGCCAAGGACACGCCCGCCGGCGCGTAGCGCTTCTACTTCTGCGTGTGCCGTGGGATCGTTCGAGGCGATGGGACGATTAGCGCCTTCCGCGACGATCCGGTCATCGCGAACCAAGACGGCGCCAACGGGCACTTCCCCGCTCGATTGTGCGGCACTGGCCAGCTCCAGCGCGCGGCGCATGAAGTCGATGTCGGATACGCGGTTCACGGCAATCAACGTAGCATGCGGCCGCGAGGCTTGGGGAGTGGAGTAAAATCGGCGCATGCCGCAGCACATAGGTATCGTCGCGTGCTCCGCCGAGGGCGCGGCACTTTGTTACCGAACCATTTGCCTCGAAGGCCCGCGACTGCTGGGCGGACACGATCATCCCGAGGTTTCGATGCACACGCACTCGCTCGGGGAATACATGAGATGCATCGACCGCGGCGACTGGCAGGGTGTGGGTGAGCTGATGCTCGCGTCGGCGCGCAAGGTCGCAGCCGGCGGCGCCGATTTCCTGATCTGCCCGGACAACACCATCCACCAGGCGCTCCCGGGTTTCGAGGCGCGCTCTCCGTTGCCTTGGCTGCATATTGCCGAGGTGGTCGCCGCTCAGGCCGCGCAGCGCGGCTTTCGGACTGTCGGCTTGACCGGAACCCGGTGGCTTCTCGACAGCGACACCTATCCGCAAAAGCTCGCGGCGCACGGCTTGCGATACGCGCGCCCAAGTGCCGCCGAACGGGAAGAACTCAATCGCATCATCATGGACGAGCTGGTGTGCGGCCAGTTCAGGCCGCAGGCGGTGGTTTACTTTCAGCAGGTCATCGAGCGTTTGAAGTACTCCGGTTGCGATGCGGTGGTGCTCGGCTGCACCGAGATTCCGCTGATCATCAGCGACGCCAACTCTGCGCTCCCGACGCTCGATTCCACACGCTTGCTGGCGCAGGCGGCGCTGCGCAGGGCTGTGCAGGACACCTGATGACCGCGCGCGACAGTTGTTCGCCGTGAGCAAAATCGACCGTCCTGGTCAACGGCGCTCGCCAGATTGATGCAAATCGGCCCCGTTGGGAGTGTCCCAGGAGCGGGCCGAGGCCTAGGAGCGCGTGTCCGGCGATCCCGTCTCGACGGCCGCTTTCAACCGCGCAACCTGGCTGCTGAGCACGCCGTCAGCAGCCTTCGACAATTGCTCGAAACCGTCCTTGATGTAGCCGCCGAGTGTATAGGTGACTGACAGGTCGGTTCCCTCCGAGGCGGGCTTGAGCGCCCAGGTCAGCGCACCATCGACGCCATAGCTCTGGAAAGGACCGAGCGCACCGCGCAGCCTCAACGCTTTGCCCGGATCGACATATACGACGGTCAGATGCAATACCGAGCCGCCGTCGGGGAGCGTCTCGCACCAGCAGCCGCCCGCTTTCGCCTCCAGATGCAGATTGGAGGCTTTACCAGAGAAAGTGTGATCCGGGCTCCACCAACGCGCAGGCACGACCAGCGCCGCATACACCTTTTGAGGAGGAGCGGAAATATGCGCGGTGACCTGCACCGTGAAACCGTTGGATCCCACATCGGTGACGCCGGCGGCGGCCGGGACCACACCGGTCAGCCAGATCGCAACGGGCAGAGCGATTTCGCGGATTATTGAAGAGCGGCTCATTGTGCCAATTCGCGGAGGCGATCCGCCAAGGTAGGGTGTCGTAGGATATCCCATCCAACGATCACAGCATTGCGGAATGTCCGGTTTGCACGCCACAGTGCATGGAGCAGTACAATTAGAGAGGTAGCCATGGAACTGATTCTGTTATCGAGTATAGGTACTGCTGCGCTGCTGATTCGCGGAAGAATTCATCCGGAATTGACACTCACATACTTGAGACGAGGAGCGAACGATGGCCGATGAAAGCGCCTACCAGGGCCGCTGTTTTTGCGGCGAAGTGCAATTCGAGGTGTCAGGACAGCCGGCCGCGATGGGCTATTGCCATTGCGAGTCGTGCCGCCACTGGTCGGCGGGACCGGTCAACGCGTTTACGCTGTGGAAGCCGCAGGCCGTGCGGGTGACGCGCGGCACGGCGAGCATCGGAACTTACAACAAGACGCCCATCAGCTATCGCAAGTGGTGCACGAAGTGCGGCGGCCATTTGTTTACGGAGCATCCGACCCTGGGGCTGGTCGACGTTTACGCCGCGCTCATTCCGGAACTGCATTTCGAGCCGGGCGTGCACGTGCATTACCAGGAAACGGTCCTGCATATCCACGACGGTGCCCCGAAACTGAAGGATATGCCCAAGGAGATGGGCGGCTCCGGAGTGACCTTGCCGCAGTAGCGAGAGGTTCCGGGACGCGCCGTCAGGCGCGTCCCGTCTATTTCCGCTCGCTGCCGCAGTTGCAACGGCGGATCAAACTTCGGTCCGGCCGGCTGTGGGTCCCCCGTTCCTGCGCGCAAATGCGAAAACGTCGGGCCGCGCGTAGTGCCCGACCACATCGAAGTCGAATTTGGCCTCGGTCAGCTGCGCCAGATCGATTTCCGCGGAAACGATTCCCTCCGCGCCGTAGGAGGGCCCAGCCAGCAGCTCGCCCATGGGATCCACGATGCAGCTGCCGCCGCGAATCGGCACATCGGGCAGGTTCTGCGCGGATGCCAGCCAGTCGGCTGGATAGGCCTCCCGATCGAGAAACTGGCAGCTGCTCAACACGAAGCACCGGCCCTCCCGCGCGATGTGTCGCATCGTAGGGATCCACACTTCCCGGTCATCGACGGTCGGCGCGCAATAGATCTGGACTCCCTGGGCGTACAGGGCCATGCGCGCCAGCGGCATGTAGTTCTCCCAGCAGATCAGTGCCCCTACTCTGCCCAGCTCGGTGGGAAAAACATCCAGCGTCGAACCGTCGCCGCATCCCCAGATCAGTCTCTCGGTCGCCGTCGGGACCAGCTTGCGATGTTTGCCCAGCAGCTCGCCGCTTCGGCTCACATGGAGCGCTGTGCAATACAGCGTCCCGCCGGCGCGCTCGATCACGCCCACCACGAGGGCGAGAGAAGCGGATCTGGCAATATCGCCGATGGCGGCGGTGACTGGACCTGGAACCTCGATGGCACCCTCGGCGTATGCGCGAAAGAGCTTGCGCCCGGCAGCGGTGCGGATCCCGAGCGAGGCCCCAAAGAGCAGGCCTTTGGGATATCCGCCGATGAATCCCTCCGGAAAAACCGCCATCCCGATACCACGCTGAGCACACGCCATGCACAGGCGCTCCAGCTTTTCCAGGGTGCGCTGCGGGTCTCCCAGGACGGTCCCCGCTTGAACCACGGCTACGGTTGCTGCCACGGCGTGTCCTCGTCGGCTCCAGGGGAATCGGGCCGGCCGATCTTATTCGGACGCAATGGGCAAAGCGACCTGGCAGGAGCCAGCCGTCGGTATACCGCCGGCGCGGCACGATGCTGGGCGCCCATCGGCAGCCTCGTCAGAGGCGTCGATACGCTGATAAAGTGCTCACCCAATGCCGCATATTCTGTATCTCGACGACGAACAACCGCTCGTGTACCTCGTGACACGCATGCTCGGCCAGCTCGGGCACACGGTAGCGGGATTCACGAACGCGGCCGAAGCTCTGACGGCCTTCAAGGCGCGCCCGCAGGAATTCGATCTCGTGCTCACGGATATGTCCATGCATGGGATGAGCGGCTTGGAATTCGCCCAGCAGATCCTGCAAATCGAGCCGCGCACAGTAGTCGTCATCGCCACCGGTTGCGTCGAGCCGAATTGGGCGGATCATGCGCGCGCTGCGGGCGTGCGTGATGTCATTGAGAAGCCCGGTACGGTCGATGCCATGGCGAAGGCCATTGGCTGCCTGCTCACGCAGGAAGATCAGGGGTGAGCGGCACTGGGCCAATGATCCCGCCGGAACAGCCCCTCCTGAAAGCGCGCTTTCGGCTGGATCCATGGACTAACCACGGCGGCCAGGACGCTAATGTGCCATCCTGGAATCAGTTGCCTCCGCCAACGCGATACTGTTGCCATCCGGATCCTTGATCATCACGACCTTTACCTTCTCGCCAGTCATGGGATCGCCGGGGTCAATCCCCATTTCATGAAGGTGTGCAATCTGGTCCTCGAGGCTGCTGACGGCCAAGGTCACGGAGCCTGCACCCGCTCGCTCCCTGAGCTCGTAGACCTGTAACCACCCGCCCCGCTCAAACTTCCACTCAGCCACTTCGGGCATAGGCGTGGCGTCTGCCGGACGGCCAAACAGCCGCTGATACCATTTGACAGATTTTGCGAGGTCATTGACCGCAACGCTTGCGAGCGCGTTCGTGATCGCCATGGCAGTTCCCCCTGCGCTTTTCCTAACATGAGCTCGATATAGCATCGTGGGAGGACGCGAGTCTGTAGGACTCTGGCTGGACTCAGCGCCGACACAGACATCACGACGAACCCGCTGCCACCACCGCGTACTCCCGCTGCCGCAATCGCTGTCGATCGTGACCACGCAATCGCTTTCGAGCGTCACCGCCAGGGTGCGCAGTGGCTTGCGAGCCGCTAGAATCGCGGTGGGCAAGAAATAACACAGCACCTTGGGGGCATCCGTGGACACTACGTTGCGAATTTCGCGCCGTTCGCAAGTTTTTGCAGTCGCCCTCACGCTGTTCTGCGGGCACCACTGCGACGCCCTGGCCGCGCCGCCGGCCGGCACCGAAACCGGCGCCCCGCAGAGTTCCTCCCCGAGCGACGCGCAGCGCCCCGATCCCAAGGGAAGTTTTCTCTCGTCCCTCAAACAAGCCTTCAGGCAGGACTTCGATCACGAAGTGGTGCACGGACATTTCGACGTGGGCTCACCGCCGGACGTCCATCGTTACTATTGCCTGGTCGATCCCAAGACGGGCAAGAGCGAGGCGAATGGCGTGGCAGGCCAGCCAGTCCAGCGGCCTGATGGCATGACCGGCATCAAGGGAGCGGCCGTCTCGTTCTATAGCTGCGCCGACGCAGAGCAGAAAGGGATCCTGGTCACGACCGGATACGTAATGAGCAGCACCGTCAGCGCCCGGATTACTCCGCCACCCCCCGTCCAGAAACCTCCGACAGCCGCCGCCGCACCCGTACCTGCACCCACACCCGCACCCGTACCTGCACCCACACCCGCACCCGCGGTCGCACCCGGAGCTGCATCGGCACCCGCAGCCCTACCCGCCGATGGGCCCGCCCAGACGGACGTCATGGTTGTGTTTGCGCGTTTCATCGCTGGCCAGAATGCTCACGATCGCGCGGTCGTTTCCGAAGTGCTGCTGGACTCGAAGGATTTCGTGTGGGCCCAATACGGGGGCAATTCGATATGGGGATACAAAGAGGCCATGCAGGCCTTTGAGGGCGAGTGGCAAGAGACCTGGAGACTGGATCCGCAACTGAAGGAGCTGCGCATCGCGAGCGTATCGTCCGGCGTCGCGGTGTTGATTACGCCGCTGCTGTTGACGGAGGCCGGCCCGGGTGGGAACCCGTCCACGGTTCCCATAAGGTGGAGCGGCGTATTCGTGAAGACAAACTCCGGTTGGCGCATAGCGTCGATCTTCGTTACCCCATTCAAGAGTTGGCACGCGCCCTGAGTAGAATTCCTTCTGCGCACCTCCTTCGCTCTCGCTTCATCGGAGTTCACCAGGGACGGGAACGGCCCCGCCGGCTTGAGCCATTGCGCGTCGTGGCTCCCGCCGCGGCGCACACTCAAAGCCGACGCTGTCAGCGTTGTGGCTGTCCCGGAATCGGCAGGCACTCCATGATCTCGACCGATTCGCCGGGAAATATCGTGAAGTGCGGGTGATTCTCGAACATCCTCGCAGCGGCTTCGTGAGACTCAGCTTCGACCACTACGTACCCCGTCATGCTGTTCTTCGTATCCGAAACACCCTGCGCAGCGGTGCGTTTCGTCTTCCCAAGCGGACCTCCCTGATCGAGGATGACCGCCTCATGGGCCGTCATCCATGCTCCCCACGCTTTGATTCCCGATGCTTCCAGCTTCTTACGCTTCGCCTCGTCCATCGTGTGCCACTCGGATTTCTCGAGCGCAGACGGCGTACCCAGGTAGACCGCTAGAAACTTCTTCATAGATTGCTCCAGTGCAGGCATTGTACAGGCGCATGAGATCGGGCCGAAACAGCCGTCTCGCCATGCTTACACAACCAGGACGATCAAGGAGCTGCAAATTCGACGGCCGAAGAGACAATTTTTGCGCACCGCGTGCTCCACGACGGCATAGGTCATGCTCGACTGAACGCTTCCGGCGCGCGTAGACCGCGGCGACCATCGCTTCCCCGCCGATGGCCTGCCCAATAATTTTCGCCGCCGTGTAGTGTCCGGCCTGGAGGGGTCACTCGCGCTTGCGAAGGAAGACGTGAGCAGCGCGTTCCCCTGCAACGTATTTTGCGCATTCATAGCCCAAAGCACACATATCGATGCCGTTAAGCAGATGCTCTCCGGATCCGAGCAGGACGGGGCGGATGACGAGATGCAGCTCGTCAATCAGCGCGGCGCGAAGATACTGCCGAATGGTGGATACGCCGCCACCGAGGCGGACTTCGCGGCCGCCCGCTGCAGCGGTCGCCTGCTCCAGAGCGGCATGAATGCCTTCGGTAACAAAGCGAAACTGCGTACCTCCCGCCATCTCTAGCGGCGCCCGCGGGTGATGCGTCAGCACGAAAACCGGCACGTGATACGGTGGCTCGTCGCCCCACCAACCCTTCCAGCTATCGTCCGGCCACGGGCCCCGCACAGGGCCGAACATGTTGCGTCCCAGAATCCAGGCACCGATTCCAGCAAAGCCCTGCTCTGCCATTCCGTTGTCTATTCCCGTCTCCCCATCGTCATGGCCGTGCATCCTCCGCCATACGCGCGTCTGGAAGAACCACTCCATCAGCTCAGGGCCCCTCACGCCGAGCGGATTCTGCAGATCCTGATCCGGACCGGCACCGTAGCCGTCGATGGAAATCGCGAAGCTTTTGACAAGGAGTTTCGACACTGCATTACCCAGCTTGGCCAAATGGGCGGCCTGGCTGGCCGCCTGGTTGGAATTAGCCGCTCAACTTCACAGACGCCTGGGGCGTGGACGTGACGTTCTGATCGACTCCGCCGGAGCCATCAGGGCCCGGAGGCAATCTCGCGAAAGGCCGTTCGATCATCTCTCACCTCGGATGGCGCGCGCCCAAGCAAGCGGCGAAACGTCCGGTTCATGTGGCTCTGGTCGCAAAACCCTGCCTCATGCGCGATGTATGCGCACGAGTGGTTGGTCTCGCGCAATGCACGCGCGGCGCGCTCGACGCGGAATCGGGCGGCCGTTTCCATTGGCCCTTCACCCGTTGCCTTCCGATAGGCGGTCCCGAACCAAGACGGGTGTCGCCCCACCTCCCGGGCCAGGGCGTTGACTCCCACCGTTGTGTCATCGCGGAGCCGTCGATGAATCGTATGAACCCAGCTCGGAGCCTCGCGCTCGGATTGGCTGTTAGCGCCTTGCACGAACCGTTGCAGAGCAGCCCGAAGGCGCCGTTCGTCCGTTTCCAATGCGTAGAATCGCGCCAACTCTCCGGCCTCGGCGCTCGCGTGTCCACGGAGCCAGCGTGAAACTGGCGTTGCGGGCATCAGCGTGCGTCCAAGCCAGGCCGCGTCGAACTCAATCTCGATCTGCTCAAAGCCGACGGACCCGATGATGTTGCGATGTGCGGCTCCCGCCTGATAGAAAACAACCGACGGGCCAGCGATCAGGGTCTCACCAAGTTCCGTCTGGTTGAGGTAGCGGCCCAGTACGAAGATCGACAGCACGGGCCAGTCATGAGCATGCTCCGGAACGCGGGCATCGCTTCGGTCAATCACTCTTCGAACCGTGGCTCCACTGAACCGTCGCAGCATTCACCAGCCCGCCCTGGATCGATCAATGGTCCCTCATTGTAGTCCTGGACTCCTTGATCGGCCAGGTTCGCACTCACTGCAGACCGCTGTCCAGGCGCGGCTCCCGCCTTGAATCGATCCAATACGGCGCGGGGAAAGAGCTCTAGTCTCACCGTTATGCCGGCGCCGCGGTGTTCAGATGCCCCAGATGCTTCCCACAGTACGCATAACGATTGACGGTGAACCCTTCGACGCTCAACCGCAATGCGACCTGGCTCCCCACTCCTGCGCTTGTCTTGAGAGGCTAATGCCGTATCACGGCGAACTTGTCCACGCCCAGTGGAGTGGACAGTCCTGTTGGTCGCCGCTGTCGGAAGTCTGGCCATCCGGAGCGTTTCTTCCGCCGGAGAGTGCTACGGGCTACCCTTCGCCGGGGCACGAAATGCGAAGGCTTCATTCTCTCGCGAGAACGCATCGATGAGCGAGCTACCCATGCCAGACGGGAGAGATCGAACATGACGATCGGGAAGTCCGGATCAGCCGACACCAGCGGCGCAACCATTCTCGCCACCCTTGTCGCTGCCCTGTGCATTTACCTCGTGGCCCCAGTCGCCCGCGCGGCGGAAGCGATGGACTGCCACATCGGCACATATCGGTTGTCCGGTGGCGGAATTGTCGATATCGCACCATCTGAGAGCAATACGCTACGGTGGCGCCGGTTTGACGGCACAACCGGCGCGTTGACTCAGAAAGCGGGCGGCCTGTGGACCAGTTCGTATGGTTGGACCGGGCGGCCCGACGGCAAGTCCGTCCGCTTTTCCGCGTGTGAGTCGGGCCGTATCAGTTTTGATGGCGTAGAAGGGCGACGCATCAAGTTCGACGTGACGGACACAACATTCACAAGTCACGGTACGACGCTCGCTGGGCGCCTGATCTTGCCGAAAGGCACAGCCGTCGTTCCAATCGTCATATTACTGCACGGCGCCGAGCACGACTCGGCGCGACAGTTCTATGCTCTGCAGAGGATGTTGCCGGCCGAGGAGGTCGGCGCATTTGTGTTTGACAAGCGTGGAACTGGTGGATCGGGCGGCAGTTACAGTCAGGATTTCAACCTGCTTGCCGACGATGATGTGGCGGCGATGCGCGAAGCCAAGCGCCTTTCCGGAAGCCGCGCAGGACGGATCGGATATCAGGCCGGAAGCCAAGGTGGATGGGTAGCGCCGCTTGCAGCGAACCGCGCGCACGTGGATTTTGTCATCGTTTGCTTCGGCCTCGCAGTGAGCGTGATCGACGAAGACCAGCAGGAAGTTGAAATCGAAATGCGCGAGAAGGGTGACTCACCGGCGGACATCGCGAGCGCGCTGGAGGTTGCACGAGCTGCCGAGACCGTCATTGCGAGCGGGTTTACCGAGGGGTTCGGGCAATTCGATGCTGTCAGGGCGAAGTACAAAGATGCGCGGTGGTACAAGGACCTGCATGGCAATTACACGTATCTTCTACTGCCCTATTCGGAATCGCAGCTCCGGGACATGAGCGCGAAATTCAAGTGGGGCACCCCCTTTCACTACAATCCGATGCCGACGCTGCGCTCCAATACGACGCCGCAGTTGTGGATATTGGGTGGAGAGGACTACGAAGCCCCGAGTGCAGAGACGGGTCGTCGTGTTAAGTCGCTCATCGCCGATGATCTACCGTTCACGCTGGCGGTATATCCGGGAGCGGAACACGGGATGACGCTGTTCGAAACCGCAGCGGGTGGGGAGCGGCTGTCCACCCGCTACGCGCCAGGATATTTTGCGATGATAAGGGACTTCGCTCGCGACGGGGGACTGAAGGGCGTCTACGGTGACGCCGAAATAGCGCGATCAAAGGGCGGGGCCCGCTGAATCAACGTGCGGTATACGAGTTTCCGGAATATTTCCGCCGAACCTCCCCGGTGCCGAGCTTGGGGACGGTCTGAGAGTCTTAAAGGTGCTGGGGATGAAGCTGACTTCCGCAAGTCGCCCAGGGACCCGGAGCGGTCGGACGACGCTCCCGATAGCTGCCGTTCAAGAGTCATGGAGCGGACATTGATTGCACCGCCGGTCGAGCCGGACCGATTGTCCCGCGGGCGGAAACTCAACCCGGCCAAACTGAGCCACTTGGGCTAAGCTCCCGCCCACGAAAGCCGTGAGCAGACCTCCGGCGACTTTCAGGTGCGTTCCCACCGGTGACTGAGCCATCGCACGCGGTATTCCTGAGCTACGCCTCGCAAGATGCGGAGGCTGCTCAGAAGATTTGCGCGGCACTGCGCGCCGCCGGCATCGAGGTCTTTCTCGATCAGAGCGAGCTTCGCGGCGGGGACGCCTGGGATCAGAAGATCCGGCGCGAGATCCACGAGTGCGCGCTCTTCATTCCCGTCATTTCGGCCAACACGGCCTCGCGGCATGAAGGCTATTTCCGCCTCGAGTGGGACCTTGCCGATCAACGCACCCACATGATCGCCCGCAGCCGTGTGTTCGTTGTGCCGGTGTGCCTGGACGCGACTACCGAGGTATCGGCGGACATCCCGGAGTCGTTTCGGCGGGTGCAATGGACGCGCCTGCCGGGAGGCGAGACGCCTCCTGCCTTCGTTGAACGGATAAAGCGCCTGCTATCCCCAGAGCTGTCGCCGTTGAGCGCGGTGTCCGGTGCCGCACCGGGACTCCGGGAGCCGGTGCGCGCCACCTGGCGGTCAAAGCCGGTCCTGCTCGCGATCGTTGCCGTCGTCATCGTCGCGGCGCTGGCGTACGTGGTGGCTGACCGGTTGTGGGTCTCCAGGCATCCAGGTACGTCCCTTGGGGACACGGCATCGCGGGCCATTGCGCAACCCGCCGCGGCCACCTTCAACCCGCCGCCGCACTCGATCGCGGTGCTGCCGTTCGTGAACCTCAGCGGGGACAAGGAGCAGGAGTACTTCTCCGACGGGCTCACGGAGGAGCTGCTCAACTCACTCGCCGAGATCAACGAGCTGCAGGTCGCCGCACGCACCTCGGCGTTCTCGTTCAAGGGCCAAGACGACGACATCGGCACGATCGCGCGCAAACTGAACGTGGGCGCCGTGCTTGAAGGCAGTGTGCGGCGCTCCGCGCACACCATCCGGATCACCGCACAGTTGATCAATGCGGTCACCGGCTTTCACCTGTGGTCCAAGACCTATGACCGGGACATAGGGGATGTGCTGAAGCTGCAGACCGAGATTGCCACTGCGGTGGCCAGTGCCCTGAAAGTCACACTCCTCGGGGATGTCGCGGCCAAAGTCGAGCTCGGCGGCACGCACAATCCGGCCGCCTTCGATGCGTATCTGCGCGCATCAAAGGCGTTTCAATCAAGGCAAGACACCGCGAAAGATGCTCCCGTCGCGATTGCTGCGTACACGGACGCGATTCACCTCGATCCGCACTATGCGCTTGCGTTCGCCGGCCGATCGATCGCCCTCGCCGACTACGCCGGCGAGGCCGCGATCGGGGCGGCGGCGCGTGAAAGCTTTGACAGGGCGCAAGCGGATGCGCGCCAGGCGCTCGCGCTCGCACCGGATCTGGCCCAGGCCCACCTTGCATCTGCGGCAGTTTTGGAAGCAGGAACCCTCGACTTCACGCAAGCGAGTGAAGCGTACGAGCGCGCCCTCGCACTCGCGCCGGGCAATGCAGAGGTCTTGCGACAAAGCGGCCATTTCGCAGCTTTGATGGGGCACTTCGATGCAGGCGTTGCGACCGTCCGTCGTGCCGTCGTGCTCGACCCACTCTCTCGCGCAAGCCATTCCGCGCTCGGCCGGGCGCTCTATGCAGCCCGCCGCTATGAGGAGGCGGTTGCGGCTTTTGCGGAAGTCATCAGTCTCGAGCCCGGCTTCAGGCCGACCTACGGGGAACGCGGGCTCGCCTATTACGCGCTCGGGAATCTGCCGAGCGCGCGCGCCTCCTGCGAGACGAAGCCCGATGACTGGGGAAGTCAACAGTGCCTCGCCGTGACCTATGACAAGCTCGGCCGGCACGCGGACGCGGAAGCAGAGCTTTCGAAAATGCAGGCAGCACTGGGCGATGCCGCGGCGTACCAGTACGCCACAATCTTTGCGCAGTGGGGCAATCGGGCCCAGGCGCTCGCATCGCTCGAGACGGCGCTGCGGCTGCGGGACCCGGGGCTGGAGAGTCTGAAGACCGACCTGCTCCTGGACCCCTTGCGCCAAGAGCCGCGCTTCAAGGCGATGGAACGGGAGTTGCAGTTTCCGAATTGAGTGGTGACGCGATTTCGACGCGAGCGCGTCGCCTCGAGAGATCGTTCCAGTGTCTGCTTTGTGGAAAAGCCAAGCAGCTCGAGGTTGAATGACCGGTTCTCTGGCCGGCTCCGGCCGGATGGAACTATCGACCGGACACCAAGCTTGGTTTCGAGCCTTCGCACGGCTTCGCTGAGGCTGGAGGCGCTGCTGTCGCTTGCCCGCGCCGCCTCGCGAAAGCCCCCTGAGCGTACCACCGCAACGAACGCCGTCAGGTCGCTCAAGTCGGCCGTCATCGTTCGATTTCCCGAACAGCTTGTGCAGATGATTGGACCGGATTATCGCACGCGCGGTTTCTGTGTACGCTCACGGCCACTCGAAAGGAGACAGGACCATGATGAGCATCAGCGGAGACAGGACCATGATGAGCATCAGCAAAGCCGGGACGTTCAGCCTCGGCGCTCACACCGTGAAGCGTCTGGGATACGGCGCGATGCAGCTCGCCGGACCGGGGGTGTTTGGGCCGCCGAAAGATCGGGAGGGGGCGGGGGCGGTGCTGCACGAGGCGGTAGCGAGCGGCGTCAATCACATTGACACGAGCGACTTCTACGGGCCGCACATCACCAATCAGATCATCCGCGAAGCGCTCTACCCCTATTCCCACGATCTGGTGATCGTCACCAAGATCGGCGCCAGGCGCGGAAAAGACGGGTCGTGGAACTCTGCCTTCTCGGCGGAGGACCTGACGAGGGCGGTGTATGAGAACCTTCGCAACCTGGGCTTGGACGCGCTCGAGGTCGTCAACCTGCGCATCATGTTTGACGTCCACGGCCCCGCCGAGGGCTCCATCGAGGCGCCGTTCTCCGCGCTTGCGAAGCTTCAGCGTCAAGGGCTCGTCCGCCACATCGGCCTTAGCAACGTGACGCGCAAGCAGATCGACGAAGGGCGCGCCATCGCGGACATCGTCTGCGTGCAGAACCACTACAATCTCGCACACCGGGACGACGACACGTTGATCGACCAGCTCGCTGCCGAGGGCATCGCCTATGTGCCGTACTTTCCGCTCGGCGGGTTCACGCCATTGCAGTCGACCGCGCTGTCCGATGTCGCCAAGAGCCTCGGTGCCACGCCCATGCAGGTGGCGCTCGCCTGGCTGCTGCAGCGCGCACCCAACGTTCTGTTGATTCCCGGCACCTCGTCGGTTACACATCTGCGTGAAAACCTGGCGGCGGGCAGCCTGGAGCTGCCGAGCGACAAGGCGACCGTGCTGGATCAGATCGCGAGCGGCATTGCGCCAGCTTCACGCAGCGCAGCAAGATGAAGCATGGCGCTGTCCGTTGGTGAGGCGAAGCGGACCTTGGACGCCCTGCGTACGAGCGTCCGCTTTTGGCCGGGATTGTGTGGAAACGTCACACGCAGATCTGGCGAAGCTGGGTTTTGAAGGGATGGAACCAAAGTCGGCGGGTCGGCCTGGATATCACCCGGCGACGATGCTGAAGATTTACCTGTATGGATATCTGAACCGCATCAAGTCCTCGCGCCGGCTGGAACAGGAAGCGCGCCGCAACTCGAACTGATGTGGTTGGGTGGGGCGACTCGCCCCGCACTTCAAGACGCTCGCGGACTTTCGAGCTGAGGATGCGGCGGCGATCAAGAGCGTGTGCCGCGAATTTATCGTGCTATGTCGCCACTGGGGCTCCTATGCCGATCTCCGGTGAGGACCGCCACGCCACCAGAACAGTCCCACATTGTACCTGCGCTATCAAGGGCCACTGGCGGCCGCGAACGACGCGAAGGTGGATACCACGATCGAGGAGGTCCTATGCTTTCCCCTGCAGCACCGCGCGATACAGCGCACCTATGACAGCTTCGACGATTTGCCTGAAGGGCCGACTGTTGAGGTCTACGCGATTGAAGAAATCGTGATTGAAAAGCTGCTCGCTCTGACCGGGCGCGGACGAGCCGCGCAGCGGGGACATTCCCTTCCAGCGCTTGAACGCGCGGGAGAAGCTGGCTGTCTCGGCAAACCCCAGTGCCTCCGCAACTCGCTCCACCTACATGTGGGTGTTGTCGAGCAGATAGGTCGCCCGCTGTTCGCGCACCTGGTCCGACATCAGGCCGAAGGTCAGCCCCTGGACCGCCAGTCTCCGGTACAGCGTCCGTTCGGAGAGGCCCAGCATCCGACAAGCCTCTGGCGCGCTCGGGAAGCGCCGAGCCGAGCGCGCCAGAAGCGCGTAAAGCTGGCTCACTATCTCGTCGCTGACCCGTGCCTCGTCGATGAGGCGCGCACATAGCCGTAGGTCTCTTCCAGCAGCGGGCTGGCCATGGGAAGTGGGGCCCGCGCAACGCCCGGCCTGAGGATCCACCGGGTGACCGGCGCGCCAAAGATGACAGGCACGCCGAGCACTGTCTCGCACTCGTGCCGTCCCCGCCTCGCATCGAGCACGGTCTCGATCCGCTGTATCGGCGAGAGACCTGGATGCATGTCGTTCAGGAACTGAGTGGCGGCCCCGAGCGCCCGCTCCTGGCAGAATTCCCGGCAGTCCGGCGACACTAGCGCGTCATCCGCCGCGACGGCCACCAGTTCGCCGGCCTTCTCCACAAGCGTGTACTCCAGCAGCGAATAGGTCAGGGCCAGGAAGGATGACGCCAACCGCAGCCCGGCGCCAAAGGTGTCCGCCGCCAGGACCGCGAGGCCGGCTTCCTCGATGACAGATCGCATGATCCGAGCGCTCACGTTCGGCAGGCGGATGGCGGAGAATGACTCGAGCCTCACGGCGCACCGTCCCTGTGGCGCAGTGGACCGGAACGCTCCCGCAAGTCAACGGCTAAACCGCCGATCCATCCGGGCTTTGCGCGGAATGTCTGTCTCAGCGGAGGTTGGCAGAAACGGGGGGTGGCAATCGATCCTCTATCGGTAACGGGAACGGCTCATGCAATTTCGACGAGCGGATTTGGCAGATCTGGCTTACTTCCTGGAAGTGGCGAAACACCGCAGCTTCCGTCGCGCCGGGGCCGAACTTGGCGTCAGCGCCTCGGCATTAAGTCACGCGTTGAGAGGTTTGGAAGAACGTCTGGGCGTTCGGCTGCTGAACCGAACGAGCCGCAGTGTGACGCTCACGGCAGCGGGCGAGGAACTTCAAACCGCGATCTTGAAGCCCTTCGATGACATTGGCCAGGCCGTCGAGGTCGTCAACAAGTTTCGAGATGCGCCGGTCGGTCGAATTCGGCTGAGCGTCCCGACAGAAGCTGCCGAACTCCTCGTGGGTCCGGTCCTTGCCACTTTCACAGAGCGATATCCCGATGTGGAGTTGGAAATCTCGGTCAGCAATCGTCTGATCGATGTTATCGATAGCGGCTTCGATGCCGGCATTCGCTACGGTGGGAGCGTGCCGGAAGATATGATCGCGCAGCGCCTGTCCGCCGATATTTCCGGGTGTGGTTTTGTGCAGAGCTGGGGTGAGCCGCTCCGGGTCATTCGGCCGGGGGATGTCGTTTGGTGTCCGCCAGGGGAGAAGCATTGGCACGGTGCCTCATCGACCACGGCCATGACGCACATCGCCATCCAGGAAGAGCTCAATGGAAAGGTCGTGGACTGGCTCGAACGAGTGACGGAGCAATACCGAACAACGCCCGGCGCGGATTGAAGCGCCCGCTTTTGCTTGTCCAAGGAGAGAATCGTGCCTCATGTCATCGTGAAGCTCTGGCCCGGGAAATCCGAGTCCCAGAAGACCCGGCTCGCTGCGGCCATCGTCAACGATGTAACTCAGGTGCTGGGTTACGGCGAGGAGTCCGTGTCGGTCGCCCTGGAAGAGATCAGCGCACGCGATTGGGCCGAGAAGGTCTACGCGCCCGACATCCTCGGCAACGCCGAGAAGCTCTACAAGAAGCCGGGCTACGACCGCGCCTCGCTCCCCTGAAGTTATTCTGCGTCGTGAGCAAAGCGAATGGCACCGGGCCGTGCGCAACATTATCGAGGAGATGAAACATGCGAGGAGCTGTTCTTTATGGTCCGCGGGATATCCGCTTCGAGGAGTGTGATACGCCCAGGATTACTCAACCGACGGATGCGGTTGTTAGACTCTCCGCCACCTCCGTGTGCGGGTCGGATCTGTGGCCCTACCGCGGTATCCAGGCGATATCTGAGCCAACGCCGATGGGGCACGAGTACTGCGGGATTATCGAGGACGTCGGCCGCAGCGTAACCAAGATCAAGCCAGGCCAGTTTGTCATCGGTTCGTTCTTTGCCTCCGACAATACCTGCCCCGTCTGTCAATTCGGCTACCAATCGTCCTGCCAACACCGCGAATTTGTCGGCGGCGCGCAGGCTCCGGTGATGCGCGTGCCGCTCGCGGACGGTACGCTCGTCGCCACCACGGATGTTCCCAGGAAGGATCTCATTCCGAGCTTCCAGGCGGTCTCCGATGTCATGGGCACGGGGTGGTTCGCGGCCGATGCCGCAAATGTCAAGCCCGGCTCGACCGTCGTGGTGGTCGGCGACGGCGCGGTCGGTCTGTCGGCTGTGCTCTCCGCTAAGCAGATGGGCGCGGAACGCATCATTGCCATGAGTCGGCATGAGACGCGGCAGAAAATCGCCCGCGAGTTCGGGGCGACCGACATCGTCGCCGAGAGAGGGGATGCGGGTGTCGCTCGTATCATGGAGCTGACGCGTGGTGTCGGCGCGCACTCGGTGCTGGAATGCGTCGGCACGCAGGAGTCGATGGCGCAGGCCATCCGTTGCACGCGCCGCGGAGGCTATGTGAGCTACGTCGGCGTGCCGCATGGAGTCGAGCTCAAGGGCGAGGACTTGTTCTTTGCCCATGTCCACCTGCACGGCGGTCCCGCTCCCGTGCGCCGCTACCTGCCCAAGCTCATCGACTTGGTGTGGAGTGGGAAGATCAACCCCGGCAAAGTCTTCGACCTCACGTTACCGCTGGATCAGGTTGCGGAAGGCTACCGGGCGATGGATGAGCGTCGCGCAATCAAGGCGCTCTTGAAGCCGTAACGGAGATCTCACCATGAACACATGGTCGCAAGAAACGCTGCGCAAGATCGCAGAAGTCGATGACTTACGCATCGCCCCGTTCCGTGAGGATGGCGAGACATATGGAACACCCACCTGGATCTGGTCGGTGGCAGTCGATGATGCGCTTTACGTACGCGGCTACCACGGCAAACGATCTCGATGGTACCAGGCGGCGGTCAGCCAGAAATTGGGACGGATTATCGCTGCTGGCATGACCCTCGAGGCTAGCTTCGAATCGATCGAGGGACCCATCAACGACCGCATCGACGACGCGTATCGAGCAAAGTACGGCGCCTCTTCGTATCTCGACCCTATGATCAGTGCGCATGCCCGCGCCGCAACCGTCCGGATCTGGCCGCGCAAGAGCATCTCTGCCTGACCGAGCGCCCGCTTGCTCAGCGAGCCCGTAGTCAACCGACACGGCTCTCACCCGGTACGAGCTGCTCAACCAGCGTGCTTTTGCCAGTCTGACGTGCGCCGGTGACCACAACAGCTGGCATGACGCGCAAACGCCCCGAAAGAGCGGCGCCGACCAGCCGAGAAAGGGTCCTCGAAACTCCCCGGTGCACTCGGGCCATCGGGAGTGCAATCTACCCGCCATGAGCCTACGTCACGGCAAGACAGCGGAGTCCACCAAGCGTTTGCAGCAACTGCGGCAATTTGTGCGGGCAAACGCGTGCCTGACCAGCCGGCTCTGTTGGAACTCATGAAACTCTACGAATCGCCCAGCCCGGCGATCATGAGCCCGGGAAAGCCCGTATTCGTAGGCTTTTGCGGAATTCAGAAGGCACCCTGACGGTAAAAATCCGCAGCACGCCGACGAAAAGATTTTTACCGTCAGATTTCCCGCCAAAACGTTTCCCTTGGCGGCGAAAGGTCCAAAATATGGCGTCGAATACCGATGTCAGTACCGCATTTACGTCAGCCCTCGAGCTCCTGATTTCGCAGCCACTCGGCCAAAGCGTCGTCCTGCACCCGATAGTCCCCGTAATCCATGCGCAGCACCAGATCGGCGTCCTGCAGCCGGCGTAGCGATTGCTGCGGCACATTCTTGGCCACAACCTCATCGAGTCCGAGCGCCGCGCCGAGCCGCCCGCGCGACGACTCCGAGAACAGATCGGTGACGCCGGAAACAATCAGTCGTAGCAATTCCCGGTCGGCCGGCAGCAGCCGGTGCCAAGTGTTCACGAAGTTCGCATCGTTAAAAACATGCGCCTCGGTGTTAAGAAGCGCTGCTTTCGAGCCCAGATCCGCGTACGCGAGATACCGACTGAGGTATCGCCGAAAGAACTCAGGTGTGCGCTTCAGGGCCTCGAACGCGGCCAACGCATCTTTGTGCGAGAGTGGGTACCTCGACAGCCGGTTTACCTTCACTACCATCGCCCGCACGAATTCCACGCCGAGCAGCTCGAACGGCTCGAGCGGCGCCCAGTTGTAAAACGGCTCCGTGGAACGGCCGAACATGCGCCGCAGCGTCGCTTCTGAGCTGCCGGCGAAAATCACCTTGATGTTCTGCTTGCGTCCGTCGAGGCTTGCACGTAACGAGTGTGCGAGATCCGCGTGCGCAGACTCAGCGAGAACCTGAGCCTCATCCAATACCAAGAGCATCCTGCGATTTGGCTTGTCGAAACTGCGAATGAGCTCGGTGAGCCGCGGAGTTGCTGCGGCCTCGATGCCGCCAAGCTCCGCCTCAAGGCTGCCCTCCGCCATCCCCGCCACCTTGGCCGATGCCTTGATACTCTTGAGGGGTCGCTTGAGAGTCTTCGCGAGCTTGCCCAAACCGGTAGGCTTGAGTGCCCGGCTGAGTGCGGCCAAGAATGCGGGCGCAGGCTGGCTCCTCGCGTCCCAAAGATTCAGATATACGGTCAGGTAACCGGCATCGCGTGCAGCCGGGATGAGGTCCTGTTCGAGGAACTCTGATTTTCCCATCCGCCGCTTGGCGAACAGTGCACGGGCGGACGTGAGTCCGACGTCGAAAACCTGGAGGTATTTCGCGGCAAGCTCAGGTCGCGGGTAGTGCCAGGGATCTACCGGGGACGTCGCTCGGGTCATCGGTATCAAAAAGTATGTGCACTTCAGGAAGTATCATATTCCATGATACCTTTTTGCGCTACCGGTTGTTCGCTTCCAGCCAATCCATGACTCGCTTCCAGTGATTTTCTTCAGCGTAGCGCCGAAACTGCGTCCCTGAATCATCCATTCGCGCGAGATCAGTTCCCGCCTCCAATAGGATCAGCGCGACATTCTCGTCCTGGGTACCTCCCAAGGCAGGCAGGTTGAATTGGCCTGCCGTTGACGGATCGAATCCCTGTGTCAACAGGTATCGAACAAATTCCGCATCGCCTGCTTCTGCGGCGATATGAAGCAACGTGTCTCCATCTGCCCTGGCGGCCTTGATATTGCAGCCGCGCATCGCCAACCACTGCGTAATTTTTAGTCCCTCCCATGGCCCTCCTGATCTGCGCTATGGGTCAGCAGTAGAGTTACAGGTACCGTCTTTCGGATAGGCTTATCGTCGTCCGTAACACTCGTGAATGTGAGCGCCGGATGCTGTCGAGTGCCCGCCGCTGCCCAGATCTCCTGAACCAGATCCAGCCGGCCGCCGATTATTGCGGCGCGAAACGCAGCGTCTAGCTTCTTGTGATCAACTTTTCCGTTTGTCTTCAGTGCACCCTTGGCTATCAGCGCATCGACCACGACTTTGCGGTGGTTTCTAAGAGCCTCGTCGATGAGTGGTCCATGGAGGACACCAAGCCAAGCATTGTTTGATCTCTTGGTCGCGGAAATCGGCGCTCCCAGTTCGATAAGCCTAAGCATCGCCTCGTCATCATGCGCATCATCATCCGCCACGGACCGCAGTAGCAGCGCCGCAGCTTCCTGGGAGTGGAAGCGGAAGTGCTCCGCCTCCAAGTGATTCACTGCCTCTTTAGATAGATGAAGCCACATGCTGGATCGCGCCGCGCGATCGACTTCGTCCTCGTACTCAGACACCGTATGCGGCATTCCGACGGATTCCCCGGCGTAGTCCGCGAGCTGGTGACGTTTGTCGCCCATAGAGACAGTTACGCTGTAAGTTGGAAGGTCCGTCACCTGTGCGGCGTACGAGGATCGAAGCGACCAAATATCCTTTATTCGTAGGCTTTCGACGAGCCTCGAAACGTCGTCCTGTGGAATTTGGTAGTCATGCGCGCCCGTGACATCGACAAAACCGCTCCCTTTGTAGGTAACTCGCCCATCGCCACGGATGATGACGCGATAGCTGGGACATGTGCCGAAGCAGCCGGTACGCTCCAACTCGATCTGTACCTTGTCTGGTGCCACGTTTGGCAGAGGTGTCCTTTCGCTCGGATTCTCTTGCTCGTAGATCTTCTCCGTGAGAACAACGGGTACTGCATCACCGTCACGCTTAAATGGCGTATATCGCCATGTACCGAGACTGTTAAGAAGCCGAGTTCGAGACTCATTTGGAGGCACAGGCCGGTTCCATTGATCCCTTAGGGAGTAACAGGTAACAGCGCCGACCTGGTTTACTCGGAGCGCCACGTCGAAACCCCATTCACTTCCGATTGCAGCGCCGAACGGATAACTCAGGGTGGGAACGGTAAACTGCCTGTGTGCCCGAACCTCGTCCCGAGAAGGGGCTACGGCTCGAAGTTGCTCCTTGTTGCAGACAGGGAACAAGGCCGGTTGAGCCCCGTCGCCCGCAGGTGCTTGCGCAGCAAAAATCAGGGCGACGAGCAAGACTGCTGTGGACATCCGAATGCGCTCTGCATATCCCCACCTCACCCTATCTGTGCTCCGGTAGCGACCATCTGTTCCGCGTTCCGAAACGTGTTCACCTGAAAGCAAACCGACAAGCCCCCCAGTTCTTGCATTGATGTCCCCATCAGGCGCATCACGTCGGCCCAAGCGCCACGTGAGCGGGCTTATCCTCCCGGCAATAGTCGACCCAGACGTCGTTGCCCCTGTAACTTTAGATGTTCACGGACGTCTCGTCCATGCGCCAAGACGAACCGGGCGGTCGTGCGAAGCGTGCCCAGCGACGCTCGTATTCCGGTACATACCGCAGCACCCAGCGCCTCACCGTCATGTGGGCGACGGCAATCTCGCGCTCGGCCATCATCGCAGCCAGGTCGCGATAGCTAAGCCGATACGTGATGTACCAGCGAACTCAGAGTTCAATGGTTTCAGCTGAAAAGTGATGGTGCCGATAAATCGGGTCGCGTGAAATGCGGATCGTCATTCGGCGCCTCTTTCCAAAGGGGCGCGAATTCTAGGGCCAGACCGTCAATGCACCAAAACCCAGTAATACCGTCAGAATTTTCCGTTGGCCGGCGATAGTCGGCGATAGATGCCGAGAGGAAAACTCTTCTGGGACAGGGACTTAGATTTGATTTTCGATCGGTGCCGATAGACGTCCAGCATGTCAAAGGCGCCGTGCGCGCGACGTCGGCACACCGTGGCTGCTTGCGTAATCAGACGCCCGAGATCGCCGCGCGAGGCCGATGCGGCCGGAAACGGTGTATCGTGTACGCCAGTAGCGGCGAAGGATGGATGAAGTGACACGAGAATCGCCCGTCCTCACGCGACTGCTCCGCGCTACCCTCGCTGCGACCATCCTTTGCCTGGGGCTGGCACCTGTCGTGCGTGCTCAGGTCGATCCGCAGGCGCAGATCATCAAACTGGAGACGCGCGTGCAACTCCTGGAAGCGCGCCTGCAGAAGCAGGAGATCGACACAGCCCTCCTGCGGGCTGAAATGCAGAAGGCGTTCGCCAAGAATGCCGCCGAGCTCGTAGGCCTGAGAACCGACGACTTCGTCAAACTCAATGAGATCGGCAGGCTGCAGGCTGACGTCGAAGGGCTCAAAGGGCGGCAGCCGGCGGACCCGGGCAAGACGCCACCGGCGCCGCCGGGTTCCAACCCGCCGAAGCCGGCCGACGGCCAGGTGCTCTCGCTGCGCGCACCGTTCAGCGTGAAGGACGCCAGCGGCCGCGAGATCTTCCGCGTCGACGTCAGGGGCAGTCAGCCGCGCGCGTTCGTGGGTAACGCCAGCGGTGCTCGGGTCGAGCTCGGCATGTCGGTCGACGGTACCCCGGCGGTCGGGCTTTACGACGCCTCGAATACAGCGCTTTCTGCGCTCGTAGGCGACCCGAAGGGCAGCTACATGTTAGTGAAGGATAAGGAGCAGTCTGCGGTCCTCGGCAAGTACGAGGGCAAGGGCACGGGGCTGTTCCTGCGCAGGGGCGAGAAGTCGACGGGTGAACTCTCCTCGGACAGCAAAGGCTACGGTGCGCTGAGGGTGTACGGCGCGGACGGCAAGGCCGTTGGCGGCATGTTCGCCGGGGCGGATGGCGGCGGCCTCGCGCTGGCGGCAGCCGGTGGCGGCAAGAGTGTCATCAGCCTCGCCGTGACACCCAGCGGCGGCAAGGTGCGCGTTTTCGCGGCCGGCGGCGGCACGACTCGGGCCGAACTGATCGCGGACGGCGCCACTGGCGCTGTGAATATCTTCGACAGCGACGGCGGTACGGCGGTGAACATTACCTCCTTGCAGTCGAAGGCCGGAAAGCTCGAGATCAGCAACGGCAGCGGCAATATCGTCGTACAGGCCGGCGCGCAGAAGAACGGCCGCGGTATGGTGACCACCGGACCCGTCGAGGGTGGACTCGCGGGTGCGATGGGCGGGGGACTCACCCCCGCGTCGACTATTGTCGGGCGGATGAAGGGGAAATAAACGCAGTCACATCCTTCCTTTGGTCGTCTCGTAGATCCGACGCGCCCTGGAAACGACATCGGCGCTCCCGGGCGGAAATCGCACTATCATCAGATTCCCCCCCGTGCTGATGAACACCTGATCGGGTGTAACTTGGTACGCACGCTCACCGAGACCATGCAGGGAATCTACCGCACCCGCAGGTGCAGCCGCGCCGGCCGCTCCCGCGGCGGTCCCGAGTGTTTGCGGGTCGCCGGCTCCCCAATCAACTTCCAACTCCGCATAAGGGCTGGAGCCTTGGGCCGGCGAGTAGATGCATTCGGTCTGTGACGGTGGCCGTTCATTGCCTCCCGCCGCGGCCGTCACGGCGCCACCGAGGATGGCGGACATCTCTGCTTGCGTCACGATTTCGCACGCCTTTGCGTGTTTCGTACCGGTGGCTGACGCCGGTGTCGCGCTTGCGGGAGAGCTCGGCGCTGCGTCCGACGACGAGCCGGACTTCGAACAGCCCACGCCGGTCAACGCCGCGAGGGAAAGGGCCACTAAGGCAAGGCTTGGTATGCGAATGGGATTCTCCTGAGAGCAGTGAGGAAGTTTGTCCGTAGGGTAACTGAAGAGTACCGCAGGCACCTCCGGTCATTGATATGGTTATTTGGCGTCGGCGCATTGCCTCACGAGTTCGACCCGTCGATTCCGCGCCCTTCCGGCAGCGGTGTCGTTACTTTCGATGGGCTGGCGCTCCCCGTGCCCTTTGGTCCAGATGATTGCGGCAACAGCGTGGAAATCGCTCACTAAAGCAACTTTCACCGCCGCGACGCGGCGCTCAGAAAGATCATCGTTGTAGCGATCGCCACCAATGTTATCGGTATGCCCTTCGATGCTGACGTGCCGTTGGGGATGCTTTGCAAGCAACGCCGCAATTTCGCGCAGTGCTCGTTGCGATTGGGGTTTAATTTGGCTTCGTTGAAATTGAAGTAAATGCCCGGTACCACCACCCGACAACCGTCGTCGAGTTCTTTCGAAAGCCGGCGCTTCGTTTGCAGCAAAATCGACGCGCACGAGATCGCGTGAAAACTCTGCCTTGAACGGTAATTGCCCGTTGCGAGGGCCCCACGCGATTCGACGCAGCGACCTTTGTCATATGCTCACCGCGATGAACATCTCGAGATTGGGCGGATAGTAAGGATAAATCACCTATTGGCGGATAGGAAGGAAAAAGCGGGGCGCCGCCGGCACGAGGTGAGCTGCCAGACGGTCTTCATTCACTCCCAGCTATTGGCGCCTCGTCAGCGTCGTAGTCTTCGGGCGCAGGCGTGCCGCCGGTGAACAGGTCCAGCGGCACCATCATCGAGGAGTGCACGCCTATCACGCGCTCGGGGTAGCGGTGTCCCAGGTCGGCCGTGATCAGTGCGCCCCAGTGCGCGGCGAAACGCGGATAGCCCAGCCGTTCCATGAGCTTTACCCAAAGCCCCGAAGTGCGCCAGAAATTGACGCCAGGCTTGCGCAGCGGCGTGGAGAATCCGTAGCCCGGCAAGGTGGCACCACCAGGTCGAGGGCATCGGCGGGATCGCCACAGTGTGCGCCGGGATCGCTGAGCGGGCCGATCACCTTCCGGTATTCCCAGAACGTCCAGGGCCAGCCGTGTGAGAGGATTAGCGGCTTGGGATTGGGACCGTTGCCGCGCACGTGGAAGAAGTGGATCGGCACACCGTCGATCTCGGAACGGAACTGCGAATACGCGTTGATCGCGCGTTCCTGCTTGCGCCAGTCGTAGCCGTCGATCCAGTAGCCCACGAGTTCCTTGAGGTAGGCGGTGTTGGTGCCGTACTGCCAGCCTTCGTTGGCGAAGTCGTCAGCCCAGCGCGTGAGCTTGAGACGCGTCTGCAGATCGTTGAGCACTTCATCGGGCACGTCGACGCGAAAAGGTTCCATCTCCTCTCTCCTGTTTGATGGACGTTCGGCCGGATGTTGGCGCGATCATTTGCGCCAACATCCGGTTTCGATAGCGCCAAACGCCATCCACTACGTGCGGAGTGATCTGAAGCCCGCGCGAACCTCTTCCGAAAAGAGTTTCGGCTGCTCCCACGCCGCAAAGTGACCTCCCTTGTCGAGCTTGTTGAAATGGACGAGTTTGGGATACGCCCGCTCTGCCCAGCTCCGTGGGGCTGGATAGATTTCGTCCGGAAAGACGCTCACGGCAACCGGGATGGAGATGCCTTTGACACTGAGATACGCGAGCTTGTTCTCCCAGTAGAGACGGGCACCAGAAAGCGCGGTGTTCGTCAACCAGGTGAGCGTGACGTTGTCGAGGACGTCATCCCGTGTGAGCGCGGTGGCTTCTCCCGCAAAGGCCCGCGAGATCATCGTGAGGCTGCGCGCATCGTGGTCGAGGAAGTACGCTGCCAGACCGACGGGTGAATCCGCGATTCCGTATAACGTCTGCGGTCGCAATCCCATCTGGTATCCGTAACCGATGCCCTTGCCATAGAGGAAGACCAGACGCTCGTAAGCGAGTTTCTCGTCGGCCGAGAGACCGGACGGCGTCGGCGCACCGGAAAAGGCCGCCTGGTTGATGTCGTCTGGAACCGCGCCAGGCAGGTTTGTGTGAATGCCTAGCAGTTCCGGAGCTGCCTGTACGCCCATCTGGTCGACGACGAGCGCGCCCCAATCGCCGCCTTGGGCCACGAATCGTGTGTAGCCGAGGTGCTTCATGAGCACAGTCCAGGCGCGGGCCATGCGGATGCAGTCCCAGCCGGTGGTCGTCGGCTTGCCCGAAAAACCGTAGCCCGGCATCGACGGAATCACCAAATGAAACGCATCCGCGGCGGTCCCGCCGTGTGCCGTGGGATTGGTCAGCGGTTCGATGATCTTTATCTGCTCAATGATCGATCCCGGCCATCCGTGCGTCACGATAAGCGGCAATGCGTTTTCGTGCTTCGAGCGGACGTGAATGAAATGAATGTCGAGTCCATCGATCTCGGTGATGAAGTTCGGCACGGCGTTCAGTCGCGCCTCAACCTTGCGCCAGTCGTAGCTGGTCGCCCAATAGCTCGCGAGCGCCTGCATCGTCGCGAGCTGCACGCCTTGCGATGCATCCGTGACTGTTTCCTTTTCAGGCCACTTGGTCGCCTTGATGCGTTTTCGCAATTCGGCGAGTTCCGCTTCCGGAACATTCACACGAAACGGGCGGATAGCTGTCGCATCACTGCTTTTCGACTCGGCAACGGCATTCATGGCTTTGCTCCTTGAAGATAAGAGTGGAAGACCTAGCGTGCCCACAGCAACGGTTGCCGCTGTGGCACCGCAAAAGCGGCGGCGATCGAGGCCAGGCGTCTTTTGCATGACGAACTCCCTGCAACTGATGGTTGGAATGGTGGCGCGCCCAACGGCTCACGACCCCGGGGCTGAATCACATCAGGGATGCAGGTTCAGTTCTATTGCACCATCGTCTACAGGTGACGATCTTTTCGTCAGGTGCGCTGAGTCTTGGTTTAGTTGTGCACCGGCAATGTGAATCTGAAAACTGCACCGCGAGGCTGATGCGCATCCACCCACAATCGCCCCGAATGGGCGTCGATAATGGAGCGACAGATTGAGAGACCGATTCCCACTCCACCGGCCTTGGTCGTGTAGAAGGACTCGAAAACCCGCTGGCGATCCTCCGCAGCGACGCCGGACCCCGAGTCCCTTACCGCGACCAGCACCCCCTCTGTCGGGAGGGATTCGGTGCTGATCACCAGTTCGCGCGCTTCGTCACCGACGCCGATGATGGCCTCGATCGCGTTGAGGATCAGATTCAGCATGACCTGCTGTAGTTGAACTCGATCTGCGTGGACCGTGGACAGTCCCTCCGCGAGCCGCACCTGGATCGATACGCGATGCTTCGACAGCTCGCCCCGCACGAGCGCAATCACTTCCTCGATGGCCTCGTTCAGGTCGACAGCTGTCTTGCGGGCAGGCACTTTTTTCACCTGATCGCGGATGCCGCTGATAATGTCGCCCGCGCGATAGGTGTCCTTCACCACGCACTCAATCGCCTCCCTGACTTCCGCCAGATCCGGGGGATCTCCCGCGAGGAAGCGCAACGCGGCATGGGCGTTGTTGCGTGCCGCACCGATCGGCTGATTGACCTCGTGCGCGATCGAGGCGGCAAGCTGTCCCATCGTTGCCAGACGGTTCGCGTGCGCCAGATCCATCTGAAGCGCACGAAGCGCGTCCGCAGCGTGCTTGCGCTCCGTCAGGTCGATCACGAACGCGACACCCTGGTACCCACCTTCTTCGAAGGTCGCGACCCCGATCAAAACGGGCACGCGACTGCCGTCCTTGCGGAAGAATTCCTTTTCGAACGGTTGCAAGCTGCCGGTCCGCTTCAGCTCCGGCACCAATTGCTGCTCGTCACGCTCGCGCCATTCCGGCGGCGTCATGTCTGTCCAGAGGACGCTTCTCGAGACGATATCTTCACGGTCGTATCCCACCATGCATAGAAACGCGTCGTTGGCCTCGAGAATCCGACCTTCGATATCCCAAAGGATGATCCCGATGATATTGGCATCCACGAGACGCCGGATTCTGGCTTCACGCTCGGCGAGGTCCCGGTACAGGCGCGCGTTCTCCATTGAGCTTGCCGCCTCCGAAGCAAGCAACTTCAGAATGGCCATTCGAGCAGGAGTGAACGCGTGCGGCGTGAGGTTGTTTTCCAGGTACAGCATCCCCAGCAACCTCGCCTGCTTGAGAATCGGAAGGCAGAGCACGGACCTTGCGTGGTGTTTGCGAATGTAATCATCGGCGGCAAACGGGCTCCGACCCGAGGCATCTTGCAACAGAACGCTCTCTTTGGTCCGCAGGACATAGCGGAAAACGGACTCCGGCAGACTTGCAGGAGTGACGCTCGCTTGTCGCAGATCGACTGTCACCTGGTTGCCGCGGGTCGTGACTTCGGCTTCTATCCGATACTCATCACCTCGCGGAAGAATCAACAGGCCTCGCTCGGCGCCGGCGTGCTCGATTGCCGTGCGCATGAGCGTATCGATCAGCTTCTCCAGGACGATCTCACCCGATACCGCTTCCGAGACCTTGACCACCGTCGCAAGGTCAAGGTGTTCCACCGTCTCCGCGATCCCGGTTGGCCCGGGCGGCGCACCAGCCTCATCGCGCAGCTGTGGGTAGGTTTCATCCAGCTGTCGCACTTTGCCTTGCGCGCCCCAGCGAAGGTAGCCATCACGCGCGTTCCTAAGATACGCGTGAGCAAACGTTGCGAAGCCGCGAGCTGCATAGAACCGTGCCGCCAATTCGAAAGCCAACGCCTCCTGCTGAACGAAACCGTTGTCCCGGGCAGACCGGATCGCCTCCTCGTACAGGTTCATGGCCTCGGCGGGCCGGCCTTCGATCCGCGCGATCTCCGCCAACACCAGCGCATACCGGTTGTGATAATTCTGCGGACAGTTGTCGGCCCAGAGCTTCAGCTTCTTCAGCTTGCCCTCGAGAACACTGCCCAATTGCGCCTGCTCCTTTGGCGGCGCGCTCGGGTACAGCGCCGTCAGGGTAAGAGCGTGGTAGAAGTGATGGGTCGCCTCGATGGGCGTCGCCATCGCGGCGCCAAGCATGGGCTCCGCCAATTGCGCAGCATCCAAAGCCTCGGCATGCCGGCCGTGCAGGAAGGCGAGGATCTGCTTCATGATTGGATGGAAGACGATGCCGCAACCGAAATCAGCCTTTGCAATCGCGGCGAGCGAGGCGCGCTCGTCGAAACCGGCCGCGTCGAACTTCAGCGGATCGCTCGTCCTTCCCTGCAGGCTGGTGACGAACTGCTGCTCGAGTTGGATCGTCTGGTAGACAGCGTCGTTGTGGCTCTGGCGGGCAAACTCGGCATTGCGCGCCGCCAACGTGCGTGCCTCTTCGAGCGCGTCACCTCTTTCAATCGCCTGCCAGACCATCAAGAACGCCAGATGGCCCGCGTAGACCAGGTCGCCGACTGCGAGGCATGCGCGAAACCCCTGTTCCAGGATCGGCACGCCGGTCGCGAAATGACGGCGCCAGAAGTAGACATGGTCGCCATGAAGATGAAGGAGCGCCCCGCGCAGGCGCGCGTTGTTGAATCTCTCGTTGAGGCGCAGCGCCATCTCGGAGAACTCTAGCGCTTGCGCCATCTCGCCGTAGACCCCAACGAGCATCAGGGCATGCACTGCGTAGGCGTAGCTGGACTGGTCGGTGTTGCCGTATCGGAGCGAAAAGTTCACCGCCTTCATGACCACCAGCGGAAACAGCTTTGGCCTCCCGTTGTATGCGCTGGGCGCCGCTTCGACGAGCAGATCGATGATGGCCCGTACTTCGGGGGCATCCGTTGCTGGCGCATCGAGCAGGTCACCGATGCGGCGCTCACCCAGGTTGATGGATACGGCTCGAAACTCCGCGTCCGCGGTTGCCTGGATCTCATCGTCCGTCTCGGGAAAGGTGACACCGAACAGCTGCAGTGCTTCGAGCGCGAGCGCGAGGCTCTCGCAGTACCCGCTCCCGACCTGACAGACCTTCATGTGCAAGCTGTAGATTCGGGCGCGATCGAGATCGGAGCGCGCATTGCCCAGCATCAGCGCGAACAGATAGTCGGCCGAGTCGAAATTGCCCACCAGGTATTCACACTCGGCGAGACTCATATAGAGCTCGAGCGTCGCCTCGTAGTATCGCGTCCATGCATCTGCGGCAACAAGCGCCGCCGCTTGCGCCAGATAGTCGCGCGCGGCGCCATAAGCGATCCCGGTCTTCGCTTTCACGCCGGCGAGGACGTTCAGCCGAAGCAGCGCGATTCTCTCTTCGACGTCGGAGATCAAATCGACGGCGTGATTGAGTTGATTGACCACCGCAAAGACGCACTCGGCCGTAGGCTCCATTGCACTCGCCGCTCGGAGCTGGCGTCCGATGCGAAGGTGCAGCCCGGGTCGCAACGCCTGCGGGATCAGTGCGTACGCAGCCTCCTGCACGCGGTCGTGCGCAAAACGGTAAGCAGATTCGAGGCGAATAACGAGGCCAGCTTTCGTAGCGTCCCCCAACGCCGAGTGGATCTCTTCATCCGAGCTCTCTCGCACGATGGCAAGCGTCGCGAAGTCCGCGATGTTGCCGAGGCAGGCGAGCTCCTTCAAACCTTCCTGTGCAGCAGCCGGCAGTCGCTTCAGCTTCACAACCATCAATTGCACGATGTTGTCCGTGTAGCCCTTACCGGCAATGCGTGCGACGTCCCATGTCCAGCTTCCAATACCCGCGTCGAATGACAGAAGCGCCTCAGCGGCGAGCTCTGTCAGGAATTGGATCGCGAAGTACGGATTGCCGCCGGTCTTTTCGTCCACCAGGCGCGCGAGCGGACGCGCGCGTTGCTCGTCGCAATGCAGGGCGCTAGCGACAAGCCGGGTCAGATCATCGAGCTCGAGCGCCGCAAGCACGATCTCGTTCACACGCGTGCTTGCCCGACGCAGCGCCTCAAGCGCCAGCACGAGCGGATGCGAGGCGCCGACTTCATTTTCACGATAAGCTCCGATCAGCAGCAGGTGGCGCGTCTCGTGCTGACCGACCAGGTCCTCGACCAGAGCAAGTGTCGCGCCGTCAATCCATTGCAGGTCGTCGAGAAACAGCACCATCGAGTGCTCGGGCCGGGCGAACACATGTAGGAAGCTGCGAAACACCATCTGAAAGCGGTTGCGAGAGTCTTGCGGTAGCAGGTCCGGGACCGGGGGCTGCTCGCCGATGACGAGCGCAAGCTCGGGAATGAGACTCGTGATGAGGTGGCCGTTCGGCTCCACGGCTCGCCTGATGGAATCGCGCCAGCGCGGGAGCTCCGCTTCGCTGCTGCGAAGGATCATCTGCACGAGGGCCTGCAATGCCTGGGCGAGCGTGGCGTACGGGATGTCGCGCTTGAAGTGATCGCACTTTCCCGCGGCGAATATTGCCTTTGACGAGCTCAGCGCCTTCTGCAGCTCGTTGACGACCGACGATTTACCAATTCCGGAGTATCCGGAGACCAGCATCAGCTCAGAACTACCACCGGTTGCGACGCGCTCGAATGCCGCGAGCAGCGCCTGGATGCTCTGCTCGCGCCCGTACAACTTTTCGGGAATTCGGAGCACATCAGGGATGTCATGTGCCGCCAGAGCAAAAGGCTCGATGCTCACGGCCAGCTGATGCGGCGTCAGGCAGCGTCGCAGGTCGGCGTCCACACCGGCGGCGGTTTGGTATCGATCCTCCGGCGTCTTGGCGAGCAACTTCATGATGACAGCCGAGATCGCTGCAGGGACGCCTGGAGTCCGTTCGGCGGGTGGCACGGCTTGGCGCGCGATATGGGAATGTACCAGCTCCATGGGATCCGCGGCTGCAAACGGCAGCACGCCAGTGACCATCTGGTACAGGGTTACACCGAGCGCATAAAGATCGCTGCGCGCATCGACGGAGCGGTTCATCCGCCCCGTCTGCTCCGGTGCCATGTAAGCGAGCGTGCCGGCGATGAGCTCGGGAGGTTCTGATGCCTGGCGCTCACGCGACAGGCGCGAGGCGATGCCAAAGCCGGTGAGCCACACTTGCCCGGCCGCGGAATCCACGAGCACGTTGGCCGGCTTGATGTCCTTGTGGATCAGCCCACGTCCGTGGAGCCGGCCGAGTGCGGCAGCTAGAGATCCCGCGACTCGTAGAAAGCTGCCGATCTCCATTGGCTTGGGAATGAGGCGATCGAGGGGCTCGCCTCCCGTGTACTCGACCACCAGCATCGCCCGCCCGCCTTCGCGAAAGAACTCCAACGGCCGCAATGCCCACGCACCGTCCAGGTAATCCTTGAGCTCGTATTCGTGCGCGAGACGATTGATGCTCTCGAGTGTCGGATGCTCGGCGCCGACAACGGCAGGTATGAAGGCGTGCCTATGACCCTCGGCATCGTTGCGCGACAGTCTGCAGAAGACGCGTTCGGCGTCTTCCCATAGCACCTCCAACAAGTCGCCTTCTCGACTCGCGCCCAACAAGACAGATGCGTTCATTTGCCGGGCCCCAGCGTCGATTCGACGCTATTTTTCTTGGTGCTGTTTGCGTTATCGGCGCGCGACAGCGGAATGGAGGCAGTCGATCAGTACAGCCTCCTCCAATGGCTTGCGAAGATAGCACCGGACCCCCTCGCTGAGCATCCGCTCCTGGACGCGATCATCCGGATAAGCCGTGACCAGAATCGTTGGTATCCCCTGCCCCGTTCCGATCAGGTGCATGAATAGCTCAACCCCGGTCATTTCAGGCATGTGAACATCGGCGACCAGGCAGTCGGTCGCCGCGAACCGGGGGGACGCAAGGAATTCCGCCGCCGACGGAAACACGGCAACGGTGTACCTGAGTGACTTGACCAACCGTCGCATGGAGTCGCGAAAGGACTGGTCGTCATCGACGATCGAGATGAGTGACGAGTTGGACAAATACGCCTCCCGCGGATCGCTGCCTCAATGGGCCAAGGATGACGCGGTAACCAATCTGGAACTCTAAACCTTGGTTTAGGCAACTGCGCCCAGCAGCGCGCGCTGCAGCCTGTCCAAGCCCCTGCGTTAGGACTACCATCAAGCGATGCGCTTTTCCGTGAACTTTCAATCGCGAGCGAAAGCGATGCCGGATTCAAATGCCTGCGTGGCCGTTATCGACGACGATCCGCAGTTTCTCGAATCGCTTGGACGACTCTTGAGGTCAGTCGGCCTGCGTCCACAGTTATTTGCCTCCATTGCCGACTTTGTGGCCTCAGAACCCCCCGATGAACCGACTTGCCTGGTCCTCGATGTGAGGCTGCCCGGGCAGAGCGGACTGGATTTTCAACGCGATCTCGGTGTCGCTGGCGTCAGGCTGCCAATCGTCTTCATCACAGGACACGGCGATATCCCGATGACCGTGCAGGCTCTGAAGGCAGGCGCCGTCGAATTTCTCACGAAGCCTTTCCGGGATCAGGATCTCATCGATGCTGTAAATGTGGGGCTCGCTCGCGACCGTGCGCGACGCGAGGATGAAGCAGCTCTGCGCGCCCTGAAGGCGCGCTTCGAAGTGCTGACTTCGCGTGAGCTCGCGATCCTGATTCGGGTTGTCGAAGGCCGGCTGAACAAGCAGATTGCCGGCGAAATGGGCATCACCGAAACCACGGTGAAAGTGCATCGCAGCAACATGATGCGGAAAATCAACGCCGCCTCCTTCGCTGAGCTCTGTCGAATGGTGGACAAGCTCAAGCTTCTGCCGGAGAAGTCAGAGTCGTGGTAAGTTCTGGAGAGCGCAAGACTCATTCCGGCTCTTTCTTTTGGCCAGACTCGATGCTTCTTCCGCGGGTTGAAGCTCCCCCGTTGCATCCGAGCTGCCTACACACATCCGCTGATGGCGTGCCACTCGCCACCTCGCCAACTCGCGACCTGGCGGCGCGTAGATGATGCTCTTCGGTAAACCTCGATTTCTTCGTCGTCTTCGCTTTTCGCGCGGAGGACCTCAGACGGCTAATTCGGTCTAAGTCCAGAGTGCCCAACAATTCGGGACGAGGTCACAAGGACTTAACTTTCAATTGTCTCCGGCATGCGTAATAGATTGATTGATACGTCTGCGTATTCTTTGGTCACAATCCGGGTCACTCCCACTCAATAATCTCCTGGCATTCCAACTCATTGACGCATAGAGAATTTTACGGCGGCCGTCTCCAAAGGTCCGTCAGACGGTACGACAAAAATCCTCGCTTGTGGGCGATAGATGGCGAATGACATCGAATACAACTTCCACATGACCATTCATCCCATGCGAATTTCGAAGCGCGATCAGAATCAACGAACTAAACGGCAATGATTCTTGAGACTCGACGATGCTCACTTACCAGATGCGATGAAAGGTACGTCTTTCATGACCCGCCGCTTGCCGTTCTTAGCGATCGTCACGTCGGCTGTTCCGGACCCTCGTACCAAATCATAGCTTCCCTCCGGAGTCTTCCGCTGCTTAAAGCGTACCGTGACTGCAACGGCCCTTTCGCCCTCCATCAGGCCATCAACCACAGGCCGTCCCCTAAAAAATCGAACGCTGTATCCCATAGTCATTGAGTATAGCTCTTCGAGGATTAGCCGTTGAAGGGCTTCCAAAGCCTACAGCCCATTTGGAGTTGGCCGGCTCCTCACTCTATGTGCATGCCCCCCTCCGGGCCACAAAGATGTGCGGCATCAATATCCCTGGAATTTATCGATGCCACTCGGGAGGCGCGGGGCCTTCGACAACAAGCAGCAACCCGCGTTCTTCCGTTTACTGGGAGGGGTCGGACGCTGGTAGCGATATCTTGAGATCCTCAGGCAGCCCGTGTTCGTCTACAGAGCGATTCACATAGTCCCGCATCCACTCTAGCTTTTGCTTCGCTCTTTCGTGCGGAGCATGGGCATATCGGAGTGGAAGCGCCGTTCGCACCTCCCGGAACATCTCCGCTACCCCTTCTCCGTGTATTTCACCGGCCTGCTCCTGTTGCCGTTCTTTCTCGAGGAAGGACCACTCGCGACCCAAGACGTGGACAAACGGACCCGAGCCGTCGTCCCGGACGAAGTCCTCCAACAGATCCGAGGCACCCTCGCGAGACAAGTCAGCACGGATGAGCTCCATGCATCGGTCCGTAATCGCAATTCTCGGAGTCGAGACCACGTTCTCCTCAAGCTTCGCTGCCTCAACCAGCGCGCTGCCATAGACAACAACATCATCGTGATACAGCTTTCCGACCGTCATAGCGCCTCGGCGAAGGTATCCCGGACGAATGATCACGTGGCCGAGAAATGCCGCATCCCACAACGCGCGAAGCGTGGCTCCTGGTTCACATCTGTAGGAAACAACGAGACAGTCGGAGAAGCAACTCATGCGGGCGTCATAGGAGGTCCCGCGTTGGGCACGCGCCTGGTCAATGCTTAATTTGCACCTACTGACGTGGCGGAGAACTGCGTCGACGCTGAGAAATAGCGCCGGATTCGTATCGATCGCCACAACGTCGCGACTGAATCCGAGAATGTCGATGAAGCAAGTGATCCGGTCTTGGTACACGTCGGAAACCTTCGCATTTGCAGACATGTTTGAGCGCCTCGCAATAGCCTCACCCGCTCGCCCCAGTTGCCGATCGTAACGTTCCGGACGTTCACCATGTTGAAAGTACGGACCCTACTCCTCCGCGCCAATTACATGTCAGAGACATCGATCGAGCAGACACGCACCTGAGGAGCATCTGAGCTTTGTATCGCGATCGAGTCGGCCAGCGCCTGCAAATAACCAATTAAAGCGTCGAATTGCATGGGATTGCCGGTCGCGTCCATCCAGCCGACGGGCCGGCGATTGCGGTGAACGATGAGGTGGATGCCGTATTGCCCGCCACGCGCGCGTAGGTCTGGCCACACAACTGCTCGGTAAGACCCTTTTCCAGGTCCTTCAGACTCCAGCCGCTCCCCGTGTCTTTGATCTCGATCGGCACGCTCACGTCGGTGGCGCGAGATCGCAAGCGGATGTCAGGCTCCTTCTCGTCCGCCACATGCGGCTCGCGCTCCAGCGAGTATGCTTGTCCCTGGCGATTTCGCAGCTCGCTCGCCACCCAGCGCTGCACCTCGTTCTCAGTTTCCAGCCGCTTGAAGAATGTGCCGAGAGTAAAATCGCCATGGTGCAGGTCATACTCGATGTCCATCAGTCGGGAGGACCCAAGAGTCTGCAACTCTTCGGCGGTACGGGGTGGAGCCTCGGCGGCGTGTTCCAACATGTATGCAGCTCCTGGCGGCCAAGCAGCCCCTTCCGAATCTGCGGCTGCCCGTTGTTGACACAGCGTTTCGATGGTATCCGGCCTGATGGGAATTCCCGGAATGGATCCGATGCGTCGAATCGCCGCGATCGTGGCCAGCCCCGGTACGTTGCATAGCTGACGGAACAGGCCCATCCCGAGCCCGCTCTGCCCTATCCCGTAACCCGGGAGAGAACACAACGCCGTGCTCGTGTTCGACGTCATCGGCAACGCGAACTTCGGCGAAGGCGATCGTCACGAGCTGCTCGAGCACTTCGAGGAGCAGCTTCGGCTGCTCTCGATCCTGGCCACGAAAGAGATCGCCTCCCAAGCGTGGTAACAATCGCTCGATGAGCGATCGGCGACCACTCGCATCTACAGCCTCCAATGCCCTCAGCGCACCGACAGCATCGACCGGATTGCGATGAAACGCAGCCGCCAGATAGCTCGCCTTGATATCAAGGTCGGTAGTCCTCGCGGCACGGTCCAGCACAAACGTGAAAAAGCCGACCTGGTCTCCCGCTAGGCCTCGACTGAGGATGGTCAACACCTGAGAGAGTTTTCTCTCTGGAAGCTGCTCTCGTGCCCGGAGTGCATCGCGAACCGGCCCGTCGCGACAGCGCGACAGACCTCCACGGGTCCTGACTCGACATCCTGGAGCGGCCCTACATGGGCGTCGCTCGGCGCATCGTCGAGCTCCGAGAGAATCTCGCTGAGAACTACCCGACCTAGTTCGGCGGGCCACGTGGCGGCCAGCACTGCTGTCCATGAGGAAAGGCCGTTGAGCTCGAGCGTCGCATACTCGGCGGCACGCGTTGCCTCATCCGATATGAGATACGCCGGCCAGCCGCTGTTCATTTTCGCTTCCACGGACACGCCACAGATGCCCATGCAGTCGACCTGACTGATGACGTTGCGCTGATTGGGCGCCCGCGTACTCTCGAGAGTTGGCTTCCATTGTCGCCAAAACGTCACCAACGCATCCCGAAAAGCCCGCGTCAGATCTGAACCTAACACAGCTTCGACCGGCCGCACATCGTCGATGGCATGCCGCGAATCGCGGCCATCCATACTGGCCAGTAACAACCAGAGGTGGAATAGACGCGCGTCCACGCCGTCCTTCGACGGCAGCGCGATCCGTCGTAACTGATCGGGATCCGCCCGCAACTCGGCGATAAAGGTTTCCCACGAGTTGTCGCGCTGCCGTTCCTGCTCCTGGCGCTCGGCCTGAATTCGCTTGAACTCTGAGTTCGTGGCGATTTCCTCGGCCGACGGTTCTTTCGGCGTGAGCCATCGATCAACAGCCTGCAACAGGTCTGGACGAGACGCCACCGCCGCACGTATGCGCTGCAGGATGTCTTCCCGCTGCTCGTTGCGCATGTACAAATCAAGCGCCGCGTCGAGCCCCAACTGAGATTTCCGCGGCTCCGACCTGGCCATCGTGTCCGCCAATATCCATTCCAGATCCTCAAGCTGCAGGTGCTTCGGCCACCCCAGAATGCTTATCGCCCAGACTGAATCCAATGGGCGACCTTGCAGCAGACGATGTTGGGCCCAGGCGTGCGCAACATGCCAGAACACCGTACGTCGGCGCTCGCGTGTCCGACTGAGCGTTTCGATCAGGGCCTTGGAGGTTTCATCGAAGGTACGATGGCGGTGTACCGAACGGATCCGCATCGCGACGTCGATCACTGGGATCGGTGCCTCTGAGGGGGGCACATACTGCATCAGCCGCAAGGCGATCTTCGCCAAGAGCTTCAGATGATCCTCATCCGGCTCCGCATCCAGATCTTCGTCCGGGGCGTCCCCAGCATCGAGGAGAACGGCGAGTCCCTGGAACAATCGTTCCAGATCCGAGCGACTGCGGAGGCGTTCTGCGTAGCGAGGTGCAAAGTAGTCGCCCCCCGGCCACCCGGTTCGCTCCGTCTCGTCCATTCCACCAACAATTGACAGGAAGTCCTCGACCGACAGGCATCGAGGCGCGAGTTGATCCAGCGCCTCCCAAAGCACTTGCGCCGGGAGTGAGTGGCTAGTGATACGGATGCGAGCCGCGTACGCATCAATACTGGGTGCGTCGGCGGACGCCATCAGGGCGCGACCTGCGAGTACCAACGTGACCTCATCGCCGTACGCGCCGAAAATCCCTTCAGATGCAATGTCAGCGCACTCCGAGAGCGCGCCCAACGCAATGAGTCGCAGCAGAAGGCGACGCGCGCCTGCATCACCCTTGTGGGTGCCCCACAGCGCCCGTACCGTGGAGCTCAAATCCGGTGCCGCCACGCGGCGTAAGCTCTCCTCGTTGATGACTCCGATGCGATCGCCGGTGCGAGCGATCTCTTCGATGACCCGCGTCAGGACGGCCGAACGCACGAGAACAGATACGCTTCCGGGATCGCCCTCCGTGAGCAGAAGATCAAGCTCCCGTGCGATAACTTCATTTGCAACATTGGGGTCCTGAAGCGAGAGCCAAGCGCTCGTGAGCCTGAGAGAAGGCCGAATGAGCGGGTAGCCGTAGCTCTCCTGAACAGGCGACTGAGCTGAGCCCGCACAGAGCCCTCCCGGTCCCGGAGGCGTCGAAGCCATCGAGCCGCCAGAAAGGCGCGTACAGTCCCCTCGTTGTCATTGTGAAGTCGAACGCATCCATACGTGGCCGGGTCGAAAACGGCCCGTGTCAGAAGTTGCCGCCGCGCCGCGGGCGCCCAATCGGGTAGTACCTCATCAAGACGCAGCGCATCGGAGATGACAGACATTGAGACGACAGAGTCCTCGACGGCGATCTTGTCGGCACGCCCAAAGACCATGGCAGCACCGATCCGCTCCAGCGCATGCACGGCTCGAACCGGGTCGACCGAATCATCGTGAGCATGCTGAGGATTGGTCTCGCGCAGTCGCTCCTGAAGGCTCGCCTCAATCATGGCCGTCAGTGCGCCAAATCGGCCGTGCCGCTTCCAATACACAACAAGCCATTGCAGATCGAGCGGTCTGCGGGCCAGGAACCAGAGATCCGCAGCCGCGATGGCGTGAATAAATGGATCGGAATCGCCAATGCCGTGGGCGGCCGCGAAGGTACGTACGCGCGCTTCGTCCAACGGGGCCATCAACACCACCAGCGGCGGCTCACCCCGCTCGACGGCCGCATACCCTTTGTTGCGGTAGTCACCGCGCAGCGCCCGGCCAAGGATTGCCTCTGCCGAAGGCGGTCCCAACTTTCCCGGATCACCGGGCACCGGCAATAGCTCGGTGAATTTGTCGAGATCGGCGCGAAACTCCCAATCGGTTATCCGACCCGACAGAACCACGTGTGCTCGTCGTAGGCCCGGGGCAATTCCATCCGCGATCTTTCGAAGTGCCGTTCGCAACTGAATTTTGCTGAGCTTCGCTTCATCGACACTGTCGATGAAGAACCAGGCCGGTTTGTCCGAGGCGACCCACGCGTTCAGGCGGCTCTGTTCGGCCATCGGCAAAGACTCGGCAAATCCTTCCGTCGCCGCGTTCTGGACGGTCGCGTAGAAGGCGAATAAGCCCTGTGAGCTGAGCGCTTCAGCTTGCGCGCGCAGTTCCTCCGTCTTTCCGCTACCCGCCTCGGCGAGGATGACGACACGATGGTACTTCTGTAGTTCCTTCCAGTCGATGTCATCCGCATAAAGCCGCGGATCTTTGAGCCGTTGGATCGCGCTGCCTTCTTCCTCGCGCCAGGCAACAA